>DASYBK010000069.1:0-25262 GCA_036500805.1 Acidobacteriaceae bacterium | reverse complement strand
CATGGGCATCGAGGCATCGGAGATCCCGGGCAAAGACATGCCGTTCGGCCAGGACGAGGCGCGCTATGTCGAGATTTGGAACCTGGTCTTCATGCAGTTCGATCGCAATGCCCAGGGTGAGTTGGCGCTGCTGCCGAAGCCCTCGATCGATACCGGTGCGGGCCTGGAGCGCATGGCCGCCGTCATGCAGGCCAAGCTGTCGAACTTCGAGACGGATCTCTTCGTTCCGCTGATCGAGAAGGCGGGCGAACTTACCCATGCGAAGGGCGACCTGGTTGGCAATCCGTCACTGCGCATCATCGCGGATCACGCGCGTGCCGCGACGTTCCTGATCAGTGATGGCGTACTGCCGGCGAACGAAGGACGCGGCTACGTGCTGCGCAAGATCCTGCGCCGTGGAATCCGGCACGGTCGTTTGTTGGGCCAGAACGAGCCGTTCATGCACCAGATGGTCTTCGCTGTGCGCGATGAGATGTCCGGCGCATATCCCGAGCTGAACGAGAGCGCGGATCGCGTAAGCAAAGTCGTGCTTGCGGAGGAGCGGCAGTTCGCGCGGGTGATGGAGACAGGTCTTGCTCGACTGGAGCAGGATTTCGCTCCACTACTGGCGAGCAAGAAAGACACGTCTACGGTCACATATCCCGGAGTGAAGGCATTTCATCTGTATGAGACCTACGGCCTACCACTCGATTTCATGGTCGACGCAGCGCGTGACCAGGGGCTGGAGTTCGATCTTACCGGCTTTGAAGCAGCTCGCGCGGAGGAGCAGGCGCGCGCGCGCGCTTCATGGAAGGGCGGCACTAAGGCATCCGCGAGCCCTGCGTATCGCGAGCTGCCAAAAACAGTCTTCGAAGGCTACTCCCAGCTCGTTTCCACCGATTGCGAGGTGCTCGCGATCGTGCGCGATGGCGCCGGCGTTCCAGCGGCTGCCGTAGGCGAGGAGGTCGAGATCGTGCTTAACCACACATCCTTCTATGCCGACTCCGGCGGACAGGTCGGCGATCACGGCTGGCTGCGCTCCGACGATCACAACACTATCATTGCAGAGGTGCTGGGCTGCACGCAACCGGTACAGGGTGTGCGCGCGCATCGCGTACGTGTGAAGCAGCCGATCACGCTGGGCATGCGGGTGGACACGGTAGTCGATGCTGAGTTCCGCAACGCGACCCAGCGCAACCATACCGGCACGCACCTGCTGCATGCTGCGTTGCGTCAGGTGCTGGGTACACACGTCAAGCAGGCGGGCTCCCTGGTTTCACCATCGCGACTGCGCTTTGACTTCTCGCATTTTTCCGCTGTGGCGGATGAGGAGTTGCAGGACATCGAAGACATGGTGAACCGCGAAGTGCTGGGAAACACACCGGTGAAAACGCTGGTCGATGTACCCATCGATGTCGCCGTGAATGAGTACAAGGCGATGGCGCTCTTCGGCGAGAAGTATGGCGAGCGCGTGCGCGTGGTGAAGATCGGCGACTTTTCGACTGAGCTCTGCGGCGGCACGCACACGGGCGCGACGGGCGAGATCGGTTTGCTGAAACTAACGGCCGAAGCAAGCGTGTCGTCGGGCGTGCGGCGCGTGGAGGCGGTGAGCGGCATGGGTGCGCTGGATGAGTTTCGCCGCGGCTATGAGGCTGCGCAGTTTGCCACGCATGTTGCAGGCTCGGGCGAGACCGCACCCGCGGAGGCGTTGCGTCAGCGCTTCACGGCGCAGGAGGACGAGATCAAGCGGCTGCGGCGCGAGCTGGACCAGGCGCGGATGAAGTCGGCTGCATCGTCAGTGGCATCGGCGGCGGACCAGGCAATCGAGATCAAGGGCGTGAAAGTGCTGGCCCAGCGAGTCGCTGCGCTCGATCGCGGACAGATGCGCACGCTGGTGGATAACCTGCGCAACAAGCTTGGCTCGGGCGTGGTGGTGCTGGGCTCCGCGGCCGAAGATGGCAAAGTCGCACTGATCGTCGGCGTGACGAAAGATCTGACAGGCCGCGTACAGGCGGGAAAGATCGTGGGCCAGATCGCCCAGCGCGTTGGCGGCTCTGGAGGGGGACGGCCCGACCTTGCCGAAGCGGGCGGCAAGGATGCGACGCAGCTCGATGCCGCGCTCGCCGGTGCTCCGGAGGTGGTTGGGAGTCTGCTGGGCTGATGCGGCGGAGACGAAGGAGTGGGGCCCTTAAAGCAACGCCCCACAGGGTATTCAACTAGGTATCCACCGGGCTTTCTTCGCACCTTCGCCGAGTTCTACCCACCTATAATGAGCGTGTTCTGCTAGCGAACGCGTTTCTTTTTAGACTTGGCCGCCCAGTTGGAGTGGTGTCTCAGTTTTTTCGTCGAAAAACTGCGTCTATATTCCGCTCTTCGGGTTTCCATTCACGGGAGATATGCGCAGCTCGTCGATCCTTATGCCGGCACGGCTCCTCTCCTCGTCTCGATGCCGCCGCGGCGCCTTCCCTGCCGTTGCTGTGATGGCGTTCGCGCTGCTGAGCTCGCCTGCTATCGCGCACCGGCACATCACTCATGGCAGGCGCACCACACATCCGGCGCTGACGCCCTTTGCCCGCGCGGAGCAATTGCGGGATGCACTCGAGTCGCACCCAGAGCCATCGCGCACGCGCAGCGAATACGAGCACGTGATGGATGCGTATCGCAGTGTGTACCACGGCAACCCTGCGGACCCGAAGGCGCCGGAGTCCGTGAATATGGTCGCCGGCCTGCTCGCGGAAGAGGGACGCATCTTCCACCAGGACAAAACGCTGCTGAGCGCGATCGGGCAGTTTGAGTTTCTGCGCACGCAATATCCAACGAGCGCTTATCGGGCGCCGGCGCTGCTGGCGGAGGCGACGATCTTCCTGCACGACCTGCACGATCCGGCTGCGGCCGAGACCGCCTATGTGAAATTTCTCGGCAGCTATCCGCGGCATCCGCTGTCGGCACAGGCACGCGCTGGACTGAAGGAGATCGATCACCAGAAGCGGCGCAAGAAGTCGGATGATGAGCAGGAAGACATCGCAAGTGGCGAGCTGAAAGATGGACCGGCCGAGGGCGAATCGCCGCCATCGCGCGCCTCCGCCACAACGCCGGGTATGCCGCACGCGGCATCGCGCGAGATGCCGGATGCAGCGAACGGCGCTCCACACGCGAACGAGCTAACACGTCTCGCGTCTCGCCCGGGGGAGGCGATTGCACAATCGGCCGCGCCTGAGATCGCGCAGCCAGCACCACCGGCAACGCAACCGGCCACAGACGCTGAAGGACAGCCCGCGCTGACCGGCGCGGTGCGTATCGCTGCTGAGGAGCATCATGGGCAACTCCCGCTGGTCACGAATGTGCGTCATTGGTCCACGCCCGTGTACACGCGGGTTGCCATCGATCTGCAGGACCGGGTGCAGTACGAGGCTGCGCGCGTGCCCAATCCTGACCGTATCTATTTCGACCTGCACGGAGCGCGGGTTGCGCCGGAACTGATCGGCAAGACGGTGAAGGTGACGGATGACGGTTTTCTGCAGCGGATTCGCGTGGCGCAATTCTCGAACAACGTCACGCGCATTGTGCTGGATGTGAACCAGGTGACGGAATACTCGGCATTCTTTCTGCCGAATCCGTGGCGGCTCATTATTGATATTCATGGTCGGCCGCCGGGCAGCGAACTGCAGCAGCAGCAGATAGCGTCGGCGCCGCCCGCACCTGTGGCTCCGGCGGCGAACGCCCGGCCGGAACCGGTCGCCGCAAGCGGCCAGAACGGCAGACAGGCGACGCGTGCGCTGCGCGACATCGCGGCGGTCGGCGCGACGGCCGGCCAGGTGAAAGCCACCAGCAGGCCGACGACCGCGCCGATTGCCGCGAGTGTGAAGCCGGTTTCCGCTGACGAGACACCTGATACTGCGGCGAGCGCGCCCCCTCCCTCGAACTCATTGCGCTCCGCGCGTGATACTGCTAAGGCCAGTTCACACCAGCGCGCGACGAACGACGCCGTGGCGGACGAGGACGACGATGAAGTCCCGAGTCCCAGCAATACATCGCGCGAGGCGAGCTCGACGCTGGGTGGCGAGCGTTCGCTGACGCGTGCGCTGGGATTGAAGATCGGTCGCATCGTGGTGGATGCCGGGCACGGCGGACACGACTGCGGCACGATAGGACCGGGCGGCATTCAGGAGAAGGACGTGGTGCTGGATGTAGCGCTGCGTCTGGGCAAGCTGCTGCGACAGCGGATGGGCGCGGACGTGATCTACACGCGCGATGACGATACCTTTGTTCCGCTTGAGCAGCGCACGGCGATCGCGAACAAGGCGCAGGCAGACCTGTTCATCAGCGTGCACGCCAACTCCAGCTCCGATCCGACGGCGCGCGGGGTGGAGACCTATTACCTGAACTTCACGACATCGCCGGACGCTCTGGAAGTGGCGGCGCGTGAGAATGCCGTCTCCAACGAATCGGTCCACGAGCTCTCCGGCCTGGTGAAGAAGATCACGCTGAAGGACAAGATCGACGAGTCGCGCGAGTTCGCTTCCGATGTCGAGACATCGTTATATGCGGGGCTGGAACGCGGCAATCCGGGGCTGCGCGACCGCGGCGTGAAAAAGGCGCCTTTCGTGGTGCTGATCGGCGCGAATATGCCGTCGATCCTGGCGGAGATCTCCTTCCTTACCAATCCCGACGACGCATCCGAGCTACGCGACCCACAGTATCGCGAGCGCATCGCGGAGTCGCTCTACCGCGGCATCGCGCGCTACGTGAATGGGTTGAGCGGGCTGCGGGTTGCGCAGAACAGCAGCCGCATTCCCGTCCACTGAGCCACCCGATCGACCGCGACTTCTTCATCGACATTTAACCCTTTCGTGAACCCGATGCTGCTCGGAGCTGCCAATAATTCGAGGGGTCGTTGGGAACAACGACGCATGTCTCATTCGAAAGGGGAAATCATCGTGTCAAAGGAAGCAGCCCATCATCACAAACAGGCAGCCGAGCATCACGAGCACGCTGCGCGTCATCACCACGAAGCTGCCCGGCACCACGAGGCGGACAACCATGAGAAGGCCGCCCATCATGCGCACCTGGCGCATGCCCATCACGTTCATGCAGCGGATCATGCGGAACATGCCGCCAAGGCGCACATCGAGGCCCACGGCTCCAAGTAAGCCATCTTCTGCATAGGCAATGCTTTCTGGGCTGCACCCGTCCGGAAAGCATTGCAGATCACGTGCCGGCATCGAAAGAGTAAGCTGATAGATGATGTCGCGTTCGTCTTTCCTTCGTCTGTCACTCCCGGCCACGGCTCTGCTGGCGTCGTTCTTTCTCGTGCCGCCCCTTCGCGGCCAGTCGTCGCCAAAAGACAAAGAAGTGGTCGCCACCGCCATGCCCGCTCCGTTGCTGCCGGAGAGTTTTGCCGGATTTGAGCTGCAGGGCAAGCTCGACAAGACGACGGCGCCAGGCACGGCGGATGCCGCAAATGCGCAGGTACTGGTAGAGGATGGGTTCCGCGATTTCGCCTCCGGCATCTACAAGAGCAACATCAATACGGTGACGATCCGAGCAATGCGTTTCGCGGATTCTTCCGGCGCTTACTCTGCGTATACCTTCTATCGCATTCCCGGGACGGCGCCGGAGGACATCGGCAAGGGGGGCGCAGCCAACGGCGACCGAGTGCTCTTCTGGAATGGCGCGACGGTGGTGGATGCGAAGTTCGATCACCTGACGGCGATGTCCGCCGCGGCGCTGCGCGAGCTTGCTGATAAGGTACCGATGGTCGGCGGAGCTGCCGGTGTACCGCCCGTGCTGCCCGGCTTCCTGCCCCGCACCGATCTGGAGCCGACGCACACGCGCTACTCGCTGGGGCCCCAGGCATACACACGCGGCGGCGGCGTGCTTCCCGCCACGCTCGTCGACTTCAGCAAGAGCCCCGAAGTGTTGAGCGGCGGCTTTAACCTGCGGAGCGGCGAGGGCACGCTGACGATCATCGAATATCCAACGCCGCAGATTGCGGCGGAACGGGAGCGGGCGATCGCCAGCTATCTGAAGGCAGGCAGCCAGCCACAGCAGCCGTTTACCGCGGCACTGGAGAGCAGCAACACGCAGGCGCTGGCAACGCGGCGCAGCGGACTGCTGGTCGCCATCACGAGCGGCGGCTTCGATGCTGCCGACGCGCACAAGCTGCTGGACAAGGTGAACTACGAAGCATCGGTGACCTGGAACAATCCGTCGGGGTATATCTCCGAACCGACGAAGGCGGCGAAGCTGCTGGTGAACGTGGTGACGTTCTGTCTGATCACGTGCGGCGCGACGTTTCTGCTGGGAATCTTTCTCGGTGGCGGGCGGGCACTTTACCGCATCGCGCGGGGCAAGCCCGCCTCCTCGATGGAGGATATGGAGTTCATCAAGCTCAACCTGCGGTAGGCAGGACGGGGGGGTGTGGCAGACGCGCGACCGTCTGTAGCGGGACGGTAACGGTTCTCCTGTCCCAAATTGAACCAGAGCTGGTGCAGCCTCTTCAGTAAAACCAACAAACAGCATGGGTTATTTGGAAGCGATTTTCCTTCTTAGGCGAACAAAAAGGGAATATAATACATCATGATCCGGTCCTCCGCCCTTCCGGCAAACACAATGAAATCTGCAGTTTACGGTGAAAATGATTTGGCCTTGACACCCCCATAGGCCACCCATACTATGACGCCAAGAAAGTTCTGATGGCCTTGCCTCCGTTGGAACTATTCTCCCTAGAGAAAAAGCCACCCTGTTGCCGGGTGGCTTTTTCGCGCCCGGACGAGGTGCGGATGCGTCTTTTTACCATCGCTGCCCTTCTTCACACCTCTCATCAGAATCGTTCCTGCCAGGATGCTTCTGCGTCTGTATAAGCCTCGCCGTGTCGAAGGCAGTCAAAGTCATCCTCGAATCAAACGAACGCCTGAAGGCGCAGCGAGGGGTCGCCGGGCGCATCGCGTGATCCGTTGTGCTCATGTGCATCATCGGCACACAATAGTGTTTCCGTGAATCGAGAAGACGAGTGTTCGCAAAACGGGCCGCAACTTTACCGCTGCTGCCGGGCGACGCTACAATCCACTAGGAACGCCGACGTAGCTCAGTTGGTAGAGCAGCCGATTCGTAATCGGCAGGTCACCGGTTCAAGTCCGGTCGTCGGCTCCAGTCAAAGGGGTGGAACCAACTTCGGTTCCTTTAGGGTTTCGTACCCATTTTTCCTCTTTTATTTAAGCTTTGCAGCTTGCGCCGCTTGTGGCGACTCCGCATAATCGCGCTAATGCATACACCCATAGGTGTATGCGGAAGCTGGATGTCGGCTGCACTTCGTGGCAGGTGGAGCGTTCCTTGCAACAGGAAGATGCGTTAGCAGTCCAGTAGCAGATGGGGCTTCGTCCCCTCGACGAGCGTGGCGCTGTGAGCAGATATAGCCGTCAGGACGTTCTTCGCATTCTGCGCCTTCGTGCCAAGCAGATTACGGCATGGGAGCGTGCGGGCCTGATCGAGACGGGCGATTCCTACAGCTTTCAGGACCTGGTCAAGCTGCGAAAGCTCCGCGATCTCCGCGCGAACCGGGTTTCCGTTGCGAACATTCGAGCCTCGGTGGATGCCATGCAGGCTGTCTCCGGCATGAGCAATCCTTTGCTCGAGGCGACGGCATCGCGCCGCGGCTCGCGGGTGCTTTTTCGCCATTCCGGCGCGGTGATGGAGCCGATCGCGCGGCAGTTTGTCTTCGACTTCGAGGCGCCCGCGCCCGGACAGCTCAGCGCCGTACCCAACACCAACCCCAATCCAGTCGCGCTGGAGTCGCGTGTCTCCTCACTGTTTCTAGAGGCCGTGCAGCTAGAGGAGAGCGGCCGGATGGAAGAAGCGGCCGAGGGCTACGAAGAGGTGCTGCATCTGGACCCGCACCACGCGCCGTCTTCGATCAACCTGGGGACGATCTGCTACAACCGGCGAGCGTTTCGCCGCGCAGAGGAGCTCTATCGCCGCGCGACGATCTCCGATCCGGGATATGCGTTGGCCTTCTTCGACCTGGGCAACGTGCTGGATGAGCTGGAGCGGCTGCCCGACGCGATCGAAGCATACCGCAACGCGATCCGGCTGGTGCCGAAGTATGCGGATGCCCACTACAACCTGGCGCTGGCCTACGAGCGCACCGGCGAGCGCCGCCGAGCGCTACGCCACTGGACGGTCTATCTCAAGCTCGACCCTGTAGGTCCATGGGCAAACCATGCGCGCACGCAGGCACGAAAGATCCTCTCGCGGGAGAAGCTGGCGATCGTGTATCGCTCACCCTGGGCGTCGCGCCGGCGCTCGGAATCGCACAATGCGCAGCCGGCGGCGGAACGAGGGCCGGGTTTACCTGCCTGAGCACGGCCTTCCGGCGAGATGACGAAGTTCTGCCGGTCGATGCATCCAACTCAGCGCTATGTCCATGCAGGTCGGCCGACCTCGGCCGGCAATACGCGCGATACCGCTGATCGGCCTGCTCTGCGCGGTGGCCGGCTCGATCGACGCGACCGCTTACCTGCTCTGCGGCCGGGTTTTTGTCGCGAACATGACCGGCGGCACCGTGCTGCTCGCCATCTCGCTCCTGCAGCGCAAGCTAGGAGAGGCAATGCTGCGCGCCGGCCTGGTAGCAGCCTTTCTGGCCGGAGTGATCGTCGCTCGTCTGTTGGCGAGGGTCACCGGCAAAGAAGTGACGAAGAGACAGCGCATCTTCGTTCTCGGCGTCGAGGCCATCATCCTGCTCATGCTCTCGTGGAGGAATGCCGGAGCCCATACTGATCTGTTCCTGCTGCTGTTGGCCGGCATTCTCGGCCTACAAAACGCCGCCTTTCGCTATATCGGCGGACTCCGCCTTAATACCACGTTCATCACTGGTGATTTGGAGCAGCTTGGCGAAGCCGTCACCAACCCCCGCGATTCGCTGCCTAAGGTGAGCGCGTTCCTGCTGAGCTGGATCACCTATGCCGGCGGAGCCTTTCTGGGCGCCATCAGCGCGCTGGATCTCCCTCATCACGGCTTTCTGGTGCCGATGATCCTGGCCGTGGCATCGGTGGTAGCTGTCACGCTGATGCCGGAACGACATGACGCGGAAAGATGATGCCCAGAGCACACGGCGCGACAACGGATTTGGCGATGTCCTATGGATGCGCGCGTTCATCGCAGCCTGCTACACTCTTCCGTTTGGATGGAGACCGCACAGTCTCTTCTCCCGTCAATCTGTAGAAGTGAGGTGTCCGCATGTCCGCTGTCGCTGCACTGGAATCTCCCCACGCTGCACCGCTGAGCCGGCTCTCGGAAGACGAGCTGATGTTCCGCGATACCGTTCGCCAGTTTGCCGGGGAGATCATCGGCCCGCTGGTGCGCAAGATGGATGAGGAACAGCACTTTCATGCGTCACTGCTGCCGCAGCTCTTCAATCTCGGCTTGATGGGAATTGAGATTCCGGTGGAATACGGCGGCTCAGGCGGCACATTCTTCGAGGCGATTCTGGCGGTGGAGGAGATCTCGGCAGTCGATCCGTCAGTCGGCGTGATGGTGGACGTGCAGAACACGCTCTCGATCAACGCGCTGCTGCGCTGGGGCAATGAGGCGCAGAAGAAGCATTATCTGCCCAAGCTCGCAACCGAGATGGTGGGCGCGTATGCACTGAGCGAGGCGGGCTCCGGCAGCGATGCCTTTGCGCTCGAGACCCGGGCCGAGCGCAAGGGTGACCATTACGTGTTGAATGGGCAGAAGCTGTGGATCACCAATGCCAAAGAGGCGGGGCTGTTCATCGTCTTCGCCACGGTGGATCGCGGCGCGGGGTACAAGGGAATCACGGCGTTCCTGGTGGAGAAGCACTTCCCCGGCTTCTCCGTTGGCAAGAAGGAAGACAAGCTCGGCATTCGCGCCTCCTCGACCTGCGAGCTGATCTTCGACGACTGCAAAGTGCCCGCGGCGAATGTGCTGGGCGAGGTCGGCAAAGGGTACAAGATCGCGATCGAGACGCTGAACGAGGGGCGCATCGGGATCGGCGCGCAGATGCTGGGGCTGGCGCAGGGGGCATGGAACCACGCCGCACGTTACGCGAAGGAGCGCAAGCAATTCGGCAAGCCCATCGCCGAGTTTCAGGGCGTGCTCTTTCAGCTTGCGGAGATCGCGACCGAGATCGAGGGGACGCGGCTGATGGTTTACAACGCGGCGCGGCTGAAGGATGCGGGGCTGGACTTCGTGAAGGAAGCCGCGATGGCCAAGTACTTTGCCTCGCAGGTGGCAGAGCGGGCGGCAAGCAAGGCGGTTGATATCTACGGCGGCTATGGCTTCGTGAAGGACTATCCGGTCGAAAAGCTGTACCGCGACGCGAAGATCGGCAAGATCTACGAAGGCACTTCCAATATGCAGTTGCAGACCATCGGCAAGCTGCTGCTGAGCCAGGTGAAATAAGCCGCTGCATCAGATGCCGCGAATAGCGCGCTCGATCTGTGCCGCATGGTGTCTTGCGTGGGCGTGATGAAAACGCCGCCATTGCCGAACGCTCAGCGGGCCCAGCCGGAAATGCGTCAGGACCCGCGCACCCTTCGCCTGCGGCTCGATCCGATTCAACATCCGGTCCATGGCCGCCAGTGTAGTGCTGAAGCGGGCGATCAACTCGTCTCCGCTGATCGCCTCCCCTTGCGTGTCCGCGGGTTCCACCTGCGGGGGAGCCTTTTGGCCTTGGGGAACAAAGCCGCATTCGCAGACTGTGAACTGCCGGACGCGCTGCGCGAGTGTGGGAGGGGTACGCAGGGGTCTGCCCTTCTGCAGCCGATCTTCGAGGCCGCGCGTGGTGCTGCGCCAGGTGGCGGAGAGGTGCTCGACGACCTGCTGCGCGCTCCATCGCGTGGGATCGCCACCGGGGTGGCGGGTGACCTGTTCGGCGGAGCGGCCGGCCAGGGAGGCGGCCAAGAGTTCCCGGGTTTGGTCCAGCAAGGGATGCACGGCTGCCATTGTGTGTGGCCGGGTGGACGACGGTCAAGCCGGCCGGACGTGCGGGGCTCACTCTCTTCGCGTATGCTGTCGCTTGCTCTCAGGAGGAGTGTCCATGCGGCGATTGTGTTGCCTGATCTGCTTGATCGTGGCGGCGTGCGGTGCGGCGGCGGCGCAGACGCAGGCCGAGCCGCTGAAGACCAACGGCGATGTGTGGTGGAAGCATGCGGTGATCTACGAGGTGTATCCGCGCAGCTTCCAGGACACCAACGGCGACGGCGTGGGCGACATCAAGGGCATCACGCAGCGGCTGAGCTACCTCAAGTCGCTGGGTATCGACGCGATCTGGATCACGCCGATGTATCCGTCGCCGCAGGTGGACTTCGGCTATGACATTGCCGACTACGAGGCGATCGACCCGCAGTACGGATCGATGGGGGACTTCGACAACCTGATGAAGGCGGCGAAGCAGCAGGGCCTCCGGGTGATCATGGACATGGTGATGAACCACACCTCGGACCAGAACCCGTGGTTCCTGGAGTCGCGCTCGTCGCGGACCAATCCCAAGCGCGACTGGTATATCTGGCGCGACGGCAAGAACGGCGGACCGCCGAACAACTGGCAGTCGTGGTTCGGCCATTCGGCGTGGACCTACGACCCGAAGACCAAGCAGTACTACTATCACTACTTCTATGTGCAGCAGCCGGACCTGAACTGGCGCAATCCCGAAGTACGCAAAGCGATGTACGACATCATGCGCTTCTGGCTGAACAAGGGCGTTGCCGGCTTCCGCATCGATGCGATCTCGCGGCTCTTCGAGGACCCGAACCTGCACGACGATCCGATTCTGCCGGGCAAGAATGCTTTCGGCGATCCGAATATCGAACACAAGTACACGGACAATCTGCCGGAAGTGCACGATGTGCTCAAGGAGATGCGGAAGGTCGTCGATAGCTATCCGGGAAATCCGGTGCTGATCTCCGAGGCGGATGAGCCGAACATTGTGGAACTGTCGAAGATGTATGGCACGCACAATGACGAAGTGCAGTTGCCGATGGATTTCCAGATCGCGGATGTGAATGAGCTATCCGCGACGAAATTTCGCAAGCTTTTTGATGATGTGGAGAACAACCCGGCTCATGGGTGGCCGGAGTACTTCTTCAGCAATCATGACCAGGCGCGGCAGTGGGACCGCTATGGCGACGGCAAGCACAATGACCAGATCGCCAAGCTGATGGCGGCGCTCCTGCTGACGCCGCGCGCAACGCCGCAGATGTACTACGGCGAGGAGATCGGCATGCGCACGACGGTGCCGACGCGCATCGAGGATGTACGCGATCCGGTGGGGCGCACCGGGTGGCCGAAGGACAAGGGGCGCGACGGCGAGCGCACGCCGATGCAGTGGACGCCGGCACGGCCGAATGCCGGGTTCACCTGGCCGACGGCGAAGCCGTGGCTGCCGATTCCGCCGAGTTCGGTGACATATAACGTGGACGTCGAGTCGAAGGAACCGGACTCCATCCTGAACTTCTACAAGCAACTGCTGGCGCTGCGGCGAACCGAGCCTGCGCTCAAGAGCGGCGGCTATGTGACGATCAATCCGGACGATCCGAATGTGTTTTCGTTCCTGCGCCACTACCTGGGGAACGGGCGCTCGGTGCTGGTCGCGCTAAATATGAGCGACCAGCCGCGGATGGTGACGTATGACCTGACGGCGCAGGGGGTGACGGGGGGCGTCGGGCTGATGCTCCTGAACAGCTACGGTTACGAGAACAAGACGATCCGGCTGGACCACATGACGATCCCGCCCTTTGGGACGGCAGTCATCGGGGTAAAGTGACTCGCCGCCGCCGGCAGAGGCGCCGGTGGCGCGTATCGTGGCTGCTCGCTTCGTGCTGCTCGCTTCGTGCTGCTCGCTTCCTTTGGTCGCTCGCTCCAAGTTTCTACTGCGGGGGTAACGGTACCCTACCCCCCACCCCCCTCCCGTCACCGGGGGTCGCCTTGTAACTTCTTTTCCTGCTAAGGGATAGACTGCCTTCCGAGGGCTAAAAATGTCTTTCTACAGGACTTACCTGTAAATATGCCCAAGGAAAGGACTTAGCGGCAGCCTTTGGCGGTTTGATTCTTGGATTGGAACTGGCTCTATTTCAAGTGTAGCGAAATCGATGGAGATAACCGGCAGGTTTCTGCACGCTTCCTGGATTGCCGTCCCGATTTGGTTGTCGTCCCGATATGGGAGCCGGCGGGCATAGGTTGAACGATCCCAGCCTCGTTGTTTGGTGCAGGAACCCGGCTGCATACCTTGCATCTCACTCATTTCCGGTTAGAGTACGCGTGAGCGATCCCCATGAATAATGACGACTTTGTCTCTCTGCGCGGACCGATCGAACGCGAAGGCTCACGCCTCGTCCTGCGCATACCGCTCGATGAGGGCGGTTGCGATCTGCATCTGGTCTGCCGGCAAATCTCGGAGATCGACTGCGACGATCTGGTGGTGCCGATTCCTGACTGGCTGGCGGAAAAGATTGAAGTTGCTGAAGGGACGATCGTCCACGTCGACAATCGCGGAGGCCAGTTCAATATCACCAAGGCAGTCGTTCAGTAGCGACACCCCTTTGTCCCCGATCCGGAGCCGCGTTGAAGTTGTGTTGCTGTGGGCGCAGTTGATTCTTGTGCTCGGCGATGCGGTGTCGGTTGCGCAGGGGCTGGTTTCCGTGGATGTGCGCGGACATGCGTGGGTCACGCTGGTGCCGCTGGTGTGCGTGCTGCCTGCGGCGGCGGCGTTTCGCGAGACGCGCGCGGCGACGATCGGAGTGATGGCGGGCGCCGTGGCGGCGTTTGCCGCGTTTGTCTGGGCCGTATCGTCGTCTGGCGGCGGGTGGGACGCGATTCTCTCTGGATTGGCCCTGTCTTTAAGTCTGACCTGGCCCTTATTTGTCGCCGCGGCGCTGTTATTTGCCGTGATGCGGGTGCGGATCGACCGCGAGCGCGAGGCGAGCCGGCTGCACCGGCACACACGGGCGAACCGGATGGAGCTCGAAGCGAGTGAGGTGTGCGGCTGCCTGGAGTGCGAGCGGATTTATTTCCCGAGCGAGATTGTGCGCTGGCTGGAGGACGAGTCCGGAAATGAGACGGCGGTGTGTCCGCACTGCGGGGTGGATGCGGTGGTGGGATCGGCTTCGGGGATTCCGATTATGCCTGGGGTGTTACGGCGGGCTCATGCGCGGTGGTTTTTGGTTGGGTGACTTGGCTCACCAGGCTCTAAAGTCTCTTTTGCTTACTATAGCACTTAGTGCTATAGTGTCTATGTGGCGGAATCGGGCCGGATACGTGTCTTTCAGACAAAGGTATTTGCGCGTCTCGCGAGAGCAGAAGGCGTAGAGGCGAACTGGCTGATCAGATGCGTTACTGAGGCTGAGGATGGCTTGATAGAAGCGAATCTTGGACGCGGCTTGATAAAGCAGCGGCTCGCAAGACCGGGACAGGGGAAATCAGGAAGCCTGCGAACGATCGTCGTATTCCGCAAAGGAAGTCGGGCGATCTTTATCGACATTTTTGCAAAGAAAGACAAAGCAAACTTTACTGAGGATGAGTTGAAAGGCTATCGCAAGCTGGCGGGCATATTGCTCAGTTGGGATAACAAACAGATATCGAATGCCCTGGCAGCGGGCACATTGATTGAGATCACCAAGAGAGATGGAGTCAAAGATGGCAAAGAAGCGCAGCGATCGCCTCGCCGTGGTGCATGAGACGGCGTTGGATTTTCATGATGCAGGTCTGATCAGCGCGCAGACCATGCGTGAATTCGACAATCTCTGCCTCACGCCAGTAAAGCCTTTTACGGCGCAGGCGATTGTGCGGCTGCGGCGGAAGGCCCATGTGAGCCAGGCGGTTTTCGCCCATCACTTGAATGTGTCACCCACGACGGTCTCGCAATGGGAGCGTGGCGAGAAGACTCCGAGTGGACCATCGCTCAAATTGCTCTCACTGGCAGAGGCGAAGGGTCTTACAGCTATTGCTTGAGGACTTGGATTCCGATTATGCCCTGGGGTGTTGCGGTGGGCTTATGAGCGGTGGTTTTTGGTTGGGTGAGGTGGGGATGCGGCACTTGGCTTTAGGCTATGTAAAAATCGTCTGAACAGACCGCCCGAACATGGTCTCTGGACCAATCGCCACAACGACTTTTAATGAAACTAGAATGTGACCCTGAAGTAGCGGCTCAGTACTCAAGTATGTCTCAGAAAGCGCGCGTCATTTCTGAGAGTTGGTTCGCAGCCAACGGTTATTGCCTGGCATGTGATTCTGATGAAATCATACGCTCCAAAGCGAACACTCGGTTTACTGACTTTCATTGTCTACAATGCAGTCATGAATATGAATTAAAGACCTTTTCGCGAAGACCGACACGCACATTGGTTGACGGAGCCTACAGAACATTGATGTTGAAGATTTCGCAGGGAACCGCCCCGACGATTCTCATGCTTGAACGAAACGAGCAATGGTGTGTCACCCGCCTCTCCGCGCTGCATGCCGCGTTCTTAACGCCCTCGGTTATAGAAAAACGTAGACCACTTGCTATCACGGCCAAGCGGGCTGGCTGGACAGGGTGCAATATCCGCTTGGATCGAATTTCGCCAGATGCGGAGATCGACATAATTGAATCGCGTAGATTGATTTTGAAAGCCGACGTAAGGAGAAAGTTCAGCCAATTTCAGACGCTGGTCAGAATTCCTGCAATGGAAAGGGGATGGACAAATCTTGTCTTGAAAGTCTTGCGCGAAAGTGGATTAAAACAGTTCACATTGAACGATATCTATAGTAGGAAGAAACATTTTTCGGCTGTTTATCCGAATAATAGACATCTCGAAGCAAAGATTAGACAACAATTGCAAGTTCTTCGTGATGTAGGCTTAGTTCGATTCGATGGCAACGGAAAATATACTCTTGATCACATTTCATGTTAGACAGGGAAACTTTCGCAGATATTGTCTTCCGTAACTTTCATCTTCTTGCCGAAATAGATGCGAAGTCCGAAGAAGCCCTCAGTGAAAATATCGACGTCCAGGCCGCTACGGCTTCCGAGCAATAGATCGTTTGCACGAGAAACCGCATCTTGGGGGCTTTCCGCCTCAACCGTAAAGTGGAGTGCAACACAGTCATCACTCTGCTGTCCTAGTATGAAGTGAAATTCTTTAGGCATTTTGTCACCGGTTCTCCTCCGAGACTATCGTCAGATCAACAAATCTACAAATGCAGACTGAGCCCTGCAGCGCTGCGGGCGGTGTTCGAGGCGCACGACGCGGAGCTGCTCTGAGCAGGCGGGACCGACCGCGCCGCAACGCATGGAAAGCTCGGGTGGGGGATGCCGAGTGGCTGGACTCTGGATCAGGCTTTTGCGGTTTTTCCGTAGGCCTTGACGGCTCGCTCGATGCCTGGAGCTGCGGTGGCGAGGTCCTGCGGAGTCATTGCCGGGCTGATGGTGACCCTGGCATTGAGGGCGAGAAAGAATGGCTCCGCGATCGAGGGTATCTGAGAGGTTTCTTTCATGTCGAAGACAACATAACCGCAGCGTTCGCCAAACTCGTTGGCGGTGAAGTACGCGGCTTCGGGTTTGAGTTCATCGAGAATTCCTTTGAGGGTGCTTCCCAAGGTGCCGCTGCGCGCCGCGGCGTTGCCGGCGTCCACGGGGATAGAAATTTTCATTAGCATGCGCATGTTATGTGCCCTCCTCGGGCGCAGGGATTATATGCGCATGGCTCGATCGGCGGCTCGCCGGCGCATAACGGTTTCCTGAGAGCTCCGATTTCGAAATCTCTGCTGACCGGCTACGCGTCGGCTCACCGGCCTGGCGATGCCGATGCACGGCTCGTCGCAGGAGCGGTGACGGTCGCAGCTTTGGTGATCCCAGGTGTATAGCAGAGCAGCTATGGTTTCCTCGTTGTCGCTAGATAACTCACTCCTGTTAGGCAGGCAAAGAGAGGGACGTATGCTTCGCTCATTCACTCTTCTGGCATTGTCGGTCTGCGCAGTCGCATCGGCGTCTGCAGCAGGGACGAATCATGATCTTCGCGCGACTCACACAAAGGACACTCGAGTCTATGTGACACTGGTGAACAAGGGCGTCACGTTCCGCGATGTGCAGATTGACGGTCGCAAGTACACGATGATGCCCAATGATCTGCTCGTGGTCAAGGCACCGGCGGGAACAGAGGTGTATGCCGCCAGCACCTTCGGGAAATATCACCGCGGAGATATGCTGGTCGCGTTGACACCATCGCTCGATCACACCCGCTTCAATATCCGCTAGCTGAAGAATAAGGCGCCCGGTGCGCCGTGAAGGGCAGGTCTTGACCAGACCTGCCCTTTTGCTGTCTGTAGCTGCGGGTGTGCGCGATGAGGCGGCGCACCGATAGAATCGTGGGATGACGCGAGCAGCGAAGGTGGATGTGGTGGGGGTGGGGCTGAATGCTACCGATACTACGATCCAGATAGCGGAGTTTCCGGAATGCGGTTCGAAGGTGGAGTATGACGCGGAGCGGGTGACGCCGGGCGGGCAGGTGGCTTCGACCGTGGTGGCCTGCCAGACGTGGGGCTTGCGCACGCGCTATGTGGGCAAGCTGGGCGATGACGAGGCGGCGCGGCTGCATGCGCGGGAGTTTGAGCGCACAGGCGTGGAGGCCCAACTGGTCTATGTTCCGGAGACGGCGAGTGCGCGATCGCTGATCCTGGTGGACCGGCGGGGCGAGCGCACGGTGATGTGCCGGCGGGATGAGCGGGTTGTGCTGCGGCCGGAGGAGCTGAAGCGCGAGTGGATTGTGAACGCACGCGCGCTGCATGTGGATGGTCATGACACAGCCGCTGCGACACTTGCGGCGAGCTGGGCGCGCAAGGCAGGCGTGCCGGTGGTGGCGGATCTGGATGAGATTTATCCGGGAGTGGACGCGCTGATCGAGAAGGTCGACTACCTGGTGGTGAGCCGGGATTTTCCGTGCCGGCTGACGGGTGGGACGGATTTAAAAGCGGCGCTGCGAGAGATACAGACGCGCTACGGATGCGCGCTGACAGCGGCGACGCTGGGGCAGGATGGCGTGCTGGCCTGGGACGGCAGACACTTTCTGCATGCGGCGGCGTACCGCGTGCCGGTGGTGGATACTACGGGTGCGGGAGATATCTTCCATGCCGGATTTATCTATGGATTGCTGCAGGGATGGGGGCTGGAGCGGCAGCTTGATTTTTCCTGTGCGGCGGCGGCGCTGAATTGCATGCACGAGGGGGCACGGGGCGGCATCCGCCCGGTGGCGGCCATCGAAGCGCTGCTGGTGAAGGCTCCGCGGTATGCGATCGACGATTTATCTATCTCAGCTATTCCGGCTATCTCGTCTTTCCCGGAGACTGTGTCGGCTGAAGATTCGCTGTAAGTCACTTTCACTTTCAAGGTTAGTTTTGAGGAACTAATGGCTGCATTGATCGATGCGATGGATGTGAAGCGCAAGATGACGTTCGAGTTTGAGAATGTGCCGTATTACTGCATGGAAGCGGAGATATCGACGCCGACGGCGCGGGGCGGGCAGACGCTGGTGCGGCTGCGGATGCGCAATATGCTGACGCGCGCAGTTTTCGACAAGACATTCAAGGCGGGGGATAAGTTCAAGGAGCCGGATCTGGAGACGGTGGATGCATCGTATCTTTACAGCGACGGGGATGGCTCGTACTTCCTGAACCAGGAGAGCTTCGAGACGCTGGCGCTCAGCGGCGAGATGGTGAAGGACGCGCTCGATCTGCTGATCGAAGGGACGATCGTAAAGATTGATATGTATAACGGCAACCCGATCGGGCTGGAGCTGCCGGCACAGGTGGAGCTGGTGGTGAGTTATACCGAGCCGGGCGTGCGCGGCGACACGGCGAGCGGCAGCGTGACCAAACCGGCGCGGCTGGAGACGGGGGCGGAGGTGCGCGTGCCCTTCTACATAAAAGAGGGCGAGAAGATCAAAGTGGCGACGGAGACGCGGGAGTTCGCTGGCCGCGCCTGAGTAGAGCGGCCCTTCCCTGCTCGAAACCTACTCCGGCAGCGGATGAGTTTTCAGCCACAATGCGATCTCGATGCATCCGGCTGCGCAGATCGCAATCAAAAGCACAAGACCGATGATTTGCCGCGGCGTCCACTTGATCTCGCGCACGCGGCGGACACTACCTCTCCCCAAACGAAAGCCTCGCGCCACGATCATCCCCCGAAGAGAAAGCGATAAGGGCAACATCCGTTGTTACCCTTGTCGCTTGTGCAATGCGGCTGAAGTTAGAAGTGAAAGCCGACTTCTGCGGTCAGCGCCCGCGGCGTGACATAGTGGGTTCCGCTGAAGGTGGAGAGGAAGTTATAGAGCGCGTATTTGTTGGCGATGTTTACGCCAGTGAGACGAAGGCTCCATTTGTATTTGTCGCCGTTGAAGAGGTTGTCTTGGCCAACGGAGGCGTCGAAGAGGCTTCGCGATGCGATGCGTTGCGGGTTCTTGTCATTGTTGCCGGTATTCGGTGCGGGGATCGAGATCAGGCTCGACGTGAACTGCGAGGCGAGGCAGACGCTAGGCAGCGCGGCGTAAGGTGTTGCTTTGACGCCATTGCATGCGAGACCGGCCTGGAACTCCTGGTCGGCAGTCAGGGGGATACCAAAGGCGCTCACCATCTGGATCGCCGGTTGACCATTGAGCTCCGTTGTGGTCGCACCACATGGAGTGTTGGGGTCTAGAGAACTAAGTCCATAACAAGGAGCGTTGCCAGCAACCAAGCCGCTGTCATAGCGCCAATTGAAGCCGACCCATGGGCCCCACTTGTACGGCACCTGATATTGGACATGCGTTGTCTCGTTGAATTTCTCGTCGTGATCGATGCGGAAGGGAAGTCCGGTCTGTCCGACGGTGGCTCCGGCGCCAGCAACCTGCGGGGGGAAGAAGCGGGCGGCCACCGAGGACATCACGACATAGCCGCTGATGTTGTGGAAGTTGGGAACACTGGCATGCAGTGCGAAGCCGGGGATCTTTGAGTTGTGCCAGTCGATGGGGAAGGTGATGGGAGTGTTGCCCAGCACGCTAAAATCGAAGGCGTTGTGCGTATATTTCCAGATGTACTCGGCGCCGACGACAAAGTTCTTTCCAAAGGCCTGTTGCACGCTGGCATGAAACTCGTTGCGGAAGCCCGGCTGGAGCGTTCCGGAGACGCCTGGAGAGCAGGCAAGCAACGGGGCCAATACGTCATTCGAACAACCCTGGCTGGAAAGCACCAGGTTTTCGTTGAACGGAGTCTCGAGTGTGCGCGCATAGGAGACGCTGAGCACGGTGTTGGTCGGCCTGACGCTGTAGGCAACGCCGAGGCGTGGCTCCGGCTGTCGGGTAACGGTGAGTCCGTTATACAGATCGCCACGAATTCCCAGGTTGACGACCCAGTTTCCAGCCTTGATCTGGTCCTCAATATAGAGGGCGAGCTCTTTTACGTCGGTGTGGCCGAAGTAGTTAAAGAGGGTGCCGCCGCGAGTTAGGTCGTAGGGTGCGAGAACAGGATTGTAAGAAGGATTCTGGCCTGACACGCCGCCCGGGCACTGCGACGGATCGGAGTATCCAGGCAGCGGATTGCCATTTACGTCGACGCAGGGCGAGTTATAGAGCGGATAGACTACGCCGAGATTGTCAGTCTCCCTGAGGAACGTCTGCTCATAGACGGCTCCAGCTTTGATGTTGTTGATCCCCTTCACATACGAGAAATCCGAGCGAAGGCCGGCGTTAGTGAGCGTACGGTATTGGGAGATAGACGAGGTCTGCAGACTTGGCGGCCCAAGATCGGCAAGCGGGTTGCCACTGGGATAGTAGTTGTAGGCGTCCCGCCTGACGTAGGCGCCGAAGTTGAAGACCGAATCGGTGCCAATCAACCGAGTGTAGGTGGGCGCGATATTGAATGTTTCGATTTTGGAGTGTTGGTCGGTGTCGCCGACGTTGCCAAATACAGGATTGGCGCTCGAGCCTCCGCTGACGATGTTCGAGACATTCACATTGTCATATGCATTGGGCGTCTGGAACCAAGAACGTGAGTAGTTGAAATTGGTATGAACCGAATCAACCTTTGTCAGGTTGTAATCGACGCGGTCGAAGAGGTTTTGCTCGTTGCCTTTGTCGTGGAAGACCGTAAATTCGGGCGGATCGAGAAATCGTCCGGTATTGAGTCCATCCAGTTCGAAGAAGTTGCCCCAGTTCGGTCCGCCGTAGCCTAAGTCGATAGAGCCAGTCGCGGAGCCAAAGCTGCCGTAAGAGCTTGAGATGCTGCCGGTCGGTTGTGTGAGGCCCTGTCCGGAGCGCGTGGTGACGTTGATAACAAGGCTGGTCTTGCCGCCATATTCCGCAGGGGGCGCGCCATCGATTACCTCAAGCGATTGCACCGAGTTGGTCGGAATCTGATTCGAAAACACCTTGCTCTGCTGGTCGGTGATGGGTTGACCGTCGACGGAGAAGGAGTTGGATGCGTGATCTCCGAGACCGTGGAACAGACCATTGGAGTCGGCCGCGACACCAGGTGACGCCAGGGTGACGAGTGAGCTGAGGGAAGAAGACTGGCTTTCCAGCGGAAGCTTTTGAAACAAGCTGCGATCAACGTCGGTGTGAAAGGTCGGGTCGTTCTCGATCAGATCCTCGCCCGTGACGGTCACCGTGCTCGATGCCGTACTGAGTTTGAGGGGAATGTTTACGTTGACAGGCACCACGGAGTTGACATCGACATCCTGGACGACGGACCCAAAGCCGTTCATCACGACGGTGAGGTGATAGGGATTAAACGGCACGTTGGGGAACTGGAAATGTCCAGCTTTGTCGGTGGTTGCGGTGCGGGTATATTGGCTGACGGGATTTTGTATGGAAACTGTAGCTCCCGGAACGACGGCGCCCGATGGGTCGGTGATGACGCCGGAGATAAGCCCAGAGTTCGATTGTGCGTAGAGCGCTGAAAAAAGCGCAGAAAATAGAAAGGCGAAAAGAATAGGAAAAAAGGTGCGCGCAGGCGTGCGCATAGGAAGCCTCCTGGAAAAAGTCTCTGATTGTTTTGCCAGCGGTGCTAGAGCATTTTCGGTATAGGTGTAGACCGTTCAGCGGCGGCTCTGGTGGCTTTTCTTGAAGGAAAAGCCACGCCGAGTGCATCTCCGCCGGACACCGTATTACCGAAAATGCTAGGCGGTAGCAGTCAGATCAGGCGGAGGTCTGTTCCAGTGGCAGAAGGAGAAGAGGTGCTCGCGGTAGAGCGGTTCAATCGAGAGGATAACGCGAGTCGACGGGAGGAGAATTTGCTGCGCACAGCATGGGGCGGATGACTCGACTACATGCTGCGCGGTGTGGCAGAACACGCAATCGGCGTGAGTGAGCCCATCCCGATGAAAGTGCGCCTGTTGGACGGTAGTGCCGAAGAGAAAAATGAAGACGCACAAGAGGGCGAAGACGAAATGTGTGTGCCTTTGCCGCGCCCGGTCCTGGCCTGCTCCTCGCATGGTTATCTAATTACTATACCCCAGCCGCAGTGCATACGAGTGGACGCCCTGCGATCGCGGACGCGCTTTGTCCTTGATACTGCAAATACCGTTCCATGCTTTCGCACGGAAAATATCTGCGCGGAGATATCTGGTCGAAGTGGTGGTATGCAGCGATGGCTGAGGCGACGGGGACGCGCTGGATCTGCGCGTGGATGACGTCGAAAAACTAGGAGGGACTCCACGTCATGTCGACGCGAACCGGGATTTCGTTCTTGATGGGCACGGTGAGGAAGGTTGGCGCTGCGATTTTGAAGTCGGTGAGGGTGGACGGGATGACGCCTGTGATGTGGTGGGCTGGGCCTTCGATGGTCTGATGAAAGGCGACGTGCGGATAGTGCGCAGTGGTGCCGGCGAACTGGATTTCCAGATCGCAGTCCAGAGTGGGCTGGTTGAGAGTGGACTGCGGCAGGCGGAAGCGCACGGTGACCACGGGAAACTCCGCGCCGCGCGTGGTCTGGAGCATGTGGAGGTCGCGGTTGGAGTCGCCGGAGTCGAAGGATTTGACCGGAGCGGCGACGAGGAAATCGCATTGGCCGGCGTGGCAGACGCCTTTGCCGCGCGCGGCGTGGCTGACGCCATCGACCTCATGGATCGGATGCGACATGTGATAGGTGAGCGTGGACTGGCCGAGGCTCCATGACTGGTCTGGCTGCGACTGGTCTGTCTGCGATTGGTCTGGCCGCGCGCGCAGAGGCAGGGCAAGCAGAAGGAGGGCGCAAAGCAATGTCGTTTTCATGGCCGGCCTAGAGCTTCCACGATGCGACGTGAATGGGCCAGGAGACGGCGACGATGGCCGCGCCATATGCAGCGACAGTGGTCCACGCAACAGCGGCGTGCGCGGATGCGATGCCGTGGACCTTCTCACCATTGTTGGCCTGGTCGTAAGCCATGGCGCCGAGGATAGGGGTGAGGATCATGCCGGGACCGTGAACCCAGATGAGATATTTGTGCAGCTTGATGCCGCCGCGAGCGGGCTGGTCAGAGACCCGCGGCGCGCGGATGGCGTAGGAAGCGGTGAAGGCGTACATGGTGACGGACGCCGCGCCGAGGCCGAGGTGGATGTCACGACCGGTGGCGTTGTCCTTGCCCTTCTTCAGATCGGGCGGCGCGAAGGCGGAAGTGATGCAGGCTCCGGCGAGCGGCGCGAGCGTGATGAGGCCGAGGCGCTGGTGAATGCGGAGCATGCGCGTGTGCCGGTCGAGCCGCGCCTGCAGATCGGGATCGGGCTTAGTCTGGCTGGGCGAGAGACCGAGGTCGCCCAGCGATGGCGGCGCGGGCTGCGGCTGCGCGGCTTGCGATGGATTGGACGTGGGTGTTTGAGGCGTGGGTGTTTGATCGCCGGCGGATGAAGCCTCCGGGCTGGATGATTCCGAGGTTGAGGATTGGACTGGTATCGGCGCCTCGGGCAGAGAAAGGAGGTCTGCTTCGGCTACGTTGGAAACAGATGCGGCGCTTTGCCCAGCGAGCGGCGCGGGTAAGCTAAGAAGCACCAGCACGCCTGCCCCGGCAAGCACGATCCTTACGGCGGGAATACGTGCACGGAGAAGCTTGGCCATGCGTCCTCCCCAGAGCCTCGATGGAGAACGTTCGGAGCTGCGAGGCAGGCTTCAGGAATACGCGCCTCTAGCTTAATCCTGTATGAAGCTTTCCGCGAGGGAGGCCGTGACGGCGCTTATGGCAACGGGACCAGAAGGCGCCGCGCCAGTGTCACCCTTCGACGCGCACGCCGAAGAGCGTGATGAGCAGCGCGGCCTGATCCGGGCTGATGATGAGGCCGTCCATGGCGTCGGGTGCGCCGCGCATGCCATCCAGCCGGCAGTCGCGGAGGTCGGCACCGGTGAGCCGGGCATGGGAGATGTCGGCGCGGCTGAGATCGCAGCCGCGGAAGATCACACCGGTAAGATCGGCGCCGTAGAAATCGGCTTCAGCGAGATTGCACCGCTCAAAGACGCACTGTTCGAGGCGTGCCATGCGAAAGAGCGCGAAGTCGAGTTTGCACTCCCGAAACAGAAGGCTCTTCGCTTGCATTTCGCTGCATGTCGCGCCGGTGAGCCGGGTGGAGAGGATCTCTACGCGCTCGAGTGAGCTGCCGGTCAGGTTGATGTTAGCGAGATCAGAGTTTTCGATGCGCGTGTCGCGCAAGCGCAGACGTTGCGCGTTCGGTTCGGCGAGCGTGACAGAGCGCCAGATGCAGGCATCGATGGAGGCGGACTGGCCTCGCGCGCTGAGAAGCGGCGGCAATGCGATTCCGGCGACCAGGACATCGTGGACGGAGCTCGATGCAAGCTGCTCGGAGAAGTTGTCGGTGAGCAACTCTTCGTCGATGCGCGGGGCGATGCGACCCTTGGGCTTGGCGGGCATGACTCAGGGTACTTGGAATGGCGGGGTGAGGGTTGGAAGGCGTGGTGCACCCGGACTCGGCCTCGCGTAAGAATCTGTTGCGCTTGCGTAACTTAGACAGTCTCACCGGAAAGCGGGATTGGGGCGGCTGGGGTCTGTCGCTACCATTCGGTGCATGCCCTCCCGTTTTGCCATACTGCTAGCGCTCTGCTGCCTGCCTGCCGGTGCACAGCAAGGCACGCCCCCCATCCTTGGATGGGGAACCTATGTCGCGCCGCATGACGGTCGCCATGATGGGCAGGACCACGGCTTGCAGGCGGCGACCTATTGCGGCGCCAGTCCGGAGAGCTGGGTGCGCGGCTCCGCCGCATTGAGCCTGGGCTGGCTCAGCTTGACCTTGGAGCTGGAGACAGATTCGCCGCAGGCAGGCCCGAAAGGGCGGCTTTAC
>DASYBK010000068.1:0-16277 GCA_036500805.1 Acidobacteriaceae bacterium | reverse complement strand
ACAGGTATTGGTGCGCTGCAATGTTCCTAGAAAGTCGAGCAATGGCGTTCCCTTAGGTTTCTGGTGTGTTTTCTGAATTGCTTAGTGCGACGACAGATGCGCCTTGAGATCGGCTTTGGGCACCTTCGTCTGCTCGCCGGTGGCGAAGTCCTTCACCGTCAGGATACCGGAGGCGGCTTCGTCTTCACCCAGGATCACGATCCTGCGCGCCAGCTTATCCGCTGTTTCAAACGACTTCTTCAGCCGGAAGCTGCCATCGCCCAGATCCACGCGCAGCCCCGCGGCACGTAGTTCATGTGCGAGCGCAAGAGCGTTCGCGTTCATCGCTTCACCCATGGGCGCGATGTAGGCGTCGGCGCGCGCGGCGGATTGTTGCTGCTCGGCCTGCGCCTGCAGGGTGAGCACCAGGCGGTCTTCGCCTATGGCGAAGCCGATGCCGGGGGCACGGGGGCCACCGATGGCCTCGGAGAGACCATCGTAACGGCCGCCGCCGAGCAGCGCATTCTGCGCGCCCAGGCCGCCGTGCTGGAACTCGAAGGTGGTGCGCGTGTAGTAGTCCAGGCCGCGGACGAGTCGGTGATCGTGCTCGTAAGGCACGCCGCACGCATCGAGCGCCTCGCAGACCTGCTGGAAGTGCGCCCGCGACGCCTCGTCGAGCGAATCCCAGATGCGCGGCAAGGTCGCAATGATCGGCTGGTCTTCCGGGTGCTTGCAGTCGAGCACGCGCAGCGGATTGGTCTCCGCGCGGCGCTGGCAGTCAGAGCACATCTGGCCGACAACGGGCTCGAGTGCTGTGCGCAAGGTCGCGATGTAACGCGGACGATCTGCCGGGGTGCCGACCGAGTTGATGAGCAGCCGCCAGCCGGTAATGCCCAGCTCATCGAGCAGCGTGGCCAGCATCTCCAGCACCTCGGCATCGCGCAGCGGCGACTCTGAGCCCGCGCTGGGCGGTCCGATGACCTCCGCGCCGATCTGGAAAAACTGGCGATAGCGGCCCTTCTGCGGGCGCTCGCGCCGGAACTGCGGACCGATGTAGTAGAGCTTCTGGAGCAGCCCCTGCTCGCCGAGCTTGTGCTCGATGTAGGCGCGCACGACGCCGGCGGTGTTCTCCGGCCGCAGCGTAAGCGACTGCGCCTTCTCCGACTGCGCGCGCGCCTTGTCCTCCCAGGTGTACATCTCCTTGGAGACGATGTCGGTCTCTTCGCCTACGCTGCGAGCGAAGAGTGAGGTGTCCTCGAAGACGGGGGTGCGAATCTCGCCGAAGTTATAGCGCGCGAAGACGCGGCGCGCGGTTACGTCGATATGATTCCAGAGCTCGGTTTCCGGTGGCAGCAGGTCGCGGGTGCCGCGCACGGCCTTGATGACAGCCTTCGTCGGATGGACAGCTTTCGTGGTCTCGCTCATGACTGTTGCTGTGTTTAGTGTATCTGCGCGGCTGAGTTCGTCTCGCGGACTAGAATCGCTGTCGAATGCTGCGCGTCCTTCTACTGCTTGTGCTTGTGCCTCCACTGCTTGTCACAGAGGCGCGTGCTGTCACGGTGCGGCTCAGTGCAGCCGACGGATCGCGCGTACAGGTCTCGCTGCATCCTGGTGATGTGCTGCGTATCGATCTGCCGGCGGAGCCTGCCGCCGGGCGGCAATGGGGCGTCCTGGGACATGCGCCGGCGCAGCTCACCGAGCTTGGCGCAGCGCAGCGCGTCTTTGGCGGACGCATGAGCGACCAGGGCACCAGCAGCTTCGCCTGGCGTGCCATCGCGGATGGCGACGGCGAGTTGACACTGGTCTATGGCACGTCGTCGTCGCGTACCGCGAAACCCGAGAAGACGTACATGGTGCAGATCTCCGTTGCGGGCGAGCCGCTGGGACCGGAGGAGGCGCATCCGGCACCGGTGTCGCAGATGCAGCAGCCTGCTGCGTACCAGCGCACCGAGCCGTGCGGCGACTGCAGCGCGCTTACGGAACATCTGGTGCTCTATCACGCGCCGCGCGAGACACCATTCGTGCTGCGGCGTGTCTACACCGACGCGCCGGGCGGAACGCTGACCAGCGTGATGACGGGATCGTGGTCGACCGAGCGGGGAACGGCCGATCCGTCGGCGACCCTCTACGTGCTCACCGCGAGCAGCGAGAGATCGCTCTTCCGGCTGGATGGCAACCGCTTGATCCAACTGGATGCGCAGCAGATTCCCGTACCTTCGCCGCCGGGGATGGACACCGCATTCCACAAGGTGACGACGCCGTAGACCGTTTTCACAAATACCGTCTTCTCGCCCGCATCTGAGACTGCATCCTCGCGGCGGTGAGCTTCATCTGGATTGCTATGGAATATCGACTGCTTGGCCGCTCCGGTTTGAAGGTCCCTGTGTTGTGCTTTGGGGTCGCCACCTTTGGTGGCGGGAACGAGTTCTTCCGCGCGTGGGGCGCCACTGACGTTGAGGAGGCGAAGCGTCTCATCGGACTGTGTCTGGATGCGGGGGTGAACTTCTTTGATACCGCCGATAGTTATTCGAATGGCCTCTCGGAGCAGATTCTCGGCAAGGCGCTCGAGGGCAAGCGGCACGACGTGCTGATCTCGACCAAGTCTTTCTTCGCGGTGGGAAAAGGGCCGAACGATAGCGGTTCGTCGCGCTACCACATTCTCGATGAGGTCGATGCCAGCCTGAAGCGGCTGGGCACCGACTACATCGACGTCTATCACATGCATGGCTTCGACGCGCTGACTCCGGTCGAAGAGACGCTCGATACCTTGAACACGCTGGTGCGCTCGGGCAAGGTGCGCTACATTGCGTGTTCGAATTTTTCCGGTTGGCATCTGATGAAGTCGCTTGCGGTATCGGACCGGTATGGGTGGGCCCGGTATGTGGCGTACCAGGGCTATTACTCGCTGGTCGGGCGCGAGTATGAGTGGGAGCTGATGCCGCTTGCGCTCGACCAGGGCGTGGGGACGCTGGTGTGGAGTCCGCTGGGCTGGGGTCGGCTGACGGGCAAGATCCGCCGCGGCCATCCCATGCCGGAGACGAGCCGTCTGCACAAGGCAGCCGCCGAAGGGCCGCAGGTGGACGACGAGTATCTGTACGACGTCGTTGACGCGCTGGACGCGGTGGCGAAAGAGACCGGACGCAGCGTGCCGCAGGTCGCGATCAATTGGCTGTTGCAGCGGCCGACGATCTCGAGCGTAATCCTCGGCGCGCGCAATGAAGAGCAGTTGAAGCAGAACCTGGCGGCAGCCGATTTCAAACTGACTGAGGCCCAGGTGGCGAAGCTGGATAAAGCCAGCGCGCGGACGGCGATCTATCCTTACTGGCACCAGCGGAACTTTGTGGAGCGCAATCCGCCGCCGGTGCCGCTGGAGAAGTAGCTCGTCCGAGCGGACCCCCCTCCCCCCTCCCGTCACCGGAGGGCCCGCTGTAAACATCCTCGAATGATGTGTTTAGACGGCTTCCCGAGGGCTAAAAATGTCATTCCAGAGAGTTTAACGGTAAATATGTCTTGCCAAAAGAGTTACGGGCACGAAAAAGCCACGGCATGAGCCGTGGCTTTTGAGTCTGATATTGCTCTATTTCCAGTGTAGCGAATCGAGGGGATTGATTTGGCAGAATTCTGCGCCGGGTTCCCGAAAGAGGACTCGCCGTCGGCCGGATGCGCCTTTCGCGCGGCGGTGAGGTTTTCTTTCCCTTAGTCGCTCGCGTTCGATTTGTGGGCGACGTTAGAGCGATGCGGACTGCATTTGGGTGGTATGGCGGCGGACCCACCAGCAGGGGTCGTCGCCCGCGTGGGGGAAGATGGATCGGGTGCAGGGCTGGTCGATGGTGCTTTGGGCGTCGGCGGTGATGCGGTGGTTTTTGAGCGGGATAAGGAGGAGTTGGGTGACCTGCACGGTGTCATACCCGCCGCCGTGGTGGACGCGGATGCGCCAGACGCCCCAATCGCCGAGCCAGAGAACAAGGGTGGCGGCGAGCAGCCAGAGGAAGGCGTCTCCGACGGCTTTGGCGATGCGCCGTTTCAGGCTCGGTCTTGTTGGTGATGAGAACACTTAGAGAGAGATTAGCGCGTTGGGTCTGGATTGATCGCAGGTACATGGGCCCGAACACCCCCACCCTGGCTTCGCCAGGATGGGGCACCCGGTTTGGCGGCGGTGTTGGCGGTTATCCAATCCACATCTCAAAAGCGAGGTGATTGGTCAGGGCAGGCTCCTACTTCGTGGGATGGGGCACCCGGGCGCGGAGGAATAACAGCAGGTCCCCTTCGACAAGCTCAGGGCAGGCTCTCCATTCCGCTTCGCTCCAGTCGGGATGACGATGGGTGAAGCGATGTTGGGCACCGGTGCTGAGGGATCACAGCCGGCTGGCGATGATGTCGCTTTCGTCTTCGACTTCGAAGTCGACTTCGACTTCGAGATCGGGGATTGCGGTCTTCTGGGTCATGAAGCGCTCGAGGGCCTGCATAGCGCAGCCCTTTCCGCAGAGGTGGCGCATTTCGGGGTTGCGGCTCTGCTCCGCGCTCCAGGGCATGACGGAGAAGCGCTGCGGCACCTGGTCGTCTTCGTCGCAGGCGCATTCGGCGTGGGAGAGCATCCACCAGTGGTTGGCTTCGCCCTTGGTTTTGCCGCAGATATCACAGGTGAAGGAGACATCCCAAACCATGTCGAAGACCTCCCTTGCAACAAGCTTATCCGCCCGGGAAGCCGGGCTGGGTGCGATTTCGCTCTTGCCCGATTTCACTCTTCCCAAGGGCAGGACGGATACTCTATCGCATTTTCGGTATAGGCGTAGACCGTCTAACAACTGCTCTTGTGGCTTTTCTTTACGGAAAAGCCACACCGAGTGAAACTCTCCGGGACACAGTATTACCGAAAATGTTATAGCGTGAATGCGAGCCAATTTTCCAGATTCCGGAGGGTTGTCTTGATTTCCTCGGTAACCGGAAGGGTTGGCGGGCAAGGGGTTGGGTTGTGACGTGCATTGAGTGTTCCTCATCCAGCTTTCGGCTGTCGCGTTTCCGGTGGACCGACCTGGAGCGGCTGGCGCTGTTGCAGTATCCGGTGCGGTGCCGCAATTGCCACCGGCGGACGTTCGCGGGGCTGACGCTGGCGATTGCGCTGTACCAGTCCCGACGGGCGAAGCGGCGCGTCAGCGGCGTGAACTGACGCATGGCGTTGGCGAGCGGGAAGGAATCTCGCGTTTCTATTCAGAAGATTTAGCGAAGCCGGCGGCGGCCGGCGCCGCCGATGTGCGCTTTGGCCGCAGATTGGTGCAGAAGGTGAGTTCGCCGAGCACCTGTTTTTGCCAAGTGTAGGGCTCGAGCGCGCGCTCCAGAGCGGCTACGCACTCGGGTCCGTGGAACTCGATGCTCAGATTGCGGACGCGGGGCAGCCAGCGGTCGGCATTGTTCAGGAGGAGATCGGTCTCGGCGCCTTCGATGTCGATCTTCAGCAGGTCGACGCGATCAAAGCCGGCGCGGGCCATCAGCGCGGGCACGTCCCAGCCGTCCATGAGGGTGGCGGGATCGTCACCGGGCAGTGCTTCACGGACGCTGGCATCTCCCTCGTCTCGCCGGCGAACCAGAGCCAGCGGGGTTTGTCTCCACCAGGCTCCTCCTTTGACGACGATGGAGCGATCGCCATAGGGATGAAGATTCGCTTCGAGCGACGGGAAGTTGTCGGGATTGGCTTCGACGGTGACGACCCGGGCGCGCGGGAAGGTGTTCAGAAACCAGACGCTGGCCATGCCGGCGTTGCCGCCGAGATCGATGACAGAGGAGATATCGAGTGCACGAAGCGGCGCAAACTCCTCTTCGAGAAAGATCTGTCCGAAGAAGAAGGGGTCACTGTATTCGCGGAGATGGAGCGGATGCTGAAGGCCCTTGAGGGTCAATTGATGAGTCGAACGGCGAAGTGTGCCTGACCTGCGCCGCAGATTCGATGCAAGAAAGAAGAAAGCGGCGCGGGGCCCGTAGCGGCGCAGGGCGGTCCATGTATTCGACGCGATAATGCTGGTGCCGTGCGAGGTCAAGGCCATAGAAAGAGCAAGCCGGTTGGTCCCACTGATGATACTTGAGGCGGCGAAGTTGAGAGGGAACGCCGGCAGTGACGATCGGGTGCGGGAGATATCGGCCGAGGGCGTGGGGTGTTAGTCGACGAAGACCGGGGCCATGACTCCGACCGGCGCCCCCGCGGTATTTTGCAGTGACCGTTGTTTTATGAAGCGGAGGGCCGGGCGCTCGACAGAAAACCAGCTGACTGCGGCTGCCACCAGCACCAACGGGGTCGCCGCGGCGAAGAGTCGCAGCGGAGAGCGCAGTGCGAAGTGCTGGACCAAGAGTTGCTGAATGGGAAATGCGTAGAGGTATGTCCCGTAGGAGAGGTCGCCAAAACGCATCACGCGGTACAGCGGCAGGCGCTTGCAAAATGCGAGATACATCAACAGATACGTACCGCACACGGGAAATAATAATGAGTATCCAAACGGAAGTATGCAGGCGGCCACCATCGTCGCTGCCGCAAGCAATGCTCCGCGAGCATGCAGCGGAATGGAAGTTCTGTACAGATAAAAGACGACGCCCGCCAGATACATGGGTATGAATCTGGCCCAGTCCTGCGGGTAGCCGAAGAGTACAGCGGACAACGATTTCGATGAGTACCACCCGAAATGCAGATAGAGGATAGACACTGCAATGCTTGCGCCAAAAATGATGACAAGAACGCGGCGCCGATGAAGAAGCATCGCAACCCCAAGCACGAGCACACCTAGATAGCAGAGAAACTCATAGCTCACGGTCCACAGGGATGCATTGAGGAGATACGGAAGCGGATTCGCGGCGAAAACGCCTGTCGATCGAATGCCTTTCAGCCGAACTATGCTTGAGATCACGAGGACGAGTTTTCCCAAGACGCCTCGACCCTCTACCTCGCCACCCGCCAGGGGAGCGAAGAATAATGCTGTCACTACCGTCAATGCAAAGAAGCCGGGATAGACTCTGGCGATCCTCTTCTTCAAAAAGGAGCGCGCGGAACCCGACCTCTCATAGCTCGCGGTAATAAGAAAGCCGCTCAGGATGAAGAACGCGTCCACGGCAATATGGCCGCCCGTTACCTGTCCGCGTGTGAGCCGCATAAACGGCTCGGCCCTGTCGCTGCCCTGGGTTATCGTGAATGAATGCGCGAAGACTACCAGCAGGGCGAAGGCGAGTCGTAGGAAATCGATATTATCCCGGCTTCGATCTAAACCGGCCCGCATTTCCATCTAATTTGGCCCGTGTGTCTCTGGTTCCGAGGCTAACTTCCGTCTTTCTTTCGCCGCAATCCTACCTTTGGGGCTTGGCGATTGACGGCGGGGTTACTCCAGGATGGCGAGCCATCGGCGCGGCGATGGGTCCTTCGGAGGGGAGTGAGGCTGCACGGGATACGCCGGCGGGCAAGTCGAAATGGTCTGAATGGAGGCCGGCGTCTTCGGCCTCGCACTTGATCAGGAGCAGGTTTGTTGCCATTCTGTTGACGCACTCCAGAGTTGACGCACCCCAGAGTTGACGCACCCAGGATCTGATTTTGGCCCATCCCGACGACCAGCTTGGAGCTCGCGGTTCTTCCGTGGCAGAAGGGGCGATCCCGGCGGCGGCCGGCGGCGCGAAGATCCTTATCGTGATGGTGCGTTACCGGACGCTGCTTCAGGACTCGGAAACGATGCGGACCTTGGGCGCCTCGTTGGCAGCAGATGCGGAGTTGGGGCGGAAGTTCTCGACGCTGGTCTGGGACAATACACCGGTTGGGCAATCAGTTGCAGGAGTTCCGATTCCGGTGGAATACCGGCACAGTAGCGAGAACGCCGGCGTCTCCGGGGCTTACAACTACGCGATGGAGCTGGCAGAGCAGCGCGGTTTCTCGTGGCTGCTGCTGCTTGACCAGGACACGACGCTGCCGCCGGGATTTCTGGCGGCGATGCAGGGTCACGCCAGCCGGCTGGAGACGGAGGAAAGAATCGCAGCGGTCGCACCGACGGTGCTGATGGGGAGCCTGCCGGTTTCGCCGAAGATCATGTCGCGTTGGGGCGGCGCGAAAGATCCATCGCCGGGTTTTGAGGGACCGGTCTTTGAGGAGCTCATCATCATGAACTCGGGCATGCTGCTGCGCGTCTCGGCGCTGCGGCGGATCGGCGGGTACAGCATGGACTTCTGGCTGGACTTTTCCGATCGCTATGTGTGCCACATGCTGGCCAAGCATAAGTACGGCGCATGGCTGGCGGGAGAACAGCGGTTGCAGCATGATGTGTCCATCATGGCGGGCGAGGGTGCGACGTCGATGGAGCGATACGAGAATATGATGGGCGCCCAGGACGCGTATTTCTCACAGTACAAATCTTTTTTGCGGAATGCGGTGTTCTGCCAGCGGCTGCTGCGCAATGGTTTGCGGGAGCGGAAGATTCGCCCCGAGCGCTCGCGGATTCTGTTTTCGCATCTGCTCAGAAGGTTCACGGTGCCGAAACAACGCCGACTGGAAGAGTGGCGACACACGGTGAGTGCTCGGCGCAGAGCTGCGTCAGGGAGCACGCCGTCTTGACGCTTGCGGTCGCGCTTTGCACCGACCTGATGATGGAGGCGCCGCTCCACGCGGCGGTGGGCTCGCTGCTGGCGCATGCCTCGGTCGAGCTTGATTTCTATTTCATGCTGAACGGCTTCGACCAAAAGCGGCGCGACCTGCTGCGGCAAAGCATGGAGATGAGCGGCAAGGCGTACACCGCCACATTTGTGGATGAGCCGAGCCCCGATCAGCTCGCCAGCCTGCGGCCGTTTCACGGGAACCGCACTCCGTATTACCGCATTTTCCTGCCGGAGCTGGTGCCGGCGGATCGATTGCTGTATCTCGATTCGGATATCGTGTCCGCGATCGATGTTGCTCCTCTGGCTACGCTGCCGATGTCGCACGCTTCCGGATTCGTGCCTGCGGGAGTGACAGATCACTACATTGAGCGAGAGCTTTTCGCGAGGATCGGGCTTCCAGCGGACACGCCTGCCTTCAACTCCGGGGTCATGCTCTTCGACCTTACGGCGTGGAGGGCGCAGAAGCTGGGCCGGGAGACGCTCGACTTCTGCCGCAAGTACCAGGAGTACGACCAGACAGGACTCATTGCGGTCTCCGCCGGCTGCTTCGAATGTCTGGATGCCAGGTACAACATGCCGCTTTACACCACGACAGAGCTGGCATACGCCCGTGAGTTCCCCGGACTCTATCACTTCGTCGGCAGCCCCAAGCCGTGGGATATCGGCGGGCGTCAGTTCCACTCCTGCTTCAGCATTTACGCGGAGGCGCTCGGGAAGACGGTCTGGCGGCGGCATGCGACCGACTACATGAGCATGGCGAACTGGAAGCGTGCCTATAAGGTGAAGGGCGGCTATGCCCGCAAGCTACTTGCGCTTGCGCGCAAGTGCCTGCCGTAAAGCAACAGCGAAATCCGATCCGACAGGACAACTGAGGCTTGCGGCTGATCCCTATTGCAATCCCATAGGGAACGTGGGAGCATTCCTATGGCGACCACATAGGAGATGGGCATGGGTGATCGGGCGGATGTGTGGCAGGGAACGCTGGCGCTGATGGTGTTGAAGACCATCGAGGCGATGGGGCCGATTCACGGCTACGGCATTGCGCGGCGCATCGAGCAGACCAGCGGCGATGTGCTCTCGCTGAATTACGGGACGCTCTACCCGGCACTCTTGAAGCTGGAGCAGGAGGGGGCGATTGCGTCCGAGTGGGGCGCTTCAGAGAACAACCGCCGGGCGAAGTTCTACAAGCTGACGCGTGCCGGGCGGAAGCGGCTGGAGCAGGAGGCGCGGGAGTGGGAGCAGGCGACGGCGATTGTGGCGCGGTTTTTCAAACCCGCGGGAGACACAATATGAGACAGCTACGCGCGTGGTGGCAGCGGATGCGGGGGATGGCTCGGGACTCTTCGCGTGAACAGGAGATGTCGGATGAGATCGAGAGTCACATCCAGATGCAGGCGGATGAGAACGAGCGCGCGGGGATGACGCCGCAGGAGGCGCGGCGCAGAGCGATCCTGAAGATGGGCGGTGTGGAGCGGACGCGGCAGGCGTATCGCGAACGGGACACCGTGCCGCTGATTGAGAACCTGCTGCAGGATTTGCGGTTTGCGTTTCGGCAACTGGCGAAGAATCCCGGCTTTGCGGTGACGGCGATTTTGATCCTGACCTTGGGGATTGCGGCGAGCGTGGCGCTGTTTGCGTTTGTGGATGCGGCGCTGCTGAAGCCGCTGCCCTACGCGCAGCCCGAGCGATTGGCCGCGGTGTATGAGAACACTGCGGGGTTTGCGCATGACAATCTCTCCTATCCGGATTATCTGGACTGGAAGCGGATGAACAAGTCATTCCAGTCCCTGGATGCCTGGCATGGCACGGGTTATTCGCTGCGCACCCACGATGGCGTCGAGCCGGTCCCCGCCATACGGGTGACGGATGGATTCTTCCGCACCCTTGGCGTTGCGCCGATCCTGGGGCGGGACTTCTATGCGGGCGAGGATCTGCCGAGCGGACCGCGCACCGCGATGGTGAGCTACGCAACGTGGCAGCATCGCTTCGGTGGACGCCGTGACGTGATCGGCCAAGCCGTTTCGCTGAGCGATGTGCCTTACACCGTTGTTGGCGTGCTGCCAAAGAATTTTAGTTTCGCTCCGCGTGGCGCGGCAGAATTCTGGACGCCGTTCCATGCGGAGACCGAGTGCGATCTGCGGCGGAGCTGTCACGCCATGTATGGGGTAGGGCGCTTGAAAGAGGGCGTGTCGCTGGCGCAGGCGCAGCAGGATCTGCAGGGCATTGCGACGCAATTGGCGAAGGTGTATCCGGACTCGAACCGCGGGCAGGGCGCGACGATCACATCGCTGAGTGAAGCCGTGGTGGGGACGGTGCGGCCGATTCTGCTGGTGCTGCTTGCAGGGGCGGGCTTGCTGCTGCTGATCGCGTGCGTGAATGTGTCGAGTTTGCTGCTGGTGCGGGCGGAGAGCCGGCGGCGGGAGATGGCGGTGCGCGGCGCGCTGGGAGCGTCACCGCTGCGGCTGGCGCGGCAATGCGCGACCGAAGGGCTGGCGCTGGTGGCGATGGGCAGCGGGCTGGGGCTGGTGTCGGCGCTGGGAGTGATGCAGGTGCTGCTGCGGCTGATACCAAAGCGCATGATGGGCGGGATGCCCTTCCTGCAAGGGATGGGACTGAACCTGCATATTGTGCTCTTCACGGTGACGATTGCGGCGATGGCGACGTTGCTGTTTGCGCTGACGCCGCTGGTGCGGCTGCCCACACGGGAGCTGCACGACAGCTTGAGCGAGGGCGGACGCGGTGCGGCGGGCACGCTGTGGCGGCGGCTGGGGTCGAACCTGGTGGTGGCGGAGCTGGCGATTGCGATGGTGCTGCTCGCCGGGGCGGCCCTGCTGGGGAAGAGCCTCTATCGGCTGCTGCATGTAGAGCTGGGCTTCGTGCCGGAGCATCTGGCGACCCTCGATATCTCGGGGTCGCGTGCCATCTACGGCAAGGGGGAGCTTGCCCGGCGGCTGGATCGCGCGATCGTCGATCGATTGAGCGGGATCCCCGGGGTGGAATCGGCGGCTGTCACATCCGTCCTGCCGGTGACATACAACGGCGATACGGACTGGTTGCGCTTCGAGGGGCATCCTTACAACGGCGAGCACAACGAGTCGCTGGAGCGCGATATTTCGCCGGGCTACTTCAAGACGTTGAAGGTGAAGCTGCTGCGCGGGCGCGTCTTTACTCCGGATGACGATGCAGCACATCCGAAGGTGGCGATTATTAACGAAGCGCTGGCGCAGAAGTATTTTCCCGGCCAAGACCCGGTGGGGAAACACGTCGGCGATCTCGAGCTGAAACCGGATTCGATGAAGACGATCGTGGGGGTGGTGGATAACTTCCGCGAAGGGCCGCTGGATGAGGAGATCTGGCCGGCAATTTACTACTCGATGTACCAGAGTCCGGATGATTTCGTTGAGGCCGTCGTGCGGACAAAGGGATCAGATGCCGCGATGCTGCCTGAACTGGCAGCGGCGGTGCGTGGTATCGATCGTGATCTGGGCATCGCGGAGGAGACGACGATGACGCTGCGCATCGAGGAGTCGCAGACGGCATACCTGCATCGCTCGGCGGCATGGATGGTGGGCGGCTTTGCCGTACTGGCGGCGCTGCTGAGCGTGGTGGGTCTGTATGGGGTGGTGGCGTACTCGGTGGGCCAGCGGACGCGGGAGATCGGCGTGCGCATGGCGCTGGGCGCGCAGCGCGGCGCGATCTATGGGCTGGTGCTGAAGGAGGCGGGACGTTTGACGGTGCTCGGAGTTGCGGCGGGGATCGTGTGCTCAGTGGCGGCGCTCGGGCTGATGGGCAAGCTGCTGGCCAGTTTACTTTTTGGGGTGAAGGCGTGGGATCTGCCGACGCTCGTGGGTGTGTCGCTGCTGCTGGGAGTAGCTGCGCTGGCGGCGAGTTATCTGCCCGCGCATCGTGCGGCTTCAGTGAATCCAGTAGAGGCGCTGCGGGCGGAATGAGATTGTGCTACGCGCGGGTGAGGCGCTCGATGATGCTGCGATGCTGGGGATACTGTGCGATCAGTTCGTCGCGCTTGGCCATTTCGAAATCGGCGTAATCGAAGCCGGGAGCTACGGTGCAGCCTGCGAGCGCCCAAGTGTTTGGCTGGCGCAGCGATGATCCGAACCAGCAGCCCGCGGGGACGACGGCCTGGAATGCTTCGTTGGATGCGGCGTTGCTGCCGAGGAGGATCTGCTGATATTCGCCTTCCCGCGTGATGACGTGCACGATGAGGCTGGAGCCGGCGTAGAAGTGCCAGACCTCGTCCGAGCGCAGGCGGTGCAGCGCGGAAAACTGATGGCCCGCGAGGAGAAAGTAGATTGCCGTGGAGGCGGCGCGATCGCCTGCGTAGCCGGGCAGCGCGGAGTGCGGGAGGATGAGCGGGGCACGGTAGGTTTCGCGGTAGTAGCCGCCTTCGGGATGAGGCTGAAGGTGGAGGCGGTCGATCCAGTGCTGTGCTTCATCCATGGCTTCCCCTCGTGCGCGGCTGTAAACAAGAATACCGAAGGCGGTGGCTGTGGACAGATTGCCCAAGTGCGTGTGTGATGCTGGGCATGCGTCCGAAGCATGCTGTGGGTTCGCTAGTGGTGCTTGTTCTGCTGGCAGCGTTGTGGCTGCTGAGCAATCATCCGTCGCCAAAGTCGGCCTCATCGCCTCCTGCTCCGGCTGGTGCGCCTGCTTCGGCACCGCGCACTGGTGAGAGCGGCGGCGGGCACGATGTTTCAGTACCTGCGAGCTGTACCCCGGAGGTGAATCAGAAGCTCGCCGGGCTGCTGGCCGAGCAGACCCGGAACAACATCGACAACGTGATGGTGTGTGGCGTGACGATCAGCCCTTCGCGCGCACAACGCGGCGGCCCGCATGGCAGCCACGAGGTGCTGCCGCTGGTGGTGAATCTGCCGGGCGCGGGATCGAGGCTGGTCGAAGTGGTGACGAATGACGACCTGGATGGCGTGGTGACGGCGCCGAAGGGCGCGCAGGTCTTTGCGTATGGGCAGGCGTTCTTCGATCAGGGCTCGCGGTTTGTCGCGGGCATCCATGATGTGCACTGCACTACATACCGCACCCCGCATCGCACGGCGGACAACGGCTGGGTGGTGGTGGACGGCGTGAAGTCGCCGACAACATGCCCTGCGTATCGGTGATATGACTCGCCTTCGCAGTGAACCTTCGCGAGGCGGAAAGCGTAGTATGTAGTGCCACCGGAGGTCTGCCATGCACTTTTCGCCAAGCACGATTGCGGCGCTGGTGATTGCAGCGAGCTTTGCCGCGGGCCTCAATGTCTATGCCACGGTGTTGACCCTGGGCGTGCTGGCGCGGCTGCACTGGGCGGTGTTGCCCGGCGGTCTCGAGATGCTTGGGGACTGGTGGGTGATCGGCGCGAGCGGGGCGTTGTTTGCCGCGGAGTTCATCGCCGACAAGATTCCGGGCTTCGATATGGTGTGGAATGCGCTGCACACCTTTGTGCGCATCCCGGTAGCGGCGCTGCTGGCCTATGGCGCGACGACGCACCTGTCGCCGCCGATGCAGTTGCTGGCGGTGACGGTGGGGTCGGCAATTGCGCTGGCGGCGCATGGGTCGAAGACCGCGGTGCGCGCGGCGGTGACGCCGAGTCCGGAGCCGGTATCGAACATCGCGCTGAGCACGACCGAAGATGCCGCGGCGGTGGGGCTGAGCTGGCTGGTCACGGTGCATCCGTGGGCGAGCGCGTCGATTGCACTGGCAGGGGTGGTGATGGCGATCTTCGCGGTGCGCTGGGTAGTGAAGGCGTTCCGGCGGATGTTTGGGCGCTCGGAGAATGCGCTGGCGGCGCCGCAGGCGAAGAGTGCTTGATTCGTGCTGCGTGGGTCGGCAGTGGTAAGAAATTAGCCGACACGAAGCGCGGTGGGTGAATTGAAAAGCATTTGGTCGGGACGGGCAGATTCGACGAGCCGAACGCGGCTGCGCCGCTCCCCTCGCAAAACTTTCTTTCTGCGCCTCCGCTGCGCTGCGGCGCGATCATTGGGGTGCTTCGTGAGTCGGCAGCGGTAAGAAATTAGCCGACATGAAGCGCGGTGGGTGACTTGAAAAGGAATTGGTCGGGACGGGCAGATTCGAACTGCCGACCCCTCGCACCCCAAGCGAGTGCTCTACCAGGCTGAGCCACGTCCCGACGACGGTGAGGCAGGGGTCTTGCTCTGATGAGTGTATCAAGGACCGAGCGGTTCGGGCGGCAGCCTGGCAGTGCTGCCGACAAACAGCAGATCCCTCCACCGCGCGGCTCGGCCGCTGCGGCCGGGATGACAATCCGAAGCTTGTTTTGAACTCTGTTAGCCCGCCGGCGGGATGTAGTCCTGCGGGAGCGCGGAGCCTTCGCCGAAGAAGAATTGCTCCATCTGCTCGACGAGGAACTCCTGGGCTTCGCGCGTCCAGGGCTGGAGGCGGTATTCGTTCAAGAGCATCTTCTGGCGGTCGATCCACTCCTGCCAGCTTTGCTTGGAGACGTTGTGGTAGACCTTGTTGCCGAAATCGGAGTCGAAGGGCGGCTCATCCAGTCCTTCCATCTCTTTTTTGTAACGGGAATCCTGGACCATGTGGGCCATCGGTGCGTTCTCCTCGTAGGGTGTCCTTCTTATTGTAAGCAAAGCGGCCGGCGGGGCGCGCTGCGATAGCATCGATTGAGAATGGCTGCGACCGAACTCCAAAGAAAACCCAGGGTGCGCTTTGCGCCTTCTCCCACCGGCATGCTGCATGTGGGCAATGCGCGGACGGCGCTCTACAACTGGCTGTTTGCGCAGCACAACGGCGGGACGGCGATCCTGCGCATTGAGGACACGGATGTCGAGCGGTCGGAAGTCCGGTATGAATCGCTGCTGATTGAGGACCTGCACTGGCTAGGGCTGACGTGGGAAGAAGGGCCGCAGATGGGCGGATCGCACGGACCCTACCGGCAGAGCGAGCGGTTGCCCATCTACGCCGAGCACACGGAGCGGCTGCTGGCAGAGGGCAAAGCGTACCGCTGCTTCTGCACACCGGAGCAACTGGAGGCGGAGCGCGCGGCGGCGGCGGCGGCGCATCAGCCGCAGATCTATAGCGGGCGCTGCCGGGTGATATCGATGGAGGACTCGCGAAAGCGCGCGGCGGACGGCGAATTGTACGCGGTACGATTACGTATTCCGGAGCACCCAATCCGCTTCCATGACCTGGTGCGCGGCGAGGTGGAGTTTGCCGCCGACGCGGTCAGCGATCCGGTGCTGGTGCGGTCGAGCGGGATGCCTGTCTATAACTATGTGGTCGCAATCGACGATGCACTGATGGAGATCACACACGTGATCCGGGGCGATGACCACGTCTCAAATACGCCAAAGCAGGTGGCGATCTATGAGGCGTTCGGCTGGAAGGTGCCGGAGTTTGCGCACCTGTCGACCATCCTGGGCGGCGATCGCGAGCGGCTGTCGAAGCGGCATGGGGCTACATCGATTGCGAGCTTTCGCGAGATGGGCTATCTGCCCGAGGCGTTGATGAATTATCTGGCGCTGCTGGGCTGGGGCGCGGAGGGCGGCACGAGGGAGACGTTCACGCCGGAGGAACTAGTTCGCGAGTTCAAGTTGGAGCGGGTCACGGCGTCGCCGGCGGTGTTTGATGTCGGCAAGCTGGACTGGCTCAACCGGCACTATCTGAAGCAGCGGCCAATTGGCGATGTGGCCAAGCTGGCG
>DASYBK010000067.1:0-8501 GCA_036500805.1 Acidobacteriaceae bacterium | reverse complement strand
CGCTCGAGCTTGATGACTTCCTTCTTGGTGAGGAGGTCATAGCGGCCGTCGGTGGCCATATCGTCCAGTTCCTGAAGGCGGCGGACCGACTTCTGCACAGTGACCCAGTTCGTGAGCAACCCACCCAGCCAGCGCTGGTTGATATAGAACATGCCGCAGCGGTTCGCTTCTTCCGCGATCGCGTCCTGGGCCTGGCGCTTGGTGCCGACGAAGAGGATGACCTTGCCTGTGGATGTGAGGTCGGTGACGAACTTGGAGGCCTCTTTGAACATCTTCAGGGTCTTCTGCAGGTCGATGATGTAAATGCCGTTGCGCTCGCCGAAGATGTACTCCTTCATCTTGGGGTTCCAGCGCTTGGTCTGATGCCCGAAGTGGACTCCCGCTTCGAGCAGCTCCTTCATGGTGATAGTGGCCAAACGACCTCCTTGTGATGTGCATCCCGCCGGCGGTTGAGCCGCGGCGCGGATTGATCCCGCAGATCGCCACGTTGGACGAGGTGCGGGGGATAACTGCTATACGACAACTCGTGCGGCCCGGCTGCCGAGAGGGCAACCGGGCTAGAACTCTAAGCCGTTCAGCAAAGAATTAGCGCTTGCTGAACTGGAACCGCATGACCACCCCAGCGAGCAAGCTCGCCGGGGGCCCCGATACTCTGCTCCAGCCAGCAGTGGCGATTAACGCTTGCTAAACTGAAATCTCTTTCTAGCGCCCTTCTGCCCGTACTTCTTGCGCTCCTTGATGCGCGCGTCGCGGGAGAGCAGACCTTCGCCCTTCAGCGACTTGCGCAGCTCGGCATTGAACTCGAGGAGAGCGCGGGAGATGCCCATCTTCACCGCATCGGCCTGCGCCGAGACGCCGCCGCCGGAGACATTGGCGAGGACATCGAAGTTCGAGAGCATCTCGACCAGCACCAGCGGCCGCTTGGCGGAGACGCGTTGCTGCGGAGTGACGAAGTACTCTTCAAAGCCCTTGTGGTTGACGGTGAACTTGCCATCACCGGGACGCAGGAAGACGCGAGCCACGCTCGCCTTCCGCCGCCCCGTTCCGTAGTACTGAACCAGATCTGCCATTCGTTTCCCGATCTCTTCCTAAAACTTTGATTACGCCTGACGAACGGCGTCTGCAATCTCTAAAGCCACCGGCTGCTGTGCCTGGTGGGGGTGATCCGTGCCGCGATAGACCTTCAGCTTGGTAGCCATCTGGCGGCCGAGCTTGGATTTGGGCAGCATGCCCTTGACCGCCTCTTCGACGATCTTTTCCGGACGGCGGGCGAGCAGACGCACGAACGACTCTTCGCGCAGGCCGCCGGGGAAGCCGGTGTAACGGCGATAGATCTTCTGCTGGCTCTTGAGGCCGGTCAACCGCACCTTGTCCGCGTTGATGACGATGACGTGGTCGCCCATGTCCATGAACGGCGTGTACTTGGTGCTGCGCTTGCCGCTCAGCACGCTGGCCGCTTCCGTGGCCAGGCGGCCCAGCGTCTTGCCGCTGGCGTCCACCACGAACCACTTGCGGGCTATATCGTGCGAACTCGGCATGTAAGTCGACATCTTCCTATACCCTCTTCCACTCAATCTCGTACGCGCGGGCGCCGTGATGGGGCGGCAGTCCGCATTATTCAAACCAAATAACCCAACTGGCCTGCGCACGAAAAGGCGCGCAAGACCACCTGCATTCCATAAATCCGGAGCCGGCAAACGCCCGGCAAACTGGACCTTGTTGAGTGCGCAGGGAGACCGACGATCTCCAAACCACCGGCCTGCGGAACGCCCGGCACGGCATACAACTTGAAGCTGCCAGCAGACGCGCAGACGCAGGACTGCGCAAGGGTTTTAGGATAGCCCAGTTAGCCGGGGCGAGTCAATGAATCAGATACTCCCGCTGTGCCGGTGACGGACCTTCATCCGACCAGAGCCGGAGGGCCCCGGCCCGGTGCAGCAAGAAGTGAGGGCTAGAGCGGAGACCTAAGCGGAGTCGCACTCCAAGTCTCCGCTTACGACCTCGATTTGCAGCATGCTATCCGACTTGTACGTTCTCTGCCTGGAGGCCTTTCGGGCCTTTTTTGACTTCGAACCGAACGGACTGGCCTTCCTGCAGGCTGCGGAATCCTTCGCTTTTGATTTCTGTGTGATGGACGAAGACGTCGCCCTCGCCACTTGCACGGCTGATGAAGCCGAATCCCTTTGCATCGTTAAACCACTTGACTGTTCCCTGTTCCATAAAACACGTGTTCCTTCGTACCAGATGTACCGTTGAATGCAATGTGGAGGAATTGCGAGCAGGGACAAGCCAGAACAGGCAAGAAGACCAGACCGAATTCGACGATCACTTTCAGGCTAGCACTTGTCGGCAGAGCGTGCCGGGATCAGGGAAAGATCGGTGTGTCCAGAGGCCGCGCCCTTACCGCTAATACACGAACGGGATCAGCTTGCGGGTGCGGCGGGCGTAGGCGGCGAAATCTTCGCCATAGTGGCCGGCGAGGTGGGCGTCCAACATGGGGATGTTCACGAAGACGAAGCCCAGCAGCATGATGGCGGGAATGATGCCGGTGATCCAGCGGCCGGCGATGAGGGCGAGGCCGGAGAAGGAGAGCAGGTCGCCGAAGTAGTTAGGGTGGCGACAAAGGCGAAAAAGGCCAGCGGTATAGAGGCGACCGCGGTTCTCCGGCCGCCGCTTCCAGCGGTGGCGCTGGTATTCGGCCCAGGAGTTCATCCAGGAGCCGAGAAGAAACAGCACCGCGCCAAGAGCGAACGCCACGCCGGGCGGGCGACTGTTGGTGCCGCCAGCTAAAGCGAGCAGCAGGTAGATGCAGGCGACCCAGATGGCGATGGTGGCAACCTCGCTCCAGCGGATGGCGCGCTTGAGGAAGACGAACTGGGTGAGGAGCAGGCGGAGGAAGTAGATGGAGAGCGCCAGGGCGAGCGCGAGGCGGCGCATCGGATCGCCGGGCAGCCAGAGATGGCCGAAGCGCGCGCCTGTCACGGCAATGCCGCCACCGAACAGAAGCCACCACTCCACGACGACACACGCGGCAATAGCGAGGGTCAGGGTGATGCGCTGGGGAATGGCGGGTCCACGCAGGTCATAGATATTCATTGCTTGTGGAACCTCGGGTGGCTGACTCGCTCGGGCGAAATTGTTTTGATGGCAATGACTCCGGCCGCAATGGATGCGTTATGGCCAAGGCCGCGTTACCACGGAGGTGTCATTACAGTCGTGCTTTGGTTCCATTGTCGCTTCTGGCAACGTGTCCTTAGATAGATGGGAAGACTGCCCGGCGCAGGCTGCACGCAAGCGGCCACAGCCGGAGCACCCGTGAAGGAAAGGCCCGTCATGCGTCATCTGCCCACTGCCCGTCCTGGGATCGCGCTGGGGGTTGCGCTGGTCGCAGCCTGCCTTTTGACAACCACGCCATTCGCTTCCTGCCAGAACGCCGCTGCCCAGAACGCCGCCGCCCAGAGCGCTGCGGCCCTAATTCAATCCTCCAATGCTCCGCAGGGCGCGCAGGCGGTCGCCGCGGCATCAACCCCGGAGGCGCTGTCAGCGCAATTGGTGGGCAAGACCTTCTTCCTGCGCGGCTTCTACCAGGACGACAAGCTTGAGTTCGCGACCGACGGTAAGGTGGTCGGCAGCCCGCAGCGGGGCTCGTTTGCGCTGAGCGCAATCGAGATCGACAAGGTGAAGTACACCAAGCACGCGATGGAGATCGAGGCGCACCGTGTGGGACTGCACTTCTTCGGCGCGCTGCCCTATGAGGACGACACGAAGCCGTTCGAGCGGATCAAGGTGGACCCGAAGAAGGCGATGAATATCGAAATAGACCGGCTGGTGATTGAGCCGGAGAAGAAGAAAAAGAAGAAGGACGAGAAGAAAAAGGACGAGAAGGAGATTGCGGCGAAACCTGCCACGCCGGCAGCGGTCGGTGGGACCGAGGCCGCGTCTCTACCTTCCACTCCGGATGCTTCGAGCGAGACGGCGGCTACGACGGAACCGGCAGCGACGCCGGCCACAACATCGGCTGCGAATGCCGCGCCGGGGGCTGCTCCGAACGTCGCTCCCAGCGTCGCTCCCAACGTCGCTCCGACCGTCGCTCCAAACCATGATCCGCGGGTGAGCTTCCTGCAGTTATCAAAGGCGATCAACGTGATGTTTGCCCCGGCGCTGGACGATTCGGTCATCGCGACTTTGCCTCCGTACTGGCAGAACTACTTCGCCACCAAGGAAGGCAAGGCGCGGACGCAGCGGGTGGACGCCTCGGCGCTGCGGCCGGGCGGCGACGTGAAGCCGCCGCAACTGCTGACGGTGATCGATCCGGCATCGAACGATTACGCGCAGAAGAACAATATCGCCGGCATGGTCTTCCTGCAGATGGTGGTGGACGAGCACGGACACCCGGGCGCGGTGACGATTGTGCGGCCGATCGGCTTCGGTCTGGATGAGAAGGCCGTGGACGCGGTAGAGCACTCGCAGTTCCGCGCGGGCACGCTGAACGGGAAGCCGGTGTCGGAGGTGGTGAATCTGCAGGTGACTTTCCGGATCTACTCGAACCGGACCAGGCCCACCGGTGCACCATCCACACCAGCGCCCCCAACACAGGTGGCGCCGAAGGAGACGCCGAAGATGCCGCCGTCGAACGCTCCCGTGTTGGCCTCCACCGGAACAGAGACACACTGAATTCCGGCAACAGGAACCGCTTTGCTACAGTGAGCGAGTGAGCAAGAGCTTCCTCGACCTGGTCAAGCGCGGAGACACCCAGGAGATTGCCGACTGGGTAAAAGACGATCCTCAGATTGCGGAGAGCCGAGACGCCCAGGGTGTCTCGGCTTTGCTTTGGGCGGTATACAGCGGGCAGACGGTAGTGCGGGAGTTCCTGCGATCCGGGCTGGAGCCGGACTTGGCGGAGGCCGCGGCGGTGGGCGATGTGGCGCGGCTGCGCGAGCTGCTGGGCAGCGATCCAGCGGCAGTGAAGGAGCGGGCGAACAGCCGCTCCGCGGATGGATGGCCTCTGCTGCACCTGGCGGCAGCGTTCGCGGATCGAGAAACGGTGGCGTTGCTGCTCGATGCGGGCGCGGATGTGCGGCAGATCTCCGGGACACCGATGCGCAACCAGGCGCTGCACGCGGCACTCGCGCTATCCAAGAATGTAGACGTGGTGCGGCTGCTGATCGAGCGCGGCGCGGATGTGAATGCCGCGCAGACCGCGGGCTATCGTCCGCTGCACCAGGCGGCGGTGACCGGGCGCGAGGACCTGGTCAGGATGCTGCTCGACGCAGGTGCGGATAAGTTGGCGCGGTGCGATCGCGGGAAGGCACCGGCGGAGTATGCGCGCGAGCGCGGCCATGCTGAGGTTGCGGCGATGTTGGAGTAATTGGGCTATATCGACGAAAGCCATCTGCGACTCACTTGAGTTGGGCGCAATGCAAGCGGACAGCAGATCCTTCCACTGCGCGCCTGCGGCGCTCCGGTCGGGATGACAGCCGTTTGGTTGGAGTCCTAACCGCCAGCCTTTACCGTATCCAGCTTGGCGAGCATGTCTTTCACCCACGCGTCATCGGAGCCATAGCCGATTTGCGTCCACTCCCAGTCGCCCTTGGGACTGAGCACCCAGTTCTGCGGGATGGCGTAGCCGTCGAGTAGATTGACGACGTAGGAGTAGGCGGGTATGACCGGGAAGGTATAGCCCTTTTCTTTCATGAAGGGTTCGATGAGGCCTGGGTCTTCATCGATGTTGAGAGTCAGTATCTGCAGATCGGAGCGGGCTTTGGCCTGCTCATAGAGCTTTTGTAACTGAGGAAGTTCCGCATTGCAGGGGCCGCACCAGGTGGCCCAGAGATTGATGAGGACGACCTTGCCATTCAGCGATTTGACCGACCAGGTTTTGCCGGAGAGGTCGGCAAGCTGGAAGGTGGGCAGGGTCTTGGTGGGTTTTTCCCAGCGGGCTTCATCGGCCTTTGCCGCATTCGTGGGAGTGCTGGGCGCGCTCCATGCTGCCCAGGCGACCTCGGTGCCGCCCAGCTTTGTCCAGAGCGCGTGGGTTTCGTCGCCAAGATCATCCTGCAACTTGCCTTCTACATAGGAGGGAGGCTTGAGTCGCGCTCGGAGCGCAAGCTGGTAGTAGCCAAGCGCATCCTGCTGGTGGCCTTCGACTGCGGCGAGACGGGCGCGGCGGAGCCAATAACCGGATTCATCCTTGTCGTCCGGGGAGCGCGGGGCTTCGACGGAGGCTTGGATGGACGCAACGGCGTCCGGGCGATTTGCGCGCATGGCAGCCAGCAGAATCTGGCCGTCGAGATCGCGGCTCATATGCGCTACGTTCTTCCCGTGATCCTTCAGGTCGGAGGGGGAGTGATTGTCCTCCGCGCGGTACTGTGCTTCTGTGCGATCTTGCCACTGCTTTGCCTGCTGTGCGTATTCAAGGGCTTTCTCCGGCGCCCACCGGCGATCGAGCAACCTCGACGAAGCGCTGTAATAGACGTACATGCGCATGGATGGTGGGATGTAGGTGTTCCCATCGCTGATGCACTTTTCGGCCATGGCGACGCCCTGCTGTTCGTTGGGTATCGCTTCATCCGGTGCAAAGAAAAAGCGGGAGTATCCCGTCGGAAAGTAGCTATCCGGATATTGCTCTATCCATTGCTGAGTCACAGCCCAATTGGCATCGTTATAGGCCTTCCAGGCCGCGGTATCTTTCTGGTCCGTGGGCTTTGGATGTGCCTTTTCCCAGCGTTTGCATACGATGCCATTCGCCTGATCTGAGTGAGGATACGCGGCGATGAGCGCGTCTTCCTTCGCGCGAATCGTCTCGGGTGCTGCTTCCGCCTGCTTCTCGCCTTTCAGTATCAGATCAGCCCACTCGGCATCTGGATGAGGGTTCTTGATGCCCTCGATGCGGTTCACGTCTGCAGCAACTTCCCGGCGCAGGTCCCCGTACTTTGGTGGCGGGGTGGTGCGGAATTCGAGGCCCCAGAGGAATTCGTAATCTTTGAGCAGGTCGGGATCGGTCGACTTTGCCAGCATGGGGCGCAGGGCGGCGGCGACCTTCGCCTGCAGCTCGGGATTCTTGACCAGCATCCAGCTCGCCTGCCGATCCTCGGAGCCGGGGCAGGCAGTCCAGAACTTTGTGAGCTGATCGGCGAACTTTGTCTTATCGGCAAATTTGCCGTCGGCATAGATCTGGGCCAGATCGAGCGCGGGTTGCGGAAAGCGAGGCGCGAGCGATTGGGCCTTTTGGAGCATGCTGATGCTCTGTGGTGTATCAGTGCCGATCAGCGCGTGCGCCGCGATGTAGAGGGCGAGGGGGTCGTCCGGATGCGCCGTGGCGCGAGCGCTCAAGTCCTTTTGCAGCTCCGCGAGAAGCTCGGGATGGAGAAGCTGGTCCTCGCGCGCGGCGGCGATCCAGAGGGTATACGGCTCGACTTCGCGCGGGTAGCGCTTCATCAGGCCGGAGAGCACCTGCTGCTTGCGCTCGATCTGCGCGGAATACGCAAGCCGATTGAACTCGGGGGAGTCGAGCTGGTCTTTGACGGTTTTGCGGAGAGTGGCGGGTGCCTGGCAGGCGGGCAGCGATGCTTGGTCGGATCTCGCGGCGGGTGGAAGAAGAATGAGTAACAGCGGAAGAGCGAAAAGAGAACGCGGCATGGACGCCTCCCCGGGGAGCCCGTCTCCCCGCCGGCATATAGACGCAATGCTCCGGACGGCGCTCGCAATTTGTCAAGCGAGCGGGTACATATCCAAAAAGCAGGATCGGCTGGCAAAACAGGAGCGGGCGGGCTGCGGATGAACTATTCGTAGGCGAGGGCGTCGATGGGATCTTTTTGCGCGGCCTTCCATGCCGGATAAAGTGCTCCGAGCATTGCGCCGATAAAGGCTATAGCAGCGGTATAGAGCATCCAGGGGACCTCCACCGGGAAGGGCAGGGTGGGATAGCGCTGGTTGAGTACGGCTTTGATGACGAAGGTGAGGATGAGGCCGACGATGATGCCGGCGATGCTGAAGAGCGCGGTCTCGCGCAGCACCACGTTGACGATGTAGAGCTTTGACGCGCCGAGCGATTTGAGGATGCCGATCTCGCGGGTACGCTCGAGCACAGCGGTGTACATGGACTGGAAGATGACCAGGAAGCCGACGATAAAAGCGATGCTGACGACGACGCGGAGCGCGATGTTGAAGCCCGGCAGATGCTCCGGCGTCATCTGGCCGAGCACTTCATCGAGGGTTTCGACCATGTATTGGCTGAGGCCCGGGGTGGCATGGATCTCGTCACGGATCAGGTTGAGCGTCTGTGGTGACGGGTTGTCGGCCTTGACGTAGAAGAACGAGGCATTGTCTTCCGCGCCGTCAAACGCACCGAGTGTGCGGATGGGGACGTAGATGCTGCCTCCCTTGCCGTGCTCGACGATGCCCGAGATGCGGAAGGGATGGTTGAAGATCTGAATGGTGTCGCCGACGTGATAGCCCTTGTCGCGGCGGGCGACATAGTTGTCGATGATGACGTCGTTCGG
>DASYBK010000066.1:0-21693 GCA_036500805.1 Acidobacteriaceae bacterium | reverse complement strand
TACGGCCAGGCAATCAGCGCGCCGACGGGTGCCCCATCCTAGCGAAGCTAGGGTGGGGAGTTCCCAAACAACATCTTTGTCATCCCGACCGGAGCCGTCTCGCGCCAGCGAGACCGGCGCAGTGGAGGGATCTGCTTTTCTGCACCATCGCTCGCTGCCATCAAAAACTCACCGTAGCCACAAACTGCAGCACCCGCGGCGCATACGCCGACGCCACCCCTGTCACCTGTCCAAAGTTCGTGCTCGTCAGACTCACTCCCGGATTCGCAAAAACCGGATGGTTCAGCGCATTGAACGCGTTCGCCCGCAGTTCGAGTGCCAGCGCCTCGTGCAGCGGAATGCTGCGCGACAGCGAGGCGTCGAAGGTGGCCAACCCCGTCCCGGTGAAGCCGTTCTTCGGCGTGTTGCCATAAGCCGCTGTCGTCGGTTGCACGAAGGCGCTCTTGTCGAACCATTGCTTGCCGGCGCCGATTGAACCCAGCTTGTGGAAGGGCGCAACCTGGTTCGGCACCTGCGTATTTCCCGGCGCATTCAGGCTGTTGGGGCTCGCCGTCAGAAAGAGCGGTTGTCCCGTGTCGGCGCTCCACACCCCGCTCGTCTGCCATCCCCCAAGGACCGCTGCGCCAATCCCCTGCTGCAGCCACGGCTTGTCCTTGCCAAACGGCAGCTCATAGATAAAGCTCTGGCTGTAGGTGACTCTGCGGTCCCAGTTCGTCGGTGCATAGTCACGCCGTGGATCGAGATAGAAGTGGAAGTTGTCCAGCCCCGTCGTCGACGAGATAAATCCCATCGACTTCTGGAACGCGAAACCGCTGGTCCAGCTCAATCCATTCTGGAAGCGCCGCGTCGCCTTGACCTGCAGCCCGTTGTAATTGCTGTTCGTGCCCCAGGCCATAATATTGGTCGTGGCCGTCCTCTTGAAGGTGAGATACTCCGGCTGCCCCGCCTGGCCCGCGCCCGCTACCACGCCGGCATTGATGTTGTAGTACGAAGGCACATGGCGCCCCTGGTTGCCCACGTACGCAAAATCGCCAACCCAGCCATGGCCAAAATCCTGCTGCAGCGCCACGTTGTAACTCATCACGTACGGGTCTTTGTAATCAGGGTTCACCACATTCCACGCCGAGCTGATCGTCGCATTCGTGATAATGCCGTTGGCCGGTATCGCCACTACCGGCGCCGGGGGAAAGCCGTTCTCGAGCGTCGCTATCGATCCATCGCTGCGCACCGCGGGCTGATAGCTGCTGGGTGAGTTGAACGACACATTCTGCCGCACCGGATAATTGAATGCGTAGTTATTGTCCTGGAACGGTGTGTGGCTGATGCCAAATCCAGCCCGCACTACCGTCCGCGCCGTCGCGCGATAGGCCGCACCCACACGCGGCTCAAAGTTGGCCCAACGCACCGGCAGGCCCAGGTCGTTCGGCACGGCTCCGTATCCGGATACGTGCAGCGTGTTGTCGGCCGGGCTGTACTGCGAAAATCCGCCCTTGCGATCAGGATTCGCCGGCGGGTAGAACTCCCAGCGCAGCCCATAGGTCAGCGTCAGGTTGTGCGTCGCCTGCCAGGTGTCCTGCGCATACGCGAAGTAAAGCGTCTGCCGCCACGAGCCGGAGCCGACGTTCACATCGCGCCCCACTGTGTTCGGCACATCCAGCAGGAAGCTCGCAAAGTCATTGCCGAAGCTCGTCTTCTCTCCCGACAATGCGGTCTGTCCCTCGTTGTATTCGAAGATGCCGCGCGGCGAGAAGGTCTGTCCCTGCGTCAGGTTGTCGCGCACCCGCCGCAACTCGAAGCCAAACTTCAACGAATGATTGCCCAGGATGTAGTTCCAGCTGTTCGCCGCGTCGATGTTGCTCTCGCCGCGCTCCCACGGAATGCTTGCGCTGTAACCCACCAGCGGACTCGTAGCGGTGACCGTCGCGCCCCCATAGCCCGGAATACTGATCGCCGCCAGGCCGCTGGTGAACGCACTCACGTTCACTCCGGGTATACCGATCGCTGTCGAAGCATCGGTGCCATAATCCGTCTGCTGCGCAGTGTTCCGGTAGTGGTTCACGCCCACGCGCACCGAGGTCAACAGCCGTGGCGAAAAGACATGCGTATACTCGCCCGCCGTGTTGTAGGTCGTATTTGTGCCCGTCCCTTGAAAGCCGCCGCTGCCCGCTGGTCCGCCCGCCGCGCCAAAAGCCGGTTGCTGGAAAGTAGTCACGCGCTGCCAGCTATAGCGATAGGTCAGGTGGTCCTCCGCACGCAGCCGTTGATCGAACTTCACATCGAACTGCGTTGAGTCCTGATCGAGAGCCAGGTTCTCCTGAAAGTTGTTCGCGGTCCCCGCGCCGGGAACATTTGGCAGCGGGATAAGGTTCAGGATGTTGACCGCCACCGGACTGAACCGCGTCGGCAAAATCTGGTTGCCGGCAAACTGCGTCCGCCCCGTGCCATCCGGATTGCCCGTCGCCGGGTCATAGATCGGCGTCGGGCTCGCGCTCAGGTCGCCGCCGCGGAAGGCCGCGCTGGGCACCGTGGTCTGGAAGAACTGGCTTTGGTGATTGTTGTAACGCAGAAAGTCGCCGAAGAAGAAAGTCCGGTCTTTGAAGATCGGTCCGCCAATGGTCGCGCCGTAGTAGTTATTCGTGAATCGCGGAAACTTCCCGGTGTTGTTGAAGTAGGTGCGCGCGCCCGTTGTGCTCACCTCGTTGTACTCATACGCCGAGCCATAGAAGCTGTTGCTCCCGGACTTCAGCACCACGTTGGTCACGGCGCCCGCCGCGCGGCCGAACTCCGGCGCGTAGTTGCTCGTCTCCACGTCCACCGTCTGGATCGCCGCCGCCGGCGGTATGTACACCTGCAGCAGTCCGGTACGTTCGTTGTCGTCAATGCCTTCCAGTTGCAGGTTGTTCGCCAGCTCCGCCTGCCCGTTCACCTGGAACGACTGCGAGTTCTGCGCATCGAAAAACGTGGAGTGGTCGTAGATCGGCGCGCTCACTCCCGGCACCAGCGACTCCAGCGCCTGGAAGTTGCGGCTGTTGCCCACCGGCAGATCGCTCACCTGCTTGGTCTCGATCTGCGCACTCACATCCGCGCGGTCCGTCTGTAGCACCGGCGCCATATCCGTCACCGTCACCGTCTGCGACGCGCTGCCCGGATTCAATTTCAGATCGGTGCGGTTGGTCGTGTTCACCGTCGCCTGCACGCCCCGGGTCACTGAGTTCGCAAAACCCTGATCGGTTACCTCAATGGAATAAACGCCGGGCGGCAGCAGCGTGAACTCGTAATTGCCGCTCTCGTTCGTCTGGTGGGTATAGGTCTGCCCCGTGTTCTGATCTGTAATCGTGACTGTGGCATGATTCAGCGCTGCGCCGGAGGTGTCGGTCACCGTTCCTACCAGCGTCGCCGTTGTTGCCTGTGCCAGAACCTTCATCCCTCCTGTCAGCAGCGCCGCCGTCATCGCGGCGCCCATCAGCCATCGCATCGCGCTTCGCGCAATCCTCTGTTCCTGCATCGCTCGACCTCCCTCAAAAGAAATTCACGTGTCCCGGTAATCGTGGCGTGCACTTTGCGCATCTCTTATGGGCGCATCTGCTGTGAGTGCATCGGCTCGGAAATGATTCTCTGCCCGCCGGATGGCACCCTACTCTTCGCGGCGATTCTTAGTCAAGTTGCCTTACATCTTGGCCGCTCCTGCTGCAAATCACGCTCCGAAACCTCTCCCCAATCGTCTCCTGGAACGTGTTCGGAGGCTCTCTTTTGCAGCGCGAAATTCCACACTCGGCGGCCGGCTCGACTTCGGCCGGAGGTGGTTCGTTTTGCACAAAGGGCAAGGCAAAACGCCTGCAGGGAATATCGTTAACTTTGCTACCAATTCCGCCCCCAAACGTCCCCAAAATGCCGTTTTGCGACAACGAATTTCGCTCCCGCGGCGGCTTCGTCGCGGCGGCTGTGGCAGCATAGGGAGCGTGGCGCTTGAACCCATCGTCAACCAGCGGCTCTATCAGCAGGTCGCGGACAGCATCCGCAGGCAGATTCAAAGCGGCGCGATGGCGGCCGGCTCGCGGCTGCCCTCGGAGAAGCTTCTCGCGCAGCAACTAGGCGTGAGCCGACCCACAGTGCGCGAGGCGATGATCGCGCTCGAGATCGCGGGCCTGGTCGAGATCCGCACCGGCTCAGGCTCCTACGTGCGCCATCGCGACACCATCGCGGCGCCCTCGGTGGACACCGGTCCGGGGCCGATCGAGCTACTCAACGCGCGCATCCTCATCGAGGGCGAGATCGCTGCGGAAGCCGCGCAGCGCGCCACTCCCGAAGACCTCGAAGTGATCGCCGGCACGCTGACTGAGATGCAGTCGATCATCGCGCGCGGCGAGCACAGCCGCAACGCGGACCAGAGCTTTCACGTGAGCATTGCGCGCGCCTCCGGCAACGATGTGCTGGCTTCGATCGTCGGCGAATTATGGGCGGGCATGTTCTCGCCGCTCTTTCACCAGTTCAGCGAGCGCACCCGCCTGGTGCGCCGTCAGGACGCAGCGCTGAGCGAGCATCGCGCGATCTACGCCGCATTGCGCACCCACGACGCGATCGGCGCGCGCACCGCGATGCGCCAGCACCTGATGCAGGTACAAGCGGTGTTAGCCGACGCCGAGCTCTCCAAAGACTGAGGCCGCGCCGGAGCAAATCCGGTCCGGAAAACCGGCTTTGGAAGCGTTCTGGGACGCGATTTGGTAGCAAAGTTAACGATATCCGGTGCGACCGTCTGCCCTGTGGCTTGTGCAGAATGGGAGGCAAATCCGGTGCTAAAAACGGCACTTTGGACGCATTCCGGAGCGCGATTTGGTAGCAAAGTTAACGATATTCCGAGCAGTCTTTTTGCCCTGCGGTTTGTGCAGAACCGAAGAAGAGTATCCCTGGGACGATTTCCCGTAGGATGATGTCAGGTTGTAAGGCAGGTTGTTGAAGAGATGAATACTCCATCGGCTATGCAGGATGGGCTACTGGGCTGCGCTTCATACTTTGCGCTTCATACTTCATGACGGCGATGACGCACCTGAGAAACGGTCGCGCTCACGACGACAGATTTGACTTGAAATGCTGGAATTGAGACACCAGATGCAAACGCGATAGGAACTGGTGACCGAGGATGCCCCTGCTTCATCCAGATCGACTCTTTCCTGCCGACAGCGCGGTCCGCGGGATCGCGCGACGGATTTTTTCCGAGATTCGCGAATTGCCCATCCTCAGCCCGCACGGGCATACCGATCCGCGCTGGTTCGCCGAAGATACCGCCCTTCCTGACCCAACGGCGTTGTTTCTTCTGCCGGATCACTATGTGCTGCGGATGCTGTACAGCCAGGGTATCGCGATGGAGAGTTTGCGCGAGGGCGCCGATCCGAAGAAGGCGCAGGAGGTGTGGCGCATCTTTGCGGCGAATTATCACCTGTTCCGCGGCACGCCAACGCGGCTGTGGCTCGATTATGTTTTCCAGGAACTCTTCGGCCTCGAAGTGCGGCTCAGCAAGGAGACGGCCGATCTTTACTGGGAGACGATCTCAAATCATCTCGCCACAAAGGAATTCCGGCCGCGCGCGCTCTACGAGCGCTTTCGCATCGAGGTGATTGCGACGACCGACAGCGCGCTCGACGGCCTCGCGGCGCATGCGGCGATTCGCAACTCCGGATGGCAGGGGCGCGTGCTCCCGACATTCCGGCCGGATGCGGTGGTCGATCCTGAGTTCGCCGGATTTCGGAGAAACCTGGCAAAGCTGGGCGAGTTGACAGGCGAGGACACGGCGAGTTGGAAGGGATATCTGGCAGCGCTTGCCGCGCGGCGGCGATTTTTCAAAGAGCGCGGCGCGACGGCGACCGACCACGGACATCCGACGGCGGCGACGGCCAACCTGTCGCGGAGCGAGGTCGAGGCGCTGTTTACGCGCGTGATGCGGAACGATGAGCCGAATGCTGCCGATGCCGAGCTCTTCCGTGCGCAGATGCTGACAGAGATGGCGCGCATGAGTGTGGAAGACGGGCTGGTGATGCAGTTGCATGTGGGCAGTTTCCGCAACTACAACCCGGTGCTCTTCGCGAAGTGGGGCCGCGACCAGGGCGCGGATATTCCCACGCCAACCAATTACGTGCAGGCGCTGCATCCGCTGCTGGCGCGCTTCGGGAACGAACCGGAGTTCCGGCTGATCCTGTTCACGATCGACGAGACGACCTTCAGCCGCGAGCTTGCGCCGCTGGCGGGACATTATCCCTCGGTGATTCTGGGACCGCCGTGGTGGTTCCTGGATAGTCCGGAGGGCATGCTGCGCTTCCGGCAACACGTAACCGAGACTGCGGGTTTTTACAACACGGCCGGCTTCAACGACGACACGCGCGCATTTCTTTCGATTCCGGGGAGACACGATGTGGCGCGGCGCATGGATGCAGCGTATCTGGCGACGCTGGTGGCGGATCACCGGCTGGAGGAGGATGAGGCGGTGGAGGTGGCGCGGGATCTGACCGGGCCGCTGGTGCGGCGGGCTTACAAGCTCAAGTGAGTACAAGCGCATCTGATCTAGAGCATTTTTCACGATTATATACTTGACAAAAGTAGCGGTGGGGTGTCGAATGATGCCCAAGCCGCGCGTGCCGCTCTTTATGGGGGCGAAGCGGCTCCCAGGGGTGCGTAGAGTGACGGCAGTGATCGGATATACATGCGACAGCGGGATCGTGTTGTGCGCCGACACTCAGGAAACTATTCCTGGATACACAAAGACAGACGCGAATAAGTTATTGCCTTTTGAATGCCACGGATTAAATCTCGTTTTCGCGGGTGCCGGGAACAACGCGACTCAAGTTGACGAAGCAGCCTATGAGGTTGCTGCACAGGTTATAGCAGATGAACCGCGGAATAACATTGAACTTAAAAGGTCTGTGCGTGAAGCACTGGAGGAACTGTTTCCAAAATCTCACTATCCGCGAGGCAAAGACCCCGAAGTGGACTTACTCATGGCTGTGCAGTGGAAAACCGAGACCTTTCTGTTTCGCATAGCGGACTGCAATATGGCTCCAGTAAGGAAGATGGCCGCACTTGGATCGGGCGTGATTCTAGCTGCACAACTTTTGCAGCGCCATTATGACCGAAAGGTTCAGGTAAGCGAAGCCGCGATTATCTGCATTTATGTGATGTATCACGTAAAGAAGTTTGTGGACGGGTGCGGCGGAAACACAGACATCGCCATTATTTCGCGCGCGACTGGAACAATGGCGTTTATGCCGTCAGTGGATGTTGAGAAATTCGAGAAATACTCCAACGCCTACGATGATGCAGTAAAGGGGCTTTTGCTTGCGGTTCCACGAAGCCCCAAAAACCTAGGGTTGTTCGATCAGGAGATCGAGGCCGCTAAAAATGGACTCAGGATGGCTCGTACTGCATTTCAGGAGATGGAAGATACGATGCGTGAGGTCGCGGCACATTTAGGAATGAACTATGAGGAATTCGTCCGGCAATCAGAAGAAGGTGCCGAGGCGATGCTTAAAGCAGCGGGAATCAAGTAGTACGTTAAGCTGTTAGTTTTTCAAACGTCAGAGGATCAGCAGCGACCATGTGCCGCAGCGTGTCGAGAAACAGCATCGGCTTCTCAGCCGTCGCCATCGCCGCACGGATGCGATGGCAGAGGTACCACGCCGTCTTGTAGCTGATACCGAGCGTCCGCTTGATCTGGTTAGCGCTCATGCCCTTGCGGGACTCGCAAAGCAGGTATGTAGCCGTGAACCATTTGATGAGTGGCAGGTGAGAATCGTGGAAGATTGTATTCGCCGTGACCGTGAACTGGTATTCACACTCTTTGCACCACAGCAGCTTGTCGCTCGTAACGAGCCGCACGACGGAGGTACCATTGCAGCGAAGGCAGACAGGGCCGCTAGGCCAGCGCAAGCGCTCCAGCAATTCGCGGCAGCGCTCATCGGAGGAGAATCCAGTGCAGAGATCAACCAGAGTCACAGGGCAACCTCCCAAGTCCGAGCGTCCACTTCAGAGGGTGCCAACCCGCAAGTTGCTTGCGAGCATAAAACAGGATATTCGTCGCACGATGAAAGCCGCCGCGTCTCCCGGCAAACCCAAGCAAAAGTGATACTTAGCTCTACCATGCAGGCAGATTACATCTATCTCATACTTTTGTCAAGTATATGATCGTCGAAAAATGCTCTAACGGACTAGAAGCGCATTATCAGGACCTATTCCGGTCTTTAAATTCGCGCCCTGGCTTCCTGCAAGTGCATCATTTTCTGCCGTCGGCGAAAATCGCCACGCTTTGTGCGATGCCCTTATCTAGCATTTCGTCGCCGTGATCATGCAGTAGGTCATGGGCCCCAATGGCGCGCTGACCAGCGGCAGCAAAATCGGGGCCAGCACATTGTTCCAACGTGCGCGCGTCATCTTCCTTTTGCCGCACACCACATCCGTCAGCAGGAACTTCAGCGTCACCCAGGGGATGTGTGCAACGGAAGGCGCCACACGCGTTTGTAGCTGCTCAACGGTAATTTCAGTGAAGCCAAGCTGTTCCAGTCGGGCGGTGAACAGGTGAAGCTCCGCCAGCTGCTCGATAACCCAGCACTCGCACAACCTGCGATAGAGGCGCCGCTGTAACGCGGTGGCAAACCGGCCATTTGCCAAGAAGCCGTCCGCAACAACCAGACGCCCGCCGGGCCGCAGCAGGCGGTGCGCCTCCGTCAGTAGAGCTCCCTTGTCCTTTCCGTGGGCATGGCAACTGCTCTCCAGAGCGTACGCGCCATCGAAGCTGGAGCGTGGCAGAATAGTATCTTCGTAGTCGCCCTCGAAGACCCGCACGCGTTCATCGCAGCCAGCTGCTACATTGAGCGCGCGGGCGTGCTCCACCTGCCACGGCACCCGCGTCACTCCTGACAACTGGGCGTGCGGTAAACGACGCGCAAAGCTGCGCAACGTGGCGCTGAGACCGCAGCCGAGATCAAGCAGCCGCGGCTCCGCAATGCCATCCAAGTGGAGCCGGGTGAGCACCTCTGCATTCATCTGTTCCAACATGGCTTCGCGGTGCAGCGGGTTCATACCGGCACGGTAGTACCCAAAATGCATGTTGAACTCGCGGCTCCACGCTGCGTAGTCCGGGCCTGCCTCGCTGTAGTACTGCTCCAGGCCGATCTGCGATGCAGTATGCGCAACGGCGAGCGGCTGCGTCACGGCTTGCTCGATACGATCGACTTCTGCGGCGATCATTTCTTGACCTTCGACTTGCGCTGGTTCGGCAGCCACTTGGTTACGCCTGCACCCAGGCTTACCAGGCTGCGCAGAGTGCCTGGGGGTAGCTTTCTCATTTGCTCGTACCAGCCGTGCATGTCGTGCAGAAAGGCGTGCATGCCAACTATGCGGGCGGTCAGCTCGGGCTGTTTTTCCGCGCGTGCTTCTATGGCCAGCCGGCCCAAAGCGGCGATGGTGGGTTCAATCTCGCGCTCCACCCGCTGCTGTAAAACGGTGAGAAAGAGCTGCCACACATCGTGCGAGGTAGAGAAGAAGTCGCGCCGGTCGCCCATCTGATGCGTCGCCTGCACCAGCTCCCAATTCTGTAGTTCACGCAGACTGGCGCTCACGTTGGAGCGGGCTACGGAAAGCGCCTCCGTGATGTCGTCAGCAGTGAGTGGATCCGTCGACAGGTAAAGCAGCGCATGCACTTGCGCCACGGTGCGGTTCACGCCCCAGCGGCTACCCATCTCGCCCCAGTGAAGGATGAACTCGCGTGCTGTCGTCGATAAGACCATACTTTTATTATTACTGTAATTTCAGTATAAACAGAAATTACAGGCTCTGCAAGAACCACATCAGCCGGCATTTCGTTGGTATGCGCATCCCGATGAGATGTGGCCTTTCGCAGCCCTTCAGTCTCTGAGCTTCAACGGTTGGTCCGCGCCGAAGCCGGCCAATAAAGCTGTCGCGGCAAACAGTAAGGTATCGCCCACATAGTTGACCCCTTCCACCGCGAGCGGAGAATGGATCTCCGTCATGAGGATTGGAACGTAGAAGAGGACCGTGAGTAGCAGAAGCATTGTGCCCGCACTGGCAGCGGCGATGCGGCGACGGCGGCGCATCATCAGCCCCACGCCTGCGGCAAGCAAGGTTATCCCGACGATATAGGCGAGCAGCGTCGGCACCGGCATCCAGGCCGGCGTCATCTTTTCCAAGGGAACACCGGGCACGAATCGGGGGAAGAGAAAGTGCTCGATGGCATAGAAGACGAAGATGCACGCGACAGCTGACCGTCCCAACACAATGAACGTCGTGCCTATCGATCTCCCGCGTGGCCAAAGGCTGCCCGCCAGCACCAACGCTCCCCCGGCGAAGGCCGTTTCGCGCACCGTGAGCGTCCAGAACAGCCGCTCATGCAGGTGCTTCGGCAAATTGGGCAGGTCAATTGTGACGACGATGATGAGGAATAGCAGCGCGAGCAGGGAGGCCGACCAGCGCACATACCGCCACGCGATGAAGCTGATGGCCGCGGCCAGCAGAGCCGCACCGACGAAATAGGTCCAGAAAAGTGGCCCCGGCAGCCAGCGGGGCACGATGACCATGAGATCGCGTGCTGCCAGAAAATGTTCTGCGGCAAAGATGGCCAACGCGACGGCCTCAAATACGGGCCCGAGGACCAGAACCCTGCAGGGGCCGGAAGCTGCCGTGAACCGCGGCCGGACGAGAAAGAGTCCAACTGCCAGCGCGGCAATTCCCGCTCCGATCATCCCCCATGTCTCTTGAGACATAGACCTCTCCTATGATCGAGGGCCAACCCGAGGCCGGAATAGAGCCTGTTTATATGGGTCGATCGGGATGGGTCGATCGGGATCACACGGCGCACGAGTGCAGTGGAGATAGTACAGCGAGCAGGTCTGCGCTGCTCGACTATTGTGACGATCCGTAACGAAAAATCGGCTTCATGGGGAAGCAAATTCAACAACACCATTACGCGGGCGAACTTCGACTGGCCGTTAGGCCCAGAGCACCTACTCTGAAACTATCCCGATTGACACCAGCCATGTCTCTACTAACTGAGGCCATGCCGTTGCCGGAAGCTTTGTGCGCCGCAGACTGAACGCATGGCCGCCCTGCGCATACAGATGCATCTCCACGGGAACCCGGGCCTTTTTCAGGGCAATGTAGTAAACCAGCGATTGGTTGACACCGTCCACGTCGTCATCCTCGTTCTGCAGGAGAAATGTCGGCGGCGTCTGGCGGGTGACAGGAACATTCGGATTCAACTCGAAATTCTTATCGTCGAACGACAGGTGTCCGGGATAGATTGCCACTGCGAAATCCGGGCGACAGCTTTCCTGGTCGGCCGCATCGACAGCCGGATACAAGCGTTGCGCAAAATGCGTGCTCATCGCTGCCACCAGATGGCCGCCTGCCGAAAAGCCGAGCACGCCAATCTTGTGCGGATCGATGTGCCACTCCGCGGCGTGAAAGCGCACCAGCCCCACTGTCCGCTGCGCGTCTTCCAGCGCCATCGGCGATTGCGGAAATGCGCCCCAATTCGGAAACGATCTCGGAGCCGGCACGCGATACTTCAACAGCACACAGGTGATTCCTCTGGACGTCAGCCAGTCGCAGACCTCCGTGCCTTCGAGATCGATGGCGAGAATCTCATAGCCTCCGCCAGGAAAGACGACCACGGCAGCGCCCGTATTCTTTCCCGTTGGCGAGTAAACCGTCATCGTTGGACGGGAGACGTTGCTCACAGCAACCCAGGGCTTACCGGCAACCAGCGAGTTCTTCCCTGTTGTCTCAGCGACCTCCGGCCCGGTAACAGGCCGCGCATCCGGCACTGCTCCCGGCCATATTGGTATCTGCGTATGTCCCGGCGATGGCTGCCAGACAGGTGTCTGCGCGCGTAGACCGCGCAATGGAGCCACAAGGCAGAATGCAAAGATACAGAGAGCAAAGATACGGAGCTTGGGCACAGTCCCCACAGCTTATACGTGCTTAAGAAGAGGCAAGCGCTGGCTTCGGATCAGTGGCAGATCCATCTTCATTTCTCATGAGCCGGCTGCAGAATGAGGAGTTGCTGAAAGTGCCGCGGGATCTGGCGAAGGCCCTTGGTGCGGCGGGCTTAGGGGCTTGAGATAAGGAAAAAAGAGCCTTCACTCCGTCAGCGAGAGCCCGGAGTGAAGGCTTCCGTTCCATACAGCCTTAGAAGATGCTCGACAGGCTGAATTGGGTTTCTCTTACAAATCGCCTGCCGTCGTTTGCATGGTGATGCGTGTCGCTGTGAGCGCGCCGGTAAAGGAGGTGACGACATTGTTCGTGTCCGGTGCATCCAGCGTGAATGTCCCGGAAAAGTGATTTCCGTCCCGATTCAAGGTGACGCTCTCAGTGATGTGGGTAGGTCCGGCGGAGTGTGGCCCGACGGTTTCAGGGGGCGCCTTGGGGTCGTAATCGTTGCCGCCCCAGGTGAAATGGTTGAGCTTGTACGTATACTTCCCCTCCTGCTCCCAGACTCCCATGCAAAAATCCCCATCCTGGGGAGGACGCCCGGAATTCATGATTTCCGTATGGTCGCTATGCCACACGACGAGCGCATCGTCGACCACCATGTCGGAAATGGGAGCCCCGTTCATGGTTTTGGCCGTGAACGTCACGTGCCACATCCCCACGATGCTGGGATTGTCATCCCGATCGTCATTCACCAGCGCTGCCTGGAGCAACGTTGGACCTCCCGGCTGGACAAACCAGCTGCTATGCGTCGGTCGCGCCAGGCTGGGGGCGCAACCCGCCCACGAGCGCGGCGAGCACACCAGCGCGAGCACCAAGGCGCCGAAGGTAGCCACCAATTTTCTGAAACTAGCGTTCATATGACTTTCGCCTCCTCACCGGCATCACCGGGCTGGCCCACAACTAGGCGCTGCTTTCCCGCCGGGCGCAATGAAGAGGCGGTGAACTCCGTGGTGAAGTTTTGGTGAAGCAGCAAGTTACTGAAAGCAGGAAAGTTTGCCTGTCGCCTGACGAAAGCGACTGCTATACTCCATCCGCATGAGGAGCGCCCCGTGGCGGCCACAGTCTTCGAGTTCGGCGAATTTCGGCTGGATTCCCGCCGATTCGAGCTCTGCCGTGCCGGCCGCACCCTAAAGCTGGAACGCAAGCCGATGGAGTTGCTCATCCTGCTGGCGGCGAGCGAAGGCAATCTTGTCACCCGCGCCGAAATAGCCGAGCGTCTCTGGGGCAGCGAAGTCTTCGTCGACACCGAGCACGGCATCAACACCGCGGTCCGCAAAATCCGCCAGGTGCTGCGCGATGACTCCGAAGAGCCCCGCTTCATTCAAACCGTAACGGCGAAGGGCTACCGCTTCATTGGTCCCATCGCAGAGAAACCCACGATAGAAAGCCGATCGACGCAGATTCCGGCCACGCTTAGCGACGTCCCGCCGCCGGCCTATTTAGAACCACCGGGCGGCAGCAAGAACGCCACATCCCGCAGCCCCCGTCTGTGGCTTTGGCTCGGCACATCGGCAGCCCTTGCTCTGCTCATCATTGTCGGCCTGCGGGCACGCGGCTGGGGAAGTCGAGCCAGCGCCGCAAAACCTGAGATCAAGTCTCTCGCCGTGCTTCCGCTGGACAATCTCTCCGGCGACCGTGGCCAGGACTACTTTGCCGACGGCATGACCGACGAGCTGACCACCATGCTGGCCAAGAACTCCACTCTCCACGTCGTCTCCCGCACCTCCGCCATGCAGTACAAAGGCGCACACCGCCCGCTGCGCGACATCGCCAGTGCGCTCGGCGTCGACGGAATCGTCGAGGGTTCGGTCGAGCGTAACGATGGCAAAGTGCACATGACCATCCAGCTGATCCACGCGCCCAGCGACACTCACATCTGGGCCGACAGCTACGATCGGGACACGAATGACGTAGTCACACTGCCCACGGAAGCCGCCGAAGCCATCGCGAAGCGGCTCAACAGCACGGCTCCCACGCTCAAGCCGGCACGCTACGTCAATCCGGAAGCGCACGACGCCTATCTGCGCGGCAAGTTTCTTTGGTATACCTCCGCCGACGGAGGAGGCTCCTACTTCAAGAAAGCAGTAGAGCTTCAGCAGGATTACGCACCGGGTTGGAGCGGCCTCGCGATCTACTACGGTTCCGGTGCCGGCTATCCCCTCAACCCCAAAGAGGTGCTTGGGCCTATGGAAGCAGCCTCCCGGAAGGCGGTGGCGCTCGACGATTCGCTCCCCGAGGCGCACCTCGCCCTGGCCGCCGCTCTCATGTGGAACCGTTGGGACTTGGCTGGCGCCGATCACGAGCTTTTGCGGGCTATTGAGCTCGATCCCCAATATGCCGAAGCCTTGCATCTCCGCTCGGAATTCCTTGCCGCTCTCAATCGTCACCAGGAATCCATTGAAATACAAAAAAGAGCCACTGAGCTCGATCCGTTCTCTCGTCCCCGGGCTCTCGCCTACTCCTATCAGTTGGCACGACAATATGACGCCGCGATCACGGATCTCACGCAACGCCTCCAGTCGAAACCAGATGACCCTGGTCTCCTCCGGACCCTCGCCGAGGTCTATCGGTGCAAAGGCATGAAGAAGGAGGCTACGCAGGCGCTGGAACGATTCCTCACCGTAACAGGTGACAAAACCTCCGCGGAGGCGATAAAGCGCGCCTACTCAGAGGGCGGCTACGACACCGTCCTTCATTGGCGGATCGCTGATCTGAAAGGAAAATCGGCGAAGCAATATGTCTCGCCTGTCATCCTCGCTGGCCTGTATGCGGAGCTCGGCCAGAAAGAAAAAACGCTGTCTCTACTCGCGGCGGGTGCTGATGAGCATAACCCCGCAATCCTCTGGATCCAGTGCGACCCCGCCTTCGATTTTCTCCACAAAGACGAGCGCTATCGCTCGATCATCCGGCACATCGGACTTCCTCCTGCATATTGAGTAACGGATTTCCCGCTGCCTGCATACGAGCGGTTGCATGAGTAAGATGGCAACACGCGCGTTCGATGTCTGTGCGCGCTCGTGGGCAGATGGATTGAGGAGCGTTGGGTGAGTGAATCGGCGGGCGATACGAAGCAGGGTTCTCGGTTGTTCGATCTGAGCGGGAAGTGTGCGGTGGTGCTGGGCGGTACTACGGGGATTGGGCGCGCGCTGAGTGTGGGGCTGGCCGCGGCGGGCGCGGATGTCGTTGCGAGCGGCCGGCGCATGGAGCCGCTGGAAGAGACAGCGGCGGAGATTGAGGCGCTGGGGCGGCGCACAGTGCGGCAGACCGCGGATGTATGCGATCGGACGAGCCTGATCGCGTTGCGCGATCGCGTTGCGCGTGAGCTGGGAGCGGCCGACATTCTGGTGAACTGCGCGGGGCGCATCCGTCGCACGCCCGCGCTCGAGATTGAAGAGAGCGAGTGGAACTCGATTTTAGATACGAACCTGACCGGCACCCTGCGCGGCTGCCAGGTGTTTGCGCCTGGGATGCTGGAGCGCGGAGCGGGGCGGATCATCAACATTGCATCGCTGAACAGCTTTGTGTCGTTTCATGAGGTCGCGTCGTATGCGGCGAGCAAGGCGGGGGTCGCGTCGCTGACCAGGTCGTTGGCGGTGGAGTGGTCGCGGCGCGGCGTGCTGGTGAATGCGATTGCGCCGGGGGTCTTTCGCACATCGCTGAACGAGCAGTTGCTGGATTCGACGCCGCGCGGACAGGAGCTGCTGATGCGTACGCCGCAGGGGCGCTTTGGGCGGGTGGAGGAGTTAGTTGGTGCGGCGGTGTTTCTGGCCTCCGATGCCGCTTCGTTTGTGACGGGCGTGGTGCTGGCGGTGGATGGCGGGTTTCTGGCTTCGGGCGTGAATCAGTAACTGCTGGAACATTTTCACTGCTGGTGTATACAGCCAACTTCGTGCAGTGTGGCTTTTCTTGACGGAAACGCGAGGCGGACAGTGGCGCTCTGGTCTACACCTATGGTGAAACTGCTTCTATTGTTTCCTAATTTCCTGCGGACTTGTTTTGAACCAGCGCTGCCATAGCGGTGCGCCCCAGGTTGTCATGGCGAGCAGTGCGCCGAAGAGGATCACCGCGTCAATGCTTTCGCGGCCCTGGCGCGACCAGTAGGCCATGGCATCGAGGTTCAGCCATAATGCGAACTCGTCGAGCGTGAGCGCCGCGCCGATGCCGTAGGCGATCGAAAGCAGCCGGCTGAGGAAGATGGAGCCGGGCGTGCTGCCGGTGCCGGCTTCGGCGAGCGTAGCATGGCCGGTGATGAGCAACAGCAGGATGCCCCAGACGAGATGATGGATGTGGCGGCCGCCCATCTGGACGAAGCCGAAGGGACCGATGTGGTGGGTGATGGAGAGCACGAGCAGGCGCACAGCGAGAAAGGTGATGAAGAAGCTGACCGAGGCGAGGAAGAGGCGGCGGTGCGGACGGTCGGGTATCTGCTGATGGACGATGTGGCCGAGCCGGGTGAGGTGAAGCAGCAGAAGCAGGACGGTCGTGATGACGACGGCGAAGAGGAGGAGTATCCACGATCCGGCGATGTGCCCCGAGATGTGCATGGATCAGGATTATCCGTGCGGTGGAGGCGTGGACGCAATGGCTTGCGGGCGGGGAGCTGAGTGGATCGCTGATGCGGGCGGTGTGATGGTTCGGGTCAGCCGTGCTCGAACATGCGGCGGATGCCGCGGATGGCCTGGCGGGTGCGCTCCTCGTTTTCGATGAGGGAGAAGCGGACGTGGCCGTCGCCGTGCTGGCCAAAGCCGATGCCGGGACTGACAGCGGTCCTGGCCTCGCGCAGCAGCTTCTTCGCGAACTCCAGTGAGCCAAGGGCGCGGTATGGCTCGGGGATTTTCGCCCATACGAACATGGTGGCCTTCGGATTTTCGACCGGCCAGCCGATGTGGTTGAGACCGCGGACGAGCGCGTCGCGGCGCTTGCGGTAGTTGTCGCAGATTGCGGCGACGCACTCCTGCGGTCCGTCGAGCGCCTGGATGGAGGCGACCTGAATGGGCGTGAAGGTGCCGTAGTCGAAGTAGCTTTTGATGCGGGTGAGCGCGCCGACGAGATCGCGGTTGCCGACCATGAAGCCGACGCGCCAGCCCGGCATGTTGTAGCTCTTCGAGAGGGTGAAGAACTCGACCGCGATATCTTTTGCGCCGGGGATTTCCATAACCGAGGGGGCGCGGTAGCCGTCGAAGACGAGATCGGCGTAGGCGAAGTCGTGGAGGAGATAGATCTGTTCGGCGCGGCAGAAGGCGACGACGCGCTCGAAGAACTCGCGATCGACGGTCTGCGCGGTCGGATTCGCCGGGAAGTTGAGCAGCAGCATCTTCGGGCGGGGGCGCATGGCGGGCAGCTCGTGCTGCAGGCGGTCGAGAAATCCGGCGGGGTCGTTCATCTCGACCGAGACAACCTGGGCGCCGGCGATGGTGGGGCCATAGATGTGGATGGGATAGCTGGGGTTGGGGACGAGGATGGCGTCCTGGTCGTCGAGCGTGGCAAGGCAGAGGTGCGCGATGCCTTCCTTGGAACCGATAGTGACGATGGCCTCGGAGTTGGGATCGAGCTCCACCCCGTAGCGGCGCTGGTACCAGTCGCAGATGGCCTTGCGCAGGCGCGGGATGCCTTTCGAGAGCGAGTAGCGATGCGTGGAATCGCGCGCGGCGGCCTCGATGAGCTTGGCGACGATGTGCGGCGGGGTTGCGCCGTCGGGATTGCCCATGCCGAAGTCGACGATGTCTTCGCCGCGGCGGCGCGCCTCGGCCTTCATCTCGCCGGTGGTGTTGAAGACGTACGGCGGCAGCGAGGCGAGGCGGCGAAAGGCTTCCAAAGGATCCCCTGCTCTATTGTGCCATCCGCGCTACGGGCGGCGCGGACTGGTAAGGCGAAGCGAGTCAGCCGGAAAGCGAGTCAGCGACTCGCCGACTTGCTGGAACACCCGCTTGGTAGACTTTCAGAAGACCTATCCAAGGCAACGCATGTCCACCACCCCGAGGCAGGCTCCTCCTCTTTTCAGTCCGGCACCCGCGCCGCGCGGGCGCAATCTGACAGCGATTTCGCTGCTGGCGCTGGCGGCGATCTGCGCCATCGCACTGGCGCTGCAGATTTATCACTTCTGGCCGTTCATGGGTGACGATGCGTACATCTCGCTCCGCTACAGCCAGCGGCTGATCGAAGGACATGGGCTGACGTGGAATGACCTGCCGCCGGCGGTGGAGGGTTATACCAACCTGCTCTGGGTGCTGCTCTGCGCCGGCCTGGGCGCGCTGGGCATGAACCTGGAGACGGCGGCGCACCTGCTGGGCATGGTGTCGACGGTGGCTGGGATTACTGCGGTGGCGGCGCAGGTTTATCGCGATTATCCGGCGAAGGTCCGGTTCATTGCGGCGCTGATCGGGTGCCTGGCGCTGTCGCTGAGCGCGCCGGTTGCGGTGTGGTCGCTGGGCGGGTTGGAGCAGCCGCTGTTGGCCGGGTTGCTGGCGTGGACAGCGTACTTCGGGATTCGCTGGGTCTCCAGTGCGAAGGGCAAAGCGCGCGATGCGGATGTGATGGGCGTGCTGCTGGGGCTGGCGGTGCTTTCGCGTGCGGATGCGGCGCTCTTCACTGCGCTGTTTTATGCAGGTGCGGTGCTGGCGGATGGCGTGCGTCCGCGCACGCTGATCACGCGCGCGCGTCTGCTGCCGATACCGATCCTGCTTTTTCTAGGCCAGGAGATCTTCCGCCACGCGTATTACGGCGCATGGGTGCCGAACACGGCGTATGTGAAGGTGGCGTTCACCTTGCATCGGTTGTACACCGGGCTGCGCTATGAGGTGTATGGCATGCGGTCGGAGCTGGTGTTCTTTGTGCTTGCGCTGATCGGTGGTGTCGCGCTGTGGATTGCGGGCAAGCGGCGGCAGGTGATTCTGCTGGCGACGGTCGCGATCGGCTGGCTGTTTTACGTCTTCGTCATTGGCGGGGATATCTTTCCTTCGTACCGGCACTTCATCCCGGCAATGGCGCTGATGGGCTTTCTGGTGGCGGGCTGCGGACTGCTGACGCTCGGCGCACCGTTCCGTTTTTCGCGGGCGCGAGTCGCGATCTTCCTCATCCTGACGCTGCTGGTGTTGACCTCCGATCTGTTCTCGCCGATGGAGACGTGGGAGCGCGAGGGCAAGGAGATCGGCATCTTTCTACGGACGGCATTCGGCGCCAAGCATCCGCTGCTGGTCTCGGACGCCGCGGGCGTGGTGCCGTATTACGCGCACATGGAGGCGATCGATCCGCTGGGCTTGAACGACTATCACATCGCGCGGCATCCGGTTGCGGATCGCGGCCGGGGCTGGGTAGGGCACGAGCTGGGCGACGGGCGGTATGTACTGGACCACAAACCGGACCTGCTCCTGCTGGCGAACTTCCAGAGCGAAGCGTTCTTCTCTGCCGATAAGCAATTGCTGGCCGATCCGCGATTCCCTTCGCACTATCAGCTCATCCACATCGATGCAGGACCGCCGAATCCGATCCGGGCCGGGCTTTATATCCGCCGGATCGATGGGCGGCTGGGCATCCAGAGCTCGGGTGACGAGGAGACGGTGCCTGCGTATCTTGCCGCGATCGACGACGCGAACGCTGTGCGGCTGATCGACGGGCGCGCGCAACTGGTGATTGCACCGCATGGGTCGGCGCGGTTTTCGGCGATTCCGCTGCAGAGCGGCACATGGAAGGCGACGCCGACGGGCGCGGGAGTGGCGCAGTTGCGTGTGCAGACTGCACCGGCGAGCGCTCGGTGTGCCTCCTGCGTCCAGGCGGATGCGAATGGATCGGCAACGCTGACGGTGGAGAACCCGGGCGATCGGCCGGCGACCTTGACCAGCATTCAGCTCACCCGGCAATAGCTCTGGTTATGCTGAGCCCGGCGACGAGGGATTCTTTGATGGCTTGCCGGCCTTAGCATCGTGACCTTCGGAATCCTCTGCTTTTGCAGAATCCTGGTCGCCAGCCGCAGAGGCTTGCGTCAGATAGTGGACGATGACCGAGATGCGGCGGTTCGAGGGATCGAGCGGATCGCTGGGGACGCGGAGCTGGCGGTCGGCGAAGCCGCGGACCTGGGAGATCTGCCCGCTGCGCAGGCCGGCGTGCTCCATGAGGCGGCGCGCGGCGTTGGCGCGATCGGCGGAGAGCTCCCAGTTGCCGTAGCCGTTGGCGTCTGCGTAGGCGCGAGCGTCGGTGTGACCTTCGACGGAGATGAGATTCGGCACCGTGCCGAGTTGCTTGGCCAGCAGGGTGAGCGTGGTGCGGCCGTTTTCATTGAGCGTGGCGCTGCCGGTCTCGAAGAAGGTGCCGTCGCGCGATTCTATGAGTTCGATGCGAAGACCTTCAGGCGTGATGGTGATCTCGATCTGCTTCTTGAGCTTCACCAGCGCGGGATTGCTGGCGACCTGTTGCTCCAGCCGTGCTTTCAGGTCGCGCAGATCGTTGCGGGAGAGGGCAACGGCGTCTCCGGCTCCAGCGCGATCGGTGCCTGGAGTGCTGGAGCTGCCGCGGGGATCGTTGAAATAGCCAGCGATGGCCTTGCGCATGTGGTCGCTCGAGTTCATCAGCCAGAGCACGATGAAGAGCGCCATCATGGCGGTGACGAAATCGGCGTAGGCGACCTTCCATGCGCCGCCATGATGGGCGACATGGGCCGCGCGCTTGCGTATGACGACGATGGGGCGTTGCGGGACCGGCTGCGGCGTCATGCGGCTTTTCCCTCATCGCCTTCCGCGGGTGCGACCGGCGCACCGCCGCCGCGGCAGACTTGATCCACCTCGGCAAAGCTGGGGCGCACATGCAGCGGGATGGCGCGGCGCCCGATCTCGATCGAAATCTGGGGGGGAGTTCCTTTAATGGCCGAGAGCATGAGCACGCGCAGCATGTGGGTGAAGCAGCGCTCTTCGTCGGCGGCCTTCGACATCTTCGCGCCGATGGGACCGACCAGACCGTAGCAAAGCAGGATGCCGAGGAAGGTGCCGACCAGCGCCGCAGCGACCTTGTGACCGATCTCCGCCGGCGGTCCGCCGAGCGCGCCCATGGTGATGACGACGCCGAGCACGGCAGCGACGATCCCCAGGCCGGGCAGGGCATCCGCAACGGTGGTGAGTGCCGAGATGGGCTGGCTGGTGTCGTGGTGCTGCACCTCCATGTCCAGTTCCATCATCTGGTCGATATCGAAGGCCTCCACGCCGCCCGTGATCATCATGCGCAGCGTGTCGCACACGAAGTCGCGGGTGTGGTGATCCTTGAGGAACGCTGGAAATTCCGCGAATAGCTTACTCTCGTGCGGCGTCTCGATGTCCTGCTCGATGGCAAGGTTTCCCTCGCGACGCGCCTTGGTGAGCACGCCGAACATCATGCGCAGCGCTTCGAGGTAGCGGGCCTTGCCATATCGCGAGGAGCCGAAGACACCGCCAACGCCGGAGGCGATGCCCTTGAGGATGTGCATGGGGTTGGCGATGAGCAGAGTGCCGATGGCGGCTCCGCCAATCATGAGCAGCTCCGGCGGCTGCACCAGCACCAGCAGGTTGCCCTTCTCCATGAGGTAGCCACCCAGTACAGCGCCGAAGACGACAAGGATTCCGAGGATGGCAAACACGCGCGATACACTCCGCTTTTGAGGGATGGGCGGGCGTGGGGGAAGCGCCGCCACGATGTTTATCGGCAGAAGCGCGGGAAAGTATGAGGGCTCAGGAGCCG
>DASYBK010000065.1:0-1748 GCA_036500805.1 Acidobacteriaceae bacterium | reverse complement strand
GTCTGGTCCTGCCGGAAAGCAGTCAGCAGCTCGGCGAATGGCTCCCTCGGGATATCGCAGATGCGGATGGTCTCTCGCAGCGCGACAAAGACCGGGTGTCTCGCCTCGCCTCGATAGCAGGCGTCGAGCTGCTCTCCCCAGATGTCGAGCAGCGCCAAAGCCTGCGCCGGGCTTCCTACTTCGTCTCCCAGATCGTCGGAGATGCGGCAGTAGGCATAGATGCTCTGAAAATGCGGCCGCAGGCGTTTCGGCAGAAGCCAGGAAGCCACATGGAAGTTTTCGTAGTGCGACTCCGCCAGCTCGCGGCAGTATTGCTGCGCCTCTGCCAGCGTTGGCGTGCGGTCCGGAATTCGATAGGACAATGGAAGCGAGGCCCAGCCCTGTTCCGCCAGAGCATTCGTATCCGTTACTGCGCTCTGAACGGTCATCATGGCAGGATCACCGTTTTGATCTCATTCGTGCGCCGCATCATTCCCTGAAATACGGAAACCAAATCGCGCAGAGGAGCATGCCCGGTGATAAACGCGTCGGCATCGAAGGAGGGGTTGGCAATCAGGGCAAGAGCTCTGCGGCAGACCGCCGGCGTGTGGTGAAAGCTGGCCTTGAGTTCGATGTCGTTGTAATGCAGGTGATTTGTGTCCAGGTCGACACGTGTTCCTTTCGCCGGGCCGCCGAAAAAATTCACCAGACCGCCGCGGCGCACCATGTCCACCGCCCACTGCCAGGTCAGCGGCAGGGCCACAGCCTCAATAGCGATATCGACACCGCGATGGCCCGGCGTCAATGCACGAACTGCCGCAATCGAATCCTTCACTTTGGTCAGCTGCACCACGTGCTGCGCTCCCAATCGGCGCGCTGCGGTGACCTGCTGATCATGTTTCACCACGGCAATCACGTGGATGCCCGACAACGCCGCGGCATGAATCATCAACAACCCAATCGGCCCTGCGCCGATCACGGCCATCGTGTCCCCGCGCTGCGCACGGCTTTCTTCAAGGCCACGCAGGACGCATGCCAGCGGTTCGGTCAGCGCCGCGTGTTCATCCGTCACATGGGGCGGAATCTCCAGCGTATTCTTTTCCACGATCCGCGCCGGCACACGGATCCACTCGGCATAGGCGCCGTTGTTGAACAGCAGGTCTTCACACAGATTCTGCTGAGCGTGCTGGCACCAGTAGCAACGGTCGCATGGTGCGGAGTTCAGCGCGACAACGCGAACGCCCGGACGAAAGGCCGACACTCCATCACCCACAGCCGCGACAACCCCCGCCAACTCATGCCCGAAGAGTGCGGGCATGTTCAACATCTTGGCGTGATACCCCCGGCGATAGGTCTTCAGGTCGGTTCCGCAGGTCAGTGCGGCTCGAACCCGAACGATGATCTCGCCCGCTCCGGGCAAAGGCCGCTCTACGTCCTCGATCCGGACATCTTCCTTGCCGTACAGTACGGCTGCCTGCATGACTGTCGCCATCGCCTTATTTTCTCAGATTGCGCCGGGCCTAGCTTCCTGGCTCGATCATGATCTTCATGGAATCCGGATGCGGTTCCGAGGCAAAGGCAATCGCCTCTGTCGCCCGCGAGAGTGGAAACCGGTGCGAAATGAGCCGGGTCAGGTCGTAGCCCTGTGTGTAACCGTCCAACACCATCCGTACGCCCTCATCCTGAATCTCAGCGGACGAGCTGTACGAACCCATCAAAGTCTTCTCGTCCATGCATACTACAGCCGGATCGAACGTAGCATCTCCATG
>DASYBK010000064.1:0-28753 GCA_036500805.1 Acidobacteriaceae bacterium | reverse complement strand
GCGGAACATGCGAGAGTTGCATCCTTCGGCTTCGCGCCTTCGCCGAAGCAGGAGTCGACGACCCCATCCCCTACGCAACCGACTGGAAACAGACGGCCAACGCCCCAAAAGGAGAAAGAGTATGACGAAGAAGCTTTGGCTGGCCGCAGCCTTGATCACGCCACTGGCGGCGTTTGGCCAGGCGCCCGCCACCGGGTCCATCCACGGTCACGCGCAGGATCCTACCGGCGTTCCTTTGGCTAACGCCCAGATTCAGATCTCCACCGACGGCAAGACCCCCTTGTACACCTTCACTGCCGACCAGAATGGCGACTACAAGGGCGAGAACATCAAGCCCGGCACCTACGTCATCACGATGTACATCAAGGGGCCGAACGATGCCAACTACAAGCCGGTTGACCGCTTCCAGAACGTCAAGATCGATGGCGGAGCGAACGTCGCCCAGGACTTCGACCTCTCTCGTCCCGAGTACATCAAGACGCTCCCGCCTGAGCAGCAGAAGCAGCTTGCCGACTTGAAGTCCAAGAATGCCGGCATCCAGAAGGAAAACGCGCAGGTGAAGAACCTGAATGCCGACCTTGCAACCGCTCGCCAGGACATCAAGGACAAGAAGTTCGATGACGCCGCCACCCTGATGCAGCGGGACAGCGCCGCCAAGCCCGATGCAGCCGTCCTCTGGGTCGAGCTGGCCATAGCGCAGAATGGCCAAAAGAAGTACGACGACGCCATCACCTCCGCCAAAAAGGCTCTCGAGGCCAACGCTGCCTCGAAGAAGCCCAGCCCGGAGATTGAAGGCGCCGCGAACAATACCCTCGGCGAGGCCTACGCCGCGAAGAATCAGATTCCTGACGCGACTGCCGCGTACGATGCCGCCGCTAAAGCGCAGCCCGCCCAGGCTGGAATGTTCTATTCCAACGAGGCCATCGTGCTCGCCAAGTCCGGCAGCAACGCCGATGCCGTCGTCGCTGCAGCCGACAAAGCCATCGCCGCCGACCCGAACAAACCCGTCCCCTACTACCTCAAAGGCCAGGCCCTCATCGCCAAAGCCACCGTCGATCCCAAAACGAACAGGATCGTCGCGCCGCCCGGCTGCGAAGAGGCTTATGAGAAATATCTCCAGCTCGATCCCAACGGCCCAATGGCCGCCGACGCCAAAAACATCCTCACCCAGATCGGCAGCAAGCAAGCCAAGAGCTACAAAGCCAAATAGCCTGGCACCATCGCAGGAAACGGCGCCGCGACCAAGCGGCGCCGTTTTCTGCCAACAATCTCAACTCTGTCATCCCGACTGAAGCAAACGAGGCGGAGGAATCCGGGGTTCCCCATCCGCATCACCATCAAACGGGTGCCCTACCCTACGCAACCCCTGGGGGGTATTCGTCCCCACCATCTCCGAACACCGGTTCACACGGAGCACAACCGCAAGGCGCAAAATAAGATCGACGTGATCTTCACCTACCAGCAAGCCGCCGCCCTCGTCGTGGAACGAGCACAGGTGCAAGCCCAGCGCCTCGCCTCCGCAACTCCGCGACAAACCGAGCGCCTCCCGCTTCTGGAATCTCTCCACCGCGTCCTCGCCCAGCCCATCCGCGCCGATCGCAATCTCCCGCCATTCCACCGCTCCACGCGCGATGGCTACGCTGTCCAGGCTGCAGCGCTCACCGCCGGCGATTGGCTCCCGGTTGTCGGCATCCTCCGCGCCGGTGAACCAACACCCACGGCACCACTCGTATCCGGCGCCGCGCTCGAGATTATGACCGGCGCGCCTCTCCCAGAAGGCGCCGACGCCGTCGTCATGCTCGAACACGTAGAAATTGCAGAAGGCCGCATCCGCCTCCAGCCCGACCGCAAACTCCGCCCCGGCAGCCACATCGTTCCCACCGGCAGCGAAGCCCGCCGTGGCGATCCGCTCATCTCCGCCGGCACGCGCCTCACAGCAGCCCATATCGCCGCGCTCGCCGCCGTCGGAGCCGCCCACGTCGAAGTTTTCGCGCGTCCGCGAGTCGCCATCCTGGCCACCGGCGATGAGCTCGTCGAAATCGCCTCCATCCCCGAGCCGCACCAGATTCGCAACTCCAACAGCGCATCGCTCGCCGCGCAGGTCAGCCTCGCTGGCGGCCGCCCCGAAGGTCTCGGCATCGCCCGCGACAACCTCGACGACCTCCGCGCCCTGCTCGATCGCGCCCAACAATCCTGCGACCTGCTGCTGCTCTCCGGCGGTGTCTCCGCCGGCAAATACGATCTCGTCGAGCAGGCGCTCGCCGAACGTGGCGCCACCTTCCACTTCACTGGAGTCCGCATCCAGCCCGGTAAACCTACTGTCTTCGGCGAGCTCCCACCGCGCACACCGGGCGCCGCCCCACTTCCCTTCCTCGGTCTCCCCGGCAACCCCGTCTCCACCATGGTCACCTTCCTGCTCTTCGCCGCGCCCGTCCTCCGCGCCCTCGCCGGGGAAGCCAACTGCGCCCCCCGCTTCGCCCAGGCCACCATCACCGAAGCTGAGCCTGCAGCCGACATCACCCGCTTCCTCCCTGCCCACCTCGACGCTAACTGGGACCACGCCACCGTCCATCGCATCCCCTGGCAAGGCTCCGGCGACCTGGCAGCCACCGCCCAATCCAACTGCTTCGTAGTCCTCCCCCCTAACACCGCCGTCGAAGCCAATACCACAGTGCAAGTTCTGCAGGCTGACTCGCCGACTGGCTGACTCGCTGACTCGCTGGGCCACCACTACACTCAACGCATGGCGAAGAAAGAAGGCAGGCTCTCCCACTACGACAAATCCGGCCAAGCCCGCATGGTCGACGTCAGCGCCAAACCCGGCACCCGCCGCGAAGCCACCGCCTCCGCCTTCGTCGCGCTCTCGAAATCCGTGCTCAAAGCGTTGCCCCAAAATCCCAAAGGAAATCCGCTCGAAGTCGCTCGCATCGCCGGCATCCAGGCCGCCAAGCGCACATCGGAGCTCATCCCCATGTGCCACCCGTTGCCACTCACCTTCATCGACGTAATCACCACTGTGACGAATCAAGGCGTAGCCATCACGGCCTCAGCCGCCACCACCGCCAACACCGGCGTCGAGATGGAAGCCCTCACCGCCGCGTCGGTCGCCGCCCTCACCATCTACGACATGACCAAAGCGCTCGACAAATCCATCACCATCGAGCGCATCCAGTTGGAAACCAAATCAGGCGGCAAAAGCGGCGATTATCAACGAGCACCTGCGAAGCAATGACACTCTGCACCAAGCCTTGACGGCGTGCGCTCTCCTCCGTATCGTGTAAGCCGTTACAAAGCAGCGCCTGAAAGTCGCCCCAAATGCCGAAGGCGCGTCGCCCGTACGGCCAGTACCAGAGGAGCCCCTGAGCCCATGCGCAAGACCTTTCTAGCCTTCGCCCTGTTCTCGTTACCTTTCGCCGTCACCGCGCAAACCAAAGTCGCGGCCACACCAGCCATGGGTTGGAATAGCTGGAACCACTTCGCCACCCGCGTCAGCGACAAGGACGTCCGCACCGCGGCCGATGAACTTGTCTCCACCGGCATGAAGGACGCCGGCTACATCTACGTCAACATCGACGACGCCTGGCAGGGCAAGCGCGACGCGAACGGAAATATCGTGCCCAACAACAAATTCCCGGACATGAAGGCGCTCGCCGACTACGTGCATTCCAAAGGCCTCAAGATCGGCATCTACTCCGGCCCCGGTCCAAAGACCTGCGGCGGCTACACCGGCAGCTACCAGCACGAGGAGCAGGACGCGAAAATGTATGCGCAATGGGGCATGGACTACCTGAAGTACGACCTCTGCAGCTATCACGAGATCATGCAGAAAGCCGCGCCCGGCGACCAGGCCAAGCAGTACGCAATGATGCGCGCCGCCTACGAGAAAATGCACAAGGCGCTGCTCGCCACCGGCCGCCCCATTTACTTCTCGCTCTGCCAGTACGGCTGGGATTCCGTCTGGAAGTGGGGACCTACCGTCGGCGGTAATAGCTGGCGTACCACCGACGACATCCAGGACAAGTACATGAGCATGTCCAACATCGGCTTCTCACAGGCCGGCCTCTCGAAGTACGCCGGCCCCGGCCACTGGAACGATCCCGACATGCTCGAAGTCGGCAACGGCGGCATGAAGTACAACGAGTACCTCACCCACATGAGCCTCTGGGCGCTGCTCGCAGCGCCGCTACTTGCCGGCAACGACCTCTCGCAGATGTCGGCCGAAACCAAATCCATCCTCCTGAACAAAGATGTCATCGCCATCGATCAGGATCCGCTCGGCAAGCAGGGCGACCGCGTCAGCGCGGAAGGCCCCTTCGAAGTCTGGTCCAAGCCGCTCAAGAACGGCGATCTCGCCGTCGGCCTCTTCAACCGCGGCCATGATGCCGAGCAGATGTCGCTTCCGCTCCAGAAACTCGGTCTCTCTGCCGCGAGCAGAGTGCACAATATCTGGAATCCATCGGACAGCGGCCACGGCCCCTGGATGGTTCCCGAACACGGCGTAGTCCTGCTGCGCATCACGAAATAACTGGTCCGCTCCAGATAAGTTGTCATCTCGACCGGAGCCGTGGCGCGCAGCGACACCGGCAGAGTGGAGAGATCTGCGGTTTGCGTCCGGTGCCACAAATTGGGTGCCCCATCCTACGCGACGCGTAGGGTGGTGTGTTCGTTCGGCCTCAAATGAGCCTTCGCTGCGTGCATAATCACTGTATGAAGCGCCTTCTTTCCCTCGCTCTTCTCGCTGCCCTGCCGCTCACTGCCCTCGCGAAGAACGAGCTCTCAAAGTACGCCGGCACCTACAAAGGCGAGACCCGCGCCAAAGGCGAAACCCGCGACCAGAGCCACGACGGCACCTTCGCCATCCGCCACCACACCATGACTCTCGACCTGGGCAAGGACGGCACCGCCACCCTCACGCAGTCTCCCACCGGCGCAAACGAAATTACCAGCTTCGCCCACTGGACCGTCCAGGGTGACATCATCAAACTCACCTTTGACCCTGTCGACAAGCAGGCAACCCCCACCCCGATGACCTTTCGCGTCAACCACAACACGCTCGTCCCCACCGTCTACGACCACGCCCTCTGGCGCGCTCTTCCGCCGCCACCCCTGAAGCGACAAGGCAAAGAGAGCGAGGAACCAGAGTTCTAGCGGGTGACAAAGCCGGCGAAGAAAGATCGAAGCCGGCGCTTACAATAACCCAATGCAGTCCGCTCCACCAACCACTCCGGCCGAAGCTCTCGCATGGGCCCACCCCATCCTTCAGGAGTGGTTTCTCTCCCGCTTCGGCTCCGCCACCGAGCCGCAGATCGAAGGCTGGCCCGCCATCCTGGCTGGCCGGCCCACGCTCATCTCCGCACCGACGGGCTCCGGCAAAACCCTCGCCGCCTTTCTCATCTGCATTGACCAGCTCTTCCGTAAAGCGCTCGCCGGCGAGCTCCAGCCGCATACGGAAGTCGTCTACATCTCGCCGCTCAAAGCGCTGTCGAACGACATCCGCAAGAACCTCGAGGAGCCACTGCAGCAGATACAAAGGCTCGCCCTCGAGCGCGGCTATCTCTGCCCGCCCATCCGCACCGCGGTCCGCACCGGCGACACGCTCCCCGCCGAGCGCCGCGCCATGCTCAAGAATCCGCCGCACATCCTCGTCACCACTCCGGAGTCCTTCTTCATCCTGCTCACCGCGGAAAAATCCCGCGCCAACCTCGCGCGCGTCCGCACCGTCATCGTCGACGAGATCCACGCCATGGCCGACGACAAGCGCGGCACCCACCTGATGCTCTCGCTCGAGCGTCTCGACGCGCTCGTCTGCGGCGAGAACTGCCTCGCCCCCGGCTCGCTGATCTCGGGCCTCACCGCACCACCACAGCGGATAGGTCTCTCCGCCACCCAGAACCCCATCTCGCTCGTCGCCGACTATCTCTGCGGCTCACGTCACCGCGACTGCGCCATCATCGAAATCGGCCGCCGCCGTCACTTCGACCTCGCCATCGAAGTCCCCAACGACGAGCTCAGCTCCGTCTCGACCAACGCCATCTGGGACGACGTCTACAACCGTATGGCCGAGCTTGCGCTCGAACACCGCTCGACCCTCGTCTTCGTGAACACGCGCTCCATGGCCGAGCGCCTCGCCTTCCAGCTCGGGGAGCGCCTCGGCCACGAAAACGTCGCTGCGCACCACGGCTCGCTCTCCCGCAAGCTCCGCCTCGAGGCCGAGCGCAAACTCAAAGCCGGTGAGATCAAGCTGCTCGTCGCCACCGCATCGCTCGAGCTCGGCATCGACATCGGTGCCATTGATCTCGTCTGTCAGCTCAACACACCGCGCGCCATCGCACCTGCACTGCAGCGCGCCGGCCGCGCCGGGCACTGGCGCGGCGCCACACCCAGGGCCCGCTTCTTTCCCACTACCCGCGACGACCTGCTCGAGCTCGCCGCCGTCATACGTGCCATAAGAGCGGGCGCGCTCGATCAGCTCGAAATTCCGCCGCAGCCGCTCGACGTCCTCATGCAGCAAATCGTCGCCGCCTGTGCCGCTGAGCCTTGGCAGGAAGACGACCTCTTCGCGCTCCTCACTCGCGCGTACCCGTACCGCGATCTGCCGCGCGAGACCTTCGAAGAGATCCTCTGCCTGCTCTCGGACGGCATCGAATCCTCCCGCGGCCGTTACGGCGCCTACATCCTGCGCGATCGCATCCACGGCCGCCTGCAGGCTCGCCGCGGCGCGCGCTCCATCAGCGTCTCGAACGGCGGCACTATCCCGGAGACTGCCGTCGTCTCCGTCATCCTCCAGCCCGACGGCCACCAGATCGCCACCCTCGACGAAGACTTCACCATCGACTCCGGCGTCGGCGACATCATCCAGCTCGGCAACGCCTCCTGGCGCATCTCCGCCATCGAAACCGCTGGCCGCATGTATGTCGAAGACGCGCACGGCCAGCCGCCCACCGTGCCCTTTTGGCGCGGCGAAGCGCCGCAGCGCACCATGGAGCTATCGCATTGGGTCTGCCAGTTGCGTGAGGACATCGCCGAGCGCACCGCCGGTCTCCTCCCCGGCTACATCAGCCAGAGCGATCCATCTGTCGCCGCAACAGTGACATGGCTCAAAGAAGAATGCGGCGTCACTTATGCCGGCGCCGAGCAGCTCATCGCCTACATCGTCGCCGGCCGCGCGGTCCTCGGCACCGTACCCACGCTCTCGACCATCGTCGCCGAGCGCTTCTTCGACGAGGGCGGTGGCATGCAGCTCATCCTGCACGCGCCCTTCGGCGGCCGCATCAATAAAGCCTGGGGACTCGCTCTGCGCAAGCGCTTCTGCCGCGGCTTCAACTTCGAGCTCCAGGCCGCCGCTACAGACAATGGCCTCAACATCTCGCTCGCGGAGCAGCACTCTTTCCCGCTCTCGGACGTCTTCCAGTTCCTCACCACCCATACCGTCACCGAGCTGCTCGAGCAGGCATCGCTCGCTTCACCCATCTTCAAAACCCGCTTCCGCTGGGACGCTACTCGCAGTCTGCAACTGCTGCGGTTCCAAAAAGGTAAGAAAGTCCCTCCGCAGATCCAGCGCACCCGCGGCGAAGACCTGCTCGCCAGTGTCTTCCCGCAGGCCGCCGCGTGCTTTGAAAACATTGAAGGCGATATCCAGATCCCCAACCACCCGCTCGTCCGCGAAGTCATGAAAGATGTTCTCGGCGAAGCGATGGACCTCACCGGCCTCATCGACATCATCGCGAAAATCCAGTCCGGCGAAATCCAATGCGTCGCCGTCGACTCCACCGTTCCGTCCGTCTTCTCCCACGGTCTGCTCAACGCCAATCCCTACGCCTTCCTCGACGACGCGCCGATCGAAGAGCGCCGCGCCCGCGCCGTCAACATGCGCGGCATGGTCCCGGAAAAACTCCTCGGCGAAGCCGGCCGCCTCGATCCCGACGCCATCCGGCAGGTCCGCGAAGAGTGCTGGCCCGACATCCGCGATGAGCACGAACTCCACGATCTGCTCTACGGGCTCATCGTCGTGCCCGCGTCAATCCTCGGCCACCCGTGCGCCACCGGCTGGCACATCCTGCTCGATCGCTTAACGTCACAATCAAGAGCACACTTTACGTCAGCGAATGGCGCCAGCCACATTCTTGCCGCCGAGCGAATCGGCGAACACGCAAACCTCCTCTCCACCACGCCCGATCTGCCACTGTTACAAAAAGCCCTCCACGCCTGGCTCAACATCCTCGGCCCGCAAACCGCACAGTCGCTCGCAGACCACCTCGGCGTGAATCCGTCCGCCATCTTCGCCGCCTTGCTAGCCATGGAATCCCAAGGCACCATCCTCCGCGGCAACTTCGAACAGGACGCCGTCACAACCGATATCGTGTCATCCCGACTGGAGCGAAGCGAAGTGGAGGGATCTGCTGTTCTAGCAGAATCGTCCACAACACCCGACGAGAGCGACCGAAGGGAGCGAACCGAACAACTCGCGCCACCGGCGCCTCTGCCTCCATGGCAAATGGTCCAGTGGTGTGAGCGCCGCCTCCTCCAGCGCATCCACAAGCGCACCATCCACACCCTCCGTAAGCAGATCGAGCCCGTCGCGCCCGCGCAATACATGGATTGGCTCCTCCGCTGGCAGCACCTTGCGCCACAAACCCAGCTCACCGGCGAAGAAGGCGTGCTCGATGCGCTACGCAAGCTCGAAGGCTTTGAAGCTCCCGCCATCGAGTGGGAGCGTACTCTCCTGCCGCAGCGCGTCGCCAACTACGATCCGCGCGTGCTTGACACGCTCTGCATGGCCGGCGTCGTCGGCTGGGGCCGCATCTCGCCACACCCGGCCTTCCTCTCGCCCGAGGGCGGCGCGCCCCGCCGTGTCATCCCCACCAGCATGGCACCCATCACCTTCTTCCTGCGCGAAGATGCGCACTGGATGGACGGCTGCCTCCGCACCCGCGAGCTGCCGGAATCCGCGCTCGCCGCCTGTCTGTCACCGCTCGCGTTACGTCTTCGCGCGCAGCTCGAACACGCTGGCGCCGCTTTCGCGGCTGACCTCGCCCGGCAGTTGGGCGAGCCCATCGCCGAGCTTCACAACGCACTCTGGGAATTGGTTGCCGCCGGCCTCGTCACCGCCGATGGCTACGACAGCCTTCGCGCCCTCATCGATCCGCGCCGCAAGTCCGCGAGCAACACGCCCTTCCGCATGCGCGGCCACAACATGGGCAACCTGGGCCAACGCGCCCGCAACACCGCCGGCCGCTGGAGCCTGTTGGCCCCGCCAAGCCCATCTCCTCTCACCTCAACCACCTCGTCATCCCGACCGGAGCGAAGCGAAGTGGAGGGATCTGCTTTTCTCGCGGCACTGCCACAGAACTGGGTGCCCCATCCTGAACGGAGCGAAGGGTGGGATTCTCCAACGAATCAGACCGCCCGCGAAATGGCAGCGGAAGCCGCCATCGCAGCAGCCAAACAAAGAGAGATGGAAATCGAATCCGCCGCACTCGTCCTGCTCTGGCGCTATGGCATCGTCTTCCGCGATCTCACACAGCGCGAAACTACCATGCCCCGCTGGCGCGAGCTGCTCGGCATGCTCCGCCGCCTCGAAGCCCGCGGCATCGTCCGCGGCGGCCGCTTCGTCTCCGGCTTCCAGGGCGAGCAGTTCGCTCTCCCCCAGGCCGTCGAGTCGCTGCGCGAATCCCGCAAACAAGAAAATACCACCATCGCAGTGACATTCGCCGCCGCTGACCCAGCCAACCTGGTCGGCATCGTCGTGCCCGGCGACCGCCCCGCCGCCACCGCCGGCCGCACCGTGCAATTCCGCGGCGGCCACTTCGTTTCAGAGATCAGCTCCGCACCCGAACAGAGCACCGCTCCACTCGCGGCCCTCACCGCAAACCAGGCACCCGCACAACTCGCCCTCGGTCATGACTGACAAAGCGGAACAACTCGCCCCGCGCCCCACGCCGCAGGAGGGCGAAGACTTCTACTGGGAAGGCCCCTACATGGTCTTCACCGAAGCCTGGCATCTCAAGCGCGGCTACTGCTGCGGCTCTGCCTGCCGCCACTGCCCCTACGGCCACGAAAATGTACCGCGAAAACCGGGCACTCCATAGCATTACCCTTTCCCGAGCTCCTCGCTTCGCATCCATCGAACTGCTCTCAAGGCATCGAATTCCGACGGACTGCCGGAACTCGATCGTCTCCCGCGTTCCGATTCTCGCCGCGGAAAGACTCGGGCTCTGCAACTTATTCCCGATGGCCGCGCTGATCTGCTACCCTCTCTGCACTCCCCTCGCTCCAATCTCCGACATTTACCTGAGGCTTGAGCATGCTTCGCCTAATCGCTTGCATCCTGCAACTCTCTCTGACCCTGGCCGCTTTCGCCTATCCGAACACAATGCAGCCGCAGAATGTTATGCCGCAACCGGAGCCAGTGGGCCCGTTGCTCTCCAGCCTGCACGGCACCCATCTTGACTCGGGCACCGAATACCTGCGCCTCTTTCTCATTCCTGCGATACCATCGTCCTCCAGCGCTTCGCCCGTATCCCGGCCCACCTTCACCGTCGAGTGCACACAGCGCAGCGGGAAGCGAGTACTTTCCATGTATGTGAACTACGGCGGCGTCACCGACTACAGCTTTCCCATTCCTTTCAAGAGGACGGACACCGACCTCTTCCCGCCGAGTAACCCGACAGTGAGCCTCGAGATGAGCTTCACGGGATACATGGCAAGCAAGCCGTTCAAGCGAGAGTGGGAGCAGTTGCCAAACGGCAATCTGAAATATCGAAATCCCGGCGGCGGCACTTCGAATCTGGAACCGCCCGAATTCTTTCTCCGTTACATGCGGTCACTTCCACAACTGCACATCGGCCACGCAAAAAAGGGCCCCCAAAACGGCAAGGACAAGCCCGTCGTCGCGGTCTTTGATACACAATCGCTCCTGGAACAAATCCGGTTGTCGCCTCTCTGCAATCCATAGAGTCTTGCTAAGGCCGCACCAGCACGCCCGTCCGCGGGAAACTGAACGCGCCCGCACGGTCGTCGATCACGTTCACCTGGCAGGTATACTGCCCCGGCTTCAAGTCCTTCAGCGGCACATCGAATTGAAATGCGATCATATTTCGCGACGGATCTGTCAGCTTCGTCGCCTCCACCAGCGGCGTCTCAAAGACCTTCGTCGACCCGGATAGAAACTCGATCGAAGTCAGCAGTCGCGGAGGCTGCGGTTTGGCATCCGCCGTCTTCGTCTCCGGCCTGTAGACCTCATACAGCAGATACAAATGCCCGTCCTGCCGGAAGACATGCGCGACATTCGGCACCCACAACTGCCCATCCTGGATCAACGGATTCGCCTGCTTGCTCTTCGGCGCCGGTTGCCGCTGGCTCGCGAGCAATACGGAGGACAGCTTCATCGGCGCCTTCGACAAGTCAGGCACATTGAGGTCCGTCTCGAATGAGCCCATGTGCCCGGTCTCGTTCTCGCGCACCACAAACTTCACGTGATACCTGCCCGGCGGCAGCGTGAAGCTCGTCGTGTACTGCACATTCTTCCGCGACACCTGCTGTTGCTGGTCGATCGCCAGCTTCACCGTCTGCCGTACTTCGCCCTCGGCGCGGCCCGCTCCATCCTTCACCTCGCCAATGATGTCGATGGTCGCCTTGTCCCGGTCGCCGCCCTTCACAAACGGGATCTGCGAGCCCGGCACGATCAGCGACACCGGAATGTAATAGCGGTCCGGCGCCAGCTCGAAGTAGTACGCCGCCATATACACCGGCACATCGGTCGCCGGCAGGTCACTCTCCAGTTGGTCCGTCAACTGGCGCTCGCGGTCCTCGTGGTTCGAGTGCTGATAATCCGCTGGCGCATAGTACCCGGGCCGGTACTCCAGCTTCACGTCCGTGCGGTTCACCTTGATTTGCAGCCGGCGGTAGCGCCCATCGCGCGCCGGATTGGTGGAGCGGAATCCGATCACGTAATACTCGGCAGTGTCGTTCTCCATCGTCTGGAAAGCCGGCGCAAAGTCGTTCGAGTCGCCGTAGAATTTCCCGCCTGTATCCGACGCCAGCGTGGCGAGCACCTCCTGCGTGTTGAAGTTTGCATCCAGGTTGTTCTGGTACGCCTGGCCGTTGTACGCGCTCGCGCCGCGAATCGAGCCCGTCGACGCATCCCCCAGCGGCGAGATCGCCTGCAGCCCGCGCATGTCCACGCTGTAGATCGACAGGTTCGCGCGCACCGCCGAGTTGGTCGCAAAGCGCAGCGACGCCTCGTTCTCGATCCCATCGCGCTGGATGCCGCCCGAGAAGTAAAGCAGCGACTTCTTCTGGTTGATATACGCCAGTGACTTCGAGATCTGCGCAATCGCGTAAAGCTGGCGATCGGTGTTCAGGTCGTTGTATTCGCTCTCGTCCGGCGTAAAGCTGCTCGCGTCCTCCACCTGGTTGGTTGTTGAGGTCGCGCCCGGCTGGAAGCCCGCCTGCTGCGTGTTGTCGTAGCGCAAAACAGCCGCCAGCAGCGCCTGCTTGTTCGCGGTAAAGTCCTGGTCCACGGTCAGCGAGTCACCCAGCGACACCGCCGCCACCAGGTCCGCCGGCTGCATCTGCCGGTTGATGTAGTTCTTCGCCGCCTCGACCGACCGCGTAAGATCATCCGGCTGCATCGAGGTGAGGTCGAAGAAGAGAATCACTAGCCGGTGGTTGCGCAGCGCATCTCCGGTCACTACGCCCGTGCCCGCGCCGCCCTTGCCCAGCACAAGCTGTCCTTCCTTCCCGCTCACCGTGGCCTCATTCAGCGGAGTCGCCTGATCGATGCTCTGAAAATCAAATGTCTCGATCGCCTGCGGCTTGCCGTTTTCAAGAACCGTAAAGTCCTTCGCCGTAAGCCCCTTCACCACCGCGCCGGTGTGCTTGTCGCGTACCACGACATTGGTCAGAACCAGGTCGCTGCGCACCTTCAGCACATAACCAGGGCTGTTGGAATTGTTGTTGGCCGCAGGCTGCTGCTGCTCCTGCGCACGCACCAGCGGCAGCGCGAGCGCGAGCACAAGACATGCGAGTGTGGATAGAGAGCGCATCAGTAACGGAACCTCGCAATCAGCACGAAGGTGCGCATCGGCGCCGCCGACGTGACCTGACCGTATGTGTTCGAGCCCAGATTCGTATCTACGCCCGAGTACTGCACCGTGTTCAGAACATTATCCGCGGTACCGCGCAGCTCCAGGTTGCGCATCTCGCCCAGCCGGATCGTCTTCGACAGCGACATATCAAAGGTCAGCGTCCCCGGCCCCGGAATGGAGTAGCGCGAAGCCGTCCCGTAGATCTGGCCGGGAGCAAAGTCGCTGCTGAATGCTGCGGTGTTGAACCAGTGGTCCAGCGTACCTCCGCCCGCGGTCAGCGACGCCCCAGGCACCCGGTTCGGCCGCAAGGACCCCGTGCTCCCGCGCGCCACGTCGGCGCTGTTGGCAATGAACCGCGGCGTCAGCGGTTCGCCCGTGGCAAACGCAAACGTGCCTGACACAGATACATTCGCCAGCCCGTGCGAGAGCCAGTTGCCGCTGGTCAGGAAGTGCGCATCGGGCCCCAGCGGCAACTCATACAGAAAGTCGCCCTTCAGATTGTGGCGGACATCGAAGGATGAATTCGACTCCTCCGCCAGAATGTTCTGCCAGTTCTGCGCCACCACGGCAGTCGTGCCGCCATTGCCGCCGATCGCGCTGGCATCGTCGATCGCGTGCGAATAAGTATAGGTCGCGCCCAGCGCGATTCCGTCGTGCAGACGCCTGCGCAGCCGCACCGTGCCGGCATTGAAGTTCGAGAAGCCGATCGAATCCGAGTAGTTGTAATACACCCCGCTCAGCGAAGAGTTGGCATTGCGTCCCGGCGCTGTCAGCACATCCAGCCGCGTGCCCTTCGCGCCATTCCAGCCCACGTTCAGCACAATGCCGCTGGGCAACGTACGCTGGATATCCAGATTCCACACCTGCACATACGGCAGTCGGTAATTCTTATTCACCGAGTAGTTCCCCGCCGCCTGCGATGCGCCGAAGCCGTTCTTCAAGCAGATCGGCCAGTACGAGGTGCACGCCGGAATGCCGGCGGTCGGCGCCGTCGCCTGGTTCGTCTGCACATCGGCAAAGGGCGGCTGGAAGGCGAGATTCTGAATGAAGCTGATGTACTGCCCGTTGGCAAAATTCACGCCGTATCCGCCGCGCACGACTGTGTTGTGAAACGCTCCCCAGGCAAAGCCGATCCGCGGAGAGAAATCATCGCGGTCCGGATAGATCAGCGTCTGCGGATAATGTCCGGTAAATTGTCCCGTGCCTCCGGCCAGCACCGGCGCTACCTGAGAGAAGTCCGCACTGGGATCGATCGTCGCCAGCCGCCCATCCTTCTCTGAGTACGGCGAGAAGTATTCATAGCGCAGCCCCGCAAGCACCGTGAAGTTGGCGCGCACCCGCCAGTCATCCTGCAGAAACGCATCGTAGATGTTCGCCCGCAGGTACGCCTTCTGGTACGGCGCCTGGATTGCCGTCTGCTGCGGAAGCCCCAGCAGCAGGTCCGCCAGCGACGATCCGGTGCTCGCCTGTCCGCTGCCGCCATTCGTGCCGGTGCCATTGCTCCCCGAGGAGCCTGGCTCCTCCGTGGCAAGTCCGCTAAAAATGAATGTGCCGGTAGAGTTCGCCTGCCCGATCATGCTCAGGTCGATGCGTTTGTAATCGCCGCCGAACTTCACGTTGTGCTTGCCGTGTAGCCACGAGCTCGAATCGGAGACGCCGAGCGTCTGATTGGTCTGGAAATTCGGCTGCTGCTCGGTCAGTCCGGTGAACTGCACCAGCGTCACATTCGGCAATCCGTAGTTCAGCGGATTCACCGCCGCGCCGCTCAGCACATTGATCCCCAGGCTCTGGGCAATATTCTGGTTATTCGTGAACAGGTTGCCGGTCTCTGTGTTGCTGCGGTTCAGGTTCGCGGTGATGTTGTGGGTAAATCGCTTCACGCCCAGCGTGTATCCAAGCTGCAGCGAATACTGATGCATTTGCTCCTTGCCGCCAAGCTCGGGAAAAAGGTTCAGCTCATCGGCGCCGGTGTGGCTGTAGTTGAAGTTCGCATTGATGCTCTGGTGCAGCCCCGGCGCGCTCGCCCCGGTGAACTGGCGCAGCATATTTGAAAACGCAGTGCCCCCGCCGAAGCTGCGCATGTAGCGCGCGCCCACTGTCGTGAGATTGGTGGTGGCGCTGGTGATCCGTTGATAGTTCTGCTTGTTGGTCGTCGGTAGATTGGGCAGCGGAACGTAGCTGAGCAGTGCTGTCGCCTGCGGACTGACGCGTGTCGCAGGAATGACATTGCCGGCAAAGGGCTGACCCGTCTGCGGGTCATAGATCGTCGGCTCCCCCGCTTCGGAGAAATTCCCCGAGCGCTGCAGGCCGTCCGGCACCGTCCCGTAGTTGTCGAAGGGCGAGGATGAGTGATTCCCGATCAGCGACAGGAAGATGAAATCCTTGCTGTCGTTCTCGAGTACGTGCGGGATATACGGCGAGCCGGCGATGATCGCGCCGAAGCGGTTCGAGTTGTACGATGGCTGCGGTTCAGTCTGCCCGCGCAGTGCAAAGTCTTTCGCGTCGAATAAGCTGTTGCCCCCCTGCCAGAAGAGCGCCCCGTGCGGCCGATTTGGATTCAGGCGGCGGAAGTTGAACCCGCCGCGCCCGCCAAAGCCTCCTCCGCCACCACCACCTCGGAAACCGCCGCCGCCGCCGCGCCCGCCGCCACCACCGCCGAAACCACCCCCACCACCACCGCCAAATCCGCTGAAGGCGCCGTTCCCCTGGCCCGGAATCTGCGCCAGGGTCTGCTGCTGCTGCATGTTTTCCAGGTTGCTCCGCATCTGCTCCATGTTGATCCCGGCAAACGGATTCGTCGTACCGCTCTGTCCATTCACCGTGACCGACTCCGTGCTGACGTCATTGTTTCCAGCACCCGAGGGCAGCGCCGCGCCGCCTGTCTCAGCGCCGCCCGCAATCGATCCCAGCGCTCCCTGCAGCAGTCCAAGGTTTTGCGCGCCTTGGCCGCCCATATACTGCCGCGCTCCCCCGCCCGTGCCCTGACCCGCTCCGCGGCGCGTCTCCGCCTGCTCGATCTGTTGCTGGCGCGATGCCAGAATCAGCGAAAAATCTGTCTGCGGCGCGGCACTCCCGCCATGCAGCAGCACCTCTTTCGTCGCGCCGGCAAAGGCCGCGAAGTCGGCCCGCACCACGTAGCGACCGTCCGCATCGATCTGCAGCTTGAACCCGCCCCGGCTATCCGTCGCGGTTACATATTGCTTGCCTGTCAGGGTATTCTTCGCCGTCACGCTCACGCCCGGCAGCGGGGTCTGCCCGGACTTCACCACACCCGCAATCGTTCCCCCCTCACTACCGCGCGGGGCAGATGCCGCAGCCGGCGGAGCTTGCGGAAGCTGCGGCGACGCACTGGCCGCGGGCGCCGGTTGCTGTGGAGCAGGCGCGGACTGCGCCCACCCGCAAAGCGGTACAGCCGCCAAAAAAATGGCAGCGGAGCAGATATACTTCATCGGACCTCGGACCCGGCGTCCAGCCATGGTTCATGTCCCTTCAAATCGAAAACCGTGAATGTCGTCGCGGTGAAGGTGCCGTTCATCACATGTCCCTCTGCGCGAAAGCCCTGGCCCGGCCGCACATCGGCAAGCGTCACCGAATCGTGCTTCTCGCGAAACGAGGTATTCTCGTCCACCGCGATCTTCTGCTCCACACCATCCAGCCGGTGCACCTCGATCCGCGTTCCGTCAATCGCCATAATCTTCCCCGCCGCCCATGTCTTGCCCAGCCCCTCGCGCGCCTTGCGCACCTCTTCGGCGGGAATATCGATCAGAATTGCCGCCCCGATCGTCTTCTTCTTCGCATCTAAGTTTCCGGCGGCAAAAATCATGTCGCCGGTCTGGATATCGCTCGGCCGGATCGGACCACGATCCTTCATGAGCCGTGTGTTCACGCCGTAAAGCACCCGCCACGGTGTCCCGCTGTCCGTCTTCACGGCAAAGCTGCCATCGTTCTTTCCCGCAGGCGCTGCCGAAACCACTGTCGCCCGCAGTGTGTTCTCGCGGGAAAACTGCGCCCACCCCTGATCGTTGTCATCCTGCGCTCTGGCCTGAAAGGGCACGCACAGGACAAACGAGACGATGACTGCTCCAGCTAGGGCCGGAGCGCGCCCCCGGCTCCAGCAACTCCCTTGTAAGCTACGCGACATAATCGGGACCGGGTCGCCTCCATAGACGAGAATACGAGGTCAAAGGACGCGGTTCACCTGTGCAGGGGACGCGATTTCACCCGCTGGCATCACTTATGACAGCCGGACCTTAAAACCACCTTATGATGGTAGGATCGGTCGTTCTGAGGACGCGGCTTGCAGGGCACCTGCACTGGAGATGCTCTACACTCCCGCCATGGCCAGTTCACCGGCAATCGATCACCACGAGACTCACTTCCAGTCCGGAGACACCGTCCGCGACATCGTCATCGGCATGTCCGACGGACTCACCGTACCTTTCGCGCTCGCCGCCGGGCTCTCCGGCGCGGTCAACTCCCTGCACATCATCGTGCTCGCCGGACTGGCGGAGATCGCCGCCGGCGCCATCGCCATGGGGCTGGGCGGCTATCTCGCCGCACGCGGCGATGCTGAGCACTACCGCAGCGAGCGCCTGCGCGAAGAACGCGAAGTGGTCGAGCGGCGCCGGGATGAGGAAGAGGAGATCTACGAGATCTTCGACGCTTACGGCGTCGAACGCCACGAAGCCAAGCCGGTGCTGACCGCGCTCCAGCGCAATCCCCGCGCATGGGTCGACTTCATGATGCGCTTCGAGCTCGGACTCGAGGAGCCGCACGCTGCCCGCGCACTCACCAGCGCCATCACTATCGCCGCATCTTACATTCTTGGCGGCCTCGTTCCCCTGCTTCCCTATATGCTAGGCACGCCTCACACGGCGCTTCCCGCATCGGTGGGTATCACCCTGTTCGCCCTGCTGCTCTTCGGCGCGATCAAAGGGCGCATCACCGGCGCGGGCGCCGTCCGCAGCGGTCTGCAGACGGTCATCATCGGCGGCCTCGCCGCGGCGGCTGCCTTCGGTCTGGCTCACCTGTTCAGCGCCTCCTGAAATAGTACGGAACCCGCAACAGCTCTGTCACCGTCATGTAATTGTTCGGTAACAAACAGCGAATCGCTTTTCGGTTACTAATTCTCAGAGTCCGCGACGCACCTCTTGCGCATCCATAGGAAAGCTGCGTACCGTTCCCCAGGGTTGCGCTGTGTGCTAGCAGGTCGCGCTGTTTGCTCGCTCATACCTTGCCTCGTTGTCGTTAGCAAATTTGTGACAACGAAATGCTAGGCTGTGCGAGCAACGGCGGGACGGTTCACGGGCTCCAATTGCGAAGGATCACGCAACTGTAAGGACACGCAGGAACAATGTCAGCAGCAGCGGAACTCAGCGCGCCCGGACTCCTGACCGCATTCATCGCGACGCGCCGTCAATCTCTTGCGCTCGTCAGCCCGCTCACTCCGGAAGACATGATGGTGCAGAGTTGCGCGGAGGCAAGCCCCGCCAAATGGCACCTCGCGCATACCAGCTGGTTCTTTGAGACCTTCGTCCTGCGTGAGTTCCTCGCCGGTTATCGCCCCTACGATCCCAACTTCGTCTGGCTCTTCAACAGTTATTACAACAACGTGTCAGACCAGCCGGAGAAGAAGCTCCGCGCCTCGTTTTCGCGTCCCGGCATAGAAGCTGTCCTTGCCTACCGAAACCACGTGGACGATGCGATCGCGCGCCTCGACCAGCAGGGAATGCCGGCCGAAGCAGCCGAGCGCATCGAGTTGGGCATCCATCATGAGCAGCAGCATCAGGAGCTGCTCTGCTACGACATCAAGCACGCCCTGTGGACCAACCCGCTGCATCCCGCATATGCCGAAGGCGGCGTCTTTCAGTCGAGCGCCCCACCTCTCCGATGGCTCGACTTCTCCGGCGGTCTCAATGAGATCGGCCACGCCGGCCACGGCTTCGCATACGACAACGAATCTCCGCGTCACACTGTTTTTCTTCAGCCATTCATGCTCGCCTCACGCGCCGTCACCTGCGCCGAGTACCTCGCTTTCATCCAGGACGGCGGCTACACCCGGGCTGACCTCTGGCTCTCCGAAGGTTGGGACACCGTCAATGCGCAGCAATGGAAAGCGCCGCTCTACTGGCGCCAGGTCGATGGCGTCTGGACCATCTACACCATGCGCGGCATCGTGCCGTTGAGCGAGATGGATGCCACGCCCGTCTGTCATGTGAGCTACTTCGAGGCCGATGCGTATGCTCGCTGGGCCGGCAAGCGGCTGCCCACCGAGATCGAGTGGGAGGCTGCGGTCGCCGAGCGCGTGCTGTGCATTCCTCAAAACGCCAACATGCTCGAGAGCGGCCAGTTGCATCCCGTGGCCGCGCCCGACTCTGACCTCGATCAAGTCTTCGGCGATGTGTGGGAGTGGACCCGCAGCGCTTACCTCGGCTACCCCGGCTACCGCGCGCCTGCGGGTGCGCTCGGCGAATACAACGGCAAATTCATGTGCAATCAAATGGTGCTGCGCGGCGGCTCCGCGGTCACACCCCGGTCGCACATCCGATCCACCTATCGCAACTTTTTCTCGCCTGCTGCGCGCTGGCAATTCGCGGGCTTTCGCATGGCGCAGGATTCATCGCAAGCATCATCCCGGACCCAACTATTCCCGAGCCGGGGGAAAGATACTTCCCAATGAATGCAGTCACCTTACCCCAGTTGCCGGAGGCCGTATATACCCCCCTCGGCTCCGAGGTCTTTCGCGGCCTCACCACCCGGCCGCGTACGCTCAGCCCCTGGCTCTTTTACGACCAGGAGGGCTCGCATCTCTTTGAACTGATCACCGAACTCGACGAGTATTACGTCACACGCACCGAACGCGGCATCTTCCACGCAAACGCAGATGCCATTATCGCAGCGGCCTCCGCGCCTACCGCCCATGGTCTCGAGCGCGACCTTACCGTGATTGAATTGGGCGCGGGCACCGCCACCAAGTCCGGATTGTTGCTCAGTGCAGCGGTACGCCGTCAGGAAACCGTGACCTACCGCGCCCTTGACGTCTCTGAATCGGCGCTTCGCGAAGCCCGCCACAACCTCACCTCTGCTATTCCTGGCGTCGTCTTCGAGTCGCGCGTCGCCGACTACACCCAGGGACTCGGCGACCTTCCGGCGGACGGCACGCGACGCCTGGTCTTTTACATCGGCTCCAACCTTGGCAACTTCGAACCTGCCGAGGGCCGCGAATTGCTGCGCGACATCCGCAATCAGCTCACACCGGGCGACATGCTGTTGCTCGGCGTTGACCTGGTCAAAGACATCCCAACCGTCATCGCTGCCTACGACGACACGCGCGGTGTCACCGCTGCCTTCAACCGCAATGTGCTGGCCCGCATCAACCGCGAGCTCGGTGCGGACTTCGATCTGATGAAATTCCGGCACAAGGTCTGCTGGAACGGCAAGCACTCGCGCATCGAGATGCACCTGGAAAGCCTGGTCGCGCACGAGGTTTCCATCCCCTCGCTCGATCTCTCGCTCGCCTTCCGCCGTGGCGAGACCATCCATACCGAAAACAGCTATAAATTCACCATCGATGGAGCGCAGCACCTGTTGGCGCAGACCGGATTCACCGTAGTCGAAAACTGGACCGATCCGCGCAACTGGTTTGGCGTCTTCCTCGCCCGCGTCCATTAGGCTCGACAGTTATTACGGATGCCCCATCCTGCCTCTTCGCAATGCGAGGGGACAGGTTGGGGTATCACGACACCCTCCGCGAGCGACCAGAGAAGCTCGCTCGCCTCACGCGCCGCAGGCGCCTTTGCCAGGTCGGCCAGTCCCGTACACTCGATGGCGAGAAGTCTCGCCATGCACATCCGCCTCGCCACCGCATCCGACCTCCCCGCTATCCTCACCCTGATCCACGCTCTCGCCGAGTACGAGCGCGAGCCCGACGCTGTGCAGATCGGAGAAGCCGAGCTGCGCCGCGACGGCTTCGGCCCGCGGCCGCTCTTCGAGTGCCTCATCGCCGATGACCAGGGCGAAGCCGCGGGTTTCGCGCTCTACTTCCCCATCTACTCCACCTGGCGTGGCCCCAGCCTGCATCTCGAAGACCTCTTCGTGCAGCCTTCGCATCGCGGCCGCGGCATCGGCAAGGCGCTGCTCGCGCGTGTTGCCGCCACCGCGTTGGAGCGCGGATGCGCCCGCATGCAATGGGATGTGCTCGACTGGAATACGCCGGCCATCGATTTCTACCGCAGCCGCGGCGCCCTCATGCTCGAGCCCTGGCGCATCATGCGCGTCACCGGCGCCGCATTGGCGCGGCTGGCGAACTCCCACACCCAACCTACGTAAGCGATTACACTGTCAATCGTCCGCCATCCGCACCCAGGAGACCGCCTCGTGTCTTTGCGCGCCGCCATCGCTTCCGCCTTTATACTTTCCGCCGCACTCTTCTCGAGCCTCATGGCGCACGCGCAAAGCATCGAATACCGGCCCGACGCAAAGCTCTGGGTCATCCAGGCCGGCGGCTTCACCTACGCCATGGGCGTGGACGAAAAGAATTGGCTGCAATCGCTCTACTGGGGCCCGCGTATCGACCGCGCCGAAGATATCTCCGCCGCCCACAGCCTTCCCGCTGGCGCGGCGTTCGACCTCTCCACCACCACGACGCCGCAGGAGTACGCCGCGTGGGGTGCCGGCCTCTACACCGAACCCGACCTCAAGGCCACCTTCGCCAGCGGCAATCGCGATGTCGTGCTCGAGTATGTTGACCAGCACCAGACGCACGACGCTACCAGCCAGACGCTCGAGATCACCATGCGCGATATCAAGCTGCCGCTCGTCGTGCATCTCTTCTATCGCGTCCACAACGGCCAAAGCATCCTCGAGCGCTGGACCACCATCGGGAACCAGACTAAGGAAGATGTCGTTCTGGAAAACGCCGCCAGCGCCACCTGGAGCCTTCCCAACCTCCAGAATCGCAACTACCGCGCCCACTGGCTCACCGGCCGCTGGGCGGGCGAGTGGCAACTACAATCGGCGCCGCTCGATGTCGGCAGCGAGGTGATCGAAAGCCGCCGCGGCTCGACTGGCAACCAGGCGAATCCATGGTTTGCGCTTGAAACTCCAGACTCCGCCGGCGATGAGGAGCACGGTGGCGTCTATTTCGGCGAACTCGGCTGGAGCGGAAGCTGGCGCATCACCATGGAGCAGAGCTCCTTCCACCAGGTTCGTATCACCGGCGGTTACAATCCCTTCGACTTCGGTTACCGCCTCGCCCCGGGCGAGTCGCTCACCACCCCGCCCTTCTACGCCGGCTTTACCTCGGGCGGCATGGGCGAGGCCTCGCGCATCCTCCATCGCTTCCAGCAGGGCGTCATCCTGCCCGGCGCGCCGCATCCCAAGCTCCGCCCCGTCCTCTACAACTCATGGGAAGCCACCGAGTTCAACGTCAGCGAATCCGGCCAGCTCGCGCTCGCCGAAAAAGCCGCTCAGCTCGGCGTCGAGCGCTTCGTCATCGACGACGGCTGGTTCGGCCAGCGCAAAAACGACCACGCCGGCCTCGGCGACTGGTATGTGAACAAGGAAAAATTTCCCCACGGCCTCAAGCCGGTCATCGACCGCGTCCACCAACTCGGCATGGACTTCGGCATCTGGGTTGAGCCCGAAATGGTCAACCCCGACAGCGACCTCTACCGCAAGCACCCCGAGTGGGCCATGAACTTCCCCGGTCGCCCGCGCACCGAAGCCCGCAACCAGCTTCTGCTCAACCTCGCGCGCCCCGATGTCATGGAGTACACCTATCACTGGCTCGATGAGCTGGTCACGAACAACGACATCGACTTTCTCAAGTGGGACTACAACCGCAACTGGTCCGAGCCCGGCTGGGACGCCGTCCCCGTCGCTGACCAGAAGAAGATCTATGTCGCCTACGTCCATAATCTCTATGCCATCCTCGATCGCCTGCGCGCCAAACATCCCAAGCTCGAAATCGAATCCTGCTCCGGCGGCGGCGGCCGCGTCGATCTCGGCATCCTCCGCCGCACCGAGGAGGTCTGGCCCTCCGACAACACCGACGCGCTCGATCGCCTCTCTCTCCAGGATGGCTTCACCCACGCCTACACGCCCGGCGTGATGATGGCCTGGGTCACCGACCCGCAGCGCACCCGCCCCGCCTCGCTCAAGTTCCGCTTCCTGGTTGCCATGGAAGGCTCGCTCGGCATCGGCGCAAATCTCAACAACTTCACGCCGGAAGAGATGGCCACCGCCAAGGACCTGGTCGCGTTCTACAAGTCCATCCGCCCTACCGTGCAGCAGGGACTGCAATACCGCCTCATCGCCCCGTCGCGCCCCGGCGCACCCAGCGAGCGCGCCGCCACCGAATACGTATCCGCCGATGGCACACAAGCCGTCCTCTTGGCCTATCTTCACTCACAGAACTTCGGCGATCCCTACCCGCTGGTGCGCCTCCAGGGCCTCGACCCCAAAGCCATCTATCGCCTGCACCCGCTCGACCCCAAGCAACTCCGCTCGCAATCTGAAGCCAGCGGCAGCTACTGGATGAGCCACGGCCTCGAGCTCGACCTGCGCGGCGACTACGACAGCACCGCGGTCGTGCTCGAGCGCCTGCACTAGAGACGTGGCCCGCGAAGTACCTGGTGCACGTCTCTTCGCTGCAGAGACGCAACTAAGTCACAGGGAGTGTTATTTAAACGAATAAATAATCGGAAAATAATGTCATGCGGTGAGATTACGTTTTCTCACCATTTGCATAAGCGCATACCCATCTCTCCGCTGAGAGAATCTCGCTGCGGTGCGTTCTTCAATCCGTAATGTCCATCAGTTATCTTACCCTTCCTACATGTAAGGGGCTCGATGGGCGCTGCAAGACAATCGTATGTCTCTTTGCATCCCTCCATTGGGCGTTAGTTAACGATGTCTCTCGAAGATCGCCGGGTTTCGTTCATGACACTTGCCAACTCTCGTAAGAAAAGACTAGTTTGCCTGTGGCATTGGAAACGCTGTTCTCTGGTATCAGAATCAAAAATAACGATTAGGAACACGACGATGAATGATTTTGGCCTAGTTGACGCTCCATCCGCAGCAGCACGTCACATCCGGCTCGTCGCACGAACAGTACTTTTAGTCGGATCTCTGCTGCTCCCTATCGCTCACTCCGCATCGGCCCAAAGCACCACCGCGGACATCACCGGCACCGTAACCGATGCGTCCGGCGCAAGTTTGCCGAACGCCAAAGTCACACTCACGAATCTCGGCACCAAAGAGGTCCGCACCGCGCAGACTACCGATGCGGGAGACTACACCTTCACCCAGCTCGGCCCTGGAACCTATTCCATCCAGATTTCCCAGCAGGGATTCAAGAGCTTCACCATCCCATCCATCGCGCTCTCAGCCTCCGATCGCGCGCGCGAAAACGCGAAACTCCAGGTCGGCTCCGAGGGACAGACCGTCGAGGTGACCGGCCAGGCTCCGGCACTCCAAACCGACAGCTCGGTGCTGACCTCAACAGTGACGCAGAAGGCAACGCAGGATTTGCCGCTGAACGGACGCAACTACGTCAACCTGGCGCAGCTCGCCCCGGGTGCCAACCCCGGGCCGCCGAACGGCCTCTCCAGCGGCGGCCGCCCGGACGATCGCCGCCTCACCTCCGGCATCTCCATCAATGGACAGTCCGACACCATCAACGACTGGATGATCGACGGTCTCGATAACAACGAGCGCGTCATCGGCACCACCGGCATCCGGCCCTCGATCGAGGCCATCAGCGAGATCAATATCCAGAGCAACACCTACACCGCGGAGGTCGGACGCACCGCCGGCGGCGTCATCAACATCATCACCAAATCCGGCACGAATAATTTCCATGGATCGGCATACGAGTTCTTCCGCAACGATGTGCTCGACGCCTTTCCCTACCAGTTCGGCGCTCACAACCCCAAGCCGGAGCTGCGGCAGAATCAGTTTGGCGGCTCCATCGGCGGCCCCATCATCAAGAACAAGACCTTCTTCTTCGGCGACTACGAGGGCCTGCGTCAGGTCCAGGGAAACCCTCCAGTTATAAGCCAGGTACCTACGCAGGCGCAATACAATGCGCTGCGCAGCGATCCTGCGTCCCTGGCCGATGGCGGCGTTGTCGATCCGGTCGGTCTACAGTACGCGCTGCTCTACCCTGCTCCCAATGCTCCCGCCACCACTCCGGTCTCCGGCGCTTTCGTGAGCACGCCAACCGTTACGCGCACCGTCGACACTGCCGACGGGCGAGTGGATGAGCAATTCAACTCGAAAAACCTGCTCTATGGCCGCTACAGCTACAACCGGTCACCGGTGAATTTTGGCGGACTGCTGCCGACAGTAAACATCGCCGGCCTGAACGTCGCTCCTGGCGGCGCCATCTTCAATTTCTACGGAGCAGCCCAGGACAACGCCCAGAACGCGCAGATCAACTACATTCACACCTTCAGCTCCAACCTGCTTTTGCTGCTCGGATTTGGCTACACGCGCATCAACAACCAATCCTTCCCGCTGAACTACGGCCAGGCCGTCAACACCGCCTTCGGTCAACCCAACGTAAACCTGGATATCAACACCTCCGGTCTTTCGCCGGCCGGGGTGCAGGGCTACGCGGATCTGGGCGATGGCGCCTTTATTCCGATCAAGGATGTCGACAACACTTTCCAGTACCAGGGCTCGGTCACCATCAATAAAGGCGCTCACAACATCAAAATCGGCGCCGCATTGATTCGCCGCCAGGCGCTCAACTTCCAGAACAACTACGGTATCGGAGACTGGTCGTTCAACCCCATCAACGGAGACCCTACCGCGCTGGCAGCGCTCCTGCAGGGAAACTACTTCACGGTGCAGCGATCGAACAGCCTCGTCCCCCCGCACTGGCGTTCCTGGGAGCCCAGCGCATACGTGCAGGATGACTGGCATGCCACGTCGACACTGACACTGAATCTCGGCCTCCGCTACGACGTCTTTACGCCATTCACTGAGGTGAAGAACGGGCTCTCCAACTTCGATCCCGCCACCGGAAGAATCATCCTTGCCAACCAGAACGGCGTGAACCAGTACGCCGGGCTCAATCCCACCTGGACCAACTTCGCCCCGCGCATCGGCTTTGCCTATACCGTGGCGCCCAGCACGGTGCTGCGCGGCGGCTTCGGCATCTCCTACTTCCCGATGAACTACACCTCGAACTCCTCGCTGAAAAACCAGCCCTTCGTATCGTCACTCAACTGCACAAACGGAAGTTGCCCAGCCCCGACGCCGGCCGTTGGAGGTCCGGGCAACGGCACGAATACCTTCCACCTGGGCTTGCCATTGCCCACTGCTGCGAGTGCCACCAACCCCACCGGTAATATTGCCGATCCCGTCGACCCGGCATTCCGTTCCTCCTACCTCGAACAGTTCAACCTCACGCTCGAGCGAGCCTTCGGGCCCAATGTCCTGCAGGCCACCTATGTGGGCATGCTGGGGAGGCATATCGCGCAGATCTACAACGATCAGAACCTGCCTCCGCTCATCTCCAACAGCGCGCTGAACGCATTGGCCGCCACCCAGGGCACCACACCCGGCAACGCCTACAACACGCTGCGTCCCTTCTACTCAGACTTGCCCAACGTCAACCTGATCGGCGGCTACAACAGCAAGGGCTCCTCCAACTACAACGCACTCCAGCTATCACTGAACCGCCGCACCGTCGCTGGACTCACCTTCAATGCGAACTACACCCTCGCTCATGGACTGGACAATGTTCTTAACCTGAGCAATGAGATCAACGACGGATATGGAACCATTCCTTCGCAGATCAGCTCCGTCGATTACGGCAACAGCGACGTCGACATACGCAATCGTATAGCCTTCAGTGCCAATTACGAGCTGCCCTTCGGCAAAAGCCTCAATGGCATTTCCGGAATGCTCGCTCGCGGATGGCAGGCAAACACCATCCTGCAATGGCAAAGTGGCGAGCCCTTCACCGTCACCAACAATGCAGGCATCGCGACTACCGCCAATGGCAATCACCCCGACCGCCCGAACCAGTTGCACAAGGCCAATCTCAGCGGCTCAAATCACCTGGAGTTTTTCGACATCACCGCATTTGCGCCTCAGCAATCAGGCCTTCTGGGAACCGAACGCAAAAACCCGCTCTACGGACCGCATTACCGCCAAGTAGACTTCTCGCTCTTCAAGACTTTCCCCGTCTACCGCGAGTCCACATTAGAGTTCCGCGCCGAGTGCTTCAACCTAGCCAACTCTGTGAACTGGGCCAACCCGAACAACAACCAACCCACACTTCAATCGAGCCAGAGCGCCACCAACCCGGACGTCTATACAGTCACGCCCAACAACATCGGGCAACTCACCAATCTCTCGGCCAACTACACCCCCCGCCTCTTCCAGTTCGCCCTCAAATACCGGTTCTAAAGAGCGCGTCAGCAAAAAAGAGCGGCCCGGCAATCCATCGCCGGGCCGTTTCTCGCAGACCCATATCGGGCGACTCACCGAATGCCTTGATTTTTGAATCGGATGGTGGGCGCTACAGGATTCGAACCTATGACTTCCACCGTGTGAAGGTGGCGTCCCTAGCGCATTTTATTGACGGCAAAGGACTTATCAGTCGGCAAAACCGGCATAACCGGCATAGTCGGCGCAATTTGCCACAAAAATGCCACAAACGTTTTTCAGTAATTCGACCAAGTGGGCCGTGGGCTGGCCGTGGCGGAACAGCCCCCGCTTTGCCTCCCTTCAACCGTACAGAGAACCTGGTCCGGGTTCTGCAACAGCATCAGCTCAGCCTATCCGTGTTCATTTCCGAACGCGTGCCCACAAATCCGAACGGTATCGATCACCTGAGATCCGGTCGAATTGGAACGAGGGTTTGCATTTTCGCGTATTAGCAGCAAGGCGGTTTGGCTTCTCACGTGCCCTCCGTTACTTGTCGGGATTTGAGGATACCTATGCAAACGCTTCTGCTCGATCTCAGATTCGCGCTGCGTCAAGTGCGAAATTCACTCGGCTTTGCCGTGACTGCCGTCCTCATGCTCGCCTTCGGCATCGGTGCCACCACAGCGATCTTCTCGATCGTGGAAGGTGTGCTCCTGCGTCCGCTGCCGTTCCCCAATTCTGGCCGCCTCGTGGTGCTCTCCGACCACCTCCAGGGGATCAAAATCGCAGGCGGTGGCGACGAAGTCGGTGTTACCGTGCCCGACATCATCGCCTACACCCGCGACACGCGCTCCTTCACCGCGCTAGGTGGATACCAGGGCGCAGCTTTTGAGCTCTCCGGTACCCGCGAGCCCGCGCAGGTAAGCGCCTCACGCCTCACTGCCGGCGTCTTTTCCGCCCTCGGCGTCGCTCCGCAGCTTGGCCGGTACTTCACTGCGGAAGAGGACCAACATCACCAGCAGGTGGCCGTTCTCAGTTATGCGACGTGGCGCACCCGGTTCCACTCTGACCCACAGATCATCGGCACCAAAATCCTTCTGGATCGTAAGCCATACATTGTCATCGGCGTCATGCCGCGCGGCTTCGAGTTTCCCCTGATTCCCGGCCAGCTCAATCGCTCAGAACTTTGGGTCCCCATGAGTTTTACGCCTGATGAGCTTTCGACTAGAAGCGCCAGCAACTGGAGCTATCAGATGATCGGGCGCCTCAAGCCCGGTATC
>DASYBK010000063.1:0-21808 GCA_036500805.1 Acidobacteriaceae bacterium | reverse complement strand
ATCGTCTGCTTGGCAGCGGCGGCCTGGCCGCTGTCCTTCTTGCTCGTCATCTCTTGCTAGTCCTCTCCAGTCAAATCCGTCCGTGCATCAACGTCTTAGATCAACGTCCTAGTCTGAGGCTCCTATCCCGCTTTGGCAAATGCGGACAGCGCGAGCGGTGCCCGGCAATTCGCGAACGGCGCCCAGGCCCTCCCGAGCCGAGCACCCGATCCGAGCACCCGATCCGGGCGCTGGACATGCCGCCGAAGCGAGAGATCAAGAAGCGAGAGATCAAGAAGCGAGAGATCAACCGGACCAGGAGGTCCTAGCGGCAGGTCTTCCCAACCCGAGCGCCGACTGCCGCCGCTGCAAGAACCGCCGCACTGCGCCATCGCGCTCCAGACCAATCGCGATCTCATAAGCATCCCAGGCCTCGTCGCACGCACCCGTCCTCGACAGCAGCTCCGCGCGTGTGGCCCAGTAAGGCTGGTACTCCGCCAGCCGCGCATCCGTCGTCGGCTCCGGCAACGCATCCAGCCCCGCGCTTGCCCCGCGCAACTCCGCAATCGCCAGTGCGCGATTGATCGCCACCACCGGTGAGCCCGACAGCACGAACAGCGCATCGTAGAGCGTCACCACGTGTTCCCAGTTCTTCTTCCAGTTCGCCTCGCCCCGGTTCGCATGGCCCGAGCGGCAACGATGCACGTGCGCGGACTGCAACGCCGCCTCCAGTTGATAGCGGCCCACCATACCGCGCGCGCCGGCCCGATGCAGCAGCGCCTCGGCCTCGTCGATCATCTCCGCATCCCACAACGCCGGATTCTGCGCCGCCAGCGGCATAAATTCGCCCTCTGCGGAGCGCCGCGCCTGCCGTCGCGCCTCCGCATGCAGCATCAGCGCGAGCAGACCCAATGCCTCGGGTTCGTCCGGCAGCAGCTCCGTCACCAGTCTCGCCATAAACATTGCCTCCGCTGTCAGGTCCCGCCGCACCACATCGGTGCCGACCGGGTCGATCCAGCCCTCGGTAAACGCGGCATAGATCGCCTCCAGCACCGCACCCAGCCGCCCCGCCAGCTCCTCGCGTTCCGGAACGCGAAATGGAATCCCCGCCTGCCGGATCTTGTCCTTCGCCCGCACCAGCCGCTTGCCCATCGCCGCCGGCGACGACAGAAACGCCGAAGCGATCGTCTTCGCATCGAGCCCCAGCACCACCTGCAAAATCAGCGGCGCATGCACCGCCGCTTCGATCGACGGGTGCGCGCAGGCAAACATCAGCGCCAGCCGGCGATCGGGAATTTCCGCAGTCTCCCCCGCGGCTGCTTCCAAGCCCTCGGCAAGGATCTCTAAATCTCGCGTCGCCGCCTCGGTCGTCGAGTGCCGCCGCGCCGCATCGATCACCTTGCGCCGGGCCACCGTCAGCAGCCAGCCCTCCGGATTTGCCGGGCAGCCGTTGCGCGGCCAATCCGCCAACGCGGAAAGAAACGCCTCGGAGAGCGCATCTTCCGCCGCCGCTACATCGTGCGTCCGCGCCGCAAGGAAAGCGACGAGCTTGCCATAGCTGCGGCGCGCTACGGCGTCAGCGGTCTCGCGTGCCCGCTCGCTGCGTATCTGCTCGTCGCCTGCTTGTGGATTCATATGCAACTCCACCCGCGCGCCCGCTTTACATCGCCCAGACTTACATCGTCCAGACGGGACGCACCTCGATCGTTCCATGACCCGCACCCGGACAGCGCGCCGCCCACGCGATCGCCGCATCCAGATCGGGCGCTTCGATCAGGAAATACCCGCCCAGTTGTTCCTTCGAGTCGGCATACGGCCCATCCAGCACTTGCTGCTTGCCGTTGGCAACGCGCACCGTACTCGCCGAAGAAATCGGCTGCAGGCGGTTCGAGTCTACGTACACATCCGCCTTCTTCAGCGCCTCGGTGTACGCCATATAAGCCGCCATTCCCTGCTGCTGTTCCGCCGGTGTCATCTTGCCCCAGCCACTTTCGTCCGCATAAAGCATCAAGAGATATTGCATGGAAATCCTCCGTCATCGGTTATAAGCGGATTTCTGTCCGCTCTACTCCCATGACGTCCCGGCAGGGGTCATTTGGACAAAAAGGTCTTCGAATAATGCGGTGAAAGATCTCTTTCGAATCGCCCACAAAGTCATTCGGACGCGACCGTCGGGAGCGGCCCCAACGTCATGCGCCGACGGCGCGATCGCCCGGACGTCCAGTCCGCCCCCGCCAGTGCGACCACACGAACCACGCAAACCCCACCACCAGCAGCACCACTACCGCAAGATGAAAGCGATGAAAGACTTCCTTAAACCGCGGATCGGAATCCCAGCCCGCGCCCAGCCGCATCCCCACATACGCCAGCGCATAACACCACGGCCATGAGCCCAGAAACGTATAGAGATGGAATCGACCCTGCGGCATCTTCGCAATGCCCGCGGGCAACGCGATGAACGTGCGCACTACCGGCAGCAGGCGGCCGAAGAAAACCGTGATGCCGCCGAAGCGTTCGAAGTAGTGCGTCACTCGATCCAGGTCATGCTGGCCCAGCAGCACATAGCGGCCAAAGCGTTCCACCAGCGGCCGTCCGCCGTAAGCGCCAATCCAGTACGCCACCAGCGAGCCCAGATTGCAGCCCAGCGCGCCCGCCGTCGCCACGCCCAGCAGGCTCAGCCTTCCCGCATGCACCAGGTAGCCGGCGAAGGGCATGATCACCTCCGACGGCAGCGGGATGCACGCCGACTCGATGCCCATTAATAACAGAACGCCCCAGTAGCCCGAGGCGGAAATCACGGCAATGATGAAGTGCGCTAACGCTGCAAGAATTTTCTCGCTCATGCTCGGGTGAGTATACCGTCCGGCGCTCCCGCCCACCCACGCACGAAACCCTCCCGCGCGAACTTTCTCCACCGCCGGATGCGTTTGCGCATCAGTAGAAAAGCGCCGATAGTCGTGGTGTTGTCGAAATCCCCAGCGCAAGTCAGCAACAGAAGGAGACGCAGCAATCTTGCCTGAGCAACCCAACGGCAAACCACGCGGCAGAAAACGGCGCATATGGAAATGGATAGGAATCTCGCTGCTGCTCAGCATCGCCGTGCTCGCCGTCGTCGCTGAGATCATGCTCCGTCACGCTGGCCCCATCCTCAAGGGCCGCGTGATTGAAACCCTCAGCACACGCTTCAACAGCAAGGTCGATCTCGACACCCTCGACGTCTCCATCGCCCACGGCTTGCAGGTCTCCGGCAGCGGCCTGCGCATCTACCCGCCGGACGATGTCGTTGCCGCCGGCGCCAACTACCCCATCATTGCCCTGCGCGAATTCTCCTTCCGCGCCGGCATCCTCGGCCTCTTCATCAAGCCCACGCGCGTCGACACCGTCCACGTCAGCGGACTCACCATCCACATCCCGCCGCGCCGGATGCGCGAGCAGGCCGCGCTCTCGAAGCGGCGCCGCGGCAAAATCAAAATCCGTGTCGGTGAAATCGTCTTCGACGACTCCGAGCTCATCATCGGCGCCTCCAATCCGCAGAAGGACCCGAAAATCTTCGTCCTCAAACACATCGTCCTGAACAATGTCGGATCCGCCAGCGCCTCGCCCTATGACGCGACGCTCACCAACGCCATTCCCCCGGGCGACATTCACGCCACCGGCACCTTCGGCCCGTGGAACAACGAGGCTCCCGGCGACTCCCCCGTCACCGGCAACTTCACCTTCGATCACGCCGACCTCGGCGCCATCCGCGGCATCGGCGGCATCCTCTCCTCCACCGGCAACTTCGGCGGCCAGCTCGATCGCATCGTCGTCGACGGCAACGCGGATGTGCCCGCCTTCACGCTCGACACGGCTAACCACCCCGTGCCCTTGAAGACGCACTTCCACGCCATCGTCGATGGCACCAGCGGCGACACCTATCTAGAGCCCGTCGAGGCCACGCTCGGCAGCTCGCAATTCACCTGCTCGGGTTCGGTGATCAATCACAAGGGCGTGGGCCACGACATCGATCTCGATGTCGACATTCCTGCCGGCCAGATTCGCGACTTCCTCAACCTGGCGGTGAAGACCCAACCCCCCGTCATGAGCGGCACACTCAACATGAAAGCCAAGCTCGCCATCCCGCCGGGCAAGCAGAGCGTCATGAAAAAAATCGGTGTGCGCGGCACATTCGTCCTCACCGGCATGCACTTCAGCAGCGCCGACGTGGAGGACAAGGTGGACATGCTCAGCCTGCGCGCCCAGGGCAAACCCGGTGAAGCGAAGCCCGGCGCACCCGATGTTCACTCGCAGATGCGCGGCAGCTTCAATCTCAGCTCCGGCAGCATCGTCTTTCGCGACCTTGATTACGCGCTTCCCGGCGCGACCGTCGCACTCGCCGGCCAGTACACGCTCGACGGCAAACAATTTGACTTCACCGGCAAGGTCCGCACCACCGCTCAGCTCTCCCACATGACCGCCACCTGGTGGAAATCCCTGCTGCTCAAGCCCGTCGATCCCTTCTTCCACAAGCACGGCGCCGGCGCCGAAATCCCCATCAAGATCACCGGCACCAACACCGCACCCAAGTTCGGCCTGAACCTCGGCGGCAAAGACAAAGACTGACGCGGCCCGTTCTTTGTTGATACCTCGCCGCTCGCCCGCTAAACAAACGATGTCATTCTGAGCGTAACCGAAGGTGGAGCGAAGAGCCCTGAGCGTGTCGAAGGGACCCGCTGTATCTATTCAAAACAGGATCGGCGCAAAGCGCCGCTCAACCAGAAACTCTGCTGCGGAATCTGATGCACTACGCCAGGTCCGCATCTATCGTGCCGCCCGTCGAAAACAGCCGGGCGCGTGATCATCCACCATCCCCACCGCCTGCATCCACGCATACACAATCACCGGCCCGACGAACTTGAAGCCGCGTTTTTTCAAATCAGCGGAGATCGCCTCCGATAACGGCGTCTTCGCCGGCACCCTGCCGGTTGTGTTTTCGACCGGTTTGCCGCCCACGTGCGCCCACATCACCTTCGCAAAGCCCTCGCCATCCTTCTCCATCGCCAGAAAAATCCGCGCCCCCGCAATCGTCGCTTCGATCTTCGCGCGCGACCGGATGATCCCTTCGTTCGCCAGCAGACGTGTGATCTCTTTCTCGTTGAACCGCGCCACCTTTGCCGGATCGAAATCGCGAAACGCCTTGCGGAAGGCATCGCGCTTGCGCAGAATGGTTAGCCACGAGAGCCCCGGCTGAAAGCCCTCCAGCATCAACATCTCCCACATCGCGCGCCCATCGCGCACCGGCTGGCCCCACTCCTCGTCGTGATACACACGCAACAGCGGATCGCTCTCCGCCCACTTGCAACGCTGCTTTTCAGCCATAATTGCAGGTCCTTCGACGACTCGACCTATTACATCGAGAATGTTGACTACGAATCTCACACAGGCTCCTGATAAAGCCCAATCACATTCCCACCCGGATCGCGAAAGCGCGCCGTGATCTCCCCGGGATCGCCCCCGATCGGCTGCACAATTGCGCCGCCGTTCGCTTCGACTTTCGTCATGGCATCGGCCACGCTGTCCACCATGATGTACACCATCAACCCCGGAGCAGCAGCAGGCGGCCGCCCCAGCACGAACGCGCCGCTCACCTCGCCCGTCGTGTCATCAAAGGCAATCGCGCCATCGCCGCGCGTCCGGATCGTCCAGCCAAATGCGCGTTGATAAAAATCCGCCGACGCCTGCGCATCCTTCGTCGGCATCTCGATGTAGCAGATCTTCCCATCCTTCGCCGTCGGCATACTTGCTGCTCCTCAAATCCAAAACGAGTGTAGTCGCGCGCGCTACTTCAGGCATCTGTTATCCCGACCGGAGCGGCGGCGATGCCAGGGTGCGGTAGCTTCCCACAATCCAGTCGAACTCAAGAGGTCCTCCGTATCGGCGCGTTCCCACAATGAATCACGCCAACCGTTTTCCTTGGCATTTGTGCCAAATCACCCCACTGAATTCGCTACTCTTGAAATAGGCATGCATTCAACCGCTCGTGCTGCATTGCTCATGGCAAGCTAAGCCCAATCCATGGACGAATTTAGCTGTAAGTTCTTTCAGAGGATGAATTTAGCCGCGGAAGAGGCCTAAGCTAGGCAAAACAAGGAAGTTATCAGCCAGCCTCGGGTAACGGGAGGGGAGGGTAGGCGGTAACGTGACGCCTCCATCCTTGCTACCATCGAGACAAAGGATTAACGACAATTATGGCAGAGACAGAGACCCTCGCCGCCCCGGCAGAAACCGCAGCCACAAAGCCCGAAACCAAGCCCGAAGCCAGGCCCGAAGCCAAGCAAGACAAGCCCATCAAGCGCCAGATGATCGGCTTCAGCTTCTTCAAGGTCATGCCCGAATGGCGCCGCCTGCCCGCAACCGAGCGAGCCGAGCACAAGCGTCTCTTCGCCGAAGTGCTTGGCCGCTGGAACCAGCCCGGCCGCCTGCTCTCGCTCACCTACTCCACCGTCGGCCTGCGCCCGGATTGCGACATGGCCCTCTGGCGCATCTGCTACTCGGTCGACGACCTCAGCGAGATGATGGCCGAACTTCTCGCCACTCCCTTGGGCGGCTATCTCGACGTCGCGAACAACTACATCTCCATGACCAAGCGCTCGCAGTATTTGATCGGCCACGAGCACGAAGGCCAGCACGACTCCCGCGGCGCCATCCGTCCCGGCGGCCAGAAGTACATCTTCATCTATCCGTTTTGGAAGACGCGCGCCTGGTATCTTCTGCCGCTCGAAGAGCGCCAGCGCCTCATGACCGAGCACATCCGCATCGGCCATCTCTACCCGCGCGTCAAGCTCAACACCACCTACTCCTTCGGCATTGATGACCAGGAGTTCGTCGTCGCCTTTGAGAGCAACTTCCCCGAAGACTTCCTCGACCTGGTGCAGCAGCTCCGCGAGACCGAGATCAGCGCCTACACCCTGAAGGACACGCCGATCTACACCTGCATCCGCATGACTGCGGAAGCCATGCTCGACCGCCTCGGCTAAGGACGATGGCTACGGCAAGCAAGGCCACAGCGAAGAAGCGTCCGGCGAAGGCTGCCCCGAAAACAGCCGCGAAGAAGTCCGGTAAGCCCCAGCTCAAGACCTCGCCCGAGCGCATCCGGAAGATCATCGCCGGCCTGGGCAAGGCCTATCCCAACGCGACCACCGCGCTGGTACACCAGGACCCATGGCAACTGCTGGTCGCGACCATCCTCTCCGCGCAGACCACGGACGTGCGCGTCAACATGGTCACACCGGCACTCTTCCGCCGCTTCCCGACTCCTGCAGCGTTGGCCAAAGCCTCGCTTCCGGAGATTGAAGAGATCATCCGCACCACCGGCTTCTATCACAACAAGGCCAAGTCGATCTCAGGAGCGGCAAAAGGAATCGTTGAGCGCTTCGGCGGCAAGGTGCCGAAGACGATGGCGGAATTGCTCACCCTGCCTGGCGTCGCCCGCAAGACCGCCAACGTCGTTCTGGGGGTGGCCTACAAGCTCGCTGAGGGCATCGTCGTCGACACTCACGTCCTCCGCCTCTCGCGCCGCCTCGAGCTCACCCTCAACACCGAGCCCAAAAAAGTCGAGCAGGACTTAGTGAAGATCATCCCCAAAGATCACTGGATCGACTTCAGCCACGAGCTCATCCTGCACGGCCGCGCCATCTGCATCGCCCGCAAGCCCCGCTGCGTGGATTGCGTCATCGAAAAGGAGTGCGACTCCAGCGACAAGACCTGGTCGAGCCACTAGCGCGTTGGTCCCTTAGAAGATTGAGCGCTAATAAAGCGACGTCATCCTGAGCGCACGCGCCGCAGGCGCGCAGTCGAAGGACCTGCTGTTCTTCGCAGCGCCACAAACGTCTTAGCGTCCTAATAACCGCGCGCACGCATCGACCAGCGCATCGAGTGAAGCCGTCTCCGCCTCCGCACCTACCGCAAGCCCCGCATCGCCCAATGCAGCCGAAGTCACCGGCCCAATCGATACGCAAGCCATCTGCGGCGGAAACATCAGCTCCGCATCGCGCAGCACATCGAGCAGATGCGTCACCGTAGACCCGCTGGTGAAGACAACCGCATCGGGCAATGGATTCGCATCGAACACTGCGCGAGCCCGCTCGACAGCATCCGCAGGCACAACCGTCCGATACGCATCGACCACTGTGACGTCAGCGCCAGCAACCGCGAGTGCATCCGGCACCACATCTCGCGCCACAGCAGCCCGCACCAGCAGCACGCGCTGTCCCCGCACGCGATCCGCCAAGGCCGCAGCCAGCGCTTCGCCGACATAGCGCTCCGGCATCACCTCGACCGCAAGCCCCAACAATCGAAGCGCCTCCGCGGCAGAAGGGCCAACAGCCGCGCACCGCAGATGACGGATCGACTCGGCTGGCAGCCCAAGCTTCGCCAGCCGCTCGCCAATCACCCGCACTGCATTGGCGCTAGTGACGACCAGCCATGCGAACCGCTTCGCATCGCGCAGCGCATCGTCCAGAGGTTCGTAAGATTCCGGCGGAGCAATCTCGATTGTCGGCAGCAGCACCACCTCGGCACCCTGCCGCTCCAGCCGCTCCTGCAACCCGCCGCTCTGCCGCGCGGCGCGCGTCACCACGATGCGCCGCCCGGCCAGCGGTACCGCAGTCATTTCCCCGCCCTCACTTCACATTGCCCTGCTGCGCCAGCAACTGCAGCGCACCCTGCTTGAGCAGCGAGTCAGCCAGCCCCGCGCCCAGCGACTCGGCATCCGTCCCGCGCTCTTCCGCGCGCAGCACTGTCGCGCCATCCGGCGATGAGACACAGCCGCTGATACGATATTGATTCCCGTCGCGCCGGCAATAAGCACCAATCGGCACCTGGCATCCGCCGCCCAGCGCCGCCAGCGCCACCCGCTCCGCCGTCACCGCAAAGCGCGACTCGGCATGATCCAGGATCGTCAGCGCCGCGCGCGTGCGCTCATCCGCAGTGCGGCACTCGATCGCCAACGCGCCCTGCCCCGGCGCCGGGCACAGCACATCCGCTGAGAATCGCTCCCGCACCCACTCCGTGCGCTCCAGCCGGTCGAGCCCCGCTGCCGCCAGCACTGCCGCGTCCACCTGAGCCTCGCTCAGCTTGCGCAGCCGCGTGTCCACATTGCCGCGGAGCTCCACATACTCCACCCCGGGCCACCGTGCTCGCAACTGCGATTGCCGCCGCAAGCTGCTGGTGCCGACGCGCGCGCCTTTCGGCAATTCAGCCATGCTGTTGTAGTGGATGGATACAAAGACATCCCGCGGATCCATGCGTTCTGTCACCGCGGCGATCACAAATCGCGCATCCAGCTCTGTCGGCAGGTCTTTCAAGCTGTGGACGGCGAGATCGATTGCGCCCTCTGCCAGCGCCTCTTCGATCTCCTTGGTGAACATCCCCTTCGAGCCGACCCGCGCAAACGGCACCGCCTGCAGTCGATCGCCCGTAGTCGTGATGGTCGCGATCGCAACCTCATGCCCCTGCGCGCGCAACAAGCTCGCGATATGATTTGCCTGCCACAGCGCGAGCTGCGAGCCGCGCGAGCCGATGCGGATCAATGCCGGGTCGCCTCAAGCGAGTCAGTACTCTTGACTGCATCCTGCTCACCGGCCTCAGCAGCAGGCTCGGCGACAATCTCCGGTTCCATCGCGGGAGCCGTCGCCGCCAACCCAAAGATCTGCTGCACCGCCTCCGTCACCGTCAGATCGCCATTCCGCGCCGCGACCTTCATCGCCTGCAGCGGTTGATGCAGCACCTTGTTGATGAGCCCGCGGGTCAGCGCCTCTACCGCATTGCGCTGCTCCGCCGAGAGCGACTGCAGCCTGCCCTGCATGCGCTTGAGCTCGGCCCGTCGCAGCTCTTCCATCGACTGCTGCAGTGACACGATCGCCGGCACCGCGCTCAGCGTCTGCTGGCTATTAGCGAAGCGCTCCACCTCCGCCTGCACAATCGCCTCGGCCTGCATCGCTTCCCTGCTGCGCTCGCTGATGTGCGACGCCGCCACCGACTGCAGATCGTCGATGTCGTAGACAAACGCGCCGTCCAGCCGGTTCACCTCCGCCGCCACATCGCGCGGCACCGCAATGTCGATGTAGAACATCGGCCGGTTGCGCCGTCGATGCAGGAACTGCTGCGCATGCTCGCGACGGAAGATCGGCTGACCTGCTCCGGTCGACGTAATCACGATATCCGCCTGGTCCGCCACGGCATGCAGGTCCTCAAAGCGCAGCGCACGCCCGCTGAAGGTCTGCGCCAGATGCACCGCGCGATCGAAAGTGCGGTTGGCAATCAGCATCGAGTGCGCGCCCTGCCGGATCAGGTGGCGCGCCGCCAGCTCGCTCATCTTGCCTGCGCCCACCAGCAGCACGGTCTTGCCATCCAGCGAGCCGAATATCTTCTTCGCCAGATCCACCGCCACCGAGGCAATCGACACCGACGCGCTGCCGATCTGCGTCTCCGTGCGCACGCGCTTTGCCACCGTGAAGGTCGTCTGCAGCAGCCGCTCGAGCGAGGTCCGCACCGCGCCCACGGCCCGCGCGGCGGTGTAAGCCTCCTTCACCTGGCCGAGGATTTGCGGCTCGCCCAGCACCATCGAGTCCAGGCTCGAAGCCACGCGGAAGAGATGCCGCACCGCGTCCGAGCCCTCGTACTCGTACAGGTGCGGACGCAATACATCCGCATCCACGGCAAAGTAGCGTCGCAGAAAATCCATCACATCCGGCGCCGTCTGCTCATAGCTGGTCACCAGCTCTACCCGATTGCAGGTCGAAACGATCATGCCCTCGCGCACGCCCGGCGTCCCCACTAGCGCGAGCGACGCCTCGCCCAGCGACTCCGGGGCAATCGCCAGCCGCTCGCGCAGCTCAACCGGCGCGGTGCGATGGTTCACGCCAAGCAGCCGGATCGTCATGGCACCGGAAACCTGTGTACGGAGCTCAAGGTGTTTGCCGCCCACACGCTGAGCACGACGAGGAAGACCACGCTCGAAAGATAGATCGCGCGCCGCCCGCGCAATCCCGTGCTGCGGCGCACCAGCAGCATCAGCACATACAGCCCCCACATACCGAACGAGAGCAGCACCTTAGGATCGAGAAAGTACGCCGCGCCCACGCTCTGCTGCGCAATCAGCGATCCCGCCAGCAAGCCGAGCGTCATGCAGGGAAAGCCGATCAGCAGGCTCAGGTAGGCGATGCGGTCCATGGTCTCGAGCGGCGGCAGCCACGCCAGAAAGCCGATGCCCTCCTTGCTCTTCAGCCGCCGCTCCTGCGCCAGGTAGAGCACGCTCGCGATCAGGCTGAACAGCAGCGCCGTATACGCCGCCAGCAGCGCGCTGATATGCACTACCAGCCAACCGGAGCGCATCTCCGGCGTCACAAACGCGCCGCTGTTCGCGCCCATCGCCGGTGCCAGCATCACTACCAAAGCCAGCGGCAGCGCGAAGATCCCGAAGGCCGCGGCGCGATAGACGCCGTAGACCAGCAGATACGCGGCCACGATCAGCAGTGCCAGCGTCGCCTGCACCTCCACCCAGCCCAGCGGCACCACGTGGTGCGCGGTCACCATCAGTTCCACCACGGCAACCAGATGAAAGAACAATCCTGCGACAGCCGCCGGAAGCGACACGCGCTGCCACCGCGGTTGCCCGTACAGCACGGCGGGGAAGGCCGTGGCGCCGGCAACAGCGTAAAGAACAGCCGCGACTCGCAACCAGAGCAAAGGCATGATACGGGAATGAACCCTTCAGTATACCGGCGCGCCATGCCCCAGGCGCGCCCGATCGCGGGCTCCAGCGCCAATAATTGGCTGAATCGAAAGCTACTCAGGCTGCATCGACGCTCTTTGCAAAGTCCGGCGCCACCACCGGCTGGCGAGCTGGATGTTTCCCATCGATGTCGCGAATATCGTCAGCACATCCGACATCGTCCTCGGCCTTCCACCTGCGCGCTGATGGGATCAGGCGTACCATCGCGTCCATGGATACCACGCGCCGCACGCTCTGCCTTTCGCTTCCCGCTCTCGCCGCCATCACCGCGCTTGCGCCAAAAGCCTCCGCTGCAGACCAGCCACTCGCGCCCATCGCCTCCTTCGCCAAACCCTTCGACACTCTGCCCGTCCACCAGAATGGCGCCAACGCATCGCGCGCCATTCTCGACGGCATCACGCATTCGAACGATCACATGGAAGTCCACGAGACGACGCTCGCCCCCGGCAGCTCACCGCATCCGCCGCATCAGCACTCCCACGAAGAGCTCTTCCTCATGATGCAGGGCCAGCTCGCCGTCACGATCGCCGGCAAGACCACCGTCATCGATCCCGGTGGCGCCGCCTTCGTCCACTCCGGCGAACTGCACGGCGTACGCAATCCCGGCACCACCCCCGCGCAATACTTCGTTGTCGCCGTCGGCACTTAGCACCGCCGGCAAAACGGGTCCCCCTCAAGAAAGGCCGCTAGAGCAGTCGTTGGACGGTTTACACCATACGGAAAATGCTTTAGCGTTCCCTCACAGCTCTGTCATCTCTGCTCATCCTTTTCTTGAGGACCCGCATGCACGTTTCGTCCCGCTGCCTTGCACTGGCCGCCACTCTGCTTGCCATCTCGCTTCCCGCCATCTCGCAGAACACTCCCGCCTATCCCAGCGAAACCCCGACAAACTTCCAGCCCACCAACTATGGCTTCGACTATCAGCGCCGCGATGTCATGATCCCCATGCGCGACGGCGTCAAGCTGCACACCGTCATCCTCATTCCCAATGGCGCGAAGAACGCCCCCATCCTCTTCACCCGCACACCCTACAGCGCCACCGAGCTCACCTCGCATGAGCAGAGCTCGCACCTCGGCCCCATCCTTCAGGGCTATGACAACGCCACCGACGTCATCGTCGACGGCGGCTACATTCGCGTCGTTCAGGACATCCGCGGCAAGTACGGCTCGGAGGGCGACTACATCATGAACCGTCCCCTTCATGGGCCGCAGAACCCCACCGCGATCGACGAATCCACCGATACCTACGACACCATCGATTGGCTCGTCAAAAACATTCCCGAGTCCAACGGCAAGGTCGGCATCCTCGGCATCTCCTACGACGGCTTCCTCCCGCTCATGGCGCTCATCCATCCCCACCCCGCGCTCAAGGTCGCCGTGCCTATGAACCCCATGGTCGACGGCTGGATGGGCGACGACTGGTTCCACAACGGCGCCTTCCGCCAGCAGAACCTCGCCTATATCTACGAGCAGAGCGCGACCCGGTCCAATACCGCGCTCTGGTGGACAAGTACCTATGACGATTACGATATGTTCATGCGGGCCGGCTCGGCCGGCGAGCTCGCCAAAGAGCGCGGCATGGAGCAGCTCGGCTTCTGGAACAAGGTCGCCGCGCATCCCGCGTATGATGCCTTCTGGAGCGACCAGGCCCTCGACAAGATCCTCGCCAAAGAGCCGCTCATCGTCCCCACGCTGCTCGTCCACTCGCTCTGGGATCAGGAAGACATCTACGGCGCCATGGCGGTCTGGAAAGCGGTCAAGCCCAAGGACACTGCGAACGACAAGCTCTTCCTCGTGATGGGCCCCTGGCATCACGGTCAGGAGATCGAAGACGCCAGCACCCTCGGCGAGCTCCACTTCGGCCAGGACACCGGCCTCTACTTCCGCCGGCACGTCCTCGCGCCCTTCCTCGCCCACTACCTCAAGGACGATCCAAAGCAGATTCCCACCGTCACCGCATTCGAAACCGGCGCGAATAAATGGGAGCAGCTTCCGTCATGGCCCGCGGGCTGCGCGAAGGATTGCACCATCCAGCCCACGCCGCTTTATCTTGAGCCCAACCTCGGCCTTGGATTTGACAAGCCATCCGGCGGCAGCAGTTATGACAGCTACATCTCCGATCCGGCCAAGCCCGTACCCTTCCGCAAGCGCCCCATCCAGCCCGTCGGCTACACCGGCGAGATGACCTGGTCCTATTGGCTGGTCGACGATCAGCGCGAAGCGTCCGGCCGCCCCGACGTCCTCTCATTCGTAACCGATACTCTTACCCATCCGGTCAAGATCACCGGCCAGCCCGTCGTCCATCTGGTCGCTTCCACCAGCGGCACGGATTCCGATTGGGTGGTCAAGCTCATCGACGTCTACCCCGACGAGGTCGCCGAATATCCGCATCTCGGCGGCTTCCAGCTCATGGTTTCGGCCGATATCCTGCGCGGCCGCTATCGCGAAGGCTTCACCGTCGCCAAACCCATCCAGCCCAACACCCCGCTGCCCTACCAATTCGATCTGCCGAACGCGAACCACGTCTTCCTGCCCGGCCATCGCATCATGGTGCAGGTGCAGTCGGCATGGTTCCCGCTCTACGACCGCAACCCGCAGACCTTCGTCCCCAACATCATGTTCGCGAAACCCGGCGACTATCAGAAAGCCGAGCAGCGCATCTATCATACACCTGCCAACGCCAGCTACATCGAGTTGCCGCTCGTGAACGAGAAGTAGACAGGCTCCTGGGAGGCGGCTCCGAAGAGAAAGCGGCTCCGAAGAGCATCACTGCCTGCTGGCCGTATCGCCACCCGAGTTCGTATCTAAGTACTTAATGAGCAGCACCTCGTTCCCGATCTCGCTGAAGATCAGCTCATCCACCGTTCCTGCGGCCACCAGAAGACCGTATCCACCCGCGCGCATCCCTTCTTTTTCGCGTTGTTCTATGTGCGCCGTAGGATCAACCGCTTCGTTGCCCAGGGGTGCGTGGGCAACCGACTCGCGCCGGAAGCCTGCGCCCGGGTCTTGTATGTGAAACACACACGACCTTGCGGTGCGGACCGCGGTGACCTCAACCATTTGGTCAGGATTGAATGCCGCTCCGTGCTCCATCGCGTTCAGCAGAATCTCTCGAAGCGCGTGCATCATGTCCTCGCGCGCGTCTTCAGGCAGCTGAACGCTGAGCTCCTTCGCAAATGTCATGAGACGCTCGGCGTTGATCAGGCGGCAATTGACGCGAACCGACACCCAGCCGGGCTTAGCGGATAGCACCTGGATATCGTCCCGCCACTGGCTCTCCGATGCCGCGCTGGCAGCCAGGTATGCGATCTCGTTGCGATCAAACGGAGGCGTGCAACATGCAAAGACCCGGGCTCGTAAAGCCGCGATGACTTCATCCGGTGTACTTTGACGGGCCAGCACAATGCACTTTAATCCAGGCCGAATGGCACGCAGCTCCGTCAGCAAAGCCAGGTCTTCGGCCAGGTCGCTATCGCAACTGGTGATCACCACGCCGAAGGACCGCATCTGCATTCGCAGGAGAGCGTCGGCATGGCCTGCTGCGTACTCCACCGGCAAATCTTGAGCCGTGAGTTTAGCGCCAATCTCGCGGCTCAACGGTTCATCCCCCATGGTGAGCAGCTGATCCCCAATGATGAGTATCCGGCTCATACTGTGCTCCTGAAACGGCGGTTCGTCAGAACTAAATACGCCTCATCGCTCTGCTCTTCTCGATTCCGTGCAAAAAAGTGAGCGAAAGATACGCGCCAATCCATGATCCAGCGGCGGCGAAACCCACGTAAACCCAATTCCTTGTATAGCTGATCACCGCAAATGCGGACAGCAGATACCAGACGCTGCTCCAGGTTGCCGCCGGCACACGCCTGCGCGCAGATACGGCTGCATTGAATAAGACATACACCGCATCTGTTACTGAGGTGGAAATGGAAACGCCCAGCGCCAGCCATGGATCTATATGTGCCACGTTCGATCTCCTGTGCCACCTTTGGCTCTCCGCACGACTTCGTGTGGTCATTGCCGTTTCGCGAGTTCCACAGCGTTGATATCCGCGGATTGGCCGCCTTAGAGGATTCTGGCTGCCGCCTGCTGGAGTTCTGCTTTAGCATCGCCGACGGGCAGGAACTCCATCGCAAGCCAGCCTGCATATCCCTCTTTGCGAAGCGCTGCATATATCTCGAGATATCTGATTTCTCCAGTAAGGGGTGTACACCGTCCCGGAACGTTCGCTACGTGCACCAGCCCCAGAAGGTCCATATTTCCCTTCAGGGGTGACAGCAAAGAGCTGGTAAGATCTCGCAGACCGTCACCACCCCTGGCCTCGTGATAGAAGTCATAGAGCACCTGCACGCTCGACAGGTTCACCGCGCGCACTATGTCAAAAGCTTCCTCGACGTGCGTTAGATAAATAGATGGATTCTCCAGCGCATCGATCGGCTCCAGCAGCAGGTCGAACCCGCGCTTCGCGGCCACTTCCCCCGCGCGCTGCAGGTTCTCTACGCATACCTCGTGCTGCTTCTCGCGCGAAATCGAATTGTCCCGCTTCCCCGAGAGCAGGATGACCCGCCGGCATCCCATCCGCTCCGCCTCGGTCATGCGTGCCGTCAGCTCGCCGGCCAGCAGGTCCCCCGCGCCCAGATCGGCAAAGCCTGTCGCGATGCCCGACATCGCATCACACACAATCCCAAGCTGCGCCATCCGCGCGCGAATGCGCATCACATCCGCGGCCGACCACTTCTTGTCCTCATCGACCAGCTCGAAGCCGTCGTATCCCGCGCTGGCCACCAGATCGATCGCCTGCTCCGCCGTATACTTCGGCCGCAGCGTCCACAGCATCACGGAGAGCTTGAAAGGGCGCGCCGCCTTCTCCGGCACAGCCCGGACGCCACGTGAACAAACAGCAACTCCCGCCAGCCCGGCAGCCGCCCGCCGCGCAAACTGCCGCCGCGTCATCGGAGCAACGCAATCCATCTCACGCCTCCGCACCAATTGTGACACTTGTACGATCTTCGACCGGCCGGGGGCCGGCGCAGCGAGGCAGATCCAGCTGGAAGCTAGAGACTAGGAGCTATCACCTGGAAGCTGGCCCTACTCCGCCACCACTGGCACCGACACATCCGTCGTATCCCAACGAACGTGCAGCGAGCTCTCCTTACCGTGGAAAGGCTCCAGCGTGATCGACATCACCTCTTGCGGCGACGAGAGCGTCTCCTTCTTCATATCCACGCGCGCCAGGTCCTGGGTCTGGTCGTACTTGGTGCCCCACTGGCCGGTCTGCTTGTTGATGATCAGCTTCCAGGTCCCCGTCGAGGGCAGCGTGTACAGCGTGTAACTCCCCGCGGGCACTCTCGCCGTCCCGATCTTCAGGTTCACCTCGGTCTTCAGCGAGGTCGCCGGATTCGCCCCCGTCCGCCAGACCTTGTCATACGGCACCAGCCCGCCGAAGATCTTGCGCCCACGCATCGAAGGTGAGTTGTAGTGGATCGAAACCGTCTTCCCATCCACCGTCTGCGACGTCTCCGCCGGCGGGCTCGGCATCGGCTTCTTGGTTTGGGCTTGAGCGCCGGCCACCATGGGCAGGCCAATGCACATCGCACAACTGATTCGCAGCAAAGTCATGTTCATCGATGAGTCTCCACGTCAAAAGAATCGCGGGATGATGTTACCGCACTTTCTCGAACCTGAACTTCGACCGGATACGGGCGTTGAAATACCGTCCGATAGACTTGGCTTCCAGCAGCTCCAGCACAAGCCGAGCCGGCACATCGCAATACTGATAGATTTCTCCGCTTTGAAACTCGGCTTCCAGAACGGAAGTGGACAGGTCATACCCAACAGATCGGAGCTCAGACGAATCCACCTTCTGCCGCAACATAATTCTGATCCCTAAACCGCCGCTACTGCCCCTCATCCCGCACATACGGCTTCATCAGATAAGCCCGCGCCGTATTCACCGCACCCTGCGTGTTGTCGTTGGTCTGGATCGCCTGCCGGTACTCGTTCACCGCGCGATCGCGTTGCCCGGTGACGTCGAAGATCTTCCCTAGTTGAATGTGGCTCCATACCTCGGTCCACCTCGGATCATCGTCGCCGCGCAGCGCATCGCGATACGCATTCGCCGACGCCTGGTAGTTCCGCTGCGTAAACAGCACGTCGCCGATGCGATAGCTGGCCAGCGAGCTGGTCGGATTCGCCTTCAGCGCGTTCTGGAACTCACCAATCGCTCCCGTCGTGTCGCCCTGCGCCAGCAGTTGCTGCCCGCGCAGGATCGACACCCGCACCTGCAGATCGGGCGTGTTCTTCAACACCTCATTGTCCGGATCGATGGTGATCTTCCGCGGCAGTCCAAAGGTATCGATCACGTATTGCGAGTCGCTCCCCGACACCTCCACCTGTTTTGTCTCCGTCTTACCCTCGGTCTGCACCTCGAGCGTCACCGGCATGCGGAACAGGTCCAGGTCCTGGTCGATCTCGCCGATGGTGCGGAAGCCCGTGCCGTTCCCCAACCGGTACACCGTGTACTTGTTCGTGAACTGCGGCGCGCCCGTCCCATCCAGCCACTGCGCAAAGAACGGCACCAGGTTCTGCTGGCTCGCGCCTTCGGCAATCTTCTCGAACTCCCGCGTTGAGATCGGCGCATCCTTGTGCGTCGTCAGCACCGTCTGCAGCGCCTTCTTGAAGGCGTCGTCGCCAATCTCATAGCGCAGCATGTGGAAGACCAGCCCGCCCTTGTCCAGCGTCATCGACTGGAACTGCGGCGAGTAGGCGTCCAGCCTCCCCGCAGACGTAAGCGGAATCGTGTCGTAGGCCAACGCGCCCGCCGACACGTCGGTGATCGCCTGCTCCAGGCTCTGCTTCCCCGCCACGTCCTCCAGGAACATCAGCTCGCCATAGCGCGACATCCCGTTCGTGATCCACGCATCGTTCAAGGTCGCGGGCGATACCATCGAGCTCCACCACTGCCGCACGATAGTATTCGCCAGGAGCCTTCGATCCGTAACGTGCCGCGCCGCTACCAGCGCCATCTCCGGCGCCCAGTAGGCATCCACTGTATCGTCCGGCAGCTCGATCACATTCAGCCGCGCCGACTCCGCGGGCCCGAACATTCCACTGAAAAAGTCATACTCGCGGTTCGCCGTCTGCGCGCACTGCTGCGCCGGGTTTTGCTGCGCCGCGCCGTGTGCCGCGTTCTGCGCGTTCTCATGCGGCGGCGTCGTATACACCTTGATATTCGCTGAGCCCATCACCGCCGTCGGCGCCGGGAATTTCGCCGCCACGATCGTCCCCGGAAATCCCGGCCGGTCCCAGTTGAACTGCCACGTCTGCCCGCCGCGCTCCCCTTTACGATCGCTGACCGGTGCGCCCGTGAAGCCCGACCCCAGCACCGTATACCCCGTTGGCGCACGCACCGTAATGTCTGCGGTAAACCGATCCGTCAGATACCCCGTCATCGGAAACCACCGCGCCGCGTACAGCAGATAACTGATCGGGTCGCCGATCGACGCCAGCTTCAGACCCTCTACCGGCGAGTTGTCGCCGTTCTCAAGCGTCCCGTCATACTCAAACGTCCACACCGCTGTGTCGCCCTTCGCCAGCGGCTCCGAGGGTGTCACCCGCACGGTCGATGCCTGCCCGCGCTCTGCGTTCAGCGGATTGTCCTTCGCATCCGTCACCTTCGAGACCTTCAGCCCGGCATGCAGCTCGAATGTCGCCACCGGCAGCGCGTCGAGCGCCGTAAAGCTCACCTTGGCAGTCGCGTGGAGTTCATGGGTCGCAGGAATCAGCGTCGCGTCGATCGTGTACCCCGTAATGTTGATCAGCGGTTTGGTCGAGAGTTCCTGTGCGAAGCCGGCCGAAGCGCTCAAGCCAAACGTCAGCACAATGGAAAGAAACAGGGCGCGATAAAAGAGGCGGCTCATCGTTTGCGTGCGTAGATTCATGCCTGATACGTGTCGGCCGGCTGTGCAGATCGTTCCGGCTCCTCTCGTCTGCTCGAAGATCCCGCTGGCTTGGATAATAAAGATGCGGCGCCCGTGCCCAGCAGCTCCACGCAAATGCGCGCCGCGCGTTCCACGGCGCCTTCGCCGGCGGCCCCCGCAGCATCGTGCGTCTGCAGCCGCTCGCGCACCTCGCGCAGTCCCGCCATCGTCTCCTCGCGAGCTGGCCCATCGGCCAGCAATGGCTTCAATGCCGCCACCACTTTCGCCGCGGTGAACTCTTCTTGGATCAGCTCCGGCACCACCCGCCGCCCGGCAATCAGGTTCGCCATCGCCACATGGGGCACCGTCACCACCCGCCGCGCAATCGCATAACTCACCTTCGACAGCCGGTACACCACCACGAACGGATTCCCCAGCAACGCGGCCTCTACCGTCGCCGTGCCGCTCGCCACCATCGATCCCCGCGCATGGAAGAGTGCCGCCCGCGCATGGCTCACCAGCACCGGCGTCACTCCGGACTGCGCCGCGATTTGCTCCCCGACCAGTTCCCGCACCGTCTCCGCAGGAAGGGTCGGCGCTACCGGCAGCAGATATTGATAGGAGTCGCCCGGGTTCGCGCTACCCAGTGTCGTGCTATCCAGCATGGTGGCGGCTTCGAGCATAGTGGGCAGGTTCAGACGGACCTCGCGTTGCCGGCTTCCCGGCAGCAGGGCCACCCACGCTTTGGACGCATCCAGCCCATGTTGGCGAGCGAACCCCTCCCGTGTCACCTCCGGCGCCGCCAACTCGGCCAGCGGATGCCCCACAAACTCCGCCGCCACGCCGCGGTCGCGGTAAAACGGTTCCTCAAAGGGAAAGATCACCAGCATACGGTCCACAAACCGCTGCACGCGCCGGATGCGCCGCTTCTTCCACGCCCATAGCTGCGGCGATACGAAATACACCACCGGCACACGATGCCGATGCAGATGCTCAGCCAGTCGCAGATTCACATCCGGAAAATCGATCAGCACCGCCAGCGCGGGCCGCTCAGCCGCAATCGCCCGTTTCAGCCGCTGAAACTGCCCATAGATATACGGAGCGTGCCGCACCACTTCGGTGATGCCCATGTGCGCCACATCTTCCGCGCGCACCACCGGCCGGAACCCCAGCGCCGCCATCCGTGCCCCGCCCAGCCCAAAGAACCGCGCCCCCGGGAGCAGCCGTCGAGCCGCCTCCATCAGAGCCGCGCCATACCGCTCCCCGGAAGCCTCGCCGGCAGAGAGAAAGATCAACGGATTGGCCGAGGCAGACATGGTCTGCCCATAAGGTTAGCAGCGCCCGGATACAGGACGGCTTTCCTGCCCTTCGGTTCAAATCCAGGGCCGCCCGCCAACTCCGCCTATTCCGACATGATCAAGCAGAGAGACGACGTGCAACGATTCGCCTTCCCGCATCCCTATTGAGCAGGCAGGGCGGGTCCGCGCATCGGCAATCGTGGCGATCGGGGATCCGTCCGGCTCCCGTCTTACTCCGCGCGAAGCGCCTCGACCGGATTCACCGAAGCCGCCCGCCGCGCCGGCAGATAACTTGCCAGCATCGCCGCAAGCGCGAGCAGCACAGCCACACCACCAAGAGTAGTTGCGTCCCAGGGCCGCACACCGAACAACAACGGCCGCAGCAGCCCCGCGGTCGCCAGCGACCCAAGCACACCGGCTCCAATCCCGATGACGACCAAGCGCAGCGCCTCCCGCAGCACCATGCCCGAGACCGCGCTCCGCTGCGCACCCAGGGCCATCCGTACCCCAATCTCCCGCGTCCGCTGGTTCACCGAATAGGCGATCACGCCGTACAGCCCCACCACACCCAGCAGCAGCGCCATCCCGGCAAATCCGCCGGCCAGCCAGGCCGCAGAACGGTGCAGATATGCCGTCTGCGATTGGCGAATGCTTATCTCCATCGTGCTCTGGCCAAACACCGCGATGTGCGAATCCATCTCGTGCATCGCGCGAGCCATCATCGGCAGCAGCGATGCGTCATCCTGCGAGCTTCGCAGCACAACGGAAAAGAAAGGTCCCGGGTCTTGCGCAAACGGTATATAAAACGCGGGCCTGGTGATGTCATTCAACGGCCCTTCCTT
>DASYBK010000062.1:0-31671 GCA_036500805.1 Acidobacteriaceae bacterium | reverse complement strand
CATGTCCCCATGGCCCGTATCTCCGCTGATGCCGAAGCGCTGTTTCCGGCGCTTGCTGAGTTCTTGAAGCTGGCGCGCACCCACACGCTGATTCCTGTCTGTCGCCGCCTGGTGGCCGACCTGGAGACGCCGGTCTCCGCCTTTCTCCGTCTCGCGGTCGATGAGCCTGAGTCTTTCCTGCTGGAATCGGTGGAGGGCGGCGAAAAGCTGGGCCGCTACACCTTCATGGGGGTCAGACCGGCAGCCAAACTGGTCGCTCGCGGCAATCAGATCACCACCTGGCAGGGCAAGCGGCAGACCACCGCGCAGGGCGACATATTCGCGACGCTGAAGGCTGCGCTCGCCAGCCATAAGCCAGCGCATGTTGCTGGATTACCGCCATTTACCGCCGGCGCGATCGGCTTTTTCGCCTACGATGTAGTGCGCCGGATCTAGCGGCTGCCCACCCGCGCCAAGGACGATCTCCAGCTTCCCGACGCCTGTCTCGCTTTCTTCCACGAAGTCGTCGCCTTCGATCACGTCAAGAAAGAGCTGCTGCTGATCGTGAACGCAGATGTGCGCGCGCAGGCGCCAAAGGCCGCCTATGCTGCGGCGGTCCGGCGGCTGGCCGCTCTGGAGCGCCGGCTTGCCAAGCCGCTCCCGGCGTCACGCCCTCGAAAACATACCGCAAGCAAATTGGCGGTAAAGAAGTGCACCCGCAAAGCGGACTACCTGCGCGCCGTCGACCGCACGCGGGAGTACATCGCAGCCGGCGACATCTTCCAGGCGGTGATCTCGCAGCGCTTCGAGGTCGATCCCGGCGACGATCCTTTCGCTGTCTACCGCGCCCTGCGCATCGTGAACCCATCGCCCTACATGTACTTCCTGCAGTTGAATGTCGATGCCGACGCTGGCGCCGCGAAGGCCAGGACCAGGACCAAGCCCAAGCCCATCTACATCGTCGGCTCCTCGCCGGAACTGCTGGTACGGGTGAAGCAGCGCCACGTAGAGTACCGGCCCATCGCCGGCACCCGTCCCCGCGGCCGGGATGAAGAAGAGGACGACCGCCGCGCCGCCGATCTGCGGGCCGACGCCAAGGAACTCTCCGAGCACGTCATGCTGGTGGACCTGGGCCGCAACGATGTCGGGCGGGTCAGCGACTACGGCAGTGTGCGCGTGCGCGACCTGATGATCGTCGAGCGCTACTCGCACGTGATGCACCTGGTGAGCTCCATCGAAGGCCGCCTGCGCCCCGAGCTCTCTGCCGTCGACGCGCTCCGTTCCTGCTTCCCTGCCGGCACACTCTCCGGTGCACCCAAAGTGCGTGCCATGGAGATCATCGAGGAGCTGGAGCCCACGCGCCGCGGCATCTACGGCGGCGGCGTCTGCTATGCGGACTACTCCGGCAACCTCGACTCCTGCATCGCGATTCGCTCCATGCTGGTGAAAGACGGTGTCGGCTACATCCAGGCCGGCGCCGGCATTGTCGTCGACTCCGTGCCCGAGCGCGAATATGAAGAGTGCCTGAACAAGGCGCAGGCCGTCCTCCGCGCCGTGGAGCGGGCACGCAACAGCTGAAATCAATCGCTTTGCGCCGCTGCCATCCATTTTCGGTGGCCGCCACAATCCCCTTGATTACCAACGTTTCCCGCCTCTTGGCGCGACGTTCTCACCGCGAGTGGATTAGTGTGGAGGGCGCAATGTGCTGCCCTCCAGCGGAGTGGCAGATTTCCAAAACCGTACGAGCGAGGAATACATATGGGTTTACTCGACAATCTCGAATCCAGGATCGGCGGCGCGTCATCGGGCGATCACGCCACTGTTGCGACGGAGCTGATCAATGTTGTGCAACAGCACCCGGGCGGTCTCTCCGGCATCCTGCAGAATTTCCATCAGAACGGCATGTCTGACCACGTCAACTCCTGGCAGCAACCGGACCAGGCGAATCAGCCGATTACGCCGGACCAGGCACAGCAGGGGCTCGGCTCCGGCGTGATTGATTCCATAGCACAGCGCACCGGGCTCTCGCCCACTATGGTGAAGGGCGCCGCGGCGGTCATCCTGCCGATGATGGTCGCGCACTTTGCACAGCATGGTGGCGTGAACCAGTCGGGCAGTTCGCTGGGCGGGCTCGCTTCTGGTTTCCTCAGCAAGTTGGTTTAGCGGAAACGCACCTGACTGCTGCGGCATCCCCGCGGAAGGTGTGCGCCTCCAATTGCAAAACAGAAGGAGTTTTTGCATGGCAGATCTGAATCAGCTCCAACAGAAGTATGCCCCGGTGATCAACACCATCCAGAGTTTCAGCGCAGAGGGAGCGAAAGTCGACGAGGTAAGCCTGGACGGCGACAAGCTGCATCTCAAGGCGTCGGTACCCTCGCCCGTCATCGCCAATCGCGTCTGGGACACAATCAAGCAGGTGGATCCCACCTACGCGGACCTTCACCACGAGATCACCACGACCGGCAGCACGCAGTCCTACACCATCCAGTCGGGCGACAATCTGTCAAAGGTCAGCAAGCACTTCTACGGCGACGCCAATAAGTACGAAAAAATCGCCCAGGCCAACGGCATCGCGGACGCCAATAAGATCCGCGCCGGCCAGACCATCACCATTCCCGCGTAACTATAAGTCACATCCAAAGCCGGTACACTGAAAGGAGCGAGCCTCTCGCTCCTTTCGCCTTTATGGTCTTCGTTCTCGACAACTACGACTCGTTTACCTACAACCTGGTGCAGTACATGGGCGAGCTGGGCGCGGAGATGACCGTGCGCCGCAACGACGAGCTCACGCCGGAAGAGGTCGAGGCGCTCCATCCCGATCGCATCCTGCTCTCGCCCGGCCCCTGCACGCCGCAGGAGGCCGGCATCAGCATCCCGCTCATCCGCCACTTCGCCGGCAAGCTCCCCATCCTCGGTGTCTGCCTGGGCCATCAGGCCATCGGCGCGGCCTTCGGCGGCAAGGTCGTGCGCGCGCCCAAGCTAATGCACGGCAAGACCAGCGAGGTCATCCACGACGGCCGCACGCTCTTCGCCGGTATCGCAAGCCCCATGACCTGCACCCGCTATCACTCGCTCATCGTCGCCGAAGACCATCTGCCGCGCGAGCTCGAGATCACTGCCCGCACCGAGGACGGCACCATCATGGGCCTCCGCCATCGCAAACATCCCATCGAAGGCGTGCAGTTCCACCCCGAGAGCGTGCTCACCCTCGACGGCAAGCAGCTCATCCGGAATTTTCTGGAAATGTAACCATCACTGTCTGTCACGCCTGTCATCCCGACCGGAGCCGTGGCGCGCAGCGCCACCGTCGAAGTGGAGGGATCTGCTTTTCCACTCCTCGTCCCGATCACCTACTCAATCACCGGCTTCCCATAATCCGGAACCTCCCAACCCTCATACGCCGACATCACCGTAGTCTTCCCCTCCGCATTCCCGCTGGTCTTGCGCGCCAGCTCGGGAAACTGCTTCCGCAATCCTTCATCCTGCACCCATACCGGCGCATCGACGATCCGGTAGTGATAGGTCACGTCGCAAGCCTTCCGTTTGTCCTCGATGCGCAGCGGCGTGAAGCTGTCGACCGAGGTCACATCGCGATGACCGAAGCAGAAGCGGGCCTTGGCGCGCGTGCCCAGCGGCGTCAGATCATAGCGCACCAGTTGGAATGCGCCATCCTCTATCCGGGTCAGCAGCCCGGCCTTCGCCAGCGCGTCCATATCCCGCATCTCCGCCTTCTCCGGCACCTTCACTTCATTGGGAAACCGGATCGCCGTCCGAAACAGGCACTCATCGCGGCCGTCGTAGAAGTACGCATTGATGGCGCGCTTGAAGTTCTCGTTGCTGGCTTCTGTCTGCTTTTTGTGACAGCCGCCAACCGCGACCATCAGCAGCAGAGCCGCAGCCGCCGATCGCATGAAGCCAAATTTGCGGAAAGCTTCGTTCGTATGCATCCCGCTACAGATTCCAATGCGAGATCGAACGTTGCCCACTCAGTCCAGTCCGGCCAGCTCAGTCAGCTCAGCCCGGCCGATGGCACTCCATCCCCAGGCAGTTCTCCCAGCGTCCCGCATCTTCCACATCGGCGAAGCGCGGGTCCGGATTATCGCCCATCCGCGCGCGCCGGATCGCGATAAAGCCCGCCGCCGCCAGCTCCCGCATCATGTTCTTCTCATCCCACATCCACAAATGCGCGCTGCGTCCGAAGAGCATGCGCAGCAGCCGCGGCACACCCTTGCCCTGCGAATCCACGCCCAGATACGACTCGCGCATGAACCGGCTCGCCGCCTCGGAATCGGAGGACGCGGCATACGCGCGCACCAGCCCCTCCAGATCCGGCAGCACGAAGCGAAACGTCCCGGCCGGCCGCAGATAACTGAAGACATGCCGCAGCGTGATCCGGAACTCGTCCAGCGCCAGGTGCTCCAGCACATGCGAGCAGTAGGCAGCCGTAGCCGATCCCGGCGCCACCGGCAGGCCTTTGATGACATTGCCGTACTCGATATTGCGGGGATAATCCGGGAAGCCGCGCTTGAGCAACGCAGGCTTCAGCACCGGCAGATGCCGCTCGATCCAGAACGCCGGACCGGCATCAAAGTTCCGCCAGGTCGCGGGAGCACAGAGCCCGCAGCCAAACTGGATGTAAGGGTTCGCGCCTGGCTCGGGCGTCTTCTCCACAGGCGTCTTCTCCACAGGAACGAATCGCCCTGTCTGTTCACGATCAGCCACAGCGCTCTTCTGTTCGCCGCTCAACTCTCTTTCGCTCCTCGAAACCGCGTCATCCTCAAACCCGGGGTCGCACGACACGGATCGGACAACACCGGACCTCTCGCTGCGTCGATACAATAAGTAAGAGCCATTTCCCATAACCATGCCTCACCAGGTTCAGGCAGTGTGGCTTCTCTCGATGGAAAAGCCGCGCCCCTTCCCTGGCTTCGGAATCGATCGTGGGAAATTCTCTCAAGGGAAACATATCTGCTGACGGAAACCATGCCTAATTCGTGGCAGACGCAGGCGCTCCGGCTGCTTGGCTCCTTTGCCGTGCTCAGCTCGGCGCTGCCCCCGGCCGTGCCCTTGGTGGCGCAGACTCCCGCCCAGACTCCCACCCAGACCCCGTACATCGCAAGCACGCGCGCCGAGACCCTCCAGGCGGCGGGCGTGCAGATCTCCGGAGACGTGCGCGTGGCCAACGGCGACATGGAGCTGGGCAACGGCAGCACCCTCACCGCCGGCAGCCAGACCGTGCCCATCGCGCTCACCCGCGGCGGCAACCTCAATCTCTGCGCCACCACCACCGTCCACCTGGCGCGCGACCGCTCCATCCAGGCGCCGGACGATTCCGGGCTGATGCTCGGCCTCGACCGCGGCGCCATCGAAGCGCACTACCAGACCGGCAAGTACTCCGATGTGCTGCTCACCCCGGACCTGCGCATCCTCATCTCCGGCCCCGGCGAAGCCGACCTCAGCATCCGGGTCAGCCGCCAGGGCGATACCTGCATCGACAACCGCGGCCCCAACGCGCCCTACATCACCGTCACCAGCCAGCTTGAGGGCGGCCTCTACCGCGTGCAGCCGGGGCAGCATGTCAGCTTCCAGCACGGCAGCCTGCGCGAGGTGGTCGACACCGAGCACGAGCCCTGCGGCTGCCCCCCGCCAGTCTCCGTGGCCGATGCAGGAACCTCCGCGCCGCATGGCGCAGCGCCCGGCCATCCCGTCGGCGGCCCGTCCTCCACGCCCGCGGATACCGCCTTCCCGCTGGCCGTCAGCGAGGGTCTAACCAAGCCGCCGCTGCCGTCGACCACCCCGGTAGCCGGCCCCGGCGAGGTCCACGCCCAGGTCGCGGTGCCCTTCCACTACAGCGGCAATCTCCCCCAGGTAAGCGAAGCCGCCGCCGCAGGAGCTACAGCAGATGCCTCGGCTGCCGCGATACCGCCGCCATCCCCCGCCGCGCCTGCTCCTTCCCCCTCGAACATGACCACGCCCGGACCGCCGGCACCACCTCGCGGGTCTATGCCGGCGCCCGCTCCGGTTCAGGTCGAAACAGCCATCGCCCAGGCACCCACGCAACCGTCAAAGCCGCCCACCCACGGCTTCTTCCATCGCGTAGGCCACTTTTTCTCCCGCCTCTTCGGAGCCGAGCAGTAGACGGAGCAGCAATCGCAGGAAAGAGGAGCGACGCAACAAAGACACGGCACGCCCCGTGATTCTCGTGCTTCTCATTACTTTCTGGCTGGGTGTGTTTACAGTAAGCCGTTTAGAAGGACATCTGGCAACGAAATGGGTGTAGCCAATTGACGCGCAAACAATTCTTTTGGGCCAAATGGGCGATAGTTGCCTTCCTAGTGATGACACTCGTCGGAGTTGTTGGGCGCATGCAATGGGCCAGCATGCAGCCCGAAAAGCCATCATGGCTGCCTGATTCTTCGGTTTGGGTCTCCGGTCCCCATACGCCTTTGGAGTTTGACCGCGTGGGTGAATGGGTTGGATGCTCTCCGAGTGGCACCATGGAGGCGCAGTGCTGGATTGTAAATGGACGTGGCAAGGTAATCTGGGGAGGGCACGTCGTGCGCCTCTCCGGGAAAAAAATTGGGACATTATCGATATGCTCCGGACAAAGTGCGTCTTTTATTCCATGGTCGAGGATTGAGAACCGTCCCATCCAAGTGGTGTGCCTTACAGACGGAGATCTTCTCGTTTCTCCACATGACGAAGCTGAACTACGTATGATCATGCATAGTCCTGTGCCGTGACTGGCAAACCACGGGCCGCCTCACGTCGCATGGAGTGGAGTGCTTCATCCGAAGCTATCCCGTATGCGGAGCTGATGAACCCGCAGAGCTTAAATCTATATGGTTTTGTCAACAACAAGCCGCTCAACAAGACAGATGCTAGCGGGCACCAGTCCGTCATGCCATTGCCAATCTATCCCGTGCCCGCCACCATGTATCCGCTGTGCAGCACCTCCAGGCCATCAACCCCGCATTTCCCAAAACCGGCCGAAGCAAAAAGTCCTGCCCCAATCCCGCCGGTTTCACCTGCGCGATTCGATAGAACGGAAATAGACCCTCCTCCACAGAAGAGCGAGGCAACAAAGCCACGGCAAAGCGCCGTGGCTTTGTTGCCTGTAACCGCTTGGATGGGTATCGGCAATACTATACTTGGCTGATTTCCAAATCGCAGCATCTTTGAGCGCACACGGCGATGGGCGCAAATTCGCTCGCCCCGGAACTCTGCCCGGCCTGCCTGCGTAAACACCTTCGCGACCGGAGGTCCTGAATGCTCTGGTTCTATGAATCTTTCTTCCCCGTGGTCTGGATCGCCTTTCTCCTCTATTGGCAGATCTATTGGCAGATCAAGGCGCCTGCCAAAACCAACCAGCGCCTCGAGCCGGCCGCCTCGCGCATCCTGCGCGCCCTCACCTTCGTGATCGTGATCGTCCTCCTCTCGACAACTCGCATCCCGCTGCCCTGGCTTTACCGCCAGCTCTGGCCGTCTGGCATCTGGCCCTTCTGGATTGGAGCTGCTTTTACCGTCGCCGGCCTTCTCTTCGCTGTCTGGGCGCGCCAGCATCTCGGCAGCAACTGGAGCCGCTCCGTAACCATTAAGCAGAGCCACGAGCTGATTACCACCGGCCCCTATGCCCGGGTCCGTCACCCTATCTACACCGGCATTTTGACCGGGTTTCTTGGCACCGCGATTGCGCTCTCGCAGGTGCGCGGGGTCATCGCTTTCGTCCTGGTATTCCTCGTGTTCTGGGCCAAGCTTCGCATGGAGGAGCAGTGGATGCGTTCCCAATTTGGGGAGACGTATGCCACCTATGCCCATCAGACCGCCGCCCTGGTGCCTTACCTCTTCTGATCGCCTGCGTCGCGAATCCCGCCGAGCCACCCGCATTCCCAAAGCGGTCCCGACCAAAGAATCCCGCCGGAATTCTGCCAGTTTTATCTGGCCGACTCGATAGAATAGAAGTAGACCCTCCTCCACAGAGGAGCGAGGCAACCAAGCCACGGCAAAGCGCCGTGGCTTTTTCGTGACTCTAACTTCTTTGCTTGGACATATTTACGGATAAACCCTTTGGAATGACATTTTTGCCCGTCGGAAAGGCGCCTATGCCATTGCATCCAGGGGAGTTACAACCCACCCTCCCGTGCCGGAGGGGGGTAGGGGGTAGGTCAAGGCGGATTCGCTTAGCTGGTCGCGTTGGTGAGCGGACCGTTCCCGTCCACCTTCACCTTGTCCGTACAGCCGATCATGACGATCTTCGCCGATCCGTTCCCGTCGTTGGTCGTGATGGTGCTCTCGTCCAGGTTGCGCAGCACGATAGCGCGCGGGTCTTCCCCCGCCGGACGCAGCCGGTCGCAGTCATTGAAGCGGTTCGACTCCACATCCAGCCAGGTGGCGCCGGCACAGTAGATGCCCGGGCCGCCCAGATTGGAGAAGACATTGCGCTGGATGGTGATTCCCTCATTCACGCGGAGGGTTGGTGTCGCCGCGCGGCTGCGTTCGGGCTGGGTATCGATGGTGATCGCTCCCCGCTCCTCGCCGGGCGCGAGATTGCACTGCGTGAAGTTGCAATCCGTGATGTGGATGTTCTCCACTACCGGCCCGCGCATGTGTTCGAGATCGGGCGCGAGCAGGATCGCCGGACCGGCATAGCCGCTGAAGCTGCTGTTGCCCACGCGGGTGCGGGACTGCGCAACCAGCCCGGTGGAGGGGCCGCCCACGAACTTGCAGTCGTCCAGCTTTAACTGCGCCTGATTGCTCGCGCTGAGGCAGAACAACGTTCCTTTGCCAATGGTCGGCGACAGTGTTTCGTCGAAGGACAATCGCATGCCGCCGGGCGCCGCTTCCGCCTTGGTGATGGCGATCTCGCCCAGCAGCTTCAGAGTGCCTGCCTCGCTGAGCTGCATGTATGTGCCCGCCGCAGGCAGCAGCCATTCCGGCACCGGTTTGCCGTCGGCACTGGCCAGTAACGCCGTCTGCGGATCACTCACCTGGCTCAGCCGCCAGTACGACTGCTGCACCCGCATCCCGGCGCCGGCGGTCCCGTTGATGAGCGCATGCTGCGCGCTGATGGTGCCGGTCGAATCCAGTACCTCCACACCGCCGCCGCAGCTTGAGATCAGCCGCCCGACGCCGGGGTGCGGAATCACGCGAACCGTATCCATCGTGATATCGCGGCAGCCGGAGAATGCCACCGCCGCCCCCGGCGCGGTATGGAAGACAACTGTCTCGAGCAGAATCTCCTCGCACCCCTCGAGGCGCAACGCCTCCACATCGCTCGTGGGATGGAGCAGCACGATCGTATCGCCTGTATGGAACGCTGCTGGCTCCCCGAGCGCAATCTCCAATCGCTGGCGGCCCTTCAATTGCACAGCGCCGACGCTATACACGTTGACGCCGCTGGTGACGGCTGTCTTGCCTTTGCCATGGAAGCCCAGCAGCCCGCGGACTTGCTCCGATCCGTCGACCGCGTATGCGGGATCGACGTCGACTGTAACACTGCGCTCGTCCGCGGCTCGCACCACGCCCTGCGAGAACGGCGGACGCGTCCAGTCGACGATGATGTCGTGGACCTCGAGGTCCTTGCAGTTCGTCAGACGAACCGGGAGTGTCGCGCCACCGAAGGAGAGCTCCGCGCCATTGCCGAATATCTCCAGGCCCTCGTACCCGCGGAAGTCGATCAGCACCGCATCCGATGCGGCGAAGGTGTACTTGCCCGCGGGAAAGACCAGCCGCGCATTGCGCTTGGCCAGTGAAGCGATGGCCTTCTGCACTGCGGCCGTTGCATCCTTCTGCCCGGTTGCGTCGGCGCCGAAGTCGGTCACCGAAGCGCGTCGCGCCGTACCCGGCACTGCTTCGACCAGTGGCCATGCGCGAGCTCCCGTGGCCAGCGCCGCACCCCCCGCCACCGCCGTCCGCACCACGTGGCCGAGGAACTCGCGCCGCTGCATCATCGATGAAGACTCCTCGAAAAATCGATATCGAGGCGTTCGGAGCCCTGCCCGCTGCGCCGAACGCACGGTGCCGCCACCATAGCAGCGAAGCTGCTGAGCTACAATTCATCTTTAGGTGCGGGCCCGCCTGCCGACCGCCCCTCTCGCCTACTGCGGCATTTCATCCACCTAACAAGGAGCCTTATTCGTTATGGCGATTCCCGCCACCCAGATGCGTCCGGGCATGATCATCAAGCACAACAACGAACTGCACGCCGTCTTCAGCGTGGAGCACCGCACCCCCGGCAACCTGCGCGCCTTCATCCAGGCCAAGCTGCGCAACCTGCGCACCGGCGCCATGTTCGAGCACCGCTTCCGCTCCCCCGACCCCATCGATCGTGTGATCGTCGATGAAATCGCCATGGAGTTTCTCTACTCCGACGGCGACGATTACTACTTCATGAACACGGAGAACTACGAGCAGACGCACCTCAAGCGCGACACGCTGGGCGACTCGGTCGAGTACCTCATTCCGAACCTGCAGATCCGCGTTTCGTTCTTTGACGGCGTCGCCGTGGGCATCGAGCTGCCACAGACGGTAGAGATGACAGTGGTCCAGACCGAGCCGGGCCTCAAGTCGGCAACCGCCTCGTCGGTGACCAAGCCGGCCACGCTCGAAACTGGGCTGGTGGTCCAGGTGCCGCCGTTCATCAATGAAGGCGAGAAGATCCGCGTGGACACGGCGGAGGGGGCTTACCTCTCGCGGGCGTAGACGCTAGATTCGATGTGACCGGTGCTGCACGAACGGCCTCATCAATACCCTACTGGATGAAGACCGCGGGCTCGGAATGAACCGTCTCCAACTTCAGGCTTTATCGAAGACACGTCTCGCTGAAGCGAAGGCTTTGCTGAAGCTTGATCACTACAGCGGAGCCTACTATCTGGCAGGCTATGCTGTTGAATGCGCACTGAAGGCCATCATTGCCAGGGGGACTGCCCGTCACGATTTTCCGGATAAAAAACGCGTTGACGACAGCTACAAGCATGACCTCAAAGTACTTGTGCGGGTAGCGGAAATGGAAGCTTCTCTCATTGAGACCAGCTCCAGGGACCGGATCTTTTCCGAAAATTGGGACCTGGTCATACGCTGGTCCGAGCAAGCAAGATATTCTCAATGGGAACGAGTGGCGGCGGAGGCCCTTCTCCTGGCAATCAGCCAGAAGCAACACGGAGTGATGGCATGGCTCATCCAGCACTGGTAAGTCTCGACGTATTGCAAGGCCAACGAATCGTAAAGCTCCTGGAAGAGTCAGGGTTGAAGTTGTCGATCGCTCTGTGGCTCCTGACAGACGAGTACGCAGATTGGCGTTTTGTTATTGCAGCCAAAGACCTCGATTCGTTGTCCCCCTTCGATCAACTCAAAAAGGCAAAGGACATACTGCGCAAGTCCATCTCGGAAGGGCAGATACCAACCCTCTGGATCATGCGCACAAATGAGTCGTTTCCCCGTGCTCTGCGTAGGCTTTTTGGCAGGACGGCCTCAGTTGACGGCATGCGCCTCGGCAACCAGTTGATTGGCGATCGATACGTAGAAGACGCCTACGTCTACCGCATTCGCTAACCCCACCACGCTTGGCATGCGTCTTGGGGGACAATTCAACGGAAGTCGCTTTGTCGAAGATGGGTACATTATCGCGTGCGGTTTGTCTGCGCTCGCACTCTCCGCACGATCAAACAGGCGTCTCTAGGGGCGGAACAAAACCGCCCCACAGCTATAGAAACTGCGCGTTACTGTCCCGGTCCCGGCATGCCCACCATCCACCCCACACCAAATTTGTCTGTGCACATGCCGAATAGCGGCGACCAGAACGTCGGCGCCAGAGGCATCTGGACACTACCGCCCTCCTTGAGGGCCTCGTAGATTCGCTTGACCTCGGCTTCGTCCTTGGACTCCGCGCAAACCTGGAAACCGCCAAGCGGCGTTGATCTTCCCGGCGGCGCGTCGCAGCCCATCAACAGTCCGTCGCCTAGCGGGATCGACGCGTGCATGACCTTGTCCTTCCAATCCGGCGGCACGAGCGAGTCTCCCGGAGCAGCGCCATACGTTGTCTGGAAGAGATTGCTGGCCTTGAATACCTTTGTGTAGAAGGCGAACGCCTCAGCGCAATTTCCCTGAAAATTCAAGTGCACGCTCATCCGCATGGTTTCTCTGCTCCTCTTGATCTCCTCGCTCCTGCAAGCTGAGTGAGGACACCTGAGGAGTGTACGCCGCTGAGTAGATCGGAAGCACCCCTACCAGCGAACCCAGAACCGCCCCGCTTGCGCTCACTCGCATGCTCTGCAACACTGAGCACTCAGCCGCTATGGTCCGCTATTACCTCGTCAAAGGCCGCGTGCAGGGCGTGGGCTTTCGCTGGTTCGTGCACCGCGAGGCTGCTGAACTCGGCTTGCGCGGCTGGGTGCGCAATACCGAAAGCGGCCATGTAGAAGTGGTTGCATCGGGCGAAGAGGCTGAGCTGAAACGTCTGCAGTCGCTGCTGGCCAAAGGCTCGCGCGGCAGCCGCGTGGATGCGATCGAGCAGCGGGATCTCGATCCCAGCGAGGGTGAAGGATTGGGACCATTTGAGATTGAAGGAGCATGGTAGCCCGGCATGTCGACAAAACCGATGAACGGAAACCCGAAGAAGATGGAACCGATCAATTGCGAACCGCTCAAGCGCCTGGTGCGCACCGTGCCGGATTTCCCCAAGCCGGGCATTCTGTTCTACGACATCACAACGCTGCTGAAGGATCGCCTCGGCTTCGCCATGCTGATCGATGCGCTGGCCGCGCATTATCTCGAAAGAGACATCGACCTGGTGTTGGGCATCGAGGCGCGCGGATTTATCTTCGGGCCGGCATTGGCGTATCGGCTGAATGCAGGTTTTGTTCCGGTGCGCAAGCCGCGCAAGCTGCCCGCAGCCACCGCCAAGGTCACCTATGACCTGGAATACGGCACCGACTCACTCGAGATCCACATGGACGCCATCGAGCCGGGCCAGAATGTCGTGATCGTCGACGATCTGCTGGCCACCGGCGGCACCATGGAGGCAACGGTGAAGCTGGTGCGCCAACTCGGCGGACGCATCGCCGGACTTGGCTTCGCGATCGAGCTCGATTTCCTGAAGGGTCGTGAGCGCTTCGAAGAGTTCGACATCTTCAGCCTGCTCCACTACGACGAGTAGGATGTCGCCGGTATCATCGCGAAAGACTCATTCTGCATCTTTCTTTGCTGCAGGGTGCATTGAAAGCTCAGTTCGGCCTCCGCGCATCAATCTACCCACATGATGAATCACGCTCAGAAGCTCCTGCGCCGGCTCTTCATCGGCTCCGGAGTCACCGGAGTCTATGCCAGCTATGCCGCGGCGCTCGCCGCCGTGCCCAAAGGGCGCAAGGTCGGTTATGACAACGAAGAGACGAGCGATATGTATCCGTATCTGCTCGGTTTCACCAAGGTCAGCGACTTCGCCGCGCTCTTCTATCTCAACCAGCTTGCGAAGCCCGGCTATCGCATCTTTGACTTCGGCGGCAACACCGGCTTTCTCTTCTACAACTATCAGAGCCGCTGGGCGATGCCGGCCGGCCTCGAATGGACAGTATGCGATGTTCCTGCCGTGATTGAGGCGGGACGCGAATTGGCGCGGACTCGCCCCAGCGAAGGACTGAGCTTCACATCCAGCTTCGCAGACTCCACCGGAGCGGATATGCTCCTTACCTCCGGCACCCTGCAGTACATTCCGGAGACCTTGGCGGAATTGCTTGCGAAGCTCGCCGACCCAAAGCCGCGTCACATTCTCGCAAATCGCACCGCGCTGTGGGATGGCCCAACCTTCTTCACGCTGCAGTCGATTGGCCCGGTGGTCTGCCCCTATCGCGTGCAGAACCGCAAGGAGTTTGTGGCTGAACTGGAAGCGCAGGGCTATCGCGTGAAGGACGCCTGGGACTGCCCGGAGAGCCGTATCAGCGTACGCTGGCGCATCCGTCACCGCATCAAAGCCTACGCGGGATTATTGCTGGAACGCGAATAAGTCCGGCCCGTATCCATCGAACGGCGGCTAGAGCATTTTCGGTATAGGTGTAGACGGTTCAGCGGCCGCTCTTGTGGCTTCTCTTGAAGGAAAAGCCACGCCGGGCTTCTCTTCGCGCTCTATAGCACCAGCAAAAATGCTCTAGTCGGTTCTCCCGGGCTTCTGCTCTTCGAGAATCAACAGCCGGTCTCCCTGGCGTAGATAACCCTTCCTGCGAAACCACTCATCCATCGCTTCCGAGAGCGCATCAAGGGGCACGCGCAATCCCACCTCCATGCGTCCGTCGCCGATGGGCAGGGTGTCATCGAAGATCGCGCTGTTGGTGAAGTTGCGCATGGCGAAGTTGTCGATCCACGCAAGCGGACATGGCCGCGGCTCGCCGCCCTCACGTGCATACTCGACGCGCACTTTGCGCACAAACATGGGCTGGAGACATTCTCCTTAAAGCATTTTCGGTAATTGTGTGATCCGTGGAGATTCTCTCTGCTTGGCTTTTCCGTTAAGAAAAGCCACAGGAGCAGCCGTTGGACCGTCTACACCCATACCGAAAATGCTTTTAGCGGCGAGGCCGGGGGCCCGCGGCCCGTACGGCAGCCGGCGCATCGAAGCGCGCGAAATTCTTCTCGAAGCGCGATGCCAGCGCAGCCGCCTGACGATCATACGCGGCCTTGTCCGGCCAGGCGTTGCGCGGATTCAACAACTCCGGCGGCACCCCGGGGCAAGTGGTTGGAATGCTCAGGCCAAAGGCCTGCTCGGTGGTGAACTCAGCGCCGGCAAGACTGCCATCGAGCGCGGCCGTGACCAGCGCACGCGTGTGCGGCAGGCTCATTCGCCTGCCCACGCCGAAGACGCCGCCCGTCCAGCCGGTGTTCACCAGCCAGCATTGCGCGTCGTACTGCCGCAGGCGCTCGCCGAGCATCGCTGCATACACGCGTGGCGGCAGCGGGAGAAATGGCGATGCGAAGCAGGTGGAGAACTCCGGCACCGGCTCGGAGCCGAGGCCGGCCTCGGTCCCCGCCAGCTTCGCGGTGTAGCCGGAGAGGAAGTGGTACATCGCCTGGTCAGGCGTAAGCTTCGCGATCGGCGGCAGCACGCCGAAGGCATCCGCCGCAAGAAAGAGCACATTCGCCGGCTGCCCGCCAATGCCGGGAACGACCGCGTTCTCGATGAACTCGACCGGATACGCTGCCCGCGTGTTCTCCGTGTAGCGGATGTCCTCGTAATCCGGCTCGCCGGTGCGCGGATCGATCACGACATTTTCCAGAACGCAGCCGAAGCGAATCGCATGATAGATCTGTGGCTCCTTCTCCTCGCTCAGATCGACGCACTTGGCATAGCAGCCGCCTTCGAAGTTGAAGACACCGCGCTCGCCCCAGCCGTGCTCGTCATCGCCGATGAGACGGCGGTGTGGGTCCGCGGAGAGCGTCGTCTTTCCGGTGCCGGAGAGGCCGAAGAAGAGCGCCGTCTTGTCGTCTGCGCCAATGTTGGCCGAGCAGTGCATGGGGAAGACATCGCGCTCCGGCAGCAGATAATTCATCACGCCAAAGATGGATTTCTTCATCTCGCCGGCATATTTCGTGCCGCCGATGAGCACGATCCTGCGGGTGAAGTCGGTGATGATGAAGGTGGACGAGGTAGTGCCGTCGCGCTCGGGCATTGCTTCAAACTCCGGCGCGGCGATCACCGTGAACTCCGCGAGATGCCCCTCCAACTCCGCCCGCTGCGGGCGCACGAAGAGCTGTTTCACGAAGAGCGCATGCCATGCATACTCCGCCACGACAGTGATGGGCAGCCGGTAGTACGGATCGGCGCCGGCGTACAGGTCGAGCACGTAGCGGTCGCGCTCCTGCATGTGGCGCTCGACACGCTCCAGCAGCGCGGCAAAGCGCTCCGGCGGAAAGGGCTGGTTCACCTTGCCCCAGTCCACGCGGTTTTCGGTCAGAACGTCCTTCACCAGAAACTTGTCGCGCGGCGAGCGGCCGGTGCGCGCTCCGGTCAGAGCCACGATGGCGCCATTGGATGCGAGACTCGCCTCGCCGCGCGCAATCGCCGCTTCCACCAGTTGCGGCGTCGACAGATTGCGGTGGACATGCGGTCCTTCTAACAAATGCTTCGACACAGTGCTCGCGATCGCCGCGCCCATATCTCTCCTGTTCCCGCTGGACCGTTTTCGCAAAACGTGTAGCCGTCGAGAACAAATCCTGACACAGCTTTTCGTCAAGAAAGCTGCTGGTCGCGGCTGCTCGCCGGATACGGTATTCGTGAAATCGGCCGGAAGCTACAAAACCGTCTATTGTGCCATCCCGCGGGCGGCAGAGGCCAGCGCCGCTCCGCGGGATCGTACCTTGGCCCGTAAGTGGCTGCAAGCAGCAGCTTTAAGCTTGGCTTAAGCTTTCTCAATTTACGCGAATTTCATGCCCCGCGAACCTTGGCACGAAGTTGCCTTTGTTATCACCCTCGTGGAGGTAGCTATGAAACATCTTGCTCTACTGCTGGCCGGCGCCGCTGCGCTGGCTGTCACCGGCATTCCCGGTCATGCCCAGGATGACGATTGGGGACATAACCACATCAAGCACGTGCTGCTCATCAGCGTCGATGGCATGCATGCGGTCGACTATCTGAACTGCTCACGCGGCGTTGCCGGCGTGAATAACGGCACACCGTACTGCCCGAATCTGGCAGCGCTCGGAACCAGTGGCGTGAACTATGTGGCGGCCAGCACGTCGCGCCCCTCGGACTCGTTCCCGGGCCTGATGGCGCTCGTGACCGGTGGCACACCACGCACCGTGGGCGCGTATTACGACGTGGCCTATGACCGATCGCTCGACGCGCCGGCTGTGACCACCGGCGACGGCGTAGCCGCAGGACCGTGCACGGCAGGCGCAGCGCCCACCGGTACACGCACCGAATTCGATGAAGGCATCGACTATGACCTGACCAAGCTGAATGGCGGCGCGCCTGGAGCCGATCCCACCAACGGCGGCATCACCGCGATCGACCCGCAGCGGCTGACGCGCGATCCCAAGGCCGGCTGCGCGCCCGTCTATCCCTGGAACTTCGTGCGTACGAATACGATCTTCGGCGTCGTGCACAATGCGGGTGGATACACCTCCTGGTATGACAAGCATCCGTCGTATTCAGCGGTGGCGGGTCCGGGCGGCGGCTCTCTGAACGAATATTTCTCGCCGGAGATCAACTCCACCGTTATCGCGCTTCCGGGTTATTCGACGCCTGCAGGCGTGTCGTGCAGTCCGATCCCCGATCCTTCGTCGTTCGGGGCGTCGGTCTGGACCAATAGCTTCGCCAACATTCAGTGCTACGACACGATCAAAGTAGATGGCATCCTGAACCAGATCCACGGCAAGGATCACAACGGTAATTCGACGCGGATGCCAAATCTCTTTGGCATGAACTTCCAGGCAGTCAGCGTGGGCCAGAAGCTGATCGAGAAAGGCGTGGGCACCGGCGGCTATCTCGACGCATCGGGCACGCCGAGCGAACTGCTGGCGCAGGAGATCGAATTTGTCGATGCCTCTATCGGCAAGATGGTGAACGATCTGAAGGACACCGGCGCGTTCGATTCGACTCTGATCATCATCACCGCGAAGCACGGCCAGAGCCCGATCGATCCTCATCGTTACAACGGCGTCCCCGGACCAAGCGGCGACAACGGCACTACGCCGGCGACGTTGCTGGCCAGCATGATTCCCTCCTCCGAGTCGCCGCTGAATCCCACCGGCATCGGCGCGACCGAGGACGATGTCTCGCTGATCTGGCTGAACAATTCGAGCCAGACGGCTTCGGCTGTCTCGATCCTTGAAGACAATGCCAGCAAGATCGGGCTGGGCCTGCTCTTCTATGGTCCGACTCTCGCGCTGAACTACAACACACCGGGTCTGCCGCCCAATGGCGATCCGCGCACGCCGGATATCATCGTGACGCCAAATCCGGGTGTGGTCTACACCGGCAGCTCGACGAAACAGTCGGAGCACGGCGGCTTCGGGCATGACGACACCAACGTGATCATGCTGCTTTCCAACCCCAACTTCCAGGCGCACACCGTCTACTCCGACGTCTCGACCACGCAGGTGGCACCGACGATTCTGCAAGCGCTCGGACTCAATCCGCGCAGCCTGCAGGCAGTGCAGTTGGAAGGCACGTCCGTGCTGCCCAATCTGGATTTGAGCCAGGGAAATCAGTAGGCACGAATCCGTACTTGCAATGAAGGCGGCTCACAGCATGCTGTGAGCCGCCCCTTTTTTTCGTCTTGCAGGCCGATGCTGTTGGCGCCTGTCAGCCAGCGAGCCGCTATGCCATCTTCTCGTGGATCACCGGCAGCATGGGCAGCTTCGCGGTGTGCTTCGCCTCCCGCATCACGATGTCGAGATGCTCCAGCACCTCTTCGATGCTCATGGCATACATCTCACGGCCATTGTCATAGCCGTCTTCGATCGCCTGCTTGAGATAGTGACCTGCGATCTGCGCGGTAAGCCGGTCCGTGATGACGTTGCCGGTGCGCTTCTTGTACTCGACCCACGCCACGGCCGGCATTGCGATCCACACCGGGCGCCCATTTACCTCGAAGCGAACATCGATGGCGTCGGCGTGGCGGGTCGCGATGGCGATAATGTTGGCGCGCCACAGACAGTGGAGGGTCTCGCCGGTCCAGCGATCCGTGACCTTAAATTCCTCGTACATAGTGCTTTCAGCTTAGAGCATTTCTTCCGCGGCTGCAGACCCACGTCGAAGCGGCGATGCTTGTCGCCACGTTGCGGGCTCAAAATAACGGGAAATGTCCGCGGGCAGACGGGAGGGGCCGCAATACACAATGTCTGCTCCCGGACAACAAAAATCTGCCTGCCTGAGGAAAAAAATAGCAAATCTTCTGCCCTCACCTGCGTCCAATAGTCTGCATTTCGGAATATCGAGTATTTAAGAGGAGTTATCAGACGTGCCCAAAACCCTTAACCCCCGCGGTGTTTATGAGAAGAAGTTGCGCCAACAGCAGGAGCTGCTTGTGCGCTCGATGAAGTCGGCAGTTGAGCAGGGCCGGGATGCTGGCATGGACGACACCCAGGACGTCGCCGACCAGGCTGTTGCTTCCTATCAAAAAGAGTTTTTGTTCTCGCAGGGAACCAACGGCCATCTCCAGATGCAGCTTGTGCGCCAGGCCCTGGAACGGCTGCACGAAGGCAGTTTCGGTGAGTGCCAGAACTGCGGCGAGGTCATCGGCACCAAACGGCTGGAGGCCCTGCCCTGGACGCCCTTCTGCATCGCATGTCAGGAAAAGGTGGAGCGGGGCGAGTTGGAGATGCCGGTACGTGCTGCCTGAACGGCTGCAGATCTTTCGCTCGACGGGGCACTCTCGCGCATTTTTCCGATAGGTGTGGACCGGTCCGTGGCCGCTCTTGTGGCTTTTCCGTAAGAAAAGCCACGCCGCGTGTCGCTCCGCGGTTCACGGTATTCGGAAAAATGCGCTGGTGTGCCCCGTTCGGCTATCTCCCCTTGCGCCAAAGCCAGCTTTTTTTGACCCTAAAATCGCGTCGCTGCTACACTTTTGATATCAATTTCTGAGAGTCTCGGGCTGCCCTGCCCGCCAGCGCACGATCGCGCCTAGCTCTTTCTGCAAGGATTTCAGTGGACGCACAGACCCGTAGCGCGCTTAAGAAAGACGACGTTTTCATTCACTCCACCCAGGTCGGCCTGGACTGGATCGCTGAAAATCGCACCAAAGCCCTGCGCATCACCATCGCTTTCGTGGTTGTGATCGCCCTCGCCATCGCTGGAGTGGTGGTGTACCAGCAACGCTCCCAGGCGGCGGCAAATGCCTTTGGCAATGCTGCGACCATCTACAGCACGCCCATCGCCGACCCCACGCAGCCGGCGCCGCCCGGCCTCAAGACCTTTGCCACCGTCGCCGACCGCGCCAAGGCTGCATACCCCCTGTTCGAAGATGCGGCCAGACGCTACAGCGGCACCCCCGCCGGTCGCAATGCATTGTATTTTGCCGGACTGACCGCCGCCGAGATGGGCAATACTGCGGCTGCGGAGGCAGATTTCCGCAAGGCAGGCGATCTGCACGATGCGAACCTCGCGTCCCTGGCGCACCTCGCGCTGGCCAACCTGCTGACGCAGCACGGCCAGACCTCCGATGCGATCAAGCTCTACCAGAACCTGATCCAGCATCCGACCGCTACGGTGCCCGCCGCCACGGCACAACTGCAACTCGCCCAGCTTTATGAGGCCAACAACAATTCGGCTGAGGCGAACAAGATTTATGCTCTGCTCAAGGCCAAGGACCTTACGACAGCCGCGGGCCAGATTGCTGCGCAGAAGCTGGCCGGCCAGCACTAGAGTATTTTCGGTAGTACCGTGTCCGGCGGAGATGCACTGGACGTGGCTTTTCCTTCAAGAAAAGCCACCAGAGCGGCCGCTGAACGGTCTATACCTATACCGAAAATGCTCTCATCCGGCTGTGCCATGCCTCTCCTGCTGGCCTTCAGGCCGGAGTGAGGCAGGTCTATTTCTTCGCCCAGCGCGAAAGTTGGGACGACTCCTGTGAGCGAAACGACCCCGCCCCGCGTCAGTGACAGCAAGCGCATGGGTAGCTACGAGGGAAATCTGACCGGCCTGCTTCCGATGCCGGAGACGACGACTGCCGCCGCGGCAGCGCCGGATCGGGCAGCGGAATTGACCGCGCTGGTCCACGAGTATTCCGGCACGCTCTATCGCGTGGCCTTTTCCATCTCGCGCAATGCCGCGGAGGCCGAGGACATGGTGCAGGAGACCTTTCTGCGCGTGCTGCGCCATCGCGACCGCCTGCCCGAGATACGGGATGCGCGCGTCTGGCTTATTCGCATCACCTGGAACCTGGTACTCGACCGCAAGCGGCGCCAGAAAACCAGGCCGGAGAATGAAGACATCAGCGATCTGGTGCGCGTGCTGCCCGCCAAAGAGATGCGCGCGGATCAGACAGTCATCGCAGCGCAACGGCATGCGCGCGTGCTCGCGCTCATCGATGAGCTGCCCGCCAAAGAGCGTCAGACGCTGCTGCTCTCCGCGCTCGAGGAGCTTTCCAATGCGGAGATCGCCTCGGTGCTGGGCATCACCGAGTCTTCCGTACGCTCGCGGCTCTTCCGCGCCCGGCGCGATCTCGCGGACAAGCTGCGCAAGGAAGGACTGAAGTCATGAACTCGTCCGGTCCTGGCACCATTCATGCGGCGATCGACTACGCCGAAGAGATCGATGCAGCGCTGGCCGCGCTCGCAGCGGTCCAGCCAAGAGTCGGTCTGGAACAGCGCGTGCTCGCGGGCATCGCTTCTGCACCCGTGCTGCCTTGGTATCGACGCCTCTCCATCGCGCCGATTGGCCACCATCGCTGGGCGCTCGCCGCTGCCTCTGCCGTGATCGTGGCCGGAGGCGTGACCATGACGGCATACCGCAATCGTCCCACTGCCGCGCCCGTGCCGGTCGCCGTGCATGCACCCCATCCTGCACGGCAGGCGGCCGCAGCAGCGGCAGCAATTGGGGTAAGCAATCATCCGCTGGAAATGAATAAGTCGAAAACACGGCATCGCGGCGTCCACCGCTCCTATCGCGCGGCGCATGACCGGGTCCCGTTGCCCCGCGGCACGGTCGCGCCCATGCGTCTGCAACCGATTCCGATACAGTAAGCTCCTCGCGGATGAGCTGCCGCCTGCCCTAACTTGGTCGGCGCCGTTCCGATCTCGACCCCACACCCAGCAGCATGTGTACCAGCGCAAGGATTACCGCGCCGACAAAGGCCGAGCCGAAGGTGTCTACGTGGAAGCCCGGCACCAGACGCGAGGCCAGCATCAGCATGAACGCGTTGATCACCAGCAGGAATATGCCGAGCGTCAGGATACTGAGCGGGAAGGTCAGGATCTTCAGCAGAAGACCCAGCGTCGCGTTGAGCAGGCCGATGACCAGCACCGCGATGAGCGCGGACGCCAGCCCGCGAATATGAAAGCCCGGCACAAAATAGGCAATCACAAAGAGCGTGATCGCACCGATGATCCAGCGCAGCAACAGTCCCAGCACGTAGCACCTCTTTCCATCCTTCAGAAGTGACCTTAACTTAAGATATTTCCCTGCCGGTGTATACCCGAAGCCCGGTGTATACGGAAGCCCGTTGTATACCGAATCTACGATGCGGCCATTCCATAAAAGGCGCGCTGACTTCAGAGGAGCGCGCGAAGTTACAGAACGCTCGCTTTTGCTCTAGCATGGACACAGCCTTGCGTATCCTCGCCGTAATTGTATTGGCCCTGTCCATTCCGGTCTCAGCCGCGGCGCTGCCGGCTGCGCAGGAATCGGCTCCGCTGCCCGACGTGCCCAGCTTGCTGCGCAGCGTGGAAGCCCACCAGACGGAGCTGGATCGCGCCCGCGAGGAGTACACCTTTCGCCAGCAGCAGCAGCTCACCATGTACGACAAGCACGGCAAGGTGCGGCATACAGAAGCCAAGACCAGCAATGTCTTCTTTGTCCACGGCCAGCCCATCGAAACGCTCATCAGCAAAAACGGCAAGCCGTTGAGCGCCGGCGATCTGAAGAAGGAACAGGACCACGCCACCAAGGAGGCAGTGAAGTATGCTGCGCAGCCTTACGGGCAGCGTGACAAGGACGATGTCAGCGTATCGCGCCTGCTGGCCATCACGCGCTTCAGCAACCCGCGCCGCGTGATGGAGAACGGACGCCCGGTGATTGCCGTCGACTTCATTGGCGACCCGCATGCGAAGACGCATGGACGCAACGAGGACGCGATCAAGAAAGTCCGCGGCACAGTGTGGATCGATGAAGCGGCGCGCGAAGTGACACGGATGAATGCCACCTTCGATGAGCCCCTGCGCATCGGCTTCGGTCTGTTTGCCACCGTGGATGCGGGCAGCAACTTCTCCTTCGAGCAGGCGCTCATCCGCAATGAAGCGTGGCTGCCCACGCGCGTCGATGCCCGCTTCGACGGCAAGGCCGCGCTCTTCGTCGGCTTCCACGTCGATCTATCCGTACGCTTCGATCAGTACCAGAAATTCAGCGCAAGCGCGACCGAACATACCGCACTGCCTCAGCCCTGATCGCGCGCACTCCCTCATGCGGTAGCGCAGTTGGATGGATATACCACAGCCGTTGGACATCCTGACATACGGCCGGCATTCACCAGCTCTTCATCATCGGAGTTATCCGACACGCTTTCCGGGCGCGGTCATCACAATTCCTAAACACCTGCGCGGCCACTCACTTTTCCGGCAACCATCCTATCCATTGAACGGATATATCTGAGGTCAACTCTTAGATATCCGTTTGCGAATACTTTATCGCTACCGTAACCTTCCTTTGCTGAATCGACACTAGCATGTTGAGCGTGGGAACGTAGGACCGGCAGCACGCAATCGCGAGCGTCCAAGCCATGCTTGAGACGAAGGGGACCTGAATCCGCAGGCAATCCCTCAGTTCGCGTCCTTCAGCAATTCGGTTTATCCCGCGCACCGGGCGCGCATCATCGATGCGCTCGCAAAAACTCTGAATACTTTGCAAGAAGAGGCCGAAAATGAAATATCTAGGACGCAAACTGAGGATTTTCCTCCTGAGTTGTGCCTGTTGCGCTGTCATGAGCACGGCTATCCCCGTGTTCGCGCAGATCGACACGGGCGGTGTCACAGGAACAGTTACAGATGCGACTGGGGCAATCGTTCCCAACGTCAATGTCAACCTCGTCAATGATGCCACCGGGGTTGCCATCTCCACACGCTCCACCTCTACTGGCGCATATTCGTTCAACGCGGTCCGCGCGGGACGCTACACGCTGCAGGTGGAAGCGCCCGGATTTGAGAAAGTCGTCGACGAAGGCGTCGAGGTCCACCTCCAGCAGACGGTCGCGATCGATGTCCACCTGGTGACCGGCGCGGTGAGCCAGCAGGTGACGGTGACTGCCGCGGCGCCTCTGCTGCAAGCGGAAAGCGGCTCCCTGGGACAGACAATCACGGGTCACATCATCAACAGCATGCCGCTTAAGAGCCGCGACTGGGCGTCGCTGGCGCAGCTCTCCGCTGGCGCCGCAACCGCACCCAAGGGCAATCCCAGTTCGGATTCAGGCACTACGGACAGCGCCTACTTCTCGGTGAATGGCGTCAACCTGTGGCAGAATGACTTCCGGCTCAACGGTATCAACGACAATATTGAGGTCTATGGCGGCTCATCCGTGGGCAGCAACGCGGCTATCACTCCGCCGCCGGATGCGATCCAGGAGTTCAAATTACAGAGCGGCGACTTCAGCGCTGAGTTCGGGCATTCGACCGGCAGTGTCGTCAACGCCGCGATCAAATCCGGTACGAACCAGTTTCACGGCGACCTGTGGGAGTATTTCCGCAACGATGTGCTGGATGCAAACACCTATTTCAACAACACTGGCGTGAAATCCGAGTACAGACGGAACATCTTCGGTGGCACCATCGGCGGGCCGGTACGCATTCCCGGTGTCTACAACGGCCGCGACAAGACATTCTTCTTCTTCGATTATCAGGGCCTCCGTGCGATCACGCCTGTGCCGGCCTACAGCACCGTGCCCACGGCCGGCATGGTCAACAGCGCCTTCACCAACCTGCAGGACCTGATCACCTACAACAGCGGAACCGGCACGGATGCCCTGGGCCGGGTGTTTCCCCACGGCACCGTTTTGGATCCCGCGACCACCCGTATGTTAGCTGCGGGGCAGACCGACACTATCACCGGACTTACGAACACCAGCAGCAAAGCTATCTATGTGCGCGATCCCTTCTATACCGGGAGTTTGGTTGGCAAAACCAATTTTGTTGGCGCCACCAGCCAGCTCAATATTCTTCCTGCACAGCGCATCGATCCGAACGCTTTGAAGCTGCTTGGCGTGTATCCCGCGCCGACCTATGCGGGCTTCCTGACGAATAACTTTTACTACGAGCCCAAGGAGCCGCAGACCAACAACACCTACGATATCCGCATCGATGAGAACTTCAATCCGAACAACATCGTCTTTGGTGTCTTCGACAGAAGCCTGATCTCGGAGACGGTTCCATCGTCTCTCCCTAATCTCGCCGTCGGACAGACCGGAGGACGGAACGACAGTTTCCCTGCCTATGCATTCGCAGTCGGCTACACGCACGTATTCACGCCGACGTTGACGAACGAGATGCACGTGGGCATGGTGCATGCTGACAAGCTGCAGAGATCCTTCTTTGGCGACACGTTTGGCATTCCCGCCACCTATGGCATCCCAGGCATTCCCCAGGTGTCGGAGAATGGCGGTATCCCGCCGATCAACATCAACGGACTTACCCACATCGGCGTCGGAAACTATACCCCGACCATTCAATACGTCTACAGCATCGAAGGGTCCGACAACGTAACCAAGGCTTACCGCAACCATATCTTTAAGATGGGCATACAGGTGGACTCGCTCGAGGGGGATATCTCCCAGCCGCCGCAAGGACGCGGGAACTTCACCTTCAGCGGCCAGTACACGGATATTCCAAATTCGAACAGCAGCCTCACTGGTCTTGGGGACATGTTGCTGACACCCGGTCCCTCAACCGTGGGCGGAATCAGCAATGTCGGCGGTCTGAGCACCTACGGCGGCTCGAACGTTGCAACCACCCAGGACCACCGCTGGTACACGGGTGCCTTTTTCCAGGACGACTGGAAGGCGACACCCACCCTGACGCTAAACCTGGGCCTGCGCTGGGACTACTTCACTCCCTACGCCGAGATCAATGGGCGGCAGGCGAACTTCGTCGCCACCGACGGAAATGGTAACAGCGGCACATACTATATCTCCAAGAAAGGCTGCCAGGTAGCACGATCGGCTTCCTTCGACGCGTTGCTGGCCAAGGACAACGTCGCACTGGATTGCGTGGACGGCTTGAATCTGGGTACAGCGCAAAAAACCAACTTCAGCCCGCGGATCGGCTTCGCCTATCGCGTGCGTCCTACTCTGGTGCTGCGCGGCGGCTACGGGATCACCTATGGCGCCCTTGGCAACCTGGGATACGGCGGCACACTGGGCACCAATTATCCCTTCGTCTACACCGTCACATTCAATAGTCCAGACTCGCAGCATCCACTCACGCTCGCCAATGGGCAGACGGCCACACTGGAGAGCGCCTTTGCCAACACCAACCTGCAGGATCCTTCCGTCTACTCAGGCAGCGGTGTGAACTTGTACGGCCGGCAGTATAGCTTCCAGACGCCCTATGTCCAGACCACGAACCTGACCGTTCAGCAACAGTTCACCAACAATGATTCGGTCCAGGTCGGCTACGTCGGGACCGTCGGCCGGCATCTGGACAACCTGGGATACAACAACTCGCCGAGCGAGATACTTCCGCCGAGTGTCAATCAGCAGAATTACGTTCCGTTTCCTGACTTCGCGCGCAATGCCACCTATGAAACCACCAACGCAACCAGCAGCTATAACTCCATGCAGGCCACCTACCAGCACCAGATGAGCTACGGCCTCTCCATACTTGCGAATTACACCTGGAGCAAGTGCATGAGCAACCAGCATACGCAGGCCTCGCAGAATACGCAGTACCGCGCGCAGTGGCTACCGGGCTTCGGCATCAACGGCGACTATGGCCTCTGCGATACCGACGCGACGAACGTCGTCCACGTGGGCGGAACATATGCTCTGCCGGTGGGCCACGGCCGCGCCGTGCTAGGCGACAGCAATGCTGTCGTGAACTCCGTCCTCGGAGGGTGGGGCGTCTATGCGATTTACAGCTACCAGAGCGGCCAGCCCTTCACCATCAGCTGTCCGGTAAGCACATCGGACTTCGGCTGCAATGCCTTCACCGTGCCGGGACAGGATCTCTATGCGGGTCCGCACAACAAAACGGAGTGGCTGAACCCGGCTGCGTTCGCGCAGCCGCCGGTAGCTACCGCGATCGGCCAGACGAATTATGCGCCGCTGGGCGGCGGTCCTCAGCAGGCGCGGGGTCCGGGCTTCAATAACCTCGATGCTTCGCTGTTCAAGACCTTCCATATCTATGAGAATACCGGGCTGGAGTTTCGCGCCGAAGCCTTCAACGCAACCAACACTCCGCAGCTTGGACAGCCGGGAAACGGCACGCTGGCGGATGGTCAAACGGCGAATTTGAACTTCACAAACACGAGCGGAGGTTTTGCCGCCATCACCAGCATGCGGAACGATCAGCGGCTGGTGCAGTTGGCCTTGAAGCTGACGTTCTAAGAGTCCACTCACCATAAATAATAAAGAGGGCCGCCTGATCGCGGCCCTCTTTGCGGCACCAACATAAAAGAGAATTGGCTTACTGCGGTTGTTGTGGTGGTGGTGCTGCCTGCTGGCCTGCACCACTCTGGCCGCCTTGCATGCGCTCGGCCCGACGCGATTCCATCTTCTGCTGGTCCGCTTCGAACTTCTGCTTCTGCTGATCGTTCAGGACCGCCTCGATCTTCTGCGTGTCTTCCTGGTGCGTGCTCTGCATCTTGGCGCGCTTGTCCTCGCGCGACATCGAAGTATCGGAGCGCATCGACTGCATCTGCTGCTGTTCATCCTGCAGGATGGGCTTGATCTGGCTCTGTTGATCGGCGGTGAGTTTGTAGCGCTTGGTCATGTGAGCGAGGCGCTGATCAGGATCCATCATGTGGCCGCCGCGATGACCGCCCATGCCGCCGCCCTCGGTTTGAGGAGCGTTTTGCTCCGGTGCCGCTCCTGGTTCCTGGGCGAATGCCACGCCAGTCGCCAGCAGCCCAGTGAGTACGAGACTACCCAGTAGTTGCCGTTTCATCGTTGTCTTTCCTCCACGCTCTAATCAACCCCGCGTCCGGCTTGCTGGTTGCGGTGCCGATCGCACTGCCTGGTGAGAACGAGCCTCGGAGGCCGCTATTTGCGTACGCTCCAGGGCGTGAATGGCCCACCGCCCTCGGCGAGGAGGGCTGCCACAACAATGGACGGGGGAAAGCGGCTCAGGAGTTTCCTGTGTTGCAGAAAATAAAGAAGATTAGGCGCCGGTAAGGGCTAGCCATCTGCAGTTACGGCTATGGTTTACGCTTCTCCCGGTCGTTCATCGGTCACATTCTCCCGCCGCCGTCCGTCATCAGTACGACGAACCAGGCACGGTCGAAAATGGGAGGTAAATCCCACAATGCAAGCCGCGATTCTCTTGGCTCTCATCATGATCGCGTCCATTGCCGCCGTCCTGGCCGCGCGGCATGAAGAAGCTGCTGCACCGCGAACGCGCACGGCATGGATCTGCGTGATCGCGTACTGGCTCTTCACCATTGTTTTGGCTTTTGAAATGGCTGCCGGGGCTTTGTGGGACCTTCTGCGTATTGAGTACGTCCGAGTGGTTCTCACCCATCTGGGTTATCCACTCTATCTGCTGGACATCCTGGGAGTGTGGAGGATTCCGTGTGCCCTGGTGCTGCTTGTACCGCGATTCCCGAGACTCAAGGAGTGGGCTTACGCCGGGGCGATCTTCAACTACACCGGAGCCGTTGCTTCTCATCTCCTGGCCGGAGACCGCGCCGGATGGGCCGGGCCGCTGGTTCTTGCCGCTTTCACACTCGCTTCGTGGATGCTGCGTCCAGAAACGCGACGTCTTCCGAAACTCGCTCCGGCCGGCGAAATGCGGGCCGTCACATGGTATGTTCCGATCCTCATCGTTGTAGCGATGCTCGTATTTGCATTCTTTACGCTGCCGAAGGGCGCACCTCCGCAGTGAGTCTGGCGGGGCGGTAAGACCGAGCCCGCCCGATGGCGGCTCAAGTAAATGGCGCGCCAGAAAGGCAGCCAATATTCTTCGGGCGGCGGTGGATGGTAAGCTTCGACCGCCGGCGAATCCGGATCGTACCCTGAAATAAAAAGAGATATGAAACCCTGGTTTGCTTAGCGAATGGAGCTTCCAACAATTGATAGATGCGTTGCAGCGCCTCGTCGAGCAACTGGAGAATGAGCCGTCGCTCATCGAGCCGAATCAGCTTCCCCAGCGTCTTGCGGCACTTGACCGTCTCGATGCGTATCTCCCGGATATCCCTCCATCGCTTGTCGGTGTCGATGGGGAGCTCTATCCGCGTGCGAGAGCGATATGCGCCAGGCTGGAAGCTGTAAATCGTGAACTCTACGAAGCGATCCGACGTGGCATTTCCGGCGGAAACGGGCCGAACGCTTTGCTTCGCTGGGTTCACTCGTCACGCCTCAATTTCCCACCGGAGACTAAGAAAGAGGCCGGCTCTTCCTGCGACATGAGTTATGGCTACCCGGGCATGGGATATGACTATTTGGACGAGCTGATCAGTGGAGTCTTTCAATTCGAAGAGCCCAATGACGGAGATATTCAGCGAAGGTCCGATATGGTGTTCTATCAACCCACTCCTGCGCGCCACATCTTCACTCTGATCGGCCTGACTGACCTTACTCCAACTGATGTTCTCATCGATCTCGGCTCCGGATTGGGCCACGTTCCCTTACTCGTCTCGATTTGTACCCCCGCCCGCAGCATGGGGATCGAGTTAGAGGCAACCTACGTGGAACGCGCCCGGCAATGCGCCCAGAGGTTGAATCTGGATAGGGTTGCCTTCGTCCAGCAGGATGCGCGAGCAGCGGATCTTTCCAACGGCACAGTCTTCTATCTCTATACGCCGTTTACGGGCTCCATCCTAAGCTGTGTGCTCAACCTTCTACGCCATGAAGCTGCTACTCGTCGCATCCGAATTTGCAGTTATGGCCCCTGCACTTCTGTCATCGTGGAAGAGCCCTGGTTGGAGGCAATAGCAGCGCCAGAAACAGATCGGATCGCGGTCTTCTGTTCTCGCGAGTGAGACCGCGGGCAAGCGCTCATGCAACCGGCCGCAAGGTAAGCGTACAGAGTGCCCTCCGGCGATTGAGGACGTAATGAACCGAAGATCGACTCCTCGCCACACTTGAAGTCCCAAAGGAAACGATGTTTCTCCGAGCGACAGCCTCGTCGCATCTGAGCCGTCGCTTGGCGCGGCTCGCCGGGTCGGCACAAGGAAGACGCCGCGCAGCAAGCCTTCTGCTGACGTCGCTATTCACCGCTGTTATCATGGCTGGCGTCCTTGGAGCGGCCGCTGTTTTGTAATAAAACACTGACCAGGTTTGGGCAGCGTGAACGGAAGTGCAACTTTGTGAGAGGTTCAGATGATCAGGAGATCTATCCCTCTCTTTCTGGCGTTTGTGCTCAGCTTCATCGCATTCGCGCAGGCACCACCTGCGCCGCGCGTGGTGAATCTGAAGGCACCCGACGGCGTCCGGCTCAAAGCAACCTATTTTGCCGCGGCCAATCCGGGGCCCGGCGTGCTGCTGTTCCATCAGGTCAACCGGACGCGTAAGTCGTGGGATGACGTGGCCGTGCAATTAGCGGCAGCTGGCATCAACACACTGACGGTCGATCTGCGCGGCTGCGGTGAGAGCGGCGGGACTCCTTATGACAAACTGACGAGAGCCCAACGGAACGACCAAATAGAGAAGGAAGGTCTTCCCGGCGACCGTGACGCAGCCTGGCAATACCTGGTTTCGCAGCCTGGCGTAGAGCGCGATGCCATCGGTGTGGGAGGAGCCGGCCTACTGGGCGTCGGCAATTCCGTGCAGACGGCGCGCCAGCATCCTGCCGAGGTAAAATCGCTGGCACTGCTTTCCGGGGAGACGTTTCAAGGCGGACTGCAATACTTGCAAAAGACGCCGCAACTGCCTGGGCTTTTCGTCGTGGACGACAACGACGAATACCCGCCCACGGTCGAGGCGATGGAACTCGCCTACATCAGTTGCGCCAATCCTGGCAAGAAGTTCGTGCACTACTCTGCGGCGGAAGAGGCACCCTGGGTATGGTATGAACCGAACGATGTCGGCAAGGTTCCGGCTCATGGTGGCCACGGAACCGATATGTTCAAAGTCCACCCGGAGCTTCCCGGTATCATCGTAGATTGGTTTGTGACCACGCTGATGAAGACACCAGGACATGCACCAGCCGATACCGTGGCCTCTGCCGCGATCATCGATGAAATTCGCTCGCCCGGCGGAGTCGAAAAAGTCCGGCAGCAGTTGCTGGGAGCGCGCCAGAAAGATCCCAAAGCGCAGTTGTGGCCAGAAGTTACTGTCAGCATCATCGCCCAGGATCACTTACGTGCAGGTGAAACCAAGCCGGCGGTCGAGATTTTTGAACTCAACCTGCTTGCGTACCCTGACTCGGCCGATGCGGAAGGTAGCCTAGCGGATGCCTACTTGGCCGACGGCCAGAAAGATCTGGCACGGCAGCATGCCAAAAAAGCATTGGCCCTGCTGGATTCCCAAGGGGCTCCAGCATCGTCTTGGACCGATACCGGAGAGTACCGCGGTGAGATTCGCCGCGACGCGGAGAAGATACTCAAGAATCTGGATGCCAACACAACGAATTGAAGAAAATCGGCCTCGTCGCATCTGAGCCCATCGCTCGGCGGGCCTCGCCGGGCCGGCACAAGGGACACGCCCGCAGCAACCAATTGCGGAGCCTAATCTCTGCACTAAGGCTTCCGCTTCTGGACGGAAGAGAGTAAGCGTACGCTGAGTCCCTCTGGCGCAGTGATCCACTGGGCGTGAACATCGCTTCATGATGCAGGCCGAGATCGCGAGTACACGGCGCAGGGTTCGTAGATGGCGATCGGTATCGGAGAAGCGTCAGATCGTGCAGTTG
>DASYBK010000061.1:0-37021 GCA_036500805.1 Acidobacteriaceae bacterium | reverse complement strand
CCCAATGGCGATGCAGAAGAGGACGTCGAGGATGCGCAACGTTTTGCTGAAGACAGTGTTAAGGAGGATATGGCTACCGCAGCGGTCCGTCCCCAAACCCATGCCGGTATAGGTAGGCCGGTTTCGGATGTCGCTACTCTGCCCCCGGGCGGCTGGACGCAGATCTCCGACGCCGAGATCATGCTGCGCGTCGCGGCCGGGGACGAGGCGGGGTTCGGCTTCCTGGTGGAGAAATATCGCCGCCAGATGGTGCACTACATGTTTCGCATGGTCCACAACCAGGCCGTTGCCGAGGAGCTTGCTCAGGAGGTCTTCCTCCGCGTCTATCGCGCCCGCGCCAGCTATCGTGCGGAGGCGAAGTTCAGCACCTGGTTGTATCGCATCGCGACCAACCTGGGTGTCAACCACGCGCGGGATACGCGCCACGAACGCGGAGCGCAGGCCGTCTATTTGGATCAGCCTGACCCCGAAACCGGCACCACGCCGGACGTGGCCGACACCGCCCCGACTGTGGAACAGGATATGTTGCGGGATGCGCGGCTCGCCGCCATCCGCAAGCACGTGATGGCGCTCCCCGAACGGCAGCGCACAGCCGTCCTGATGCACAAATATCAGGACCTGGATTACAAACAGATAGGCGCCGTTTTGAAGCTCAGCGAATCGGCTACCAAGTCGCTGCTCTTCCGCGCTTACCAGACATTGCGCGAGCGGCTCAAGGAGTTCGTCTGATGCTCAACTCCCGGCCAACACAGCGCGGAACAACATCAGCATCGGAACAAGGAAATACCCCTATGTCGGCGATAAAGACGGATTGCAAAACGACCAAAGCGCAATTGGCAGACCTGCTGCTCGACCCCGCAGCCGCGTCGGCCGCTGCTCGCGACCACGTCGCGGCCTGCGCGGAGTGCGGCACAGAGCTTCGCGAGTTACAGGCGACCATGCTGGCCATGGACGCGTGGGAGGCGCCGGAGCCATCTCCGTACTTCGATACGCGGCTCGCCGCGCGCCTGCGCGAAGAAAAAGCCAACCCACCGGCCGGCCTCTGGGAGCGCATGCGCGCCCGCCTGCTCTACGGCTCGGACATCGCTTCCGGCCGGCACCTTCGCCCCCTTGCTGCGGGAGTCTTCGCCCTGCTGCTGATGATCGGCGGCGGCACCGCAGTCTGGGTGCAGCACGACGCGCCGCCTCCGGCTCCGCAGGAGTCCGCCACCGTGCACGATCTGCAGTTGCTGGATGGCAACGCGCAGGTCTATCAGCAGTTGAACTCACTGGATGCAGACCTGGATGATTCCGGCAACCCATCCAGCAATTAGTGCTTTTCTCCTAGGGAGCGGAAGCGGGTGCCGTCGCAGCGTGACGAAAAGCTGCACCTCACGTCGGCTGGCTCGACTCACCTCGAGGAGAATTGCTCTGAAGCGGAAGCATGCCGGAGGCGCGCAATCCGCAGTGTGGAGGACGAGCCATCATCTGGCGCCTCTAAGAAAGACGAACGTCCATGCCTTGGCGCGGAACACGATACGAACATACGACCGACGGATGCTCTGCGCCTGAAGGCGGCGGTGTCGTTCGCGGAAGCGCGTTCGCACGCCGGGCCGCTCTCCTTCTTACCCTCACAGCCGCCGCTCTGGCTCCGGCCTACGCGCAGCATGGCGGACACGGCGGCGGTTCTCATCCTTCAGCGCCGCATGCCTCGGCACCCCACACGACGGCGCCCCACATGAGCGCACCCCGTGGCTCCGCTCCAAACATGCCCGGTGCGCGCCCAGGCTATCCGCAGGCCTATCGCGGACCCGGCTATGGCACACCTGCGTATGGCCGCGGTATGCCGCCGGGCTACGCGCGTCCGGCCCCCTATCCAGGAACACCCAGCCGCTATATGACCGGTCCCGCCGCGCCGGGAGCACGGCCGCCCTATGGAGCCGTCGGTCCATATCCGCAAGTGCGCGCACCGTACGCGCCTGCGTCCCCGAATCTGCGCGGTCCGCATCTGGGCGGCTGGCTCGAAAATCATCAAGGCGAGTCCTTCGCCGGCCAGGAAAATGCCCTGCGCCAGGAGCCCGGATTCAATCGCCTGCCCCAGCCGCAGCAGCAGCGGCTCATCGATCGTCTGCACCAGCTCGACTCGATGCCCCCGCAACAGCGCGCCCGCACTCTCGGCCGCATCGAGAACATGGAGCGGCTCAGTCCCGAACGTCGCCAGGCCGTCCGCAACTCCGCGCAGGAGCTCGGCAGCATGGATCCTGCGCGCAAGCAGCAGGTGCGCGACGCCTTCCGCGTACTCCGCGATTTGCCGCCGGAGCAGCGCGATCGCGTGCTCAACTCACCCGCCTTTCGCCAGCAATACAACGACCACGAGCGCGAAGTCCTCGGCAACCTGCTCTCCATCGAACCCTATACACCGCGCTGACCCACGCTGGCATGGAGTGAAGGAAGAAGCCTCATCATCCTGAACGGAACCCCTGAACAGAACCGAAGATGGCTGAACCGCCGCTGAGCTTGTCCAAGGGATTCTCCACCTCCCTGAGGTTACCTTCCTGCCCTGTGCGGCCGTTCGGCAAAGGAACGGCCGCACAGAGCATTCTCATCAGTGTGGGGAAAAACCTTCATTGTGTGTGAGTGATATTGAGTTCGTTGACGTACGCGTCCACGGTATCGTAGTCGCCGCTTGTATTCTTCGCGCCATCGAGTTGCACTGCCGGGCTGAAGTCTCCGTTATTGGAGGCAGATCCTCCCGTCCCGCTGGGCGGATTGAAATTCAATGGATACGTCGTGCTGTCCAAGGTCAGGCTCACATACGTCACGCTGCCATCGCTGTTGCGCTGAAACTTCCACACGATGTGGTGCCATCCGGAAAAAGTTGGATTGGTGGAATGACCCGATCCGCTGTATGCCCACGGCTGACTCCACTGGCTTCGATTGCAGGGTACCGATGGCACCTTTGTGCCGTCGCTGAGCGTCTGCCCTTCCAGGTAAAGCCAGCCGCCGGTATGCGTATCGAAGACCGACCAATACCCTGTGCCGTTCGTGATGTTAAATGCGCACTGCGTATAAAACTTCGTCCAGATGCCGCTGATCACATATTGCGCATCGATCTCAAAGGCCTGATGCGCCAAAGGATTGGGGAGATAGGCATATTCGTCCAGGGTCCAGTTCGGCTGTACTGGCGATGTCGGCGTCTTTTGCGGTGTGTCCACCTTGAAAATCACATTCGAATATCCGCCGCTGCCCTGCACCTCCGAAAGATGAAGGGACTTACCATTCAGCGTCGTTTCCTCTTGATCCGCGATGGTCCCGCTCTCCGTCGCGGCCGTGATATTGGTGCTTGCAGGATCCGTTCCGCCGCTGCCCTGTATGCCCGACCCGCAAGGATTCGCTACCCACAGGATCTCCTGCGGAGGAGCGCAGTTATTCTGCTGGTTGTCGATTCCCTGCTGGTCCATGTTGCATTGGACCGATGTAGAAGTGGTGCAGTTCTCGGCAACCGTGAAGCTGACGTTGGTCTGGCCCAGCACTGTGCCACCGCTGGTGACGGCGAACACGGTCATGGTGTGCGGTCCGTTGGGCAGAACATACACGGCGTTCACACTGGTCGCGAAGACGTCACCCAGCTTATCGCCGTTATCCCACACCTCCATGTGGGAGAAAGAACTGCCTTCACTTGCGGAAGCGCTGATGGTCACTGCGCTGATGCTGGTCGAACCGGCCGCTGGACTGGTGATAGTCACCTGGGCGAGAGCCGGCAGACCGGGAAGAGCGAGAAGCACTAAACACATCACGCTTCGACGCAAGGGACTGTAGCTACGTACAGAGTTGGCAAAACCCATACCGCACCTCCATGTAGGCTGTGGCTTGTGAGTGAAGAGATTGAGTGAAACGTTGGATTTGGAAACGGCTGTTCCGTCTCGTATCGCGTCGCAAACCCTGGCATCAGGAAGCTGGCCTGTGTAGGATCCGCGAAGCGGACGCATCATAACTCGCGCAACCGGTCAATCGGAACAATAGTCGTGTCTTTTTTGCACCAGAGAAACATCTGTTTCTTTCTCACTGCAAAGAACTCCTCGGCAAATGTAACGGCGACGACAACCTTTGCGGTTACCAGCAGTCCGATAGGCACAAATGGATCGGAGTGGAGCGCGACCGCGTGCTCAAGTCACACTCGCGAACAATACAATGACCACGAGCGCGAAGTCCTCGGCAACCTGCTCTCCATCGAACCCTACACACCGCGCTGACATGGAGTCCCACTCGCCCATCGCATAGCCAGCCCTGCGCATCCATAACAACGCTGGCCTCTCGAATCTCGAGAGGCCAGCAATTGTCACCGTGGAAGAGAGATTTTCGAGCGAGCCGCGCCTCACTTCGAAGCGACTTCGATTGTCGTCCCGGCTGGCGAAGGATTCTTCGCATACTCCAGGTCGCGCTTCGGCTTGGCCACAGCCTGGGCATAATCGTTCGTTCCGGCGAACCATGCCTGCGTCAGGTACATTCGCTCTCCCTGCCGCTGGAAGACGAGATGAGCCCTGGGCTGAACCGCGTTCCCTTCCTCATGACGCACAATCAAAACCCGGCTTTGCGATGTCTTGTTGTTGTGAACGACCAGGTAGCAGTCGCTCATCCGTTCGACAGAGTAGGAGCCGGCGGCCATACGGTGGTTTCCGATCGAGAACGCGAAGGGAATCGTTGCGGTCATTTTGGTCTGTGCCGAAGCGTTGGGAGCTGCCCCCAGCAGGCCAGCGACCATGGGAAGACTCAGCAGCAGGGTGGCGAGAATTCTGGAACGATGCGTCATGGGAGACTCCTCCTTTGCATTGCGGTCTCCCGTTGAGCATCTCTGCCGGCCGGCAACCGCTTGCGATGCTCCGTAATCTGCGCTCCCCCAGCCCGCTCCGCCATGCACTGGAGGTAATTCCGGAATAGAATCCGTGTCATCGCCTAAGAAGCTGACAATAAGAGGCTTGGATAGGAGGATGCGTCCCTCTATTTCTGCAGGAAGGCGGATGCCGCGCTCGCGGGCGAACTCATCCATCTGCGCAGAAGCAACCAGCTGCACAGAAGCAACCAGCGCCCACCGAACGTCGCGCCTAACGCGAGAAGCTATCTGCCGGTATCCGAAAGCCCGGCTTTCGCGAGCCCGGCGATGAGGTGTTCCACCACATCCGGCTGCCACCATATCGACAACTCTTCGCGCGGCGACCGGGCGATATCCGGCCGCTGCTTCAGCAGCAGCCGTAACGCGCTCGCTGCGGCCGAATCGTCACCCAGTTGACCGCACGCCGCCGCAATCGCGAGGTTGGTGCGCCAGAAGCCCGGCATGCCCACTCGGTGGGCAAACTCCAGCGCCGCGCTGTAGTCGCCGTTGCGATACGCATCCAGGCAGGGAACGAACCAGTACCAGCCCGGATGATGAGGATTCAGTCCGCGCGCCTTTCGCGATAACTCCCCGCCTTGCTCCCAATCGCCGCTGTAGGCGATCAGAAAACCCAGGTACGCCAGCGTGAACCCATCCATCGGATTCCGATCGATAGCTCGCATCGCTGCGATGCGAAAGCTCTGATCTTTCTTGCGGAAGAACTCGGCGGCGGCCAGCGCGTGATGCGCGAGGTGATTCGAAGGCGCAATCTCCACCGCGCGTTGCGCGGCCCCGAGCGCTCGGTCGAGCGGATCGGGGCGAAGATTGAACCGGTGCGTGAACTCTTCTTTGTAGACCAGCGATAGCATCGCCCACGCGTCAGCATGGGCGGGCGCCTGCTCGACTGCGCGCTCCAGCGCCGCCCGCACCGGAAGATGTTCCTCCGCACTCACGCGCTGAAAATACGCGAAGCCACGCAGCACCGCTTCATACGCACTCAGGCTGGAGATATCCCTGCTGCGCAGCGCCTCGCTCATACTGCGCGGCAAAACCCCATGTGTATCTGCGATCGTCGACACGATCTGCGGAACAACTTCGTCCAGCAATGCAAACTCAGCCTCGGGTGAGAACGCGCGGTCATACGTCTCGGCCCACAGATGCGCCCCGGATGTGCAATCGATGAGCTGCGCTGCCAGTCGCACCCGCTCGCCTGCCTGACGCAGGCTGCCCTCCATCACATAGCGCGCGCCCACCTCCTCGCCCACCGCCCGTACGTCCATCGCTTTGCCGGCATATCCCGAAGTCGACGCGGCCGCGATGACCCGCAGATACGAAAAGCGAAACAGGCCGGTGACGATTCCCTCCGTCAACCCCTCCGCCCACATGGCAAGAGGAGCATCGCTGCCGCACGGCTTGAACGGCAGCACCGCAATCCAGAAGCCTTCCTCGCCGCGAGCCCTCGACGAGACATGCAATCCCGACGAGGTATGCAATCCCGACGAGATACGCAATCCATCGTTGGAGGAAGCCCCGGCAGCATCGCTCCCCGCAGCCCGGACCGCCGCGAGTCGGCTCTCGGGCTGCGTCACCGGCGCGATGAAGCGATAGCCGCGCTTCGGAATGGTCTCTATATAGAGAGGTGCCTCGGCGACGTCGCCCAGCGCGTCACGAAGCTTCATCATCGCCGTGTTGAGGCTATGCTCGAAGTCGACAAAGGTATCGGCCGCCCACAGCACCCGTCGCAAATCGTCGCGGCTGACGATCTCGCCCCGATGCTCCAGTAAATGAACAAGCAGCCGGAACGACTGCTCGCGGATGCGCACAGGAATCCCTTTGCGGCGCAGCGCGAGATCGCGCTCGCTGACCTCAAAAACGCCGAAGTGCCAGATCTGGCTGGTACCTTCCTGAATCCCCAAAGACGCTCCCCGGCCAATGTGTCCTGCCGGAGTCTAGAGCGTTTTCCGTGCAGGTGTATACAGGAGCACCACAGCCCGCATGGCTTTTCCGCCTGCGGTGTCAACCGGAAACAACCTTCGAGGTCACTAGGGACAAAGCGATGACATCTTTTTGACATCCGGCTTCGCTGATTGAAATACCCTCGCTGAGGAAGTTGTGCCTCCCCCCGCGGCACGAATTTCCAGCCCCGCGTCCGACTTCCTCGGCCGATGCGGCAACAACCCTTAAGGCGGGCCTCACCCTGCAAAGAGGTTCAAGCTATGAAGGCATTCTTGTCTTTGGCCACGGTCGAATATGCGCTTCATCTGTACACCGTGGAATAAAAGCAGCTCAGCGGGTCTTTATAAACAGGACACAATTTCATCACGGAACCTAAGGCGAGAAGTTTGTCGTCTGAGCCATGTTGTGCTGCGGCTCACCTGAACCGAAAAAGGAGCAACAATGAAAATTGGCTTTGTGAGCATGCCCATAGCCGGGCATTTGAACCCGATGACGGCGCTCGCCCGCAGACTACAATCACGCGGCAATGAAATCGTATTCATTGGCGTTCCCGATGTGGAACCATTCGCCCGCGCTGCGGGTCTGGATTTCGTGCCCTTTTGTGAAGAGGAATATCCGCCAGGTTCCATAGCCAAGCTTTACGAGCCCGTATCAAAGTTGCATGGCCTCGAAGTGACGCGTTGGAGCATCCGCGAGAAGTCTGGCGGCCTTTTCAACGCAGCGTCGAACCATCTGCCACGGAAGTTGGCAGAGACCGGCGTCGAAGCGTTGGTGATCGACACGATACACACATTCCTCGAACTCGTCCCAATGAGCTTGGGCATGCCTTATGCGCAAGTTTGGAATGTTCTTAACATTGACCTCTCAGGAGTAACCCCGCCCTGCTTTTTCAGTTGGCCATACGAGAACACCCGACAAGCTCTCGTCAGAAATCTCGAAGGGATTAAGACGGCTGGCCAGCTCTTTACCCCAGTGATACCACTCGCGGTGTCTTATGCCGAGAAAGTGGGTCTCAAGATCGATTGGAATGATCCTGCTGCGACTGTTTCTAAACTCGCTGTAATCTCTCAGACGCCGAAGGAGTTCGACTTCCCAGAGATCCCCTGGCCTGCTCAGTTTCATTACGCGGGTCCGTTCCAAGACGATGAGGGCAGGAAGCCGGTGGCGTTTCCATGGGACAAATTGACGGGCAAACCTCTTATCTATGCTTCACTAGGGACACTGGTGAATGGTCTGGGTGACGTGTACAAACACATACTTGGAGCGGTTGGGGCCGTGGAGGATGTTCAGGTTGTACTTTCCGTTGGCAACAATATTAATCCAGAGAATCTGGGTCGTATTCCTTCAAACACAATTGTCGTGCGCTCTGCTCCTCAAATTGAGCTACTGAAACGTGCAGCGCTTTGTATCACGCATGCTGGATTGAATACAGCACTTGAATCACTGGCGCGCGGAGTGCCCATGGTTGCCATTCCAATAGGCTACGACCAGCCAGGAGTTGCTGCCAGAATTGCATATCATGGCACCGGCGAATTTATAGAAGTGGACGAGCTAACAACGGACCGCCTGAAGGGCTTGATTGAGAAAGTTTTGCAAGATCCGAACTATCGCAAGCGAGCTGAGTATTTCCAGAAGGTGATTTCTAAGACGCGAGGGCTGGATGTGGCCGCCGAGATCATCGAGCAAGCATTTCAAGGGTATGAGACGGACAACCTGGCAAACAAAGAAGCCCAGCTATCGCATCATGGCCGATGGTAACGAAAGGCGGTGCCGCGTGCTGGGGAAATGAAGGCAGAGTGTCACGGCGCCGCAATGCACGAACGATTCGAAGCCATAACTTGCAAGGGTTCCGTATCTTTAACTTTGCATGAAAGCTAGAACCTATCTCGCAAATCCGTCGGCGGGTCTAATGACTCGAGCAACAGTCGACGGCGGTGGTCAAGCTCTCGCCCGCGTGGCCTGCAGACGGCGCCAGAGGAAATACGAGAGCATCCAGAGCACGCTGGTGAGCGTCGATGGGGCCAACGCAGCCGGACGATCGTGGATCGAGAGATGGGCGATGAGTGCCGAGATGAGATTGATGGCGAAGCCGGCGTATGCCCACTCCTTGATCCATATGTTGACCCGCGCGGGCCTCAGGGGGACGATCAGTGCGGCCACACCCAGAACCTTGGCCCACGAGAGCTCCACGCGGAAGTAGCCGGCGGGGAAGCCGAGACGGGTGAACGCCTCCGCCGCCTGCGGCAGAACCAACAACTCGTAGTAGGCGGTGAAGCTCATCTCCAGGCAGAAGAGCGCGGTAATGATCCAATAGGCGATGGTCAGGGCTCTGGGGTTGCTCCTGCCGTCGACGAGGGCCGGATTTTCCATGGTCGATTCCATGACGTTCCTCCTCTGTTTCAAAGCTTCGCTGGACCGGGCGTTTCAGCGCCGAACTGCTTTGCATACTCGGCGACCAATCGCTGCCAGTCGAACTTCATAGCGTCGGCGCCGGCAATGCGTCCTATGGGATGTGCGCTGAGAAGGCGATCCAGAACATCGAAGCAGATGTGCCACCCTGCGGCGCCCCACGAGATGAAGCGACGATCAATGTTGTGCCAAAGGGTGAGGCGTGTACCACTGTCAAGAGGCTCGAGCTCCCACCTGATATCGGCGAACTCAAGCACCCTGGGAGCGTCGGCTCGCGTTACCTTTGCTTCGGAAACATTCGTCGTTCCCACCCAGGTGACCTTCACCGTGGCTCCAACCCTATCCAGATTTCCATCCACCTCAAAGGGCGCCCACTCGCGCAGGTGCACCGGGTCGGTCAAAGCCTCCCACACCATCTCGGGCGGATGACGCAGCTCCCTGACAAGAATGAGCGTCCACTTGTCTCCGTCCTTTCGCACTTGCGCCCCGCGGGCTGGACCCGGTGCGTATGGCTCGAGAATGGTCATGCATCTCTCCCGTGACTCCATGGTCGGACTCCATGGTCGCCGATCGGCGGCGATCCTGCCGAACGTCAGCCCTGCCACTTCATCAGTTGCGTGACCTGAATCAGATTGCCGCAGGTATCGTTCAGCTTGGCGATCTTGGATGCCGTAACATCCGTTGGCGGCATGGTGAACTCTGCGCCGCGCGCTTTCATGCGCTCGTAATCGGCCTGCACGTCCTCGGTAAAGAACATCGCCGCGGGCTGCCCTTGCTGGAAGATGGCCTGCTGATAAGCTTTGGCCGCCGGATTGTTGTTGGACGCAAGCTGCAGTTCCATGCCGTCCGGATCCTCTGGCGAGGCCACAGTAAGCCAGCGAAAAGGCCCCTGGCTGAAATCGGCTTTCTTCACAAAGCCCAGCACATCCGTATAGAAGCGCAGGGCCTTCTCCTGGTCGTCGACATACACGCTGGTCAATTTGATTTTCATGATTTCCCTCGTCTTCTCAGAATTGGCGTTGCTTCGTCACTTTTTCTTCCTTTTCGTTCTTGTCGCCTGCGTTCGTTTGGCGTTTGCGTGGTTTTGCGCCATGTGGTCCAGGTGGCGTTCCAGAGCATCCACGTGAGCCGACCAGAATCGGCGGAACTGAGCCAGCCAGGCATCGACCTCCTGAAATGGTTCCGGCCTCAGCCGGTAAAGACGGCGCTGCGCATCCACGGTGGACTCCACGAAACCGGACTCACGCAGCACGCGCAGGTGTTTTGATACTGTCGGCTGCGGCATGCGAAGCTGGCGCTCGATCTCCCCAACCGACTGCTCTGACGAGACCAGGAGGCTCAGTATCGCGCGGCGATTCGGCTCCGCAATGATTTCGAAGACTGATTCCACTCTCTTGATATACCCCACATGGCATATACGTGTCAAGGCATATACACGGGTAAAACAGAGAACGCCACCAGCACGTGCATCGTTGATCCACTCAGGCAGGCATGAGATGAGTTACCTATCTCATACATCCGTTGCGGCGGGTTTGCTTCGTGTTGGGCCCAACTTCCGGATTGCCGGTGATGCACCCGCTACCCAGAAATGGGCAATAAGATCATTCCTCTTCTAGCTCAGGTCGAGCCAACTCCGAACGTCTCCCATGTGGCGGGCGGCTAGGCTTGTTCGCCGTCACTGCTGGTCCGTTCTCGCTGGCCCCGTCGTCAGATACGGCCTCATAGCCAGCGAACTCGGCTGGGAATTCCGCGAGTCCGCTGGAGTCTGAGAGGAGAAGTTCTGAAAGCGGCACAATGGCCCTGATCTCACTCCAGCCGTTTTCGCTCAACATGCGGTCGACACGTCCCCGGTGCCGAAAGATTTCACGCTCGATAATTGCTGTCAACGCATCAGGTATTTCAATTTCAACTACCATCACCGGCTCCAGCAGAACGGGAGAGGCTTTCCTCGCCGCATGTTCAAACGCAGTTGAGCCTGCAATCTCGAACGCCTTGGGGTTCGAGTCTTCAGCGTGATAGCTTCCACCAATCAGAGTCACCTTCAAATCCACTAACGGATGCCCGTGCAGGATGCCAGACTGCATCGCACGCTGCACACCGCGATCGATTGAGCTGACATACTCAGTCGGCAGCAAGTCGCCTGAAACTAAACTGGTGAACGCGTAGCCTTTACCCGGCTCGTTCGGCTCGATCCGCAACTTGCAGTGTCCGTAGTTTCCGGAACCGCCGGTTTGTCGGATGTATTTTCCTTCCGCTTCTCCGCTGTCGCGAATCGTCTCGAGCAAGATAGCCTTGGGAGCACCGACGTTGATCGTAAGCCTGTATTCTTCGCGAAGGCGATCACAAATCGAGTCCAACTGTGATTCACTGTCACCCTCAACGGTGTGGGAGTCCTTCCCCGGTTGCGGGTTGATGCTGATACGCGAATCGCCACTTGCAATCTCAATCAACGCCATTTGAAGACGCTCGTCATCGCCACTGTCCACCGCACTGACGGTGAGACACAAAAAGGGACGACCTTTGCTCGATCCGCTCATGACCCAACTTTAATGCTTCTAGCGTATTGTGGAGCCTCATTGCTGTTCCGAGTGGATGGTCGCCAATCGGAAAGTAATTCGAACACCTCCAGCCATGCGCCCCATGAGGGCCGCATGGTATCAACACCCAGATGTGCCATGCACGTGCATCTTTGATCCTACTGAGGCAGGTATGAGATGAGTAGATAGGTTCTTAGTTCTTGAAGATATTTTTCGCCAAAAAGATCACATTCGCCGGCCGCTCCGCCAGCCGCCGCATGAAGTACGGATACCATTCCGTCCCGAACGGCACATACACCCGCACCCGGTAGCCCTCCGCCACCAGCGCGCGCTGCAAATCGCGGCGCACTCCATAGAGCATCTGAAACTCAAACGCCGACGGTGGAATTCCCTGCTTCATCACAAAGGCGCGCGTCGCCTCCACCATCTTCTCGTCGTGCGTCGCAATCCCGTGATAGATCCCGCTCGCCACCAGGATCTCCGCCAGCCGCACAAAGTTTTCATCCACCTGCGCCTTCGCCGGAAACGCCTTGTCCGCCGACTCCTGGTACGCGCCCTTGCACAGCCGGATACGAATCCCGTCCTTCAGCAGCACCCCGATATCCGCCTGGCTGCGGTACAGATATGCCTGGATCACGATCCCGACATGCCCCTGATTGCCCGGCTCGGCGTGGATACGCCGCACCAGCTCGATCGTCGCTCGCGTATACTCGCTGCCCTCCATATCCACGCGCACAAAGTTGCTCGTCTCGCGCGCGTGTTCTGTCATCTCGCGAACAATCTGCTCCGCCAGCTCCGGATCGAGGTCCATGCCCATCTGCGTCAGCTTCACGCTTACATTCGCGTCCAGCCGCCGCTCGTGAATCGCATCCAGCAGCTCGTGATAAATCGCCGCCGAGCGATGAGCTTCATCGGGAGAGTGAACGTTTTCTCCCAGGCTGTCGAGCGTCACCGAGATTCCCTGCGCGTTCAGCGCAGCCGCGGCGTCCAGGGCCTCGTCCGTATGCATCCCCGCGACAAAGCGCGAAGAGAGCCGCCGGCCCATCGCTGAACCTTCAGAAAAACGCCGGACCGAGGTATTTCGTGAGAGCGCAATGAAGGTGCTTCGTAACAAAGGCATATGGACAAGGCAGAGCGGATTTCCTACTCTTCTTACTGAGGCCGCACACCACCGCGCGGCTTTCCGTTCGGGAAAGGCGCCCTGCACGCGGCTGGAATCACGAATACGGAATCCGATCCAACCCGTGATCCTCGCACAGGTCACCGCGTGACTGCAAAAGCGTTAGCTGAACTTGTATTGCGCTTACAGTCAATCCACCAGGTCTCCGATGGAAAAGGTTGTCTACGATTTATGAAGACAACTGTGCCAATTTGGGAGCATCCTAATCATGTATCGCTAAGTCGAAAATGATACCGGCGCGCAATTCTCCCGGCGCGCAATATGATTACGCTCGAGCAATAAAGCGGAACGCGGCTCACTCCGTAGCTTCCGGCGAGGGTCCCCCAATGGTCAATCACTGCGCGAACCCACAATGCTGCAAGCCCCTCCACTATCTGCGCGAGGGACGTGTCTATGTCTTCGACGTAACCCGGCCTGCATCCGGAAACAGCGAACGGACCGCTCGCCGCATGGAGCACTTCTGGCTCTGTGGATCGTGTAGCGAGGTCTATTACCTCGAGCAGGCGGAAGACCGCACCGTGCGCATCACGCCGCGCGCCAAGCGGCCGGCCAGCGCCACGGTGCAGCCCTACAAAGTGCCCCAATCCATCGCGTCCTGACCATCGCGTGGCTTAGAAAGAACGCCGTCTCTGCCGTGCCACGCAAGGGGTGCCCTACTCTGGCGAAGCCAGAGTAATACCTATTGTCCATGTATCCGACGCAAAGCGCCGCACTGCGCGCCTACTTGCGATGACTCGCCATCGGCTGAGCCGCCACTGCGCCTGCTCCGCGCATCATCTCCACCGGCTCGCGTCGGTACTGGCCCCGCAACGCGCTCCAGCGAACAAAGACCAGTTCCGCCAGCATCTGCATGCCGTCGCGTAAGTAACTGATACGGCTACGTTCATCGTGTCCCCAGGTGACGGGCACTTCTTTAATCCGCAGCCCGCGCTTGATCCCGATGAACAATATCTCCGGATCGAAGCCCCAGCGCTCGATGCGCTGCAAACCAAAGACCAGTTGCGCCGCGTCGCGCCGGAAAGCCTTGAAGCCGCACTGCGTATCCGCGAAGGGCAGGCGCATGATGCTGCGCGTCAACGCGTTGAAGCACCGACCGAAGACCCGCCGGTAGAGCGGTTGCTTGTGCACGATGCGCCGCCCGATGAGCCAGCGCGACCCTATCGCGATATCCGCGCCTTCCGCGATCGCGGCAAAAAGCCGCTCCGCCTCTTCGATCGGCGACGACAGATCGGCATCGGTAAACATCACGATCTCGCCCGCGGCCCGCAGCATGCCGTTGCGCACGCTGTAGCCTTTACCCCGGTTGCGTCCGTTGCGGATCAGCCGCACCTCGGGGCGCCCTTCGGCCCACCGCTGGACCAGCGTCGCGGTGTCGTCGGTCGAGCCATCGTCCACCACCAGCACTTCGGCATCCCACCCGCGCGACCGGATGCAGCCGCTCACCGAGGACAGCGCCCGCTCGATGCGCGCCGTCTCGTTGAACGCAGGAATCACGATGCTGTATCGGGGATGACCCAAAAGCGCCCTGGCCCTCCGGCCACTTTTTCCATCTTAGTCCAGGAAAGGATTTCCCTCCCGTTACCGGGAGGGGATCAGAAGTAATCAACAGGAACCAACCGGAACCAGTCGACAAAACGGCTGTGGTCGATTTTTGTCGTCGGAAGCCGCTATCCCGCATCTATCATTGAGTTTGCAGGATCTTTTGCTTGGAGCCGCCGCACGATGACTAAAGCCGATCTCGTAGAAGAAGTGACCCAAATTGGAGATTTGACCCGCCGCGATGGCGAAGTTGTCGTCGATACCGTCTTCGATGCCGTGATCCAGGCGCTGCAGGCTGGCGACAAGATCGAGATCCGTGGCTTCGGCAGCTTCCGCATCCGCCAGCGAAAGCCGCGCACCGGCCGCAACCCCAAAACCGGCGATAAAGTCGAAGTTCCCGCCAAGCGCGTCCCCTACTTCAAGCCCAGCAAAGAGTTACGCGACCTGGTCAATCCCAAAGCCGGCGGCAACGGAACAGGAAATAGGGAATAGGCACAAAACAGTAGCCCGCACGTAAGGGTGTCATCCCGAGCGGAGGACCTGCAGTCCGCCGCTGCCCACTCAGCCAGACGTGAGCGACCAAAGGAAGCGAACCATCAGCTCGCGCCGCCGGCACGTCCGCCCGTGCGGCTATGGCAAAAGCACAGAGAGTGTAAGGTAGGGCGCGACTGCGAACGCAGCCGTTCTCTCGCAGCTGTTCTCTTAAGGAACGGCTGCTCAGAACCGATCTCGCAACATTACAGCTTCTGTGCTTTTGCCTTAGCACCCAATCACGCCCATCATCCGCCCACAGAACCCCTGCTCCGCCCGGTACGAAAAGAAGATCTCCGGCTCACAGTTCGTGCACCGATAGGCGGTCGCAATCGACTCCGCGCGCAATCCCGCATCCAGCAACTGCCGCCGGTTGGCCTCCACCAGGTCCAGATGCAGATTCGGCCCGATATTGCTGTGCCCCGGCGCTCGCGCCGTAAGAAACAGCAGCGGGTACTTTTCCTTCACCGGATCGGAATCGTAAACCTCGGAGAACAGCTCCTCCGCATAGCTGAACTGCGACAGGAACTCGCTCCGCACCTCTTCGCCCACCGCATAGCAGCACGCGCCAATCGCCGGTCCGATCGCCGCCTCCAGATCCTCCGGCCGGCTGCCGAACTCCAGCCGCATCTTGCCAATGCCGCCCTCGACGATCCGCTTCAGCGTCCCCCGCCATCCGGCATGGAACGCCGCCACCGCCCGACGCTTCCGGTCCCGCACCAGAACCGGCACGCAATCCGCTGTCTGGATGCCCAGCATCACCTCGGGATCATCCGTCATCAGCCCATCCCCGCGCAGGATGCGATCCGCATCCGCCCGCGTCACCCGCCGCGTCAGGTTGGAGTGGATCTGCTTCAGCCCAATCAGTATCCGGCCCTCCGCCCCTGCGGCAGCCAGCAGCAATCGCCGGTTTTCCAATACGTTCCCGGCAGCATCCGCGTCGGTAAGCCCCAGATTCATCTCGCCCGAAATCAGCTCTCCGGCTCGTATCTCTCCCCGTTTCGTCTCGCTGCCAAGCCGCTCCTCGCGCAGATATGCGGTAGAAACCCCGCCCCGCCGCGTGCTGAAGGCGTGGGGCACGCGCACCCGCTGCCAGCGCGGCGCCACCAGCACCTCCATTGCACCCGCGCGATGCACCGCCAGCTCCGTCGGCGGCGTCTCCACCAGCTCGTCCGGCTCCTGCCGCCGATAGCGCGGCGTATCCCGCCGGATCAGCCTCCGCCCATGCCTCAGCCCCACCCCGGCCAACAGATCATCCACCGCCGCCACGGCCTCAGTACTCTCGATCTTGGGTGCATTGCGCGCCATGCACCTCGATTCTAACGGGGAGCGATCGACGGCCGGCGGTGAACAAACTGAACGCAACCGAAGATGGAGTGAGGGATCTGCTGTGGCTTCCGTTCAAATCGGCGCCGAAGCGCCGCTCAACCAGAAATCTCGGACTCTGCCACAGTAAGCTTTTGTAATGAATTCCCTTACATTGCAGTACACTATGGACATGGCCACACAGCGCACATCCCGCGTCTACACCATCAGCCTTCCGCCCGAATTGGCTCGCAAGGCCGAGGCTCTCGCCAAGCGGGACAGCCGCTCCATGAGCGAGCTCTTCCGGGAGGCGTTCCGCATCTACTACGCACAGGATGCTCGCAGAACTCTGATGGAGATCGGCGAATACGCGGATTCGCGAAACTCCAGCTATGCAGAGTCCGACGTCCCCCGGCTCATCAAGGAAGTCCGCGCGGACAAGCGTCCTCGGCGATCGCACAGAGTTCCCCGTTGATCGTTGTCCTTGATACGAACGTCTGGATATCCGGCCTCCAGTTCGCGACACATTACGGCACACCTACGCGAGCCATCGAAAAGGCAATGACCCAGGACGTGATTGCGATCTGCCCGGAAATCGAAGAAGAAATCCATCGGGTTCTGACGGAAAAATTTCGTTGGGAATCCGCCCGCGCTCACGCGACGCTCGAAGCTGTCCTCACACGTGCAATCCATGTGCAACTTTACGGAACAGTGAAGGCCTGTCGGGACCCCGACGACGACATGTTTCTGGAATGCGCCGTTCGCGCACACGCGCATCTTCTTATTGCCGGGGATAACGATCTTTTGGTGCTCGGCGAATTTGAGGGTTCGCGAATCATCACACCGGCAGCTTACGTCAGCGCGGAATAGAGGAATGTATCCAGGGCCAACGGCCATCTAGGCAGCCACCCACATGAGTAAATGGGCCCACCTTCCGGAGGGCCCGCTCGAGAGGCTTTGAGGGAATTGCAGAGTATGTGTTTGGCTGAGGGCAGTGCCCTCGAAAACGAGGATGACACTACGAGGATAATCAACTACGTGTGGAAAGTAGCCTCTGTGCTTACCGAGTAAGAAGCGCCGCAGACACAAAGGTTGCCACGTGTGAAAGATTTTCTTCGCACTCAGCCCGCCAGCGCCGACCCCAGCAACTCTTTCAGCGACGCGATATACCGCTCCAGCGCCCCCCGTCCGGCCTCGGTCATGCGGTAAAGCGTCAGCGGCTTGCGCGCCACAAACTTCTTCTCCACCGACACATAACCCGCCTCCTCCAGCTTCAGCAGATGCGCGCCCAGGTTGCCGTCGGTCGAGCCGGTCTTGTCCCGCAGCCACGTAAACTCCGCCTCATCCACCCCCGAGAGCAGCGACAGCAGCGCCAGCCGCATCTTCCCGTGCACCACGGGATCGAGATCCGGCAGTTGGTTTGGCAGCTGGTTTGGCAGTTTAGCCATGCTGCACCTGCACGCCTCCGCGCGCCCGTGCCTTGTCCCGGCTCTCCCGGATCATCAAATAAATCCCAAAGCCGATCATGCACACAAACGTCGCCGCCAGAAACACATAGACGACACCATTGCCGCTGACGAAGCAGCTCGCAATCGCCGCCGCCCACCACAGCACTCCCACCACGATCTGTGCCGGCCAGCGCAGAAAGATGCCCGAGCCCACATTCGCGATCCCCAGCATCACCTCGATCGCCGCCATGAAGGATTGCGCCTGGTAATGACCGCTGAACGCAACCGGGAAGGCAAAGACGAAGATGCCGCAGCCCATCGCCGTCCAGATCGCCTCAACACCGCGACTCTTCTCGGTCTGCGGCTTGTGGCGCGACCGCCTGCGTGCGATGCCGATCGTCAGCAGCGCAGCAAAGATCATCGTCACCGGCCACGCCAGCAGCGGCCCGCCCGCTTGCAGAAAGCGCGACCACGCCACCGCCACCAGATACGCGATCCCCCACAACAGGAAGGTCCAGCCCCAGTACTCGGTGGTCTTCCGCCCCGCCTGCATCATCGACTCGATCAGCGCAATCCGCTCGCCAATCTCCTGCTCATTCATCGCATTTCCGCCCGCTGTGCCTCGATCCTCATCCATCTCCAGCTCCTTGTCTCAATATTCACTGCGCAATTGGCTTCGCCACGCCCCGCACACTCCAACGCCTCATAAACATCACCAGTGCCATAGCCCCAATGCTTCCCCACATCAACACACGTGTTCCCGTGTCGCCACGAACAGCACACGTGAACCCGAAGTCCGCTCGCACCACAACCCAAGCGGGTGCCCTACCCTACCGCAGGTAGGGTGGGGCTGTTTCCGTCCCTCATAGCAGTCATCCGGAAAGCCGCATACAGCGCGGCCGCCCCGCTGGCCCACAGAATCAGCCCCGCGCCCACGCACTCCACCACATCCCGCACCGAAGCGGGCACCACCAGCGCAAGCGCCGCCCAGAGCATCATCGCCACCCCGGTGACCACATGCGCGCGGGCGCCAAACAGTTGTGCCAGCGGTAGAAAGTGCGCGCCTACGATCAGCACCACCGCCGGCGTAATCCATCCGTTCAGCTGCAGGTTATGGAGCAGGTTTACCGTGCCGAAGATAGCGATCCACTCTGCGACATTCACCAGGCCGAAGGCACGCATCCTCTGCTTCTTCTCCGGCGTAGCCGCTGCGGCGATCTGCGGCAGCCGCCGGCGCACCGTCGATCCCAGACACGCGATCAGCACGAACACCGGAACGACGATAGCCAGCGCGACGCGCAGCGGTACCCCTGCGGCCGTCATGCCCATCGCCAGCCACACCCCGCCGAAGCCGCCCACGATGGTGGCTCCTATGCTTGAGCCCTTCGCCCGATCCATCCGAAAGACTTCCTCGCTGCTCATGACCGCCTCCTCGAAGAGCACTCTGCGAAGCAGAGTAATCATTCAGACCACTCTGCGCTGCAGAGTGAAGAATGTCAAGGGTTATTCCGAAATATTCCGACGTACCCGCCGCTGCGCAGGAACTGCTGGCCGCCCCGCCGGTTCCACCCTACAATCGCCACCATGAAATTTGTATGTGTCTCACTTGTTTTTGCCTTGGGTGCCACAGGACTTTGGGCTCAGCCGCAACCGGACCCGTCGACGCTCCCCGCCAAACCGGGGATTTATGCAATCGACAGCAGCATTCAACCGCCTACGCAGATAAGGCTCCGCGCCTCCGAAGTGCGCTTCAACCGTCATACCGGCAACAACATCGCGCGCAACAGCTTTTATATGAATAGCAAAACCACGCTCGATATTGCAGGGAAGAGCGCCGAAGTGTCCATGGCGCCGGGCAAAGCCAGCTTCCTGGTGCCCTCCGATCCGGAGAGCCCCGCGCTCGCGCTCTCGCGGCTTACTCTGGTCCGCCTCCAGACGGACGCCGACAGGCGCATCCTGGCAGCCCTGAAGACAAATGCCTTCGGCGGCTCGCCCGGACGCAAAATAGATGCGATCACGGTCGCCAAGGAAACGCTGCCCGGCGGCGACTGGGTACGGATCACTCCGACCGTCGAGCTCACCCCCGGCGAATATGCGATCGCCTACTTTCCCGAGGACCCGCGCATGTTCCCGGACTCGATCTTCGACTTCCGTATCGACGCCGCTAAATAGGACGGCGGATGGCCCCGGCCGCGGATCAGACCGTCGCCAGCGCTTCCCCGATCCATTCCTCAAACGCTTCCATGCTCTCGTCGCGCCCCAGAAATCCCTGCACCAGCGCCCGTCCCGGAGCCGATCCGCCCTTATCTAACACCGACTTACGGTAGCGCATGGTAGCCGGATCTTCGAGCAGAGCCGCGCGGTCGAACTGGTTGAAAAAGTCAATCGCGATCACCTTGTCATAGAGATACGTGTAGTAGTTCGACGAATAGCCGCACAGGTGCGTAAAGCTCGCATACATGCGATTCCCGTCGATCCAGCGGTAGGGCAGAAACCTTTCATAATCAGCGCGTAAGAGCACATCCAGATCGAGCGCACCGGGGTCCTGATCATGCACATCGAGCGCGTAATTGGTATAGAAAAGCTGCGTCCGCACCCAGTCCGCGCGGCCAAACGCGCCTGCCTGGTTCATCGTCGCCACCAGTTCGGCCGGGATCGGCTCGCCCGTAACATAATGTCGCGCAAAGGTTTCCAGCAGCTTCGCATCGCGGAAGAACTCCTCCAGCATCTGCGAAGGCACTTCGACAAAGTCGCCCTCCGTCGCGATGCCGCTGATGCCCGCCCATCCCTGCTGCCCACCCAGAATGGCGTGCATCAGGTGGCCAAACTCATGAAAATACGTGACCACGTCGGAGTGCTGCATCAGCCCCGGATCGCCATTTAGACCACCGCTCTTCTCGTCGCCGCCAGGGAAATTCGCGGCCCCGCCAGGAAAGTTACAGATCAATGCCGCTTCCGGAATCTGCCGCCCTGCAATCCCCGGCACCAGCGGCGCCGCGCTGAACCACTTGTCCTTCCCTTCGCGCGGATGCATATCCAGATAGAACCGCCCCACATTCCGCCCGCCATCGAAGACATCCCAAGCCGAGACCGACGGATGCCACACCTCCGCATCCGCTGCCGGCCGGAACTCCACCTTGAACAGCCTTGACGCCGTCGCCAGCACGCCCGCCTCGACCTGCTGGTACGGGAAATACGGCCGCACCGCCTGCGAATCGAAGGCAAACTCCCGCCGCCGGTACTGCTCCAGCCAATAGCCGCGGCTGGCCGCGTCGATCGCATCCAATCCCGGCCGCTCGCTGCGCGCGAAATCAAAGATGATCCCGTACTCGCGGTCCGCCCCGGCGCGGGTCGACTGCTCCAGCCGCTCCAGGAATTTCTTCACATTTGCCGCAGAGCCGATCATCTGGTCCGCCGTCGCAAAATCCGCCCAGGTGGCAAAGCCCAGCAGCTTCGCAATCGCATACCGGGTCCGGAAAAGCTCCAGCAGCAGCTCGCGATTCGCCGGAAAGGCCCGCATGTTGTAGGCCAGAAACATGCGCCGGCGCAGTGCGTCGCTCGCGGCAAAGGTCATCACCGGCAGGTAGTCCGGATAGTCCGTCGTCAGCACCACCTTGCCCGCCTCATCCGGCGGGTGGTTTTTGCGGAAGTCCTCAGGCAGCCCCTCCAGCTCGCTCAGATCGGTGATCTCGACCTTCAGCGTGCCCTCCTGCACATTCCGTCCAATCGTCAGGCTCAGCAGCGTCGCCTTGTCCTGCAGTTCGCGCAGCCTGGCGCGGGTGGCATCGTCTTTATCCACGCCGGCCAGCCGATACTGCAGCAGCGTCCGCTCCACATAATGTTTCGTGGCCTCGTCTGCCCGACTCGCATCCACAGATGCCAAAGCTCTATAGACCTCCTGGTTCAGCGAGAGCGCCGTCGCTGCCTCGGCCACGCGCTGCGCCAGTTGCTGCGCTTTGTCCCGGACCGGCTTGCTGGGATGCACGCTGTCCAGCAGCCCGCACTCCGAGCCGGCCTGGCTCAGCACGGCAATGGCCTCGTCATACGGCCGCCAGGTGGACTCGAGCGTCCGCTCCCCGGCCCCTGTCAGGTGATCGAGGCTTACCTGATGGCTGCTCAGCCGGACGGCGACCCAGTTCTCCAGATTTTCTGGGGTGACTTCGGTGGTGCTTGCCAGGCTCCACGCATGGCGGCCGGAAACAACTGCATCTGTCGCATTCATTTTGGAATCCATTCCTCTAAAGAGCAGGTTAAATGGAGTAAAGAGCAGGTTAAATGCAGACAAGTGCTTGCAACTAAGTGCAGGTGCTGGTTACCATTTCGCAGTTCGGGCATGACGTCCACGACTCCAGCAATCGCCGCCCACCAGCTTCGCGCGCGCATGAGCAGGATTTGCGTCTCTGTCACCGGCGCAACCGCGCATGAAATGCTCAGCCACGCCGAGCGCATCTCGATCGACAATCCCTTCGTCGAGTTGCGGCTGGACACCCTGAACAAGCCGCAGGCCATCCTGCCCAAGTTGAAAGCCTTCACCGCCGGCAATCGGCACGTCACCGTGATTGCGACGTGCCGGCGCAACGAGAACGGCGGCAACTTCGTCGGCGAGCTCTTCGAGCAGGCGGAGATCCTCGAAGCCGCGGCCAAGGCGGGCTGTCAACTCATCGATGTCGAGATCGAGTCCGCCGAGGCCATGCGCCCCGCGGACTGGAAGCGGCTGCGTACGAGCGGCGCGGCTCTCGTCCTCAGCTACCATGACTTCTCTCACACCCGCAGCCTGGAGAAGGCATTCGAGCGCATGCAGCGCTTCGATCCGGAGTTCTACAAGATCGTTCCCACAGCGCGTTCTCTCGCGGACAACATCGCCGTGCTCGATCTGTTGAAGCAGCACGGCGATAGCAGCAACATGATCGCGATAGCGATGGGCCAGCCCGGCGTCGTCAGCCGTCTGCTCGCCGCGCGCGCGGGCGGCGCTTTCACCTTCGCCTCAATGGCGGCAGGCGAAGAGACCGCCCCCGGCCAGATGACGCTCGACACCCTGCGCTCGCTCTACCGCTTCGAAGATATCGATGCCGCCACCCGCGTCTATGGAGTGACCGGCCACCCGATCGCGCATTCGCTTTCGCCCCTGATGCTGAATACGGCCTTCCGGCGCGAGCGCATCAATGCCGTCTTCGTGCCGCTCGAAACCGCAAAAATCTCCGACCTGCTCGCACTCGTCGGGCGGGTTCCGCTCGCCGGACTCGCTGTGACCATGCCGCTCAAGCAGGAGATCCTGCCTTCGCTCGCCCGCATGGACGAGCTCTCCACGCGCATCGGGGCGTGCAACACAGTGGTGCGCGGCCCGGACGGCCGCCTCTTCGGCTTCAACACCGACGTCAGCGCCATCATCGGACCGCTCGAGCGACGGCTCTCACTCAAAGGCGCGCGCGTGCTGGTGCTCGGTGCCGGCGGTGCCGCACGCGCTGCAGTCTTCGGACTCAAGGACAAGGGCGCAGAGGTTCACATCCTGAATCGCACGCCGGAGAGCGCGAAGGAGCTGGCCACGCATGCGAAAGCGAAGCTTTTCAAGCGCGAACAACTGACGAAGACCGACTTCGACATCGTCGTGAACGCGACCCCGGCTGGCATGCAGGGCGGCAAAGTGGAGTCGCTGCTGGAGCCGGAGGAGCTGCGCGCGCGCCTGGTCTTCGACATGGTCTACAACCCTATCGAGACGCCGCTGCTGCGCATGGCCCACGACAAAGGGATCGCGGTCATCCCCGGCCTCGAGATGTTCGTGCACCAGGGCGCGCGCCAGTTCGAGATCTGGACCGGCAAACCCGCGCCGGAAGCAGACATGCGTCGTGTCGTGATCCACGCCCTGCAGCAGCAGGCGCTGCAGCCTGCCAAAACCGCCTGAGCGGCAGCGCCCCACGGCCGCTCGACCGCCCGCTCTCTGATCCGAAGCGCCGGCAGCCTGCGACCGCGGGATGATAGCCTTCCTCTGCCGGCCACTCCCTCACTCTGCTCATCGCACTTAGCCATTGCTTAAGGATCGCCGCCTTGCCCAATCTTCGCTCGCTGTCACGACTCCGGTCCCTGCTGCCCTACGCGGCGAAGCTGCTGCCCCTGCTCACCGACGTAGCCATTGCCGAGCCGGCTCGGCCGCGGCCCGATCTCTCCGCGATCGATCGCCGCTTCGGCGAGATCCAGCTCGAGAGCCGCGGGCTGCGCTCGCGCGTGGAAAGCCACAGCGAAGAGATCGAGCGCATCCTCAAAAAAAACCAGGAGGCGCTGGACCACATCGCCTCCGGCATCGAGAGCATCCGCAACGAGCAGCAAGAGCTTGCCACAGCCTTTCGCAGCCTTGCCGGACTGCTCAAAGGACTTTTCTTCGCCATTCTTTTCCTGTTGGTCGCAGTCACTGCGATGATTGTGCTCATTCTCTTTCGCATGTCGCACACATAAATTTTTTTTGGCGATACGCTCGATCGCCGCTCTGGCATTGCTTTGGTAACGTTTGCAACGAGATAGCGAAGCGTCTCCGCGCTGCTTTCGGGAATGCATTTCAGATACAAAATGCTTTACCAGTTGCCAGTCGTGTCATGCGGGGTCTAGGATGTGCCGTAAGTTCGGTGCAGCCTTCTTAAGGCGCGCCAGGGCGAGCGCACATACTTTATCGCCGCACGATTCGGTCAATCAACTGGTGATTTCTGCCAGCGTCAATGGAGTGACACTCTCTATGGCGTGGTACGCCTACTGCATAAGTGAAAAGCAAGCCTTTCCTGAATTAGCCCGCCACCGCAAACCGGTACCGATGCAAGCCTTGACCGGCATCTCAGGGAATCAAATCTTCCTCTACCCAGCCAGTGAACTCGCAGTTATCGTTTCCGAACACAATCCACAAGAACATTTCGATCAACAAGCCGCCAAAGATCACGCACGCGTCGTCGGCGACTGCTTCAAGCTCTCCACTGTCCTTCCCTTCCGCTTCGGCACCGTCTTTGCCGATGACGAAGCGCTCCGCCGCTCCATCCGCTCCAATCAGCGCCAGTACACGACGCATGTGGAGCGCCTGCGCGGCAAAGCCGAGATGCATCTCAAAATCGCGGTTGACGACTGCTGTCTGCAACAGCCGTTGCGCGCGGTTCCTTCGCGAGAAAGCGTTGGCAAGGAGTACCTCTCCAACCTGCGCGAGACCGCTGCCCGGCAGCGCGAGCGGCAGACCAAAGGCCGCGCCATCGCGGTGCAGATGCAGCGCCTCTTCGCCCCCCAGGATGAAGAGGTGACCTGCCGCACCATGGACAACGGCAAGATGCTGTTGGACATCTCGCATCTCATCGACGCGAAGTGCATCGAGCGCTATCAGAACAAATTCGCCAGCACGCGCGAGTTGCTGAAGGAGTGCAAGATGCAGCTCTCCGGCCCCTGGCCTCCCTATCACTTCGTCCACCGCCTGACGCGCCCGCACACCGTCGCGCCCGGCATCCCCGCTTAAACCGGCACAATTGCAACAACGCGAAGGCCCGCTCATGGCGGGCCTTCGCCTTTTGCTTCGCCCCGCAGCTCTTATTATTCAATCAGACGGAGGAATCCTATGCGTGCCGCGGTTCTCAGATCCCCGGCTCCGGTGGATGCCAACCCGCTCCATTTGGAAGAGCTTCCGATGCCCGTTCCCGCATCCGATGAGGTTCTGCTCAAGGTGCTCGCGTGCGGCGTGTGCCATACCGACCTCCATATCGTGGAAGGCGAGCTGCCAGCAAAACTGCCCTGGGTGATTCCGGGTCACCAGATCGTTGCCGAAATCATGGACCCTCACGGGTCGAGCCTGAAAGCGGGCGCACGGGTAGGCGTTTCCTGGATCGGCGGCACCGACGGCACATGCTCCTTCTGTCTCGGCGGCCGCGAAAACCTGTGCGATCACCCGAGTTACACCGGGTACACGCATCAGGGCGGTTATGCGGAATACACCACCGCGCGAGCGGACTTTCTCTCTGTGCTGCCGGAGGCATTGGAAAACAACGATGCTGCCCCGCTGCTCTGTGCCGGCATCATTGGATTTCGCAGTGCGCGCGTGGCAGAGGTGAAGCGCGGCCAGCGCGTCGGGCTCTTCGGCTTCGGCGCCTCTGCGCAGCTCATCATCCAGGTGCTGCTGGCATGGGACTGCAAGGTCTACGTGTCAACGCGCGAGACACAGCATCAGCAGCTAGCGCGCCAGCTCGGCGCGGAGTGGGTCGGAAGCGGCACAGACGTGCCGCCGGTAGCGCTCGACTGCGCGATCACCTTTGCGCCAGTCGGAGAAGTCGTGATCGCCGCGCTGCGATCGCTCGCCAAGGGCGGCATTCTCGCCATCAATGCGATCCATCTCGATCGCATTCCGGAGTTCGACTACGATTCGCTTCTCTGGGGCGAGCGGCAAATCCGAAGCGTCGCCAACATGACCCGTCAGGATGGGCGGGATTTCCTGAAGATAGCTGCCGAAATTGGTCTGAAGCCCACCGTGACCACGTATCCGCTCGCGCGCGCGAACGAGGCGCTGCAGACCATCCGACACGATAAGTTCACCAACCCTGCCGTCATTGTTCCGCAGGCTTAGTTCACCGGCGCGGCGTTCTTCTTGTCCCGCTGCATGACCACGCTCGCCCGGCGCCGGTCCGACGACGAGTGGTCGATCTGCCGCCAGAAGGCCTGGAAGTAGTCCACCGCCGAGACGATCGATACCAGCACCATAAAGTAGATGGACGCGTAGGCCGTCCAGCGAACCGGCAGGATGTACCAGCCCCACTGCCACTCATACCAGCGATGCGCCAGAATCGTCGCCACCACTGCGACAATCTGCACGATCGTCTTCAGCTTGCCCAGGTTGCTGGCCTGGATGGTAAAGCCTTCGACGCTTGCGATCGAACGCAGCCCGCTCACCAGGAACTCGCGACCGATCACCAGCACCGCAATCCACGGCTTCATGATGCTGGGCGTGAACTCCACCAGCGAGATGAATGCCGCCGAGATCATCAGCTTGTCGGCCAGCGGATCGAGCAGCATCCCCATGGTCGTGATCTGTCCCCGCTTGCGCGCCAGGTACCCATCCACACCATCGGTGATCGCCAGCAGAATAAAGATGCCGGAAGCAATCAGCTCCTGCTCGCCGCGCCAGTCGCGAAAGGGGAAGCTCGCCGACAGCATCCAGATGAGCAGGGGCACGCCGGCGATGCGGCTCATCGTGATGGAGTTGGGCAGGTTCATGCGGATGCGCGGGGGGCAGGCTCCCGGAATGCCCTTGTCAGCATTAAAGCATTTTTCCTGTAAAGAAAGCGGCCAGCGGAAGTCATGCGAGCCATCGTGAAGGAAATACCGCACCGAAATGGTCCCGCGAACCCACAGCGTCAGAAAAATGCCTGTATGTCTGACGTGTATTTTCAATGCGTTGTCACCGGCGGCTCCGGATTTTTCTGCCACACCGACGGCACCAGGCATCCAACCGAAAAGCGCTCTGATCCTGAAAAAGCCGCGGCCGGAGCATTTTCGATAATAGTGTGCCCTGCGGAGATTCACTCGGTGTGGCTTTTTCGTACAGAAAAGCCACAAGAGCAATCGTAGGACGGTCTACACCAATACCGAAGATGCTCTAATCGCTCCCCGCATGTGCCGCAGGATGCCCGGAAGCGCTGCTCGAACCGGCCCAGTCCGTAACGAAGGTGGTTCCCTTATCGCATGACGCAACCCGTCAGAAAGATGCCGCACGTCCCTGTCCTCGATGGTTGGCGCGGCATCAGTATCGTGCTGGTGCTGCTTGGGCACCTCTTCCCGCTCGGTCCCAAGGCCTGGCAGATGAACGCTGCCTTCGCCGCGACCGGGATGGCTGTCTTCTTCTGCCTCTCCGGATTTCTCATCACCAACACGCTCATCTACCGCCCGGTGGTGCAGGAGTTCCTCATCCGCCGGCTCTGCCGCATCGTTCCGCTCTCGTGGGCATTCATGCTCATCGTGCTGCTCTCGGAGCGCGCGCCTTTCAAAACCTCTCTTGCGCAAATGCTCTTCGTGGCCAACTATCCGCCGTTCTTTCTCACCGTCCCGACGGCGCATCTCTGGAGTCTCTGTGTCGAGGTGCAGTTCTACCTCACCGTCGCCCTGCTCTACGCGCTCTTTCGCCATCGCGGACTCTACCTGCTGCCCGTGCTCTGCCTCATCGTCACCGGCATCCGCATCGCGACGCATACCGAAATCTCCATCGTCACCTACGCGCGTGTGGACGAGATCCTCGCCGGCGCAACGCTCGCCCTGGCGCTCGACTCGCCGCGCTTCGCCGCCATCAAGAGCGCTCTCCAGCAGCGCTGGCTCATCCTGTTCTTCATCCCGCTGGCCATCGCCTCCGCCAACCCGCTCACCGGCCCCTTGGGTTATCTGCGTCCTTATATCGTGACCTTGATGGTGGGACAGACCGTGCTCTTCGCACCCGGGCTAACCGGCAAGGTGCTGCGCTCGCGCACCCTCTTCTTCCTCGCGGAGATCTCCTATGCGCTCTATATCCTGCATCGCCTGGTGGACGTGGGCTGGCTCGACACCGGATCGAAGATCGTTCGCTACCTCAAGCGCATGCCTGCGCTCGCCGTAGTCTTCGCCGGCGCATGGGCCTCCACACGTTACTACGAGCATTGGTGGATCGCGCAGGGCAAACGCTGGAGCAAGCGCTTAGAGAAGCCGCCCGCCGCGCTAACCGCGTCAAAGACGCGCGTCGCCGATCTGGTCGGAGCACGCTCTGCACGAACTCTTCACTCCCGCTACTCCGACAGATAGTGCTCCAGCGGATTCGGCACTAATTGACGAAGCAGTTTCAGCAGCGAAGCGGGATCGAAGTTATCCAGTTGATGATCCGCCATCACGCAATCTGTCGTACCGCGGCTCGAGGTCACAATCAGCAGAACATCGGAGCGAATCGCGCGCAGCTCCTTCACCAGCGATGCGCAATCCATGCCGGTGACGGCCTCGTTCATCACGATGCCGGAGACATTGGGAAAGAGCTTGAAGGTCGTCACCGCTTCCGCGCCACTGTAGGCGGTCAGTACGTTGTATTTCGCCGTTTCCAGCACCAGCTTGCGGGTGGAGATGCTGTCGGGGAACTCATGGTCGATGACAAGAAAACATGGTCGAATCACCGGGCTAGTATTGCAGCGCGTGCAGCCACTAGCAAGGACTTACATGCCGGGCACCTTAAGAAAGCGTGAAGGCGACTCTCGCCGCCCTCATGCACTGCTCTGCGCCTGCCATCAGGCGTAGATGCCACGCTGCTTGATGGTGAAGGACACGCGATCGATCGCCAGCATATACGCGGCGATACGATTGTTCACCCCGTGCGCTTCGGAGTAGCGGACAACATCGTCGAAGCTCTCCGCCAGAATGCTTTGGAGCTGCTCGTTGACGACCGCCTCCTTCCAGAAATATCCCTGCCGGTCCTGCACCCACTCGAAGTAGGAAGCAGTCACGCCGCCCGCATTCGCCAGGATGTCGGGAATGACAAAGATCTTCTTGTCGGCAAGAATTTCGTCTGCCACAGCGGTCGTCGGGCCATTCGCGCCCTCGCAGACGATCTTCGCCTTCAGGCGATCGACGTTGCGGCTGGTCAGGACGTTCTCCGTCGCTGCGGGAATAAAGATCTCGCACTCTTCGAGGATCAGCTCCTGCGGGTCCACAGCTTCCGCGCCCTTGAAGCCGAGCACCGTGCCGTTGCGCTGGCGATACTCGATGAGCTGGTGGATGTCGATGCCGTTGGTGTTGTACAAGCCGCCGTCATACTCCGCAATGCCGATGATCTTGTAGCCTTTGTCCATCATCAGCTTTGCTGCATTCGATCCCACGTTGCCGAAGCCCTGGATGATCACCCGGCAGCCGTCGCGCTGCATGTTCAGATAGCGCAGCGCCTCGTCGCACACAATCCCGATGCCGCGGCCGGTAGCCTCGCGGCGGCCGCGCGAGCCGCCGATGTTCAGCGGCTTTCCTGTAACCACCGCGGTGACGGTCTGGCGCATGTGCATGGAATAGGTGTCCATGATCCACGCCATCACCTGCTCGTTGGTGTTTATGTCCGGCGCCGGCACATCTTTCTCCGGACCGATGAACTCCATCAGCTCCGCCGTGTAGCGCCGCGTCATCCGCTCCAGCTCGCCGATCGACATCTTCTTCGGATCGCAGATCACGCCGCCCTTCGCGCCGCCGAAGGGGATGTTCACCACCGCGCACTTCCAGGTCATCCAGCTTGCCAGCGCGCGGACTTCGTCCAGCGTCACGTCGGGGGAATAACGAATGCCGCCCTTGGCCGGTCCGCGCGCCACCGAGTGCTGCACGCGATAGCCGGTGAATACTTCAATCGAGCCGTCGTCCATGGCGACGGGGATGTGGACGATGATCTCGCGCGCGGGATACCGCAGAACCTTCCATAGTCCTTCGTCCAGGTTCAGCTTCTGCGCCGCGAAATCGAACCGAGCAGCCTGGGCTTCCCAGGGGTTTATTTCCTGCTCGAGGGTGAGTGTTTGCATTGCGTGTCTCCAGTGTTCCAGTCAGCGTTGCGCCGCTCTCTGCGAACCAACCAGAATGAAACATGCAGAGAACTGCAGGAAATGCTACGAATGGGTGGCTTCCGTCCCCCAGGTTTCCGTTTCAGGTGCAACCCCCGACGGCCGGGTATGAAAGCTGCATTCTTTTGGCCAAACTCACGAGTATAGGCTTCCCGGGCTCGCCCCAACAACCACAGGCAGAATGGCAAGCCGAGCACCTCACGTCTACGGCAGTCAGCAATCATGCGGAGGGTTGGGTTGCGCCCGTTTCTGCCTTCCTTTCGCCTTTTTGGACGCCCGACGCGATGCGCTCAAAGCGGAAGCGATCCAAAGAAAACGGCGCAGGACTCGCGGCACTCCGGATGCTGGAGCGCCGTTGATCCCGCGCCGAATCTGAATGGCCTTGTTTTTCTTGTAGACCGGATCAGAACAGCGGATTCTGCGCGGCAGCGTTACTCGCCCTTAGCGCAGGAACCTGCAACTCCCATATCTGGTCTGTTCCGCCAACGCATTGCTGACTCTGTATCGACCCCCCATCGTTGACCGCGGCACCTCCAACACCCATGCAGTTGCCCGTCGCTGCCGCTACCACCTCGTATCCGCTGCCCACGGGAACCAGCTTCCAGAGCTGGTTTGGATTCGAACCTACCGGGAGACACTGATACTGCTGGATGGTTGTACCATTGGCCGGGCTGCCATTCTGCAGGTCCACGCACATGGTGGGCTGGTAAAAATTGTTGCTCAGGCTGATCAGCTCATAGTGACCAGAGCTCGCCTGATACAAGCGCCACATCTGATTCAGTTCACCCGCGCCAAGGCAATCGTACTGCTGCAGGGGAATATTGTTGCCTGTTGCTACCCCGGTAACGTCCAGGCACTTCTGCGAATTCTGATTCACCAACTCCACCGGCTCCCCGGCCACGAACCCCGTTGGGCCGGAAGGCGAAGAGAAGCCTCTACCAAGATACGTTTGGCCGAAATTGACCAGAGCATTCATCATCGGCGTCATGGTCGGATCGTCCGCACCGATCCAGGTTGTTCCGGCTGATAAGCTCGCGTTGACAAAGAGCGCCTGATAAAGGAAGCCAAAGACGCCGACTACATGAGAATCGGTTGCGGCAATCCCCAAAATGTCCTGCACGTAGCCCGTTTGCAATTGCACCTCCCCGGGCCAGCCATTCTGATTCCCTTGAAACGCCGTATAGCTCTCCCCGACATAAATCGCCGTTCCAGGGAGCAGGATGACCTTCTGGTTCGGGTAAAGATTCTGCTCTAACTCCTGCACATACCACGAGTAATTCTGATTTAGCTGCCCCTGCGGGTCTTGACATCCCGTCCAGCAGTTATAGATGTCAATGCCAATCCAGTCATAGTTCTGGGGAATGATATTCTCCGCGTTCTTGAGGTATGTGAAAGTCAAAGTTCCCGTGAATACCATGGCAACCTTTGTATTTGGAAAAGTATTCTTGATGATCGACGCAACCGTATTGAGATAGGAAGTGGTAGTCATCGCATTGTTGCCTGCGCTCCACTCCGCGCCGAATGGTTCATCGTAAGGATAAAAGGCAGCGATTGTTCCATTGGCGACATAGGGCGAGAACACCGACGTAAAGCTTGACCAGTAGTTTGTGAAGGCGGTCTGCCACGCCTGTACGGTCGACGTCGAAGATCCTGGTGGCGGCAGGTTGTACGGCTGATTACCGCCGGGAATGAAAGAGACTACAGCATGGAGGTTGAAGTGCTGCGCCTCCTGAAGCCGGGCGTCGCATTCATCTGGCCGGAAGCAAGTGATGAAGATTGTGTTTGCGAACGTGGAGGTAGCCTCCATCTCGTCCGGCAAACCAGGGCTCGAACCAGCAAAAAAGCCGAAATAATTCAACCACTGCCCTCCCGCACTCGTCGTCGCAGAGCCTCCGCCGCCAAAAGCCGTGGTAAATGCAATGGAGAAGCGGCTAGTAGGAAATGTGACATGCTGGGTGGGCGATATGTTGGCCGGGCAGGTGCCTAATTGCCCCGGGCTGCCGGTGATATATTCCGTGCCTCCCGCTAAGGGGAGCACCAGCCCATTCAAATTGAAAGAGAAGGACGAATAACCAACGTCAGTGAAGCTGCCGAGGTCGCCGGGGTGAATCTCGCACTGCAACTTCGATGTAAAGGTCGTGTAGGTCAGCGTACCGCCGCCTACCGACAGGCTATGGTTTACGCTCTGAGCGAGCATAGCCGGCGTGATAGCTAAGCAGAAGATCAGAAGCAGAGATAATAAAGAGAGACGGCAGACAGAAATTTCCCAAGGCTTCACGTGCAAACCTCCAAGAGCTGTTAAATCGACAGGATTAACCCGTAACAGAGTGTGTTACTAAAGTGGTGGGTTAGAAAATGCCTTGCCGGTCCAGGATTGTCAAGCAAAATTTTGGAAAGGTGTTTGCTTGAGGGCCAACATACTATCCGGAACCAATCATAGCCATTGACAAATCCGAGAACGGAACTTTCCCAAGGCTTCACGGCAAAGCTCCATGAGCTGTTAAGTCGACAGAATTTACCCGTAACAGAAGGTGTTACTAAAGTGGTGGGTTAGAAAATGCCTCGTCGGTACGGAATTGTCAAGTAAATTTTCCGGAGTGTATTGCTGCGACTTACATAACTCTCCGCAACCGTCAGTCCGCGGACCAATGCCGGTCGCGCACACTCCGCAAAAATTCTCATCTGACCGCGACCGAAGAAGCCCACTGCGCTTCTCCCCAGGCCGCCATGTACCATGAGCCTTGGTCCTATGCCTCGCGTCTCCTCCGATCCCGAAGCGCTCTTTCCGGCCCTCCCTGATTTTCTGAAGCTGGCGCGCGCCCACACGCTGATCCCGGTCTGCCGCCGCCTGGTCGCGGATCTCGAGACGCCGGTCTCCGCCTTTCTCCGCCTGGCGGCCGACGAGCCGGAGTGCTTCCTGCTGGAGTCGGTCGAGGGCGGCGAGAACCTGGGCCGCTACACCTTCATGGGCGTCCGGCCAGCAACTAAGCTGGTCGCTCGCGCGGGCGAAGTCACCACTTGGCGCGGCAACCGGCGGACCCCGAAAAAAAGTGACACGAGCAAAGCCGACATCTTCGCGACGCTCAAGACCGCCCTCGCCGGCCACTCCCCCGCGCATGTTGCTGGATTGCCACCCTTTACCGCCGGCGCCATCGGCTTTTTCGCCTACGACGCGGTGCGCCGGATCGAGCGCCTGCCCTCGCGCGCGAAAGACGATCTCCAGCTCCCCGAAGCCTGCCTGGCCTTCTTTCACGAGGTCGTCGCCTTTGACCACGTAAAAAAGGAGTTGCTGCTGATCGTCAATGCGGACGTGCGTGCGCAGGCGCCGAAGGCTGCGTATGCTGCGGCGGTCCGGCGCCTTGGCGCGCTCGAGCGCCAGCTTGCCAAGCCGCTGCCGGAGCTGCGGCACCGCCGGAGCCGGACCCCGGGCAAGCTCACAGTAAAGAGCTGTACCCGCAAAGCCGACTACCTGCGCGCCGTCGAGCGCACCCGCGAGTACATCGCCGCCGGCGATATCTTCCAGGCCGTCATCTCGCAGCGCTTCGAAGTCGATCCCGGCGACGATCCTTTTGCTGTTTACCGCGCGCTGCGCATCGTGAATCCCTCACCCTACATGTACTTCCTGCGGCTCAACGTGGACGCCGATCCGAAGCCGAAGAAAAATCCCCAGCCCATCCACATCGTCGGCTCCTCGCCGGAGCTGCTCGTCCGGGTCCAGCAGCGCCAGGTGGAGTACCGCCCCATCGCCGGCACGCGGCCCCGCGGCCAGGATGAAGAAGAAGACCAGCGCCGCGCCGCCGATCTACTGGCCGATCCCAAGGAGCGCGCCGAGCATGTCATGCTGGTGGACCTCGGCCGCAACGACGTCGGCCGGGTCAGTGATTACGGCAGCGTGCGCGTGCGCGACCTGATGATCGTCGAGCGCTACTCGCATGTCATGCACCTGGTCAGCTCGATCGAAGGCCATCTGCGTCCTGAGCTCTCTGCCGTCGACGCGCTCCGCGCCTGCTTCCCCGCAGGCACGCTTTCCGGCGCGCCCAAAGTGCGCGCCATGGAGATCATCGAAGAGCTCGAGCCGACCCGCCGCGGCATCTACGGCGGAGCCATCTGCTACGCGGACTACTCCGGCAACCTCGACTCCTGCATCGCCATCCGCTCCATGCTGGTGAAAGACGGCACCGGCTACATCCAGGCCGGCGCCGGCATCGTCGCCGACTCCGTCCCCGAGCGCGAGTACGAGGAGTGCCGCAACAAGGCTCAGGCCGTCATCCGCGCTGTCGAGCGGGCACGCAGCATCTAAGCGTTCTTCCTTACGGCCACTGCCTCGACCTCGACAAGCACGTCGGGAGCGAAGAGCTGCGCGACTCCGATGAGGCTGCTCGCAGGCAGCGCGTCTGCGGGAACATAGCGATTGCGCACCGTGCGGATCTCGGGCAGATGCTCGGGCCGCAGACCACTGACAAAGATGGTGACCTTCACCAGCGATTCCATATTCGAGCCGGCACGTTCTAACGTCTCGCGCAGCCCTTCAAAGCAGTCTTCGAATTGCTCCGACAGGGAGCGGCCAGCAGGATTGCGACTGACATGCCCCGAAAGAAAGACGAGCGTTTCGCCCGCGGGCACCATGACGGCCGCGGCGATGCCGGGGATGTCCTGAGAGGGAAAATATGTTTGAGCTGACATGCACTCAAGATGAGGAAGACCCGTCCCATGCTGCATTTTCACAAGGCCGGAAACTGAGTCACGGAATTTTCATGTTGCCGTTTGGTTATTCGGAGGCAAGCTGGAAATCCTTCAAGCGCGCCGCCTTCTTGTCGAAGGTCAGGGTTGCGGCACATCCCGCTCGCGTCCCCAACGCGCCAATCAGAGCGTCGGAGAAGGAGCCCACACCCATCTTGAGCGCCACCATTGCGGTGAACACCTCCTGCTCATTCTGGACGCAGAAGACATCCGTTTGCAGGATGCGTTCGATCGCAGTAGCAATCTCGGCAGCCGGCAAACCATAGCTTCGATCGAGGACCCAGACCGTCTCCGCGATGGTGACCAGGCTGATGTAGCCCGGATCTTCCTCTGCCAGCCGGCCTTCGATGATCCGGGTAGCTGCTGCCGCTTGCACAGCGTCGTCCTGGACGATATAGCGGACAAGAACATTCGTATCCAGCCCGATCACCGTTTTCTGACCTGCTTGTGTCCGGCGGTCGCGCCCTCCGCGATCGCGCTATCCATCTCTTCGAGCGAAACCCGCTGCCGCGCCCGAACCATGCCCTTCAGTCGGGATGCGGGAAGCTTGGGAAGGATCACCACGGTGCCGTCTGGATGCAGGAAGAACTTGATCCGATCGCCAGGGCCGAGATGCAGGTATTCCCGCACGGCCTTCGGGATCGTCGCCTGCCCTTTTACACTGAGTGCGGATTCCATTATGCCTCTCCCTTTACATTCTAGCAAAAGTAATACCGGCTGCCGGTTCAATCCCTTTGATTACCAGAGTTTCAATCGCCGCTGGCAGACCTTCTCACGCAAAGTGGATTAGTGTGGAGGGCGCAACTGTCCCCCGCCCGTATCAGCAAAGAGCGCGTGGCAGCAAAATGTAACCAGCGAGGTTTCCATATGGGCTTACTCGATAGTCTCCAATCCATGACTGGCGGAACATCCTCGGATCACGCCTCTGTCGCCTCGGAACTGATGAATGCCGTGCAGCAGCATCCGGGTGGCCTCTCCGGCATGCTCGATAACTTCAAGCAGAACGGAATGGCGGATCACGTAAACTCGTGGACACAACCCGATCAGGCGAATGCGCAGATCACGCCCGACCAGGCACAACAGGGTCTCGGCTCCGGCGTTATCGACTCGATCGCGCAGCGCACCGGCCTCTCGCCCACCATGGTCAAAGGCGCGGCGGCAGTAATCCTGCCCATGATGGTCGCGCATTTCGCCCAGAATGGCGGCGTCAACCAGTCGGGCAGCTCGCTGGGCAGCCTCGCCTCCGGCTTCCTCAGCAAGCTCGCCTAGAACGCGCACACTGACCAGGCGCGCACACTGACCAGGCGCGCACACCTGCCCTGTCGCGGCATCCCCACGGCAGGTGTGCGCCTCCAACTCGAAAAACACTCCAACTCGAAAAACACAAGGAGTCTCGCATGGCCGACCTCAATCAGCTCAAGCAGAAGTACGCCCCGGTAATCGACACCATCCAGAGCTTCAGCGCAGAAGGAGCCAGCGTGGGCAATGTGGCCCTCGACGGCGATAAGCTGCTCCTCCAGGCCTCCGTCCCATCGCCCGTCGTCGCCGATCGCGTGTGGGATGCAATCAAGAAGGTTGACCCCACTTACTCCGATCTGCACCACGAGATCACCACCACCGGCAGCACGCAGTCCTACACCATCCAATCCGGCGACAACCTGTCGAAGATCAGCAAGAAGTTCTATGGCGACGCGAACAAATACCAGAAGATCGCCCAGGCCAATAACATCGCCGACGCAAACCTCATCCGCGCCGGACAGACCATCACCATTCCCGCCTGAGCTGTCGGAACCAGTACACTAAAAGGGAGCGAACGCATCGCTCCCTTTTTCCATGGTCTTCGTTCTCGACAACTACGACTCCTTCACCTACAACCTGGTGCAGTACATGGGCGAGCTGGGCGCGGAGATGACCGTGCGCCGCAACGATGAGCTCACGCCGGAAGAGGTCGAGTCGCTCCATCCCGATCGCATTTTGCT
>DASYBK010000060.1:0-39715 GCA_036500805.1 Acidobacteriaceae bacterium | reverse complement strand
CTCAAATCCGAAACCGCAAAGTGGACCGACATGGCTGCCGTCGTCGCCGCAATCCTCGAAAAGAATGCGGACGAGTTATGAGCTTCCTCATTGCCCTTCGCAAGCTCTGGCAATCCATCGCTGCGCGCAGCCCGAGCGATGTGGAAGAAGAATTCCGTGCCACGCTGGAGGCATATCAGGAAGACCTCATCCACCAGGGCCTCTCTCCCGAAGAAGCCCGCCGCAAATCCCGCATCGATCTCGGCCAGCCCGCCACGCAAAACCAAACCTACCGCGACGCCATCGGTCTGCGCCTCTTCGACGAGTTAGGCGGAGACATTCGGTATGGCGTCCGCGCGCTCTGCCGCAATCCCGGATTCGCCGCCGTCGCCGTCCTCTCCCTCGCCCTCGGCATCGGCGCCACCACCGCGATGTTCTCGCTCATCTACGCGGTACTGCTACATCCGTTTCCTTACGCCGGCGCCGACCGCATCATGAACCCAACCATCATCAATGAGCAGGCGCCAGACAGCCCCCAGTGGTTCATCCTTAACGAAGCACAGTTTGACAACCTGCGCCTTGCAGCCCCGGTCGATTCGGTGCTGGGCTTCAACGCTTCACACATGGAGATCACCGGCGGCGCACTGCCGGAAGGCATCTTCGGCGTCTATCTCACAGAGAATGCCGGGACTTTCTTTGGTGTGCGCCCGCTTCTCGGTCGCAACATCCAGCCGTCCGATGCAGAGGGTGGCGGCCACTCCGTCGTTGTTCTCAACTATCGCTTCTGGCAGCGCCACTTCGAGGGGGATCCCCACGTCATCGGGCGAACGCTGGAAATCAATCACGCCCCCTACACCATCATCGGGGTCATGCCGCGCAGCTTCGCATTCAATGACACCACCGGCGTCGGCGACGTCTACCTGCCGGGCAGTCTCATGCGGAGTGTTGTCAACGTTCCCTACTTGTACATACCGTGGATCAAGCTCAAGCCCCACGTCACACTTGTCGCCGCCGACGCTGCGCTCGAGCCCATCGTGCGCCTGTTTGCGAAACAGCATCCCGAGCACTTTCCCGATCACTGGCATCTCGCGCTGCAGCCCATCATCGTGCCTTACCAGCAGGAAACTGGCCGCACCCTGACGCTTCTGCTCGCTGGTGTCGTCCTTCTGCTCGTCATCGGTTGTGCCAACTGCTCTATTCTTCTGCTGGCCCGCGGTCGCGCGCGCCAGCATGAGCTCGCCATCCGCAGTGCGATCGGCGCCAGCCGTTGGCGCATCGTGCGCCAGTTGCTCGTCGAGGCCGTCGTCATCTCCTTCACCGGCGCCGTCCTTGGCATGGCCGCATCCTACTGGCTCGCGAAGCTGCCCATGCAGTTGTCCCCGGACTCCTTTCCCCAGGAGTCCGTCATCCGCATCAACCTCCCCATCCTCGCGTTCTCCGTCGCGCTCGCGCTGCTCTGCGGCATGCTCTTCGGTCTTGTCCCCGCATTGCGTCTCTCGCGTCACGATTCCGCGTGTACGCTCCCCGGCAGGCAGATTGGGGTTGTCGCTGCTCCCGCAAGGCATCGCTGGAGCGTTCTCATCGCCGCGCAGGTCGCGCTCACGCTTCTTCTCATGGCCACTGCGGGCACCGCCATCCGGAGCTTTCTTCAGCTCATGCAGATGCCGCTTGGCTACGATCCCGCAAATGTCATGCAGCTCGGCATCATGCTGCACTTCCACGACCCAGGCGAGTGGAGCCGTATTCAATCGCGCGAAGAGCGCACCGCGTACATCGAGCAGATCCGGCGGAAGATCGCCTCCATCCCTGGTGTTTCCACCGTAGCTATCGGTACGGATGCCACGCCGCCCTATAGTGGCACTGAGAGCTCCTTCAACGTCGATGGAAATCGCGAGCAGCCGCAGGCTCGCGTGATGCTGGTCGGCCAGCGCTATTTCGCTGCGCTCCGCATTCCTCTGCTTCAGGGCCGCATCTGGAATACGGATGAAAACAACCGCGGAGACTTCACCGCCGTGGTCAATCGCGCTTTCGCGACGCGCTATCTCTCTTCCTCCAATGCCTTGGGCCGACAGCTACGCATTCCCGGTCTCACGCGTCACTATCCCTTCGACGCCGCCTCTGCGCAAAGCACCGCCTGGCGTCAGATCATCGGCGTCGTCGGCGATGCCCGCAACGACGGCGTCGATCGCCCCGTCGTCCCCGCCATCTGTCTTCCGTATACCGCCGTGATGCCACCCTACGCGCAGTTCCTCATCCGCACCCAGGGCGAGCCGCTCGCCTATGTGCACTCGATCCGCGCCGCCATCGCCACGGTCGCGCCCGATCAGCAGGTCGCCAACGGCGTCTTCACACTCGACGAAGCCATCGAGCGCGACGCGCAATACAGCCGCCAGCGTCTCTTCTCCATCTTGTTCGGTGTCTTCTCCGCCATGGCGCTCGCCCTCGCCCTGGTCGGCATCTTCAGCGTCGTCGCCTACAGCGTCGCGCAGCGCACCACCGAGTTCGGCGTCCGCCTCGCCCTCGGCGCACCGCGCGCACACGTGCTGTGGGTCGCCGCCCGCATCGCATTGGTCAGCACCGCAGCAGGCGTCGCCACCGGGCTCGCATTGGACGCATTCCTCGGCAAGCTGCTCGCCGCCTGGATGCACAGCGCCTTCGCCGCAACCAGCCTGCTCTCCGCCGCGACGCTGCTCGCCCTCGGCGCACTCCTCGCCTGCCTGTTGCCCGCCCGCCGAGCCACCAGCGTCCCACCCGCCGAAGCTCTCCGCTACGAGTAAGCCCACAAAATCGGGTGCCCCATGTCCCTCTGTCGGGACACGGGACTCAGTCAGGTCACCCACAAATCCAAACGGCGACGACCAGAGGGAGGAGCCCCATCGACTCGCGCCAAAGGCGCGTCCGCCTGGATGGCAAATCCCCTTAGGGAAGGTGCAGCAAACGCGGCAGATTCCAGTGCCGCATCACGCTCACCATGCGCAGCAGAAAGCACGCGCCAAAACCCGCCAGCATCGCCACCGCGCGCGGCGTCTTTGCCTTCAATGCCAGCACCATCACCGCGCCGCCCAGCAATGCCGCTGATGCATAGACATCTTTATGCAGCACTCCCGGCATCTTCGCCAGCAGCAGGTCGCGCACCGTGCCGCCGCCCACGCCCGTGATGCCCCCCATCACCACCGCCATCAACGGATGCATCTTGTAGTCCAGCGCCTTCTCCGCGCCGGCAATCGCAAACAGGGACAGCCCCGCCGCATCCAGCGTCAGCAACAGTTGATCCGGAATTGCGCGCTCCCAGTAATACAGCAGCGATGCTCCCGCCGCGCCCACGACCGCGATTCCGATATACCGCCAATCGCGAATCGCCGCCGGTGGTACCGCGCCGATCAGCACATCGCGAATGATGCCGCCGCCTACAGCGGTCACAAACGCCAGCACCAGCACTCCCAGCACATCCAGATCGCTGCGGATCGCCGCCATCGATCCTTCCAGCGCAAATACCAGCGTCCCCACCAGGTCGAAGGCGCTCAGCAGGGAATCGGAATGGACACGCAACCGCTCCGCGACAGAAGCCATGCAACGGAGTGTAACTGCTGCCCGTACGTCCCACTCGAAGCACCGCTGCGTGCTCCGATCCCTGTATGGTGAATGGCTTGAGCAAAAGTATGCAGTGCAAGCAGAAAAGGTGTGCCCTACTCTGGCTTAGCCAGGGTGGGCAGCTTGACGGTGTGCCTTATGCCGCCGGTGTGAAACATGAGTGCGATCCACCACCTCATGCGCGTCGCATCTCACATCTGCAATAAGACCTCGCAAGCAGCAGGGAGTAAGGTAAGAAACCATGGCAGAGAAGCACAGTCCGGCCAAACCCATCCACCTCACCGATCGCCAGTTCTCGCTCATCTCCCGCGCGCTCGCCGCGCCGCGCCGCTACGAAATCCTCGCCGAGATCGGCCGCCGCCCGTGCGCCACTCCATGCACCTGCCTCAGCGAAACCCAGCCCATCAGCGCCGCCACGCTCTCCCACCACATGAAGGAGCTCGAAAACGCCGGCCTCATCCGCATCGAGCGCCAGGGAAAATTCGCCAACCTCACCCTCCAGCGCGACGTCCTCCGCGCCTACCTCGACCGCCTCGCCAGCCTCTAACCGCCCTTCATCGGATGTCGCTACGGTGAGGGGTTCCCAACAATCCAGTCGTCACCATCTCGCTCACACGCGTAGCACTTTTATGCCGCGTTCTTCAAAGGGCGCAATCATCGCATCGGTCGCGCCGGTATCGGTCACCAGCATATGGATCTCCTGTACCGGACAGATCAGCGCCGGGCTCACCTGGCCGAGTTTGGTGTGGTCGGCCACGGCAATTACTTCACGCGACTGCCGCTGCATCGCGCGGAAGATCACCGCCTCGTCCGCTTCGAGCGTCGTTGCGCCGCGCTCCACGTCCAGTCCCACAACATTGAGGAAAACCTTATCCATATACACCTGGTTGATGAAGTGCACTGCCGCCGGTCCGCTGAGCGAGAACGACCATGCCCATGGCAGCACGCCGCCGGTAATGGAGGTGCGAATACCCACGTGGTTGCACAATTCCATGCCGATGTTGATAGCGTTCGTCACCACCTTGATATTGGTGCGATGGCGAATCGCGCGGCCGATCTGGGTCGTGGTCGTGCCGGCCGTCAGCCCGATGGTCTCGTTCTCCCGGATCAGGTCCGCCGCTGCCAACGCAATGCGGCGTTTCTCCACCGCCGCGCGCTGCTCGCGCGCCTGGAAGGAGGTGTCATAGCGGAAGGGCTCATAGAGCAGCGGCTCCACGAGTGTGGCCCCTCCGTGTGTGCGTCGCACCAGACCCCGCCGCTCCAGACGGTTCAGGTCGCGCCGGATGCTCGGCGCCGATGTCTCGGCCGTATCCAGCAGCTCTTCTATCGTGGCGGAACCTCTTTGCAAGAGGAGCCGCATGATTTTCTCTTCGCGATCGTCCGTCTTTACCGACATACAAGTCTGCCGTTCCCGCCTGAAATGTGCGATTGCATTTGCCACTGCCGAGGGATCGTATTGGAGCGCAGTCCAGCCGATGGACTGACCGGCCATGAAGGTATGCTGTGGCCGGCGAGGAAAAAATTGCCCACGGCCCCGATCCTCCGCCCGTCATAATAGAGAACGGTCTCCGGATTGAGGCCGAGATACGCGAAAAGCACAATCCAGGTGGCGAAAGCGATTTGCATGGCACTCCGGTGTAGAGTGGAGGATTCTGGCTCCGCCCCATCATGTCTGCCAGAATGAGGAAGGAGCGGTGCGCATTGTCACAAAGCGATGGGCCAAGCCTACAACACGAAACCGCGGATGCGGGGCCAATTTTTGCTGATTTGAGGCAAAATGATCACAGAAGTGTCCAGCATATCGGTTGAAGGTCAATTTTCGCTCGGAGTGGACTTGGGCGGCACGAACCTCCGGGTGGCTGTTTACCGCTCCGGGAAACAGGTCGCCGAGTTGATTTCGCTGCCAACCCGCCTCTCCCAGGGGCGGGAACGGGTCATTCATGACCTGAAAGATGCTGTCATTGCCCTGCGCTCGAAGTTTCAGACACATGGCGGGTTGGCGGGCATCGGGGTCGGCAGTCCGGGACCGCTGGAATTGCCGGCCGGCATCATTCGCAATCCGCCGAACCTGCCCGGCTGGGACGGTTTCCGGCTTCGCGCGGCCATCGAGGACGCGATCGGCGAGCCTATCTACCTCGACAGCGATGCCAACGCCGCGGCGCTTGCCGAGTTCGAGCTTGGCTCTGCCCGCGCAGCCGGCATCCACTCGCTCTGCATGCTGACGCTTGGCACCGGGGTGGGCAACGGCATCATCCTCCACGACCGCATCTGGCACGGCAACAACGGCATGGCCGGAGAAGCCGGTCATCTGATGGTGGAACCCGACGGCCCGGCCTGCCCCTGCGGCGGTCGTGGCTGTGTGGAGTTGTATGCCTCCGCCACCGGAGTCGTTCGCATGGCCCGGGAAGCGAACGATCCCATATTGGCTTCCATGCTGCCAAAGAATCCTGCCGACTGGACGTCGCGTCTCATCGCGGATGCTGCCATCGCAGGGAGTCGAACCGCCATCGCTATCTTCGAACGCGTCGGCCGGGCGGTAGGCATCGCGTTTGCCGGAGTAGCCAACATACTCAACTTGCCGCTCTATGTGGTTGCCGGCGGTCTGTCGAATGCCTGGGAGCTCTTCGCGCCCGCCATGTTCGCGGAGATGCGCCTGCGCAGCTATGTCTACCGGCCCACTGCGGCCGCCCCGGATGATCCGCTCGATACACCGGGCAAAAGTTTTGTCCGCCGCGCCGAACTGGGGTCGGATGCCGGCATCCTTGGCGCCTGCCTGCTGCCCTTTACGCACGATGAGGAAGCCCTGGGCCGCAGCGTCGCTCAACCTACGGAAGCATCCTGAAAAGAGGTCCGCACTCGATGGTGACACGCCGCACATTTCTGGGAACGCTCTCACTCGCAGCCTGCTCGAACCTGGCGCTCCCGCGTAGTTTTTCCGAGACTCTGCTTCGGGCAGCCGAAACCGCCAATCCTGATAGCGCTGAGGCTGGCGATGACGTGACACGCCACGTCAATGTCATCATCGGCACCGGGGGCCATGGCCATTGTTTTCCCGGCGCTACCGTTCCCTTTGGTGCCGTGCAGCTCAGCCCGGACACCTACGACGACGGCTGGGACTGGTGCGCTGGCTACCACCGCAGCGACAGCTCCATCATGGGCTTCAGCCATACTCACCTCAGCGGCACTGGCGCCGGCGATCTGCTCGACATTCTGGTCATGCCGCGCACCGGTGAGGTCAAGCTGGAGCCCGGCACACGCGAGCATCCGGAGACCGGTTACCGTTCGCCCTTCTCGCACGACGACGAAACCGCCGAGCCCGGCTACTACTCCGTTCTGCTCAAGGACACCGGCATCCGCGCCGAGCTGACCGCCACCGAGCGCACCGGCCTGCATCAGTACACCTTTCCCGCGAGCGCACAGAATGCGCACTGCATCGTCGACCTGATCCACGCTTTCCAGAGTCCCAAAAATCCGGTGAAGAGTGCCGAGCTCACCATCGATCCGGAAGGCCGCATCATTACCGGAGGCCGCACCGTCGATTCGTGGGCGCCTGGCCGCCAGATCTACTTCGCGATGGAGTTCTCTGTGCCCTTCAGCAAAGCGCAGATCTACTCCAATCGCCAGCCGGTCGAGGGACAGTCGGCGAAGGGCACTGCGCTGCAGGCAGCGGTGCACTTCGACCCGCCAGCCGGCGAGCCCGTGCATGTGCGCTGCGGTATCTCGGCCGTCAGCACGGACAACGCGCTCAAGAATCTTCGCGCTGAGCAGGCCGACTGGGATTTCGCCGCTACTCGTGCCAAGGCCAGATCCGCATGGCAGCGCGAGCTGAGCCGCATCCGCATTAACGGGGCTACGCCCGACCAGCAGGCTATCTTCTACACCTCGCTCTACCACATGATGTGCGCCCCCACCCTGATGGACGACGTCACCGGCGAGTATCGCGGCATGGATAACCAGGTCCATACGCTGGACCAAGGCCAGCACAACTACTCCACCTACTCGCTGTGGGACACGTATCGCGCCTGTCATCCTGCCTACACGCTCTTCCAGCCGGATCGCGTGCCGTCGCTGGTGAACTGCCTGATCGCCATGGCCGAGCAGAGCCCGGCTGGTATGCCCGTGTGGCCTCTGCAAGCCGAAGAGACCGGTACCATGACCGGCTATCACTCCGCGAGTGTGATGGCCGAGGCATGCGTGAAGAACTTCCCCGGTATCGACTGGGAGCGCGCATATAAAGTCATGCGCAAGCGCAACATGGACGACAACTATCGCGGCCTCGGGCTCTATCGCAAGGACGGCTATATCCCCGCCGACCTTGAAGACGAATCTGTCTCGAAGACGCTCGAGTACGACTACGGTGACTGGGCCTGCTCGCATGTGGCCAAGAAGCTGGGGCTCAATGACGACATCGCCATCCAGCGCAAGCGCTCGCAGAATTATCAACATCTCTTCGATAAGCAGACGCTGTTCATCCGCGCCAAGCTCGCCAACGGCGATTGGACCACGCCCTTCGACCCTAAGGAGATGGGCCACACGAAGAAATACCGCGACTACACCGAGTCGAACGCCTGGCAGACCACCTTCGGCATCCAGCACGACGTGAAAGGACTGATTGATCAGTTCGGCGGCCGGGAGCCATTTCTCAAGAAACTCGACGAGCTCTTCAACCAGAGCTCCGAGCTGCCCGCGGATGCGCCTCCCGACATCGCCGGACTGATCGGCCAATATGCGCACGGCAACGAGCCTTCGCATCACATCGCGTATCTCTACATCTGGGCGGGCCAGCCGTGGAAGACGCAGGAGCGCATCCGGCAGGTCCTCGACACGCTCTATCACAACGACCCCGATGGCCTTGCAGGAAACGAAGACTGCGGCCAGATGTCTGCGTGGTATGTGATGAGCGCGCTCGGCCTCTACGCAGTCGATCCGGCGAGCGGTAGTTATGTGCTCGGCACGCCACTCTTTGACAACGCCAAGCTTAGCGTCGGCGGCGGCAAGACGCTCACCATCGAAGCCAAACGCACCAGCCCCTCGCAGAAGTACGTGCAGTCGATTGCCCTCAACGGCAAGCCGCTCGATCGACTCTGGGTGCATCACAGCGATCTGGTCAAGAATGATCTAGCTGGGGGCGCCACCCTTACCTTCACCATGGGCGACGAACCCAACCAGCAGCTCGGCACAGACCAGAAGGTCGCGCCACCTTCCTTAACTACCTCATGAAGGACGGCATGAGCGCCAACAGCAGCACCACGCGACGCGCTTTCCTGGGCGGCGCTGCATCTGTGGCGGCTGCGGGGGCAACGCCGCGCCATCTCTGGGCGCAAATGAAACCTGCTGATCTTCACCAGCGCCCCGCGGCTGCCGACCGCCGCTTCTCGAGCCCGGCGGTCGAAGCAGCGATCACGCGCGTCGGTGCGCAGATCGCCGACCCCGAGCTGCGCCTCATGTTCGGCAACTGCCTGCCCAACACGCTCGACACCACTGTCTTTCCCGGCCGCTTCGAAGGTAAGCCCGATACCTTCGTCATCACCGGTGACATCGACGCGATGTGGCTGCGCGATTCCTCCGCGCAGGTCTGGCCCTATCTTCCCTTCGTGCGCGAGGACAAGCGGCTCGGCTCGCTCATCGAAGGCGTCATCCGCCGGCAGAGCCGGTGCATCCTCATCGACCCCTACGCCAACGCCTTCATGCGCTCGACCAGTGACAAGCCGCTCTCCTGGGCCGTACACGACGACACTGACATGGCCCCCGGCGTCGGCGAGCGGAAGTGGGAGATTGACTCGCTCTGCTACACCATTCGCGTCGCTTACGGCTACTGGAAGGCCACCGGCAGCACCGCCCCGTTCGATCATCAGTGGAACGCGTCGGCGCGCCGCATTGTCGAAACCTTTCTGCAACAGCAGCGCAAGCAATCGTCCGGCCCCTACCACTTCCAGCGCAGTTCGCCGATCCCTACCGATACCGTGCCGCTGAAGGGCTACGGCAACCCCGCTCGTTCCGTCGGTCTCATCTACTCCATGTTTCGTCCGTCGGACGACTCCTGTATCTACCCGCTCTTCATTCCCGCCAATCTCTTCGCGATCGTCAGTCTCCGGCAGCTTGCAGAGCTTGCAAACATGGTGCTGAACGACGCGGATCTCGCCACCACATGCACCGGGCTCGCGATCGAAATAGAGACTGCGCTTGCTCGATACGGTCATGCATGCAACAGCTACGGTGACGTATTGTGGGCCTATGAAGTGGACGGCTACGGCAACACGCTCCTGATGGACGATGCCAACGCTCCCGGCCTGCTCTCACTGCCCTATCTAGGCTGCTATGCTATCGACGATCCTGTCTACCAGCGCACCCGAGCCTGGGTGCTCAGTACGGATAATCCATACTTCTTCATCGGCAAGGCAGGCGAGGGCATCGGCGGTCCGCATCAGGGGCTCAACTACATCTGGCCCATGTCGATTCTCTTCCGCGCCTTCACTAGCACCGACGATCAGGAGATCCGCACCTGTCTTCGCACACTGCGCGATACCACCGCCGGCACACATTTCATCCATGAGTCCTTCCAGAAGGACAATGCCGCCGACTTCACCCGCGCCTGGTTCGCCTGGGCCAACACCCTTTTCGGCGAGCTCATCCTGCACTTGGCACAGACGCGCCCGACAATCCTCAGCGCCGCGCTCTGAGCCGCCGCTCGGCTACCATCGATCTATGCCCCAGCCCATCGCTGTCGTCGACGCCTTTACCGCCGAGCCATACCGCGGCAATCCCGCAGGCATCTATGTTCTTCCGGCGCCCGCGTCGGACGAATGGATGCAGTCGGTCGCCATCGAGATGAACCACGCCGAGACGGCGTTCTTAATCCGGTGCGGAGCAAGCAATGAAGATGGTTACGATCTCCGCTGGTTCACACCTGGTGGCGAAGTCGATCTCTGCGGCCACGCCACGCTGGCAAGTGCCCACTATTTATGGGAGACCGGTGCGCTTCCGGCCAACGAACAGGCGCGCTTTCACACGAAAAGCGGCCTCCTGACAGCCGATCGGCTTCTCATCGGCGGCACTCCCTGGATCGAGCTCGATTTCCCATCCGAGCCGGCCCAGCTGACCACCACTCCAGCGGACCTGGCTGCTATGCTGGGTGCGGAGCCAGTCTTTGTCGGCCGCAACCGCATGGATTACCTGGTGGAGCTTGCAGACGAATGGACGGTCCGGTCGCTCCGCCCGGACCTGAAGCAGGTCGCGGCGCTCTCCGATGCCGAGGACATGCGCGGCATCATTGTCACCGCAGCAGGCACAAATAGCGAAGCCGACATCGTATCGCGGTGCTTCTATCCGCGGATGCGGATCGATGAAGATCCCGTCACCGGCTCCGCGCACTGCGGCCTAGCTCCGTACTGGATTCCGCGTCTCGCGAAACAGGAAATCATTGCCTATCAAGCCTCCGCGCGCGGCGGCTGGCTGTGCCTGCGACTCGCAGGAAATCGGGTGAGACTTCGCGGCCAGGCTGTCACCACGTTGCGCGGCGAGCTCGCACACGATCCTCGTTGATCTCAGCCGGGCAGCTTGAGTTGCTCCGGCGCCGGCACGTCGCCCTCCGGCCGGAAGCATGCGCGGCACCGCGCCTCGTACATGCCTGTTGCGCCCACCACCACAAGTTGCTGGCTCGTTCCCAGCCGCTGCGTGTGGATCGCCGGGGCGCCGCACAGCGCGCACACGGCTGAGAGCTTCACCACCTCATCGGCAATCGCCATCAGTGCCGGCACCGGCGCGAACGGCTCGCCCGCAAAGGTCGTGTCCAATCCAGCAAGCACCACACGCTTGCCCGCGTGCACCAGATCCATCGTCAACCCCACCAGCGAGTCATCGAAGAACTGCGCCTCGTCGATGCCGATGACGTCGATCGTCTCCAGCGGAGGAAACAAGACCTCCCGCAGCCGCTCCACATCGCGCACTGCCCGCGCGTCGATCGTCTGCGCGCTGTGCGAGGCGATCGCGTCCGGCTGGTAGCGCAGGTCGATCTCCGGTTTGAAACACGCCACACGCAGCCGCGCGATCTGCGCGCGCTTCAGGCGCCGTATCAGCTCATCGCTCTTGCCGGAGAACATCGGCCCGGTGATCACTTCCATGCGGCCCGGGTGTATCGTCGCGGCTTGTGCGGTTTTCGTCATGCGGCTTGCCATGGAAGAACAAGAGTGTGCGCTTGCGCATCACGGGGAACGCTTTACCGGGAAATCAAGACCACGGCGACCAGCGCCAGCACCATTCCAGCCGCCTGCATGCGCGTGGTGCGCTCCTTCAACAGAACGGCTGCCAGCACGATCGTCGATGCCGGATAGAGTGAGCTCAGCACCGCGGCAATGTCCAGCCGGCCCAGCCGCGTCGCGATGGTGTAGAAGGCATTGCCGCTCGCATCGAAGATGCCGGCAATCGCGATCAGCCCCAGCACCGCCCATCCCGGCCACGAAATCGCCGGCTTGCAATTGAGCTTCGCGCTCTCCGGCCGCCGCGTGCCGATCCAGGTGACGATCGCCGCCAGGGTCGCGCTCGCCATACGCGAGCAGGCCAGCGGCCATAGCACTCCACCGCGTCCCGCCAGCTTCAGCAGGATGAACAGGCACCCGAAGCTGCCGCCTGCCGCTGCGCCCAACAAAACTGCCTGCTTCGACGATGGCGACCCCGGCGCGCGCGCGATCATCCAGATCGCCACTCCCGCCAGCATGATGCCTGCAATCTGCGCCACGCGCGGCAGTCCTTCGGTTGCAAACGCCCACAATACCGGCAGCACCGCGGCCAACACCCCGCTGACTGCCGCCGTCAAGCCCATGCCGCCCAGTGCCAGCGCTTTGTAGAGCACCATCACGCCGGTGCCGCACGCCACTCCTGCCAGCGCTCCATATACAGCGGACTGCGCATCGGGCCATGCCGAAGCGTGGAGGAGCGCCAGCGACACCAGCACGACCAGGCTGAGCGAGTGCGATAGCGTCACGACAGCCGGTGAGGGCAGCCGCCGCGCGGCGATGCCGCCTACAAAATCGCTGGTGCCCCAGATTGCCGCCGAAGCCAGGCTCAGCCCCACTGTGGCTGCGCCGCCGCCGGTCCCGACCGCCATCACTGTATCGCAGCTGTCGGATAGTAGCCCAGAGGTGCCCTTACCTCCAGGTTCGGCCGCTCTACATGGACATCCAGTGTGCGATAGCGTCCGTCGATCGTCGGCAGATGGCTCAGGAAGCCAATCGTGTATTGAGTGCGCGCTTCCTTGGCGATGGTTGCGAAGCTGCGCTCCATCCCGTCGGCGGAGAACTGCGCCTCAAGCACGCCGCCGGTCGCAATGGCATAGCGGGGCAGCACATTCTCGGCGGGAATCAGCGGAACGTGCACCTTATCCAGATAGCCGATGCCCCAGGTCGCGGCGTCGCCCACCATCGTTCCGTAGACAAATTCATTGTTGCCCTGGAGAAAACGAATCACTTCGCGGACGTTGGCCTTCGATCGCACGTCCTTGCCGTCGCTGATCACGTAAATGATGCGGCGACGGTCTTTGGGGCGAGTTTGAAGCTCCTTCCCAGCCGCCAGGATTGCGTCGGAAAGCGTGTGGGCCTCGCGCGGAATATTCAACTCGAATCCCGGCCGGTTCTGGCCGTTCACATTCGGGTCCACCGCCTTGCCGTTGATGGACGGTCCCTGCATGCCCAGCGGGCCACCCAACTCTGGGCCGCCCATCTCCGTGCCTTCCTTCTGGGAGCGCGCGAGCACCGCCGGCAGGCGATCGCCCTGGGTCGCGGTAAACGTCGTCTGTTCGGTCACACCGTTGCCATAGGTGAAGACCGCCGCCTCGTCCTGCGGCGTGAATGCCCCCTGGATCGCAGAGAGGCTCTCGTTCACCTTCTTCATCGTGTCCTTGGGCATGCTCTGGTCGATCACGAAAGCTACCGACAGCGGCACAGCATCCGCACTGAAATAGTTCATGTGCTGCCGCTGTCCGTTCTCATACACGCGAAAATCGCGATACGTCAGACCGCCTACCTGGTGATGATTCTTATCCAGCACCGTCGTCGGCACGATCACCTGCGTGGTTTGCATCACGAGCCGGAATTGTTTCGCCTCTTCAGGAGTCTTGGGAACGTAGGGAGCCTGCTGCTGCGGAGGCCCGTCCGGATTGGGAGCATTCGTCTGCGGCGGCGGCGGAGCCTGCACCTGATTCTCATCCGATTCCGAAGCCTTGCCGGGAGCCACCTGCCGGGTCAACGTCCTCAGGTCGTCGGCACCTTGATTCTGAGACGCGCCGGGCGCATCCGGCACGCTCTGCTGCGAGCCGCTGTCCGTAGAGCCGGTTGCCTGCGAGCCAGATGCGCCCTGCTGTGCGCTCGGCCCATCCGGCAGCGAACCGCTGCCCTTCTGCTGTGCTGTGCCCACCATCAGTCCCATTAGAGGAACCGCTGCCACCAGACTCCACGCCCACTGCTTTCCGACCAAAGCTCCTCCACACCCTCTTGCCCGGCTATCCGGTCTTCTCGCCTGTGCATCGGGATAGATGCACGACGCGACGCCCGTAGCCTAAATCTCCACTGTCAGCCTACCAGAGAGACGGGACCATCACGGACGGGTAAACGGAAGCGGAAACATCGGGCCAATGGCAGGGTATGCCCGAGTTTGCCGACCTGCCCGCGCGGCTACCTGCATTCGGTCCGGTTATGCTCTGCGTTATGCTCTGGGGCACTCTAACCTCCCGGCTCGCGTTATCGTCTAAGGAGGAGACGGACTGTGACGACGATGCGCCGTGCCTTCTCACTTCTGCTCTTTCTTGCGACCCTTGCCATCCCGGCATCCCGGCTTCACGCCCAGGCTGCGCCCTCGCCCGATGCTGCGCCGCAGGGGCTGCCCGGCGATCCCAACGGCAACGACGACACCTCGCAGTCGGTCGCTACCTTCCGCCAGAACGTCAACCTGGTCTCGCTCTACTTCGACGTCCGCGACAAGAAGAACCTGCTCATCCCGCACCTGACCCGCGACGATTGCCAGGTCTTCGAGGACAAACAGCCGCAGACCATGAAGAACTTCACCGCCGAAGTGGATCAGCCGCTCACGCTCGGCATCCTGCTCGATACCTCGGGCTCGCAGCAGAACGTGCTGCCGCTGGAGCAGCAGACCGGCTCGGCGTTTCTGAAACGCATCCTGCGGCAGAAGGATCAGGCTTTCCTCGTGTCGTTCGATGTCGATATCGACCTGCTCTCCGACTTTACGTCGAACCCCAGCGCGCTCGCGCGGGATATGGACAAGGCGCAGATCAATGTCGGGACCGGAGGTATCACGACTGGCCCGCTGCCCACCGGCACGCCGCGCGGCACGCTGCTCTATGACGCAGTGGTCGAAGCCTCGCACGACAAGCTCGCCGGCGAAACCGGCCGCAAGGCCATGATCCTCCTGACCGATGGCGAGGACCAGGGCTCCCGCGCTAAGCTGCGCGATGCCGTCGAAGCCGCCCAAAAGGCCAACTCCATGGTCTACGTGTTGCTTATCGCGGATCGAGGGTTCTACGGCGGCGGCATGTACTCCATCGGCTACACGGGCGACGCCGCGATGCATCAGCTCGCTGACCAGACCGGCGGCCGGCTCATCGACGTGGGAAACAACGGCAAGAAGCTGGAAGCCGCTTTCCAGCTGATCGAGGATGAGCTACGCACACAGTACGTGGCGAGCTACACCCCCACCAACGCCAAGACCGACGGCACCTATCGCAAGGTGGACATCCAGTGCCACCAGCGCGAAGAGGCGCTCAAGGTCCAGTCCCGGAAGGGTTACTACGCCGTAGCGCCTGAGGACTGATTCTGGCTGCGCGGGGCAGGCGCCCTCCCTGGACGGTACCTCAGATTGCTTACGAAAGTAACCAAAAATTGCGTGCCACCCGTTGTATACTGAACCAGCGTTCGAATTGGACAGGTTTTGCTAGTTCTGTATCTGCAGTTCTCTACTTGCCGAGACCGATCTTGAATTCAGCGTCACACCTCAGCAGTAAAGGACTTAAGCAATATGGAACAGGGAACAGTGAAGTGGTTTAACGATGCCAAGGGTTTCGGATTCATCAGCCGCCAGAGCGGTGAAGATGTCTTCGTTCACCACACCGCCATTCAAGCACAGGGCTTCCGCACCCTCCAGGAGGGTCAGGCAGTTCAGTTCAACGTGGTGAAGGGCCCCAAGGGCTGGCAGGCAGAGAACGTTCAGCCTCTCTAAACCATTCAGCAGTATCGCAAAAGGGACGGCCTCGGCCGTCCCTTTTACTTTCTGTTCTGCGAATTTAGAACGATGTCATCCTGAGCAAAGCGAAGGATCTGCAGTTTGTCCGATGCCCACATCAGCTGACGTGGGCGACCAAAGAAAGCGAACCACTGCTATTCGCGCCGCAGGCGCCTTTGCCCGGACGGCCAGTCCTAGTGCAGTACATACGCCACCGGCTGCAAGGGCTTCTTCTCGATCGGCTCACCGCTCATCTCCCTGATGCTCAGCTCGATATTCAGCGAGATCGCATCCAGCGCCAGATCATTTTCATCCCGGCTGAACGGCATTTCCAGCTCTGCGGCCAACGAGTCCAGCGCAATGAATGAGTACGCCATCACCATCGAGACCGCCGGAGTCATCCACTCAATCGCATCCACCAGCCCAAACGGCAGAAGAGCGCAGTAAAAATAGACGACGCGGTGGATCATCACCGAATAGCCAAAGGGAACCGGCGTCGATGCAATCCGCTCGCATCCGCCCAGAATGTTCGACAGATCCACCAGGCTGCGATCGATCGCCGTCGTGGTGATCTCGCCGAATGCGCCCTCATTCTGCCGGGCCGACATCCACTCACCCATCGCGCGCAGGATGATGAACGGCTTGTAGCGCGCGCGGTCTACCTCTTTTGCAAGCGCCGGAGGCAACAATTCTGCAGCGCGTGCGAAAGTGTCGCCGCGCAACTGATCGCGCATCGCGTAGGTGAAGGCGACCAGCATGCTGAGGAATTCGCGCTTGTCGCGGGCGTCGCCGGTCATGGTCAACACCTGCCGCGTCAGCGTGCGCATCGTGTTCACCAGCGCGCCCCACAGCTTGCGCCCCTCCCACCAGCGGTCGTACGCGGAGCTGTTGCGGAAGCCCAGGAACAGCGCCAGCGCCACTCCTACCAGGGTGAACGGCGTTGCGTTCAGCGGAACCTTATGGGCGAAGATGTTGCCCTCGGTCCAGACCGCAATCACGCTCAGCGCCGCGACAATCAGCAGTTGCGGCAGCATCTGCTTCATCATGGAGCCGCGCCAGACAAACAGCAGGGTCCACCAGTTGGTTTTGGACCGGACGATCATGAAGAGACGGGAAGCAGTGCTCCCCGTCTACGGTACCATCGGTCGCTCCTTTCTAAGTGGAGCGAGCGATGTTCTGTCCACTGCGTCAGTTTTTTGAACCCGCAAGCGGCTTCACTTCCAGCTGTTTCTTCGACAGGTACCAGGTCTTCACATCCAAACCTGTACCGCCGCCATTAGTGCGCTTGTGCGCGTCGGCCTGGGTCGCCGGCGCCGGCACGATCACCGCCTCGCCGGGCTTCCAGTCCGCCGGGCAGCTCACCCCGTTCGCGTCCACCGTCTGCAGTCCCTGGAAGACGCGCAGCAACTCGTCGATGCTGCGGCCCAACTGCATCGGGTAGTAGAGCACCGTTCGCACCTTCTGCTTTGGGTCAACCGCGAAGACGGCGCGCACCGCCGCCGTATCGGCCACCGCCTCGTGCACCATGCCGTACAGCCGCGCGACGCGCTGATCCAGATCGGCCACGACAGGGAACTTTACTTCCACGCCGGCGTGCTGCTCAATATCCCGCACCCAGGCGATGTGCGAGTAAATGCTGTCGATCGACACGCCGATCAACTGTACGTTTAGCGCGTCGAACTCCGGCCAGCGCCGCGCGAACTCTACGAACTCAGTAGTACATACCGGCGTGAAGTCCGAGGGATGGGAGAAAAGCAGCACCCATTTGCCCTTCGCGGTGAAGTCGCTCAGGCGGATCTCGCCGTGCGTGCTCTTCGCGGTAAAGTCCGGAGCCGTCTCACCCAGGCGGGGCAGCCCGGCCGTCTCGGTCGTCTCTGCAACTGTGCTCATGGTGTCTCAACCTTTCGTCGTTGGTTGGAATGTTGCTGCCGAAAAAGCAGAAGACCCACCGGCAGCATCTGCGGGTGGGTCTGGATCTTGCGTCGCGGAATCGTCGAAACTTATTCGATGCCCGTCGGACAGCACACCCGCGCCCGGCCGCAGTCACAGCAGCAGCAACAGGCACGCATGGGTGAACCAACCCGAGTCATCGTACTTATTAGACTAGGTCGCGGTCGAAGAGGTGTCAACGTTCTGTAGATACAGGAAGTCGGCTCAGACCGAAATTCGGGAGGCTGCGCGGATTACCTTGCGTGATGCAGCGATCGCCGCAGTGTTTCCACCATCAGACCGATCAGCCCATACGTAGCAGCATTCGCGATCATTACCTCAAGGAAGTGCATCGGGACATGGAAGCGAAAACTAACCAGCGCAATCGGTTGCACGATAATGGCGAGAATCCTTACAGCCGGTTTTGCGAAAGTCATCGGAGATGTCAAGAACGTAAGAATCACCCAGCAGCCCGAGACTAAAAAGCCCGCAACCGACCACATCGCAATTCGCTGTTTCATGGCGCCGCTCCTGCTGCTTCCACTGCTGCTGCATATTACGCCTTATCCATCACGAATGGTTTGGGATGAACTTCCTTTGTTAGCTCTTCGCCGGTCCTCCAGGAGCAGGGCTGTACTCCTCACGTTTGCGCCCAGGCGCCACCTTCGGCTTGGGCTTAGGGGCCTTCTTCGTCTCGCGTTTTCCCGTGTCTTTGTTTCCCATACGCTGAGTCTAACCGCGCATGCCATTGCCTAAACATCATTCCCCAAATGAAAGATCGGTTCCGCACCTACCGCGCCTGACAGCAGCGCCGTCTCCTCATGCGTCTCCAGTGGCTTATAGTTCTGCGCCACATCCATCGCCAGCCGGAAATATCTCTCGTCTCCCGGCGGCAGCGCCGCCGTAATCGGATGTCCCAGCGTCCAGCGCAGCCCCATCGCGGCTTCATTCGGATACGTCGCCGGCTGATACCAGCACTTCGGTTCCGGATGATTCTTCTTCTCCGCAGCCGGCCAGGTCGTCTTCGCCATCGCCTTCAGCGCCAGGATGCCCATCTTCTTCTCCTGCGCCGTCTCCAAAATCTGCGGCCCGAACTTCGCCTGCGAGAACAGCACAAAGTTCACCGGGAAGAGCACCGTGTCGAAAGGATAGCGGTTCATTGCGGCCACCGCTGTCTCCTGCGAATGCACAGAGAAGCCGATGTAGCGGATTTTGCCTTCCTTTTTCGCGGCCTCCATCGTTTCCATCGCGCCACCCGGCCCCAGCACCTTGTCCAGGTCGGTCATCTTGGTCAGCGCGTGGAACTGATACAGGTCGACGTGGTCGGTCTTCAGCAGCCGCAGCGATTCCTCAAGCTGCTTGCGCGAATCGTCCTTCATGCGCCCTTCGGTCTTGCAGGCAAGAAAGCAGTTCTTGCGATACGGCGCGAGAGCTGGTCCCAACCGCTCCTGCGCATTGCCGTAGCTCGGCGCGATGTCGAAGTAATTGATGCCACGATCCACCCCCTCGGCGACGATGTTCTTCGACTGCGTCGGGTCTTCATCCATGACCACGATGCCGCCAAAGCCGATGATAGAGAGGTGCTCGCCTGTCTTGCCCAGCGGCCTGTGTGCAATCGGTTGTGTTGGGGTAGCGGACGCGAATCGTGCGCTCGCAGCGGCGGCTGCAGTAAAGGCGCTCTGCTTCAGAAAATCACGGCGTTCCATCGGCGGGGTCCTCCTCAAAGGAACATATAAAAAGCTTAACTCCGATTCGAAAAGGCTGCAGATCGTTGCAGCGCACGCGCGCATGCCATCATCCATAAGGAAGCCAATGCCCTCTGTCACAATTTCCGTCCGCGGCATTCTCTTCGATATGGACGGCGTGCTCATCAGTTCCACCGGCGCGGATGAGCGCTGCTGGCTGCAATGGGCGAAGCACCATGGGATGGAGGGCACGTTTTCCCTGCAGTCCACGCATGGCCGCCGCGCGCTCGACACGCTGCGTGCGATCCGTCCCGATCTCGATCCCGTTATCGAGCAGCGCCGCCTCGAAGACTACGACGCCGAAGACCACAGCGGCCTGATCATCCTGCCCGGCGTTGAAAAACTGCTCGCATCGCTGCCCGCCGATCGCTGGACAATCGTCACCTCGGCCACTGTACGTCTGCTTGAAGGCCGTCTCGGCTACGCGAAACTTCCCATGCCGGCAGTGCTCGTCTCCGCGGACAAAGTCGCCAACGGCAAACCGCACCCCGAGCCTTACCGGACCGGAGCAAAGCTGCTCGGCTTCGCACCTGCCGATTGCCTGGTCATCGAAGACTCACCTGCTGGTGTTGTGTCAGGGAAGGCCGCGGGCTCGAAGGTGCTGGCCGTGCTTTCGTCGCACTCGCAATCCGAACTCGCCGGAGCTGACTGGTTCGTCGCCTCGCTCGAACAGGTCAGCGCTGCGCTGCAGCCGGATAGCATGCTCAACATTCAACTCGAGATATAAACATTCAACTCGAGATATAAAAGAGGGCAGGCTATCGCAAGCAGCTTTCATAAGCTTTCGCGCGCCGTTCAACTCGTGCTACTCTCCAGTTATAGATGAGGCATCCCGCCGTCCAGCCCGCATCCTGTTGTTGTCGCTAAGCGCCCGTCGCTTCGTGGCTGAGATTTCGTCTGCTACTTCTCAGTAGATCCTCACTTCCATCGCACTTACTCAACGAAGTCACCAGGAATCGCGTGTATTTGCTATCTCCATTTGAACTGTGTTGTCGCTTCACTGCATGTTGCGCCTGCCGTTGTTGTAGTCAGGTGCACTGGGAGCGCCGCCACACCTAGCCGCATAGCGCTCCTCTTCAACCAGCGTGTTCAGCACGTCCCGTGGAGATCAGCGCATGCGCTTCCTAACCAAACCGGTCTTCGCCGGTATCTTGGCAGCAGTCGTACTCGCCGCAACGCCATCGTACGCACAGGTCGTTGGCGGGTCCATTAGCGGCGTCATCACCGATGCCTCCGGCGCCGTCGTTTCTGGGGCCACCGTCATCATCCGCAACCAGGAGACCGGGAACGAACGCCGGCTCGTCACCAGCAGCGATGGATTCTATAGCGCGCCATCGATTCCTGTCGGCCGCTACAGCGTTTCGGCTGCCAAAGACTCCTTTGCCACGCAACAGCGGAACGATATCGTTATCACTGTCGGCGAATCAGTGCGCATCAATGCCGCACTCTCTGCCAGCGGCGTTAGCCAAAGCGTCGAAGTCACAGACAAGCCTGCCGCTGTCGATCTCTCCACACAGCAGACCAGCGGCCTTGTGGATGAGCGTCAGGTGAAAAACCTTCCGCTCAACGGCCGCTCCTACGATCAACTCCTTACTCTCAATCCTGCCACCGTGAACTACACGGCGCAGCGCTCCGGCGGCGTTGGGACTTCCAACTCGTCGGTGGGGAACATGTTCTCCGTCTCCGGCCGCCGTCCACAGGACAATCTCTTTCTGCTCAATGGCGTCGAGTACACCGGCGCATCGCTCATCAACGTCACGCCCGGCGGCACCAGCGGCCAACTGCTCGGCGTCGATGCGGTGCGTGAGTTCAACGTCTCCAGCGACACCTACTCCGCCGCCTTCGGCAAGCGCCAGGGCGCGCAGATCAGCATCGTTACGGCCAGCGGTTCCAACCAGGTGCACGGCGCGGCCTACGAATTTCTCCGCAATAGCGCGCTCGACGCACGCAATTACTTCGACCAGCAGCAGATCCCCGAGTTCCAGCGCAACAACTTTGGCGCATCGCTCGGCGGGCCTATTCGCCGCGACAAGGTCTTCCTATTCGGAAACTACGAAGGTTACAGACAGAATCTCGGCCTCAGCAATGTCGCACTTGTCCCAGACGCAAATGCACGGCAGGGCTTCCTTCCTATCGGCCCCGGCGGCTCACTTGTCGACGTTGGCCTCGCCCCCGGCGTAGCTGATTTACTGAAGCTCTGGCCCGCGCCCAACGGCTCGGAACTCACCGACCCAACCACCGGCCAACCTACCGGCATTGCCCGCGCCTTCAGCAATCCCAAGCAAACCATCCGCGAGGACTTCGGCACCACGCGCGCCGACTACAATCTGGGCCCGAAAGATCTGTTCTTCGGCGTCTACACCATCGATGATTCCGTTGCCCACACGCCCAGCACCAACCCCTTCGCTGTCATCGACGAAACCCTGCGCGAGCAGGTCGCCAGCATCGAGGAGCAACACATCGTCTCGTCACGCCTGCTTAACACGGCGCGCTTCGGCTTCTCCCGCGCAGCTTTCTACTTCCTAGGATCCGCCACGATCGATGTTCCTGGTTTCGTGAGTGGCCGCCCTGTGGGCGCCATCGTCATCTCCGGTTCCACCGCGTCGAACGGCGCATCGCAGATCACCGGCGCGGGGGGCAACGTCGGCAGCAACAACGCCATTGCGCGCAACCTCTTCACGCTGGACGATCACGTCTACTGGAGTGTGGGCCGTCATCAACTCGAAATCGGTGGATGGCTCCAGCGTCTTCAGAGCAACGACAACCTGGCCCAGAACCAGGATGGCCAGGCCTCCTTCGCAACGCTCGAAACGTTCCTCCAAGGCGGCATCAAAACCTTCACCATTGTTCCCTCGCCTACGCCGCTCAACTGGCGCTCCTGGTTCGGCGCTGGCTATGTCGAGGACATCTGGAAGGCCACACCGCGTCTTGAACTCCGCGTGGGCCTGCGCGTCGAAAGCAGCAATGGATGGAACGAAGCCAACGGCCGCGCCGCTAACTACAAGTTCACCAATGGAGTCATCAACACCAATCCCACGGTCGGCTCCTCCGCGCTCACGGAGAATCGAGCGAAGTTCCTGCCGCAGCCGCGGATCGGCATTGCGTGGGATCCATCAGGTAAGGGAACTACCGCCATTCGCGCTTCCTTCGGAGTACAGCAGAGTCTGCTCGATAACCTGAACTACCGCCTCGACCAGACCGCGCCCTACAACGCAACGTTGAGCTATTCCGGCACCACGGTCGCCGATCCCACCGCCAGCAAGGGAACCGTCTCGCCCTCCAGCGTGCAGACCGACATCGCCACGCCCACCACGCTTGCGTGGACTCTCAAGGTCGAACAGCAGGTCGCCCGGCAAATTTCGCTCACCCTCGCCTACATCGGCTCGCACAGTTATCACCAGATCCTGTCGCAGGATGAGAACGAGCCGGCTTTCGTTATCTGCCCCGCCGCCGCGTGCCCATCATCGCTCGTCGCCGGCACTGTCTACTATCCAACCACGGTGAAGGCAAATCCCGCCGTGACCAACACCACGTCATGGGTTTCCAGCGGCAATGCCAGCTATAACGCGCTGGAAGTCGATGTGCGCCGCTCCTACTCCAACGGCCTGCAGCTACGCGGCAACTACACCTGGTCAAAGAATCTCGACGACGGCTCGGCCTGGAATACCAGCGTCTCCGCCAACACGCCGGCCTTCGTCAGTGTGCCACGACTGGCGAATCTCGATTGGGGTCCGGCTGCTACGGACGCGCGTCACATCGCCTCGTTCAACGGGTCGTGGGATCTTCCCTTTGGCCGCGGCCATCGCATCGGTTCCGGCTTCGGCTCTGCCACTAACACCGTTATCTCCGGTTGGACGCTGTCCGCAATCTCCAATCTGCAATCCGGCTTTCCCTTCACGCCGCAGCTTGGCTATAACCCTACCGGCTCCGGAGACACGCGCAATCCTGTGCGGCCGGACGTGAACCCGAACTTCCACGGCTCGCTCTACTCCGCCGGATCCACCGCCGCACGTGCCAATCAATTCTTCAATCCAGCGGCATTCCTCGCGCCCGCCGCCGGCGCTGTCGGCAACCTGCGCCGCGACACGCTCACCGGCCCCGGATTTGCCGATCTCGACCTCTCGCTCGCCAAATCCACTACCATTCATGAGCGAGTGCGTGCGCAGTTCCGTGCCGAGTTCTTCAATGTGCTCAACCATACGAACCTGATGACGCCGAACCCAGTTGTCTTCAGCTCAGGCCCGCAGCAAAGTACCAGCGCCGGCACGCGCGATCAGGCAGCTGTTCTTAGTCCTACCGCAGGAGTCGTAACCGCCGCCGCTACCAGCCGCCAACTCCAGTTTGGACTGAAGCTTCTGTTCTAGCGACGTGCAAAGAAAAGGGCGGGGCAGCATGAATCCTCCTCATGCCGCACCGCCCACGCGCATTTTTCGCGCGCTGGTATTAGTTGAGATGTCCCATCCGGCCCGCGCGATAGTCCTCGACCGCCTGCATCAGCTCTTCGCGCGTGTTCATCACGAAGGGGCCGTAGCTCGCCACCGGCTCGGCAATCGGCTCGCCGCTCAGGATGAGCAACTGCGTATCCGCCTTCGCTTCGAGCATCACGCTGTTCCCCTGCTGACTCAGCGGGGCGATCTGCGCCTCGCCTTTCAAGGACACATCGCCGTTCAACGTCACGTCGCCCCTGCGCAGCACCACCGCCGCGTTGTGTCCCTCTGGCAGAGGCAGATCAATACGCTCGCCTGCTTTCAGGATCAGGTCGAACACATTCACCGGTGTGAATGTCTTCGCCGGGCCGCGCTTGCCCAGCAGCTCGCCCGCGATCACCCGCGCATGGCCGCCGCCGGCAAGTTCGATCACCGGGATCTGCTCCTTCGTGATCGCCTGATAGCCGGGCTTCGACATCTTCTGCGCTCCGGGCAGGTTCACCCAAAGCTGCACCATCTCGAAGATGCCGCCGTTCTTGGTGAACTCCGCCTCGTGCAGCTCCTCGTGCACCACGCCGGAAGCCGCAGTCATCCACTGCACATCGCCGGGATAGATCACGCCGCTGTTGCCGGCGGAATCGCGATGTCCCACCGAGCCCTGATACGCAATCGTTACGGTTTCAAATCCGCGATGCGGATGCTCGCCCACCCCGCGCCGCTTCCTGGACGGCTCAAACTCCTGCGGTCCCGCGTAATCCAGCATCAGAAACGGGCTCACTTCGTTCTCAATCCCATTCGATGGGAAAAGATTTCTCACAGGAAAGCCATCGCCTACCCAATGGTTCGATCCCGCACCATATGTCCCTAGTACCTTCTTTTGTGTCGTCATTGTCTGCTCCCTCTCGCACCCGGCCTTGAACCGGATTGCGCCTCCTTCACCATCTGTGTCGAAGCCTCTGCAGTCCGTCCCAGCCGCCGCAGCAGCGGCAGCAACGCACGCCGCTCCTCGACCGAGAAGTCTTCCAGTGCCTTTTCCATCTCCGCGCGGTGCTGCGCGAATGCCCGCTCGATCAGCCGCCTGCCCGCCGCCGTCAGGTGCACGATGCAGGCGCGCCGGTCCTCGGTGTCATCTCCTCTGCGGACCAACCCGCGGGCCGCCAGGCGATCCACCGCAGCAGTGATGGACCCGCTGGTTAGCAGCACCTTCGCGCCGAGTTGCTTCGCGCTCAGCGGTCCACGGTGCAGCAGCGCCTCCAGCACGCCGAAGTCGCTCCTTACCATGCCGAAGCGCGCAATGCTGCGCTCGGCACGCACCTCCACCGCCCGGCCGGCCTTCCACAGCACCAACCAGACGTGAGTGGCGCTGAGATCAATTTCCCGGGTCTCGTTATCGCTGTTGTGTATCGCCATTGCCTTGATACAAAGATGCTTGATATCAAGGAAAGATTCAGAAGCCACAGGATCGATTTGGAGCCGTCTAGGCTGCCGGAGGCATAACCCATACAATCCAGACGCTATGTCTCTCGCAGATCAGAGGTCCCGTCGCGCCTTCCTTAAGCACGGCTCCATCGGCCTTGCGGCCGCCGCCGTCGGCTGCCATACCGCTTCCGAGCCCAGCCAGCAACCCGCTCCGCCTACCAGCGCCGCTACGCCGCCGGGCACACCACCGGCCTTTGGGACCGCGCCTCCAGTGGGCCCGGAGGTCTCCGCCGTCACTTTCGCGGAAGCGGAAAAGCTGGTCCGGGTGTCGCTCACTTCGGCCGAGGAGAAGCAGGCCGCCCAGAACTGGCGGCAAGCCATGGCTCCGCTCTACGAGCGCCGGACCGGCCCGCGCAAAGTCGTGCTCGAGCCGACCCTCGCGCCGGCTACGCAGTGGAATCCCATGCTGCCGGGCATGCCGCCGCCTCCGCAGCGCGACCGCTTCGTTCCCGCTCCCGCCGCATCCCTGCCGCTGCCCAAAAACGACGAAGACATCGCCTTCGCCACCGTTGCTGAGCTCAGCCGCTGGATACATGCGCGCCGGCTCACATCCGAGCGCCTGACCGGCATCTATCTCGACCGCCTCCAGCGCTTCAATCCCACGCTTCGCTGTGTCATCACGCTCACCAAGGACCACGCACTCGAGCAAGCACGCCAGGCCGATCGCGAGATCGCCGCCGGCCGCTATCGCGGCACGCTGCACGGAATTCCGTGGGGCGCAAAGGATCTTCTCGATACTGCCAACATCCCGACTACCTACGGCGCGGAGCCCTTCCGTCATCGAGTTCCGAAGACAGATGCCGCCGTTGTCGAGCGCCTCAATGCTGCCGGCGCCGTGCTCGTCGCCAAGCTCTCGCTTGGAGCGCTCGCGCTCAACGACATCTGGTTTGGCGGCCAGACCATGAACCCCTGGTTGCTCGAAGAAGGCTCGTCCGGCTCCAGCGCCGGCCCGGGCGCCGCGACGGCCGCGGGCCTCGTCGGCTTTGCCATTGGCAGCGAGACGGGCGGCTCCATCGTCAGCCCGTCCATGCGCTGCGGCGTCACCGGCCTGCGGCCTACCTATGGACGTGTACCGCGCACCGGCGCCATGACGCTCTGCTGGTCGCTCGACAAGCTCGGTCCCATGGCCCGCTCGGTCGAGGACACGATGCTCGTCCTGCGCGCCATCAGTGGTCCCGATCCCGGCGATCTCGCTTCGATTCCAAGTCATCTCGACTACAACGCGGTTCTGCCCGTGAAAGGTATCCGTGTCGGTTACATCCCTGCATGGCTCGCCGAGCCGCCTGCCACCGATGTCGATCGCGCGGCTATCGATCAGGTGAAGAAGCTCGGTATGCAGCCGGTGCCTGTCGAACTTCCCAAGTGGCCCTACGGCTCGCTCGATCTCATCCTCTTTGCGGAGGCGGCGGCCGCCTTCGAGGAACTGACTCTCTCGCACGGCGTCGATCAGCTTCGCATGCAGACGCCCGATGCGTGGCCCAATACCTTCCGCCAGGCGCGCTTCCTCTCCGCCGTCGATTTCGTCCAAGCTGACCGTTTCCGCCGCCAGATAGCCGAGCACATGATGCAAGTCTTCAAGAAAGTCGACATGCTGCTCGTCCCCTCGCTGCGCGACGAGATGCTCACGCTCACCAACTTCACCGGCCATCCTTCGCTCACGCTACGCGCCGGCTTTGTCCAGGTCAGTGAAGCCCGCAGCGACTGGGCTGCTGATCCCAAACACCCGCTGCCGAAATTCAATCCGCCGCGCCGCGTTCCATACGGCATCACCCTCATCGGCCGGCTCTTCGATGAAGGCATGCTCGGCCGCGTGGGTGTCGCGCTCGAGCGCGCCTTCAACGTAGCTGCAGAGCGGCCGAACGGCTTTTAACGGTGATAGCCTCGTGAGCCCGGTCGAACCCGCAGACCGCGATGGACGATAGACTCAGAGGTGATGGAAATACTGTACGGTCTGCACCCGGTGGAAGAGGCGCTGCGCTCCGGAAGCCGGCGGTTCGATCATGTTTGCGTAGCACGGGAGCGGCAGGACCAGCGGCTGCAGAAAATTATGGATGCCTGCCGCGAGCGTGGCGTACGGGTGCGCAGCGAGAGCCGGGAGCAGTTGACGCTCGTGGCGCGCAATCCTGGCCATCAAGGCGTTGTGGCTTTTGTCCGTGAGCGAGCGATGCTGGATCTCGAGGACCTGCTGGCGGCTGATCATGACATCTCCGGTATTTCGCCGCTGCTGCTGGCGCTGGACGGTATAGAAGACCCGCAAAATCTGGGCGCGCTGCTGCGATCTGCGGATGGCGCCGGCGTCACCGGTGTGTTGATGACCGAGCGGCGTTCGGCTCCGTTGAGCGCGGCCGCGTTGAAGGCGTCCGCCGGCGCGGCGGAGCACGTGCGTGTGGCGCGCGTCGTGAATCTGGTGCGCGCGCTGGAACAGGTGAAGGCGGCGAATATCTGGTGCGTTGGCCTGGATGAACGCGGCACGATGGACTACACGGAGTACGACTTCACCGCGCCGTGCCTCGTGGTGCTGGGTCGCGAGGGCGCGGGGCTGCACGATCTTGTGCGGCGCACGTGCGATCACCTGCTGCGCATTCCGATGGCGGGGAAAGTGGCTTCGCTGAATGTGTCGGCGGCAGGAGCGGTGGTGCTGTATGAAGCGTACCGCCAGCGGCGCCACAGATCGCACAGGCCGGTCGCGCCTGCGCAAGCGTCAGCGCCGGTGAGGCCGCGCAAAGGGCTGGGAAGTTGATGCGACTGTTCGCGAATGCCGTTCTGCTTGCGGCGATGGCAGTGGTGAGCGCCGCGGGCTGGGCGCAGCATGGCAGTGTTGTCGCGAATAGCGCAGGCCGGACTGCACCGCCGGCCGCCTCGCCTGAGACGAAGTTCGATGTGCCGGATGCCACGCGGCGCGCGATCCTGTTCACAAAATACGCGCTCGATATGCGGCTGGAGACGCAAGACGCGACGATGCATGCCCGCGCCATCGTGACGGTGAAGAATGAGAGTGGGGCAACGCTGGATCGAATAGCGCTGCAGATCTCCTCAACGCTTCGGTGGGAAGGGATCGATGCCAGCGGCAAGCCGCTCGGCTTTGCGCACCATACTGTTGCGACCGATGCCGACCATACGGGCGCGATGGATGAGGCATGGGTGACGCTCGAGAATCCGCTTGCGCCGGGCGGCGAGCAGACGCTGACGGTTTTTTACAGTGGACCGGTAAAGCCCACAGCGGAGCGGTTGACGAGCATTGGCACGCCGCCCGATGCGGCGACGCATGCGGACTGGGACGGCATCCGCGAGGAGTTTACCGGGCTGCGCGGATTCGGCAATGTGTTGTGGTACCCGGTGTGCAACGTGCCGGTGACGCTGGGCGATGCGGACCGGTTCTTCACCGAGATCGGGGAGACCAAGCTGCGGGAGAGTTCAGCAGTTGTATCTATGACGGTGACAGAAGAGTTTACCGGAGCCGCGCCGACTGTGGCCTTTCTGGATGGCGTGCCAGTGACCGTACAGGCGACTCCAGCCGCCGCGGGCAGCGATCTGCCCGGCATTGCGACGGCGAAATTGCCGGAGACCACCCTGGGCTTTGCAACGCCGACTCTTTTTCTGGCGCGGCGCACGCTCGAAACCGGCAATCACCTGAAGCTGTATGCGCGGCAGAGCGATGCGGCGGCCACGCAGTCATACATGACCGCGGCATCCATTCTGACGTCGCAGATGACGGACTGGTTCGGGCCCACGCCAAAGATGGAGTTGAGCGTGCTCGATCCGCCTGAGGCGGAGGATAACCCTTTTGAAGAACGAGCGCTGCTCATCACCGATATCGCCAACGTAGACCCGAAGAGGCTGCTGGGGCCGCTGAGCCACGTGCTGACGCATGCGTATTTCCAGTCGCGCGAGCCATGGCTGGAGGAAGGCGTTGCGCAATTCATGGCGTCGGTGTGGACCGAGCATCAGGACGGTCGCGAGACGGCAATCACGCAGATGGACAACCAGCGCGGGGCGCTAAGCCTGGCGGAGACGGCCGATCCCGATCAGGACCCCGGACAGCCGCTGGTCAGGGCGCACGATCCAATCTTCTATCGCACCAAGGCCGGGTATGTTTTCTGGATGCTGCGCGGCATCGTCGGCGACAAGCCGCTGGCAGCCGCGCTGAAACAGTACGATCCGGCGCGGGAGGACTCGAAGGACTACTTTCAGCACCTGCTCGAGCAGACAAGCAACCAGAAGCTCGATTGGTTTTTCAACGACTGGGTGGATCGCGACAGGGGTCTGCCTGATCTGAGCATCGAGAACATCACGCCGAGCAAGGGCAGTGAAGAAGACAGCTTTATTGTTGCCGTAACGGTTTCGAATTCGGGAACCGCTGTCGCGGATGTGCCGGTGACTATCTATTCGGCGGACGCGACCGTAACGGAGCGGATGCGCATCGAAGCCAGGGGCCACGCGACTCGGCGCTTCCTGGTGCACGGACCGCCCAGGCGGGTGGAGGTAAACGACGGCACAACGCCTGAGACCGAGGCGAGCGTACACCGGAAAGATATCGACTACACAGCGCCTGGCTAAGTGATCTTTCCGTGCCGCGGATTATTGCGTCTGAACGACGGGCGCGGCTAGCGTGCCGGTCATCGCGGTCGCCGTCTCAGTTTTTGGAGTTCCGATTTTGAGGTCGAGCGAACGGTCACTGCCGATCGTGCCTGTGACCGCTGCGGTGGCGTTATTGCTTGTGACCTCGCTGCTGGTGATAGCGATAGCGCCCTTCGCGACCTTTCCACTTCCGCTCCATCGGTCAAATCGCCGGAGAGGAGTGCTCGTCAACTGGGGCAGCGCGCCGTTTTTCCAATCCCACTGCAACGCGCCTTTGGCGGAGCTGCTGAGATCGGAGATAGCGGTGCCGCTCATGGTGAGGTCCCCGGAGAGGTCGATCGTGCCGGGACCCCAGTGTTCTTTCAGCAACTGAGCCAGATCGGGAGCGCTCACATTCCTGAGCTGCACCTCCATGTCGTAGCTGGGTGTAGAGGCCAGGCCGACCGCCCCGGTGGCGCGCAGCGCGCCTCCCAGCGTCCGGCCATCGACGGCGCGTATCTCAAGCTGCCCGTTGCGCAGTACGAGATTGGCGGAGACATTCGCGATCTCGAGTGGACCAGCGGACAGATGAGCGACCTGAACGGTGCCGTCCAGGAGCGGCCAATCCTGACTGCGGGAGCGGACGCGGTTGATAAGCTCCTGCACTACGCCCTCGTCTTCGCCGCGCAGCGAAGCGGCGAGCACGCCGAAGTTGACGTTTGCGGAGGTGAGGTCGAAGTGGTGCTCGCAGGCCGCGGGGCAGGGCAGCGGAATGCGCAGATCGCCGGTGAAATGCGTCGTGCCGAGTGTCGCGGTGATGCCGTTCCATCGCACCTCGCTGGGTGAAACTGTCGCTGTCGCTGTGGCAATATGAACCGGCTCGGCCAGGTAGGAAGGCTGGAAGTCGGCGTTGTGCAGGCCAACGGCGCCGTTCACAGCAGAGAGCGGAGTCGACTGATCAACATCCACGAGCGGCAGCACCCAGTCACCCTGCACGGTCAGGTTGTAGTCGGCTGTGCCATTGCCCTGCAGGCCCTGAAAGGCGACGGGGACGACATTCAATGCATGTGCCAAAGGCAGCAAATGTTCGAGTAGCGCGCTGCCGGTGTAGTGGAGCTGATAGCTCTGCCCGGTGAGGCGCGCATTGGCGACGAGCGGCTCGGGTCCGCCGAGGTCAATCTGCACCGACTGGAGGACGAGCGACACGGCCTGCGGCGGCTGGGCCGCTGAAGGTTGCACGATAAAACGAAGATCAGGAAGGATCTGCTCCATGCCATCGCCGCGCAGCAGAAGATCGCTGGCGAGAAGAGAACCGCTGGCAACCGTGTGCATACTGGCATCCTGCGGCTGCCGCGCATACGCTAGCTTGCCGTTAATCGCGCCGCTAAGGGTGATGCCGCTGTTGAGACGGCCGCGCGTGTGGCGCAGCAGATCGAGCACCTCGTCAGCGGGCACGTGTGTTGCAACAAGCTCGAGGTCGGGCTCGGGTTCGGCGGTATGGATCTGCCGCATGTTTCCGCGCAGATCGAGGATGCCGTTGCCCACGGGCGAGAGGCAATGGATGCCATCGATCGATCCCTGCCAGTGACGATATGTCGCGGTGCATGTGACGTGAAGGTCCAACGGATGGGCGGGCTCGAAAGTCTCGCGGTGGAAATCGGTGGCAGCCGCAGTGAGCTGGAGGCCTAAGGCGTTGGGCACGCCGCTAATGTGCGCTGTGACAGTGGTATCGCCGCGCCAGCCGAGATCGTGCCCCACCAGCATGCGTGTTACCTGGCCAAGCGGTGCGCCGCGCCACGCCGCTTGCAGGTTGAGAGGCAGCTCATTCGCGGAGGATGCACGATGGACGCTGCCGCTTACCTGCACCTGGCCGGTATCGGCGAGGGAAAGATTGATGTCCGTGCGCATAGGCTGGGCGGCAAAGCGGAGCTGCCACTCGTTCGGGTTTTCCAGCCAGATCGAGACATCGGCATTGAGAAACGAGAAGGGCAGCTTCTCATTGCCGTGCTTGAAATTGATGCGGGCATTGCTCGCTTCGATATAAGGGAACCGGCTCTGACCATGGGCAATCGGCCGCCCAGTGGGCGCCTGTTGCGTGCGCGACGCCGAGAGCAGCACGGAGGCGAAGTTCCACTGGCCGTCGGGAGTTCGCTCGAGATTGAGGCTGGGCTCGTCGAGCGAGATGCGGGCAATCTCCAGCCGGCCGCGCCAGAGCGACATGATGCGAAAGGCAGCCGTGACACTGGAACACTGCAGAATCGGCTCTGCGCTGAAGCCCGCGTTCGAGTCCACGGCGAAGGTGGCAATCTGGACGCCAGGCCGCGGCAGCAACTGCAACTTAATGCCGGAGATCTCGACGGGATGGCCGAGGCTCGCCGCAAGGCTGGCGGAGATCTGCCGCTGGTAGCGGCTGATGTTGATGAGCGGAGGCAGCACCAACGCTGCAACCAGCAGCACGATGAGCGATATTGCGACCAGCAGATGCCGGCGGCGCGGGTGATCCGGGGAGGCGGTTTCCGGCTCCGCTTCCAAATACCCCTTCGGCACCGGCATGGCTTCCGGGCGCATCAGCGCACCATGTGGAATGTCCGGCGCCAGCGGGTCTGATCGAAGAAATGCAGCAGCACATGACCAAATTGCTGCATGCGATCGCCCATGCTGGTGCGCTCTTCGTCTTCCCCAGGCGTGATGAATGACCAGTAGACGAACAGCGGACGTCCCACAATGTTCTCGCGCGGCACGAAGCCCCAGTAGCGGCCATCCAGGCTGTCCGTCCTGTTATCGCCCATCGCGAAGTAGTCGCCGGGGGGGATGACCAGGTCGCCATTCTGGATATGGCTGGGCAGCTCGTTGGCCCAAGTGGGCGTCACGCCTTGTCCCTGCGACGTGGGCACGTTGGGAAACTCGTCGCGATAGGGATCGTAGTTGCTGTAGTCGGGATGTCCCGCCTGCGGCTCATCCTGTCGCTTGCCGTTGAGGTAGACATAGCCTTCGTGCAGGTGCAGATGATCACCGGGAATACCGACGACGCGCTTGACCAGAAACATATCAGGCTCACCCGGCTTGTAGAAAACGATGATGTCGCCGCGGTGCACGGTGCGGTAGTGCACAAACGGAGCCCAGCGCGCGGGCGGCGCCAGATTGACGCGATCAACGAGGACGTGATCGCCGATGAGCAGAGTCTTCTCCATCGAGCCGGAGGGAATGACGAAGTTCTGGAAGATAAATGTGAGGGCGAAGAGCCCTACCACGATGACGGCGCAGTACGAGGCAAGGGCCTCAAGAGGCGTTTCATCTCGCCGCGGAGTCGCCGGAGATTCCTTCGCCGGCTTGGCGTCTGCTATTACGGTGGGAGGGGTCGTTGTTGTCTCGGCCATCAGGTTCTGCTGCGGTTTCGGCTGTGATCGGCCCTGCTCAGTGGACGACACGCAGGATGCGGTCCCACCGTGCGAAGTCGATCAGTCGATCCTCAACGCTGTTGCCGAGTCTACCACCCGGCAGCGGCGCGGTATCGGTTGCCGAGGGCTCGCGCACCGAAAAGTAGATGAGCAGCGGCGTGCCCTCGATGTTTTCGCGCGGCACAAACCCCCAGTAGCGGCTGTCGCGGCTGTGATTGCGGTTGTCGCCGAGCACGAAGTAGGTGCCCGCGGGGACACGCAGATGGGCATTGTCGACGAACTCGCGCATCTGCTGACGCCAGTGTGGATCGACCGACGGATCGTCGGTGGTGTAGCGCGGAAACTGGTCACGGTACGCGTCCCCGTCGGCAGGCTCGAAGGCAGCGTAAGGCTCGGGTTGGGGAGCATTGTTGACGACAGCGACGCCACGCTGCAGCGCCACCTCATCGCCCGGCCCCCCGATGACGCGCTTGACGACATGCTCTTCGGAGTCAAGAGGAAAGTGGAAGACGACGATATCGTGGCGCGCCACCTTGCGATACGGCAGGAACCAGCCCCAGTGTCCTGCGGGCGCAAAGGCAACCTTGTCTACCAGGAGAAAATCGCCGACCAGCAGCGTGCGCTCCATGCTTTCTGAGGGAATGCGGAAGGGCTGCACGACGAACGCGATGACGAAGAGCGCGGTGATGATGACGATCATGCTGGAGCGCACCGTATCGAGCAGGTGCGGCAGTACTAAATGAATCGGCCGATGCCGCGTGTGGGCGGCGGCTATGGGTGGGGCTGGCGCTGGGGTGCTCAAGCGATGACACTCTTTGAGCCGTTGGGGGATGCCAATTGCTCCTGTAATTGCTGGAAAGCCACGCGTGCGGCCTCCTGCTCGGCTTTCTTCTTGGTGGTTCCGGTACCCTGCGCGGTGACTTGCGGCAGATCGGGCGAGCCGGGAATCACTACCTCCACCAGGAATCGCTTGCGGTGGTCCGGACCGCTCTCCGCCTTCACTTCGTACTCCGGAGGCGCAGCTCCTTTCGCCTGCAGCATCTCCTGCAGCGCGGATTTATGGTCACCCATGCTGTCGCCACGCCCGAGGCCCTGGTAGAGGTGCTGCGCCGTGGGATCGATGACGGTGCGCTGCACGAATGTGCGCGCGCCATCCAGGCCCGCATCGAGATAGAGCGCGGCCACGACCGCCTCAAAGCTGTTCGCGAGCAGCACGGTCTTGCGGCGGCCTCCGTTGCGCTCCTCGCCGCGGCCGAGGCGCAGATGCTCGCCAAGGTGCAGCGACTCGGCGACGTTGCCAAGATGGCGCCGGCTGACCAGCGCGGCGCGCAGGCGGGTGAGATCACCTTCTTCGAGATCAGGGAACGATTCGTAAAGCGATTGCGCGACGAGCAGGCCGAGGACGGCATCGCCGAGGAACTCAAGCTTCTCATTGTCCGTTGCCGGCTTGTCGTCGTGCGTCCCCTGCTCGAAGGCAAGCGAGCTGTGGGTGACGGCCTGTTCGAGCAAAGCGGGATCGCGAAAGTGATGCTTTAGGGTGCGCTCGAGCGATTCCAGCGTGTGCTGGCCCATGGGCTGCGGTCTCCCGTTCCCTCTAGCTTATTCCGGCAGGGAGGGCGGCGAATATAGGACGAAGCCGGGTATCCGGTAAGTTAGTGTGGCTGGGCAGCCGCTCCAGGGGAAGCGGGCGTCTGGGGCGCTCCATGGAAGGCAGGGTTGGACTTGTCGGGACTACCGCCCTGGGGTGATACCGGCTGGCTGTCGTCGCCGGCGTCGCCTTCTTGCTGACGAACCCCCGGCGGCGGCCCGTAGGGCTCCTTCAGGCCGCGCTCGGCGGCTTCCTTGGTATCGACCTGTCCGTCGCGGTTGATGAGCGCCTGCTGGTATTGAGCGACGGCCTCATCGCGGCTGTGCTCGAGGTCGTCCATGCGGCCGAGATAGATGTGGGACCAGGCGAGGAGCCGCGGATCCTTGCCCAGCCGGACGGTCTCTTCGAAGTAATGGCGCGCCTCATCCACATTGCGCTGCATAACAGCGCAGCGGGCGAGCAGAAAGTCGGCGCGGGCCGTGTCGCCGGTGTGCTGGGTGAGGGCCTGATGCGCGAGCGTGGAGGCGCCGTTGACATCGCCCTGCATCAGCTTCATCTCGGCCAGGTCGAGGCCATGGAGCTGGCGCGTACCGCGGTGCACCACGTCGCCTTCGTTCTGCTGCGAGAACTCGATGCGCTTGACATGGCCCAGCTCCGAGGGAACGTCCATGCCGTAGACCATTTCGCCGATGGACTCCTGGAGTGACTGCGGCTCTTTTTCAAAGGCAACGAGCTTTAGATAGAAGTAGTCCGTGAGCACGTAGCCCTGCTCCATGGAATGCTTGACGGCCGCCTGACGTACGGCCTCCGCCTTCTGCTCGGTCGCGTGGCGCTCGCGCTCCACAGCTGCGAAATCGGTATGGCCGACGACCGCCGGCGCTTTAAAGGGTGCAACGCCGGTATCCATGGTGCGCGCTTCGACAGCGCGGATCATGCACTCGGTCACCAGCGAGACGATGTCGCTGCGAAAGGTGTATTCGAGCGGCGCCTCGCGGACGATCTTCAGGAAGGGCAGGAGGCGATCCATGGAGGAGGCGCGGGAATAGAGCAGCGGCTCAAGCTCGAAGTGCAGATAGGTGTGGCGGATCTCGTCCATCCGCACCTTATCGTCGCGCGTGGGCGAGGTGACGACAACGTAGTCCGCGCCATAGACGCGTGCGTTGGTCTGGCCGGGATCGAGTAGCGGCTCCAGCACCACGGCGAAGCGGCTGTCAGTGCTAACACTTGCCGGCATCTTCAGATAAGCGTTGGTGCCCACGATCATCTTGGTCAGCGAGTCGTGCAGGCTGTTGATGATGCCGTCGTATAGCGGACGCACGCTGATCCAGATGTAGTGCAGATCGATCTGACGGGCGAATTTGCGCAATAGGGGGAGCATCTCGACCACCTGGGTCGAATCCGGCGGCATCTCCGTCAGCGGGACGCTATTGGTCAGCTCCGGCGGCGGGGTGACGTAGAGGGCAAGCGAGACGTACTGCGCGAGGTTATGGCTGGAGTCGGAGAGCTCGTGCTGCCGGATGTAGGCGCAGAGCTGGTCGCGGGTGTTCTGGGCTTCGGCGGAATCCTGAACCGCGGCGTTGACTGCGTCCCGGACCTTCCGCCGGACGGGCGCGGATTGGTCAAGTCCGGCGTCGTATCCGCATGCATTCAGGGCGGCGGCGATCTCAAACATCGCCTCGCTGGTCTGCAGGCTAATCTGCGGGCCGGCCGGATCGATAAGTGAAGGCGGTTTCTGGATCTCTGGCTGAATGGTGGCGTTCGAGGAAGACGAAGATTGGGTCTGAGAAGAAGAGGACTGAGACGAGGAGCTTTGGGCCTGGACGCTGCCTGTGCAGCCTGCCAGAAGACCGATTACAAGGAGTGGGGATGCCAGAGGGCGAAAACTGCGAGGAGACAACATAGGTCTGGCGGTCAGTCTAGACCATTTTGACTGCTGCTGTGTAGCGGTCAGACCCTCCGCTCAACCCTTGACGGAGATGCCGGAGAAGGACATCAGCGTGGTTCCGCGCACCGGCTGATCGAAGTCGAAGGAGTGGGCCGGGGTGAAGACGCTGAAGAGCAGCAGATTGTCGATCGACTCGCGGGTCTTCGCGTCGACCTGGCCGGAGAGGACTTTGTAATCGTAGACGCGGCCGCGGCCGTCAACAAAGACCTGCAGCACCACGGGATTGTTGTGGTCGCCGATCGCGTCCCCTGGCTGGAATGAGGAATAGAGCAGGTGCGGCGCGGTGGAAGTGTCCACGGGCCGGTTGCTTGCCTCCACCGGCGGAGGCGAGGCGAAGGGGACAACAAGCATGGCTGCCGTCCCGACCAGGAAGATGGCGCTAGCGAAGCCGGCGACGGCGCGGAGCAGGAAGGGCTGGAAGGTGTTTTCCCAGCGGATGTGGAAGCGGCTGAGCCTCTCGCGCGTGGAATTGCGGCTCTCCTGCGAGATAGCGACGCGGAGACGCAGCCCGAGATCTTCGGGAGCTTTTGCGGGGCCGAGGGTCGCGACCAGCGATTGGCTCTGCTGCCAGGCGGCAAACTCGCGGGCGCAGTCGGCGCACCTTTCGAGATGCCTCGTGATCTCGAGCATCCGGGTGCCCGGGACATCGCCGTCCAGGTAACCGGAAAATTGGTGTTGAATCTGACCGCAGGCGCTCATTTGGCCTCTCTGAGCCCTGCCACAGGGCCTCGGGTCGTGGCGGTGAATGAGCAGTCGGGGGAAGTGGAAGAGGATGTCGCCGAGGCGCGTGCCAGCGGAGCTAGCCGTGCCTTCAGGTGGGCCCGGCCGCGCATCAGCCGCGACTTCACCGTGCCTAGATTGATGTTGAGGATTTCAGAGATCTCTTCGTAGCCGAAGCCTTCGATATCGCGCAGGACGACCACAGTCTGGAATGGCTCCGGCACCCCGCGAACGGCGGCCTCGACCTGCTCGCGCAGTTCGGCGTGGGCGGCTAGATCGAAGGGCGACTCATGCTGATCGACCAGTGTGTCCTTGAGGTGGAAGGCTTCGCCATCCTGCGCGGAGAGCTCCTGCTCGATGGTGACTTCTTTGCGCTTGTGGCGGCACCACCAGCGGCGCTGATTGGAGGCCTCGTGCAAGGCGATGCGGTAGATCCAGGTGCGCAGGCTAGACTCGCCATGGAAACTGCCAATGCCGCGATAAACCTTGATAAAGACATCCTGGGTGATATCGGCAGCTTCGCAGGGATCGGGGATGGTACGGGCGATCAGCGAGTAGAGGGGCGCATGATACTGAGCGATGAGCGAGGCAAAAGCCTCCTCTGATCCAGCTTTCAGCTCGGCGATGACGGCGGCTTCTTCAGGCCTGGCCGCCGCTTGCGCTCCGAATACATTGGCGAAATTTCCCAAGGCCGTTCCTGCCTGCATTCCGACGTCCCCCATACATTAACAGGAAAACGGACCTGCTGCCCGTCCGCCGGTCGTGCATGGAGCCACTCATTAGATGCCGCCGGCGGCCAGGTGGGCAGCGCTCACTCGCTCTGTTCTGCCCAACCTGACTGTTTAGACACCTGGGGAATGAGGAAAGTTCCTGAAGCTGCCGTTACTGTGGATTCGTCGGGGCGGCGGGCTTGGGAGCGGGCTTATGCACCCGCTTTTTTGTCGATTTGGTCTTTGTGGCGGGGCCGTCATCGACCACGGTGTTGGCTGGGGGCGGGGGTGGAGGCGCCGTGGCGACGACGGATGCGCGCAGGTGCACCACCTCGGTGTCCTGCGCCTGCGCTGACTGCAGGAGCGCCGCGCCAAGCTGCGTCCGGCTGTCCTCCAGAGCGGCCCGCTGATCTTCGAGCAGGCTAGCGTCTCTCGACGCTCCGGCAAGCTGGGCGGTTTCTGAGACGCGGAGCAGAACGTCATAGAGTGCGTCCACGTTGCGATACACGGAGAAGGCCGGCGAAACCTTCGCCGGATCGGCCAGCGCGGTATTGACGAGCGCGGGCAGAGTGTCCGACACATCGCGCTGCATCGAGTCGACATCGGAGGCAGTGGTCTCCCGCACATCGCCCGGTGCTTTCCACTTGGGCACATTGATGGAATCGAGAGCGCGGCGCAGATGGGCGATGGCGATGTTTACCTGCTGTAACGAATTGCCCAGAGCGAGGCTCGCCTGCGTGCGCGGCTGCGCCGGATTGACCGCGGCCTGCGCGGCCGCGGCGCGCGCATGTGGTTGCGGAGCGAACAAGAGCATGGAAACAGCAGCAGCGAAGGCGATGCGAACAGGCAAGAGAGACGACTCCAGGAGGGTTAGACGTGTTTGACGAATCTATCTTACTCGTCGAAAATGATGGGAGTCTCTGCCCTTTGAAAGTGGGCCTGTGGCGCAGCTGGGAGCGCGCTTCCATGGCATGGAAGAGGTCGTCGGTTCGATCCCGACCAGGTCCACCAATTATTTCAAGTATTTAGAAGATCTCCTTTCTTCACCTTTGGCAGCATTTTGGCAGCAAATATCAAAACCTTCGTCCCGGAAGGTTTTGGACTCATGTTTTGTCTTTGCTCTGAAGACTCTTTCCCTACCTCTGTTGTGGCTGCCATCGTCCCACGAGTTCCTCTGCCAACTCCGCGGCGATCGGTACCGTGATGAGGCTTCCCGGCGTCTTCCCATAGGGGCGAATCTTCCCCCTGTAGGTGGTCTCCTGAATGGAGATCGCCGAAGCGTTCGCGTCGAAGCACTTCCACTTCAGGCCGAACAACTCGCTGGGACGAAGGGCGTTCGTCATATCGAGTTTGAGCAGAATCCGATCCCGAAGACCCAGCTTCGCCAGAGCAGACCGCAATTGATCCCACGTCAGAGTTGTC
>DASYBK010000059.1:0-27497 GCA_036500805.1 Acidobacteriaceae bacterium | reverse complement strand
CTCGAAGACCATCGCCATCCGGCCATCTGCTCCAGACGAGACAAAGGCACCAGCCTGGATCGCCTGACGGCTTCTGTAACATAGCATGTCATTCTGAGCAAAGCGAAGAACCTGCAGTTTGCGTGGTCGCCCACGAAACCAAACGTGAGCGACCCAAGGGAGCGAACCCAGCAGAATGCGCCGCAGGCGCGCCCGCCCGTGCGGCAAGCACCTAATCCCCGGCGACCGCCAGCTCTTCTTCGAGCAGTTGCTTTTCGTACAGGCTCGCATAGAAGTGCCCCAGCGACAGCAGCTCCTCATGTGTGCCCAGCTCTGCGATGCGGCCGTTCACCAGCACCGCGATGCGGTCGGCGTGCCGCACAGTCGAAATACGGTGCGAGATGAAGATGGTCGTGCGGTCCCGCATCACCTCACGCAGCTGCCGCAGGATTGTCTCCTCCGTATAGGTGTCCACGCTGGCCAGCGCATCGTCCAGGATCAGGATCGCCGGATCGCGCACCACCGCCCGCGCAATCGCAGTGCGCTGCTTCTGTCCACCGGAGAGCGTGATGCCGCGCTCGCCCACCGCCGTATCTAATCCGTGCGGAAAGTCCTCAAACTCGCGCCGGATGTGCGCTGCCTCGGCGGCCGCCAGCACATCCTCGCGCGAAGCCTCCGGCGCGCCGAACGCAATGTTCTCGCGAATGGATTCGCTAAAGAGAAACGTCTCCTGCGGCACAAACCCGATATTTGCGCGCAGTGTTGCCAGTGGATACTCACGCACCGGGCGGCCATCGATCAGCACCGTGCCCGGTTCGGCGTCGTGCAAACGGGCAATCAGCCCCACCAGCGTCGACTTGCCCGAGCCCGTCGGCCCCACCAGCGCCAGGCTTGTGCCCGCCGGTATCTCCAGGTTGATATCGTGCAGCACCTCCACCGGCTTGCCTTCGGTGTCGGTGTACGCGAAGTTCAAATGACGAAATTCAATCTTGCCTTTCAGCCGTGTCTCCGGCCCTAACGTCGTGTCCGCCGCCGCGTCATCGATCGTCGGCTTGTCCGTCATCAGCTCGTGAATACGAATCACCGAAGCGGTGCCGCGCTGCACCAGGTTCACCACCCATCCGAGCGAAATGATCGGCCACGTCAGCATCATCATGTACGTGTTGAAGGCAACAAACTGGCCGACTGAAATGCGGTGCGACAACACCTCGTGCCCGCCTACCAGCAGCGTGATCGCGAGCGACAGCCCCAGAATGAATTCCAGGGTCGGCCACAACATGCCCATCAGCTGCACCAGCCGCAATCCGCGCCGCACATTCTCCCGGTTCGCCTCTTCGAACGACGCAATCTGCGCCTCCTCCTGCGCAAAGGCGCGCACCAGCCGCGCGCCGGAGAAGTTCTCCTGCGCCTGCGCAGAAATCTCCGAGAACATCGCCTGGATGCGTTCGAATCTCTCGTGGATCTTCCGCCCCATCGTCTGCACCAGCACGCTCGCCAGCGGCAGCGGCACCAGCGCCACCAGCGTCAGGAAGGGACTGATGCGCAGCAAAAAGATGACCGCGCCAATCGAGAAGAGCACCGTGTTGGCGCTGTACATGATCGCCGGGCCCAGCAGTTGACGCACTGCATTCAGGTCGTTCGTCATGCGCGCCATGATGTCGCCGGTTCGATGCTCGGCGTAGTAGCCGGCGGACTGCTGCTCCAGTTGCCGGAAGAGATCGTTGCGCAGGTCGAACTCGATGTCGCGCGAGATGCCGATGATGATCCACCGGGTCAGGAAGAGAAAGACGCCCTTCGCCAGCGACACCGCCACCAGCAGCGCTGCATAGCGAAAAATCTTCTGCTGGGTGACTCCGTGATTCAGGTCGTCGATGGCGATGCGCAGCACCTGCGGAAACAGGATCCAGATCGCGTTCGACAGCACCACCGACACGCCGCCCCAGAAGAAGCCGCGCCGGTAGCGCTTCAGGTAGGGAACCAGCGGCTTCAGATCGCCCAGCATCTATCCATCCCCATGATTCCAATCTTGCTTCCGCTCATTGACTGCCCTGCTTCTGCGCTGCTTCCTTCTGTTCCCGCTCGACGTATTGCGCCACCCCGCTGCCGAACGACCAGTCCGCCGTGTCGTTCTCATGCAGCACAATCAGCAGGTCTTCGGGGCGCACTAGCCCCGTCAAACTCATCTGCCGCGCGATTTCCCGGTAGAGCGCCTGCTTCTTCTCCGTCGGCCGCCCCCGCCGCAGCGTGATCTCCACAAACACCGGGTGCCCGCTCCGCGCCACACCCAGATACCCGGGATCGGCGATCAGGTCTCCAGCGGCATGCTCACGGATCGCCACAAAGTGGTCGTGCTCCGGGATCTGGATGGCCGCCCGCAGCGCCTCATAGACCGCGTCGGCCAGCAGGCACTTCTGCTCGCGGGTGCGTCCGGCTTCAAGCGAGAGGGTAACGAGAGGCAAGCTTCCTCCAGATGGTGCAGGCTGTGATCGGCCGGGGCAGGAAACTGGCGTCCGCAACGCCCCATTTTCAGCATAACTCGCTGAGGCGAACCGGGTTCCTGCATGGGCAACCGGCGGCCCGGACGAAAAAGGGTAGAGCATTCTTCCTGTCGGTTTAAAGCATCCAACGAAAGCTTATGTGGCCTTTCGTCAAGCAAAGGCCACGCCGAGAGCATCTCCCCGATCGCACGGCGCCAGGGAAAATGCTCTAGAATGACAGTTCTATTACAAAACGCTGGGAGTATGGCCTCACCTTGGTGCCCGCGGCCGCCGTTCCGCCGCCTGCGCTCTTACGCCGCTTATGTCTGATTCGATTCAGGACCGTGTTCTCAAGATCATTGCCAATACCCGGCGCATCCCCCTGGAGTCGGTGCGCCCCGAAAGCACCTTCGAAGAGCTGGGCATCGATTCACTCGACCGCCTGAACATCCTCTTCGACCTCGAGAGCGAGTTCGACATCGAGATTGATGACGAAGAGGCAAAGAAGGTTCAGAACATTCCGGAGATGATCGCCGGCATCACCCACCTGGTCGAGGCCAAAGCCAAGGCCTCCCCGGAAAGCTGACGTGCCGCGCGTCGTCATCACCGGCCTCGGTGTCATCAGCGCGATCGGGCTCACTCGGGACGCTTTCTGGCGCTCCCTCGTCGCCGGTACCTGCGGCATCCGCACCATCCATTCCGAGGATTTTGATCAGCTCCGCTTCAAGCACGCCGCCAATGTCGAGGGCTTCGTCCCCGAAGATCACCTCGCCGCCAAAGACCTCAGCCTGATGGACCGCTTCGCCCAATTCGCCGTCGTGGCGGCAAAGGAGGCGATGGCCCAGTCCGGCCTCGAGCTCACCCCCGCCATGCGCGAGGATGGCGCCGTCGTCACCGGCTCCTGCATCGGTGGCCGCTCTGCCGAAGAGGTGGGCTATCGCGAGCTTTACGTGTACGGCCGCAATCGCGTCCACCCGCTCACCATCCCGCTCGGCATGGCCAACGCCGGAGCCAGCCACGTCTCCATGCAATTTGGCATCCAGGGCCCGTCCTACACCATCTCCACCGCCTGCGCCTCCTCTGCGCACGCTATCGGCCAGGCCTTCCACATGGTGCGCTCGGGCACGGCGCCCATCGCCATCGCCGGCGGCAGCGAAGCCCCACTCTACTTCGGTAACCTCAAAGCGTGGGAGGCGATGCGCGTCATCAGCAAAGACACCTGCCGTCCCTTCTCTGCCGACCGCAGCGGCCTCGTCCTGGGTGAAGGCGCCGCGATGCTCGTGCTCGAGCCGCTCGAGGCCGCGCTCGCCCGCGGCGCAAAGCCCATCGCGGAGATCGTCGGCTTCGGTATGTCCGCCGACGCCTGCCACATCACTCAGCCCTCCGCCGAAGGTCCCGCGCGCGCCATGCGCATGGCCTTGCGCGACGCCGGCCTCGCCCCCGAACAGGTCGGCTACATCAATGCCCACGGCACGGCGACCGAAGTTAACGACCGCACCGAGACCGCCGCCATCCGCCTCGTCTTCGGCCCGCACGCGGACAAGCTCGCCGTCAGCTCCACCAAGTCCATGCACGCCCACACGCTCGGCGCCGCCGGTGCGATCGAGACCGCGGCCTCCGCCCTCACTCTGGCCAACGGCGTCATCCCGCCCACCGCGAACTACTCCAGGCCCGACCCCGCCTGCGACCTGGACTTCGTCCCCAACACTGCCCGCGCCCAACAGGCAGAAGCCTGCCTGACGAACTCCTTCGCCTTCGGCGGCCTCAACGCCGTCCTAGCATTGCGCAAGTTCGCATAGCGCTCCATAGGAAGCACTTCGGCGATCCCGGTTTCTATTTTGTGGTTCACGGAGGCGACGGAATCATCTGGGCACGCTATGTGCGGAGTCTGGAAGAGGAAATTCGCGTCTACGCGGCCGAAAGCGGCACCGTCCGCGCGGATCATATGCTCTGGCTCTGGGGGATTAAGTTTTTAAATCTGCATTACCGTATGCGCCGCCGTTGAGCGACAAATTCGATGGAGCCTATTCCGAGCGCAGAGCTGTCAGTGGATCCACATTCGCTGCGCGTCGCGCTGGAATCATGCTTGCCGCAACTGCAACTACGGCAATTCCGATTACGGAAAAGGCAAGCGTCGTCAGGTCATCCGGCTTGACTCCGTAGAGCGATGAAGCTAACGCCCTGCCGGTCAGCATCGCAAATGGAATGCCGATCAGCACACCCATTGCCGTCAGCATCAGACTGTCGCGCAGCACCATCCACACTACCTGGCCGCGCTGTGCGCCCACTGCCATGCGTACGCCGATCTCTACCGTGCGGTTGTTCACGCGATACGACAGTGTGCCGTAAAGACCGGTCGCTACCAGCACCACCGCCAGAATCGCGAAGAATCCTGCGAGCCGCGCAAAAAGTAACTGATGCGAGATCGTTTCTTCGTACTGCGCCCGCTGCTCCATGGGTTTCAGCAGCGGCAGGTTGGGATCCATCTGCGTCAGTACCTTCTGCGTCGCAGGCAGAATTGCCAGCGGGTTCCCATGGACGCGCAGTTCGATCTGCTCTTTGCCAATGATTGGTATTTGCGCGTACATGTACCACGCCATTGGAATGGGCTCTTCGTCGATGCTGCGATATTTGTGGTTCTTCACCACGCCCACCACGGTCATCGTGTATTGGCCGTTATCCGTGCCGATCTGATGTCCGAGCGGATTTTCATTCGGAAAGAAGCGCTTCGCGAACTCCTCGTTGATGATGCCGACGTGCGGCGACGTCGCCGTATCCGAGTCGGTAAAATCGCGGCCGGCAAGGATGGGTACGCCCAGCGTGCGGAAAAAATCCGGTCCGGCTACATTGCTGCGCACCGTTCTCGATCCACCGTTCGGAACGTCGGGCATTTTGCCGTCCACCATCATGTCGCTGTTATCTGACCACCACGATCCCAGCCGCTCCTCCATCAGCGTCACCGACTCCACCCCCGGAAGCGTCCGCAGCTTGTTCATCAGCTCCTGATAAAACGCCTTGCCTTGCGGAATGGATTCGATATGCGGGCTCACGCCGAAGACCACCAGCCCATCTGCGGGAAAGCCCAGGGGAATGTTTTCGAGATTCCGCAACGTGCGCACCAGCAGACCGCCGCCCACCAGCAGCACCACGCACAACGCCATCTGCAGCGTGACGATCACCTTACCCGTCCGCGTCTTGCCGGCGTCAGTATTTGCAGTGGCGGCGGAGGTCTTCAGCGCCAGCCCTGGTCCGCCGGAGAGCGCGACTCGCAGCGGAGCCAACCCAAAGAGCAGCGCCGCCAATACCAGAATGCTCAATGTGAAGAAGAGCACCGTGGAATCCGGTGCAAGGCTGGACTCGATCTGCGCCCATGCTGCCAGCGCCTTCGTCGACCAGGTCGCAAAGAGCCATGCGAGCGCGCCGCCAATCGTCACCAGCAGCAGGCTTTCCATCAACAGTTGGCGAAAGAGCTGGCTCCGACCCGCCCCGAGCGCCATGCGCAGCGAAAACTCGCGCTGCCGCGTCGCATTGCGCGCCATCAGCATCATTGCCACGTTGCTCAATGCGATCAGCAGCACCAGCCCTACCATCGTCATCAGCATGCGCAATGGCTGGCCGACCTGCGCTTCGGCTCCAGGAAAACTCCTCGCGGCCTCAAGATTCAGTGTCGGGCGCTTTTCTCCCGGCATTGGATTGCCCAGCCCCACATAAGCAGATGTTGCAAAGACCGGCTGCAACTGCGCGACTGCCTGCGCCTTGGTCACACCCGGAGCCAGGCGACCGATCAGATGCAGGCACCACCACGTGGGATCGTTGATGAAGAGTTTTCCGTCGTGCGGCGGATTGCCCCACGCATTCAGCTCCGGCCGGCTCTGCAGCGGAAGCCAGAAATCCGTCGACACGCCGCTCTCGATGCCTTCGAATCCCTCCCCCGTAATGCCCACAATTGTGACCGGCACGCCATTCACGTAAAAGGTCTGTCCTAGAATCGCAGGATCGCGCGAGAAGCGTTGCGTCCAGTACGCATAGCTGATCACTGCCACCGGCGCATGTGCCGACTCATCCTGCTCCGTGAATCCGTGCCCGCGCGCCAGCTTGATGCCGAGCCCGGAAAAGAAGTTCCCGCTCACCATCTCGCCGCTGGCTACGCCGGGCTGCGCTCCGTAACGCACCGCCACTTTGTCGGACGCCAGCGGAACATACGCCATCACCTGCATGGCGCCATTCTGCCGGCGCAGCGCGTCGTAAACCGGATACGAAAAGGTCTGCGTGGTGTCGATCGTCCCCGTTCCGCGCGGCGGATTCGATGTCCTTAGATAGAAGACGTGCGCCGCGTCGGCCACCGGCAGCGACTTGAGCAGTACCGCGTTCATCACGCTGAAGACCGCCGTATTGGCGCCAATGCCCAGCGCCAGCGTCACCACGCACACCAGCGTGAATCCGGGCCGCTTCCTTAGTTGGCGAATCGCATAACGCAGGTCGCTGAACAGTGCAGCCATCCTTGCCTCCTCGAGCTCGACGGAGAAATACGATTCGTTTTGGAGCAAGCATGGGGCCACTGCGCCGCCCTCGCATGAATGGTCTAAATGCTTGATCTATCGAGAACTTCCCCCAACTGCCTTCCCAAGGCTCTGTCCGTAATCACAACATCGCCGTTCGAATCTGGACATATGCGGAACAAGCTTGACCCTGCGCTGCCGCCCACCTACCATTGGCCAACCACAACACAATGGAGACCGCGCGGCAATTTGTTGGCGAGGTGGTCGGCAACTACCGCGTCCTCGCCGAGTTGGGCAGCGGCGGCATGGGCACTGTCTACCGCGCCGAGGACACGCGCCTGGACCGTCAGGTGGCTCTGAAAGTGCTGCCCGACGCCTCGCTCTTCGAAAAAGATTCCATCGAGCGATTCCGGCATGAGGCCCGCGCCGCCTCCAGTCTGAACCATCCCAATATCTGCACCGTCTACGATGCCGGAGAAGACAACGGCATCCCCTATCTGGCAATGGAGCTGCTCGAGGGGCAGACGCTCGGCCAGTTGATCGCTTCTCAGCCTCTGCCGACGGAAACCATCCTGCGCTTCGGTATCCAGGTCTGCGACGCCCTCCAGTGCGCGCACGAGAAGGGCATCGTCCACCGCGATATCAAGCCCTCCAACATCTTCATCACCGCGCGCGGAGACGCCAAGCTGCTGGACTTCGGCGTCGCCAAACGGCTGCACTCCAACGTCGACGCCTCCGACGCCACGCTTCCCACCTCGCTCACCGTCAAGGGCCAGCTGCTCGGCACCGCGCCCTACATGTCGCCGGAGCAGTTACAAGGCAAGCCGGTCGATGCCCGCAGCGATCTCTTCTCCCTCGGCGCGGTCTTCTACGAGATGGCCACCGGCCTTCAGGCCTATCGCGGAGACTCAGTCGCCACCATCGTTGCCGAAATCCTCCGTGGTGAGCCGCGCTCTGTCAGGGTCCTCAATCCCGAAATCCCCGGCGAGCTGCAGCGCATCATCCGCAAGGCGCTCGAGAAAGATCCCGCCGATCGCTACCAGTCGGCGAAAGAGGTGATGATCGATCTCCGCCGCGCCCAGCGGGATCTCGACGCGCCTCATGAAGCAGAGGAACGAACCGCCGCCTCAGGGCGGGCCTCCGTGCTACCCTCTTGGGTCATCTGGTGCGCAGCCGCGGTGCTTCTCGCAGCCATTGCAGTCGGAATTGCCCTTTGGCTCACGCCGTCGCCTGTCTCCGGCCCGCTCGACTCGCAGCAGATCACGTTCTCCGCCGTGCCCAAGGACGGCCCGCTCCTCACCGATGGATCGCGCCTCTACTTCCAGGGAAGAGGCCAGCCGTCCGAGATGACCATCGGCGGCGGCATGATTGCTCCGATACCCTCTCTGCAGGACCTGTCCTTCATGGACATCACCCGGGACGGAGCAAACGCCCTTACCTGGAGATCCGATCCGAATGACAACGTCGGACTGGGCTCTCTTTTCGTCTCCTCGATCCTCGGCGAGCACCCACGCCGCCTCAACGACCACCTGGCGCAGGTGGCGCGCTGGTTTCCCAATGGACAATCCATCGCATTCGCCTACATGGGGACTCTGTACACCTGCGATGCCGATGGCTCCAACGTCAAAAAACTCCTGAGCACGAAGCAGTTCATCCAGGATATGAACATCTCGCCCGATGCGAAGGAGATGACACTCTCCATCTCCGAGGATGAGCAGCAGCCGTCCAGGGTGTGGAGAATGAATGCCGATGGAACCAACCTGCGCCCGGTGGCGCTGGGCTGGCCGGAGAAAATAAAGGAGTTTGCCGGTCAATGGACGCCCGACGGAAAGCACTTTGTATTCCTCTCCGATCACAAAGGACTCGTCAACATCTATGAGCTGGTCAAGCCGACCTGGTTCGAGTTCTGGAAAAAGCCGACCCCGGTTCGCCTCACGGGAAATCAGATTGACATCCAGGCATTTGTGCCCTCCCGCGACAGCAAGTCGCTCTTTGCGCTGGGCCGGATGGACCAGGGCCTCATGGAGGTCTTCGATCCGGGCAGCCGGAAATTCGTGCCGTTCCTCGACGGCATCGCGGCACGTGATTTCATTCTCTCCCCCGATGGCCAGTGGATGGTCTACGCCGAATACCCAAGCGGCCATCTATGGAAGAGCAAGCTCGATGGCACCGAGGCCTGGCAGTTGACCAACACCTACGCCGCCATGGAACAGTGGTCGCCCGATGGCAAGTGGATCGCTTATTCGGACTGGCAGAATATCTACCGGATCTCGGCCGAAGGTGGCACCCCTGAGAGGCTGACGGAGACTGGCAGCAATCAAATCACCCCCACCTGGCTACCCGGCGGCGGATCGATCGCCTTCAACTACTATCCATTTCCGGATCATGCCCCAACCGCCATTCAGATTCTCGATCTCGCCACTCATAAAGTCTCCCCCATGCCTGGAACCGAGGGCTACTATCTGCCCTCGTGGTCGCCCGACGGCAAATACATGGTGGCCATCGCGGTGCATCCTTCGCGCCTGATGCTCTATACCGCTGAGAAAAAGAGCTGGCGCGAGCTCAAGCGCTTCGATGTTCCGTGGGGCTATTGGACCTGGTCGCGCGACAGCAAGTCGATATACATGGCGCTGGTCGACTATCAGAAGGGCATGTACCGGCTCACCGTCCCGGAAGGGAAATGGGAAAAGATGAGCGGCATGGAACGCGTTGACCTGCGCGATCGAGATTCCTTTGTCAGCCTGACTGCCGACGGCCAACCCGCCATCATGAGTCATACCGGAGTGGCACAGGTATACGCTCTTCACTGGAACCACTAAGTAAGATCGGCCGACTGCTCGTGTGATGAATCATATGTTCCACACTACTCTGTCATCCTGAGCGTAACCGAAGGTGGAGCGAAGGACCTGCTGTATCTAATCAAAACAAATCGGCGCGCAGCGCCGCTCAACCAAGACCTCCGGCGAACCGCGTCACGCGATAATCTTCAAAAACCTGTGCGGGCTCATCTCCGCTCCCGGGAAGGTCAGATCGAGATCACGCGCGCCGAGCTGCTGGAACGCCGCCTCCGCCAGCACCTGCCGGAAATCCGTCGTCACCGCCAGATCGCGTCCCTCATTCAACTGCTCTGGCTGAAGCCCCGGCCATCGTCCATAGACGCGCCCGCCCCGCACCGGGCCGCCCATCACGAACATCACATTCGCGTGGCCGTGATCGGTGCCGCGCGTGCCGTTCTCGCGCGCAGTGCGGCCAAACTCCGACATCGTCACCACCACGACGTCTTCCGCCTGCGTTCCCATATCCATCCAGAACGCAGAAAGCGACTCTGAAAACTCCCTGAGCCGCTGGGCAAGCTGCCCATCCACGCTGCCTTCGTTCTGGTGATGATCCCAGCCGCCGATATCCGCGAACGCCGCTTCCACACCCAGATCAGCCTTCAGCAACTGCGCGATCTGCTTCATGCTGTCGCCGAATGCACCCTTCGGATACTCCGCGCCCGGCGCGGGCATGTAGCGCGCGGGATCGGCAGCCTGCAGCATCTTCGTAGCCTCGAATACTTCGCGCCCCGCGCCCCGCAGCGCCGCATCGACAGACTGGTCGTACATCGCGTCAAAGCTCGCATTCGCCGCCGTCGCACCGCCTCCACCGACATGAAAATCCCGTATGTTGTTCAGCGCCAGCGCAGGAATCTTTCCTTCGAGCGTCCGCGGCATCTCCGCCGTCAGCGCGACCGCGCGAAACGGCGTCTCCGCCTCGCGCCCCCGCTCATCCTCGGCACACAGCGCGCGATTCAGCCATCCATCCGTCGTCGCCTTCACCCCCGGCGTGCCGGACTCCATGTAATCCTGCGCATCAAAGTGCGAGCGCGTCATGTCCGGCGAGCCCGCCGCATGCACAATCGCCAGATGCTTCGCGTCCCACAGCGGCTTTAAGCTCGCCATCGCGGGATGCAACCCAAAAAATCCATCCACGTCGAGAATCTGTTGCTGCGGAATCGCAATCGTCGGCCGCATCTGGAAATACGATGGCTCCGCATGCGGGATCACAATGTTCAGTCCATCCGCCGCCCCGCGCTGGAAGATCACCACCAGCTTCCGGCGGCTTGCGCCCGCGGCCGTCGCCTGTGCCATCACCGCGCGGGTCAGGAAACTCGGGATCGCCGCTGTCCCCACCAGCGCCATCGCTCCATTCTTCAAAAACGCTCGCCGCTGTAACTTCAGACCCATACCTCACCTCTCTACCCACACATCTCTACCGGCGTTGAAAGTCGGGCGATCCCAGCAGCAGCGCCGCCGCCAGCTCCGATTGGCTCATCGGCGCGCCGCCGCGCACCGCTGGCGCAAACGGATCGCGCATCCCTTTGGCCGCGTGCCCTTTGGCAAAGGCAACCGCCGTCACTGGAGCCGCCTGCGCCGACTCCATCTCTTGCATCACCACATCATGCGTGTGCGCTGCAACCTCCCCATCCAGCAGCGCCTGCTCCAATTGCAATTCCGACTGTTGCGTATCCTCAGGAATCACCACCCTGACCCCAGGAATGCGATTTGCCGTCAGCGCCAGCGCGAAGTTCATCCGGCCCAGCAGCGCCTCCGCGCCCAGCCACGGATCGGCCTTCAGCGAATAGCCATTCGGCTGCTGCACGCCAAAGAGCGGCATGCCCAGCCGACCGAGCGACGCAGCCAGCGCGTTCGCGTTTTCCACGTCCGCATCCGTCGCCCGCAGCGACGAAGCCACAAACTCCAGCGGCGTCTTCAGCTTTGCGCGATACGCATCGCGCGACCAGAACTCCGGCGAGTGGAACATCGTGATCAGCACCTGCCGGATGTCACCGTGCGTCTTCAGGTACGTCTTCGTCATGCGATCGACAAGCCTCTTCGGAGGTGTGTCGCTCACAAACTCCGTCGCCAGTTGCGTCGAGAGGAAGTGCGCAGTCGCCGGACTCATCGCCAGCAGGTGCAGCACCTCCATACCCTCCGCTTCGCCGTTTTCCCCAGTAGTGCCCGTCCCGGTTGTGTCGGTCCCGATCGTGTGCCCAAGCACCACCTTCTCGCCCGGCTCGTGCCGCCGCTCGTTGAACTGGAAGCCGTACCCCTGCTGTCGTCCCTCCGTGCCCCAGCCGGTCAGCACCTTCGCCACTTCGACCACGTCCTGCTGCGTGTACCCGCCGTTCACTCCCAGCGTGTGCAGCTCCATCAGCTCGCGCGCATAATTCTCATTCAATCCCGGCGCGGACTTTTTCTGCGCGCCGCTCGCGCTCGCCCGCATCGCCGCAACCGAGTGCGGCCCGATGCTCTGCTGATTGTCCAGATACACCAGCATCGCCGGCGAGTGCGCCACCGCAACCAGCAGGTCTTCGAACTTCCCCATCGCATGGGGACGGATCACGTCCCGCTCATAATCGGCCAGGTACCATGGCATCTCGCCGTTCTTGTGCAGGTAGATGTTGAAGTGGTTCGACCAGAAATTCGTCATCACCTCTTCAAGCTGCCGTTGGCTGTACACCGCGCGCATCAGCTTCTCGTCCTGCAGCTCCTCGGTCACCACCCGCGCCGGTTGCACCAGCGCCAGCAGTACTTCCTTCTGCTCCGGCGTCATGCCAGCCACAAGCTGCTGCCGCTCGGCGCCCGTCATCTGCTGCACCAGAGGCCGCACTGTCCCCGGCTGCATCGCCAGCACCGCGCGCCAGCGCGCATCCACCGGCAGCCGCAGCAGGCTGCTCACCTCCATCGCCGGATGCATTGCGGCAGCAGCGCCGCCATCCGCCTGCGTCTTCTTCTCGCGGTGTTCGCGGAAATTCGCCACCGCGTTCGCATAAATCGCCCGCTCCACCGGATCGGCTGGCATTGCAATCTTCCCCGCATCCACCTGCCGTACCATCGCCGGCGGCGGGTATCTCTGGATCAGCTCTTCCGCGCTCAGCCGCATGGCAGGGAAGGCGCTCAGCCGGGCCTGGAGCGCCGTATCGTCAATCCGCTCAGGATGAAGCTGCTCGTCAATCCAGCGCTCGACGCCCATCCGCTCCACTCGCTCCACATCGCCCGGCCGCGCCCCGAAGCTCAGCCGGTCCAGCGCATGCTCCGCCCGCTCGCGCCTCGTCAGCGGCGGAGCCTTCGCCGCAGCATGGGTCTTCGCATGGCCTTCACCTGGAATCGTGAAGCACACGAAGCTCAGCGCAAGCAGACCGCCAACAATCCTGCGAATAGATCGAGAAGAAATCATGGACATCGCCGCCACCGGAATCGGTGAGCTAGAGCGGATTTCCCATAGATGTACCCCGAAGCAGCGAAGGCAAACGCGGCTTTTCCGTCAAGAAAAGCCGCTCCGCGCAAAACTCAGTTGAGCATAGCAATGGGAAATCCGCTCTATACGTCCAGACCGCGTTGCAAAGACCAAAGTTGCGCTCTCGTGCTCATTTTCCCGTCTTTGTAGATCCCAATCGGACCCATTCCGGAGTCGATCGGCCCCATTCCAGAGTCCTGCAAGGCAAGGTACGTGCATTCTTCTGGTTAACGTGGCTTCGGCGACCGCATCCACTCCGCCGACCGGGCAATCCCCTCGGCCAGCGAAACCCGCGCCGCAAACCCGAAATCGTCCCGCGCCCGCCTGGCAGGGAACTCCTGATCGCCCCCCAGCAAATGCACCGCATGCCGCGTCAGCAGCGGCCGCCCCCGCAGCCTGAGCAACCCGTGCGGCACTTCCATCGTTCGTCCCAACGCCATCGCAACCGGGAAGGGGAGCGCAAGCCGCGGCCGCGGATACCCCAGCGCATCCGCCAGCGCATCCGTGTACTCGCGCCACGTCACGTGCGTCTCGTCGCAGATGTTGTACGCGCGCCCGACTGTCTTCGTGCCTGCCGCGGCATCGATCATCGCCTGCGCCACATTGTCCACGTAAGTAAAGCCGCCGCGCGCCCGTCCATCATCGATCAGCAGCATCAAACGTTGCCGCAGCAGCTTTGCGATCTCAACGACAAAATCCTTCCCGCGCGGTCCAAAAATCGTAGCCGGCCGTACCACCGTCACCGGCAATCCGTGATCGCGATGCACCTGCCACACCGCTTCCTCACCCTGGATCTTCGTCCGGTTATACGGCAGTCCTACATCGCGCATCAGCGCGCTCTCATCGCACGGCACCGGCGGATAGCCATACACATCCGTAGTGCTCACATGCAGGAACCGCTCCACCGAGCCCGCCCGCACCGCAGCATCCAGCACATTCTGCGTCCCAATGATGTTCGTCGTCAGATACGTCGTCAGTGGCGCCCAATCCGTCGAGCAAGCCGCGCAGTGATAGACCACCCGCACATCGCGCATCGCCTCGGCCAGCGCCGCCGCATCACCCAGATCGCCGCGCACCATCTGTATCTGTAGATGCGACAGATGCCGCAAATCAGACGAAGCGCGAGCCAGCACCCGCACCGGCTCCCCGCGCGTAGCCAGTATCTGAACCAGCCGCCCGCCCAGGAACCCGCTAGCTCCCGTAACCAGCACTGTCACAGGGCTTGCTGTCTTGAGTACAAATGTCGCTTCATACGGATGTCATCCCGACCGGAGCGCAGCGCAGTTTCATACGATGTCATCCCGACCGGAGCGAAGCGCAGTGGAGGGATCTGCTGTCTGCCGGCACCATGAACTGGGTGCCCCATCCTACCGCAGGTAGGGTGGGGGTGTTCCCAGCAATCCAGTCGGAGCGAAGCGACTTTCCGAATCCGAACCCGCTCCGGTTTTCCGTTTTAGGACGCCAGCTTGCCGAACACATCCAGCGCAAACTCCAGTTGTTCGCGCGTATGTGCCGCCGTCACGCACAGCCGCAGCCGCGGCGCGCCCTGCGCCACTGCAGGGAAGAGCACCGGTGTCGCTAGGATGCCGAAGTCGCGCAGCCGTCGCGCCGTCAACGCCGCCGAAGGCTCATCCTTATAGATCACCGGGATCACCGCGGTTTCCGACAATCCTGTGTCATAGCCAAGCTTCTGCAAGCCCGAGCGCAGGAACTGCGCATTCCGCTGCACGCACGTCACCCGCTCCGGCTCATCTTTCAGCACCGCCAGACCCTCTTTCACCGCCGCAATCGACGGCGCCGCCATCGCCCCGGAAAAAATAAACGGCGCCGAGGCATGCTGCAGGAAGATGATCAACTGCTGCGAGCCCGCGACGAAGCCGCCATTCGACGGAATCGCCTTCGCCAGCGACCCGGTCCAGATGTCTACCTCGCTCGTGTCCAGGCCAAAGTGCTCATCCGTCCCGCGGCCACGCCGTCCCAGCGTGCCCGACGCATGCGACTCGTCCACCAGCAGGAAGCAGCCAAACTCCTTCTTGATCGCGATCAGCTCCGGCAGAATGCAGATGTCGCCGTCCATCGAGAAGACGCCATCGCTGATGATCAAGGTGCGGTTCGCCGTTGGGCCGTTCTGGATCTCCTGCCGCAAACTCTCCGGATCGTTGTGCCGGAAGCGCTGCATCTGCACGCCGGCCATGCGGCACGCGTCCAGCAGGCTGCGATGCGACAGCGTGTCCATAATCACGCGATCCGCCGGCCCGAAGAGCGACGCGATCACCGCCACATTCGCCAGATACCCCGAGCTGTAGGTGACCGCCGCTTCCGTCCCCTTGTACTCCGCCACCGCGCGCTCCATCTCGCGATGCAGGTCCAGCGTCCCCGTCAGCAGCCGCACACCGCCGGTGCCTGTGCCGTACTGGTCCAGCGCCTCCATCGCGGCGCGCTGCACCCGCGGATGCCCGATCAGCCCCAGGTAGTCATACGACGACAGCATCAGCATCCGGTGTCCGTCCGCCGTCACGATCGGCCCCGGCCGCCCTTCGAGCGGAATCTGAAACGGATACGCATCCACCGAGCAGGCCAGCGCCGTTGTCTCAAACAGCCGCCGCGCCCGCGGGTCCAGCAGCTCGTTCTTCTTGAACCCGCACTTCGAGCCCTGCTTGAAGTACTCATCGAACATCTCCCCCGATGAGGAGGGAAACGCCTTGGCCGGTGTTTCGTTGACGGAGACTGCGGGATTGTCCATGTGTGGTGTCCGATTCTAGTGCATACCGTTTGGATTGCCTAGAGCGGGAACCCGTTACCTGCGAGGCGAACCAGAGTCATCCATCCGGGTTCTCACCACACCGGCCGCATTCTGCGCAGCGCCAGCCGATCCCTCAACGTTTCGGGCTCCTCTTGATCTCGCGGATCACATCGCTGACGGCCTGAGAAATGGCTTCCGGCTTTTGTTGCGGCATAAGATGTCCTGAGCCCGCTACGGGTCGAAGTTGTCCATATCTGGATCGATGAGCTAGGTCTATCTGGAAGGCCTGCCACGCCTGGTTGAGCTGATCGCACTGCGATTGGGCAAGACCGGGGAAAGCGCTGCAGGGAGGCAAATCCGTTCGTTCCAGCACAATGGTCGGCACGTCGTCATGCCACGCCAGCCGCTGTTGCGGCGGAAGCAGGCCGTTTTCCTCAAGATACTGCCGATTATTCCAGTACGGATCAAAGCTTGGGGCTATAGCTGCGTCACGCCACTCCATCTCTTCGTGAGCTGAGTCCACAAAGACGAAGCCAGCCACGTCAGAAGGGTATCGCTCCTCGTAGTGGCGAATGAGCACGCCCCCGGCGGATGCGCCCACCAGCACGAATGGTTGAGGCAACTGCGCAGAATGAAAGAGATCGTGCATCTCTTCAACGACCTCACTGACCGGATGCGTTCCCGGAACGTGATCGCTCTTGCCGGCACCGAGCGGATCATAGCTGCAGACGTGGGCAAAAGCTGCGACCCTCGACTGGACGAGTGCCCAACCTTGATAACTGCCAATCCCACGCCCCGTCGCCAGAATCACCGTTGGGCCCTGATGAGACTCGCCCGTGCATTCGAGAAACATCTTGTGTCCCTGGTAGTGTCCCTGGGAGATCGCAACCAACCTGCCCGGAATCGCAGAATTCGCTGCGCCGGATTGTGCTGCTTCTGCCGGTCCGCAGCCATGGACGACGCGGACACCTCCGAATGAGCAGAAGCTGAGCGCGAAGCCAATTGAGAGCACGGATGCCCCGAATGTAGACAGCGCCATCAGGCCTAGACGCCCGATATACCGTGGCCCAGCCACGGAGATCGTTTCGCAGGCAACGGAACGCCAGACGCTGGCTACTGCCATCGGACCTTTTTTACGGGCGTCGAGGAGCTGCTCGCGAAAGACCAGCTTCATCTCATCGCCATACCGTAGCTGTAGTTCTTCGGAGTGCAGGGAAAGAAGATGATCGAACAACCAGCAACCCATCCGATACATCAGGCTCATGCTTCACCTCCGAAGGGAAAAATCTTTTTCTTTCTCGCCAGAAGCAGCACGTCGCGTTGTCGCGAGAATTCCGCATGCAGCAAGCGCCTTCCGCTAAGCGTCAGGCGATAGTTACGGCGGCGGTCGTCACACTTGTTGGCTACTTCTTCAATAAGCGCCTTGTCGGAGAGTCTCTGGATGGTGGTGTAAAGAGTAGCCGGTCCCATTTGCACTCTGTCGCCCGACAGCGCCTTGACCTCCTGCATGATCCGGTAACCGTGTTTTTCCCCGTCTGCAAGCGCGAAAAGGACAAAAAATGCAGATGGCGAAAGAGGTAAGGATTCGTGCAGTTCGCTATCTATGCGAGATGTAGGCGCCATCGATCCCCCATATAACTGCCGCTGCTATATCACTATCTGTTATATCACTCCATGATATAGTGCCCACAGTCCGGCATCGATTGTTTCTGTTCATGTCCGAAAATGGCCAGACATCCCGCGCCGCATAAGCGCACACTGGGTAAGTGATGCACTCCGTACCCGGTCATTCCATCCCGCTGGATGCCGCGCCCCTCGATCCTGTCTTGCTCGATCCGGACGTCTGCTATCGCGCCCTCCAGACCCGCGATGCCCGCTTCGACGGCCGCTTCTTCACCGCCGTCTCCTCGACCGGCATCTACTGTCGCCCCATCTGCCCCGCACGCACGCCGATGCGCAAGCATTGCCGCTTTTTCGCGAGCGCCGCAGCCGCTGAGCAGGCCGGCTTTCGCGCCTGCCTCCGCTGCCGCCCGGAGATCGCGCCGCAATCGCCCGCATGGCGCGGTACTGCCTCGACCGTCAGCCGTGCCATGGCCCGCATCGCCGAAGGCGCGCTCGACGGCCCCGACGCATCGGTCGAGCGCCTCGCCGCTACCCTCGGTGTGGGCCAGCGCCAGCTCCGCCGCCTCTTCGATCAGCACGTCGGCGCATCGCCCCTGGCCGTCGCGCAGACACGCCGCGTCCTCTTCGCCAAGCAATTGATCCACGAAACGCGCCTGCCCATGGCCTCGGTCGCGATGGCTGCGGGCTTCGGCAGCATCCGCCGCTTCAACGACACCTTCCGCGCGCTCTACAAGCGGCCGCCCAGCCAGTTGCGCCGCCGCGCCGTCACCACCTCCAGCGCTGCTCCGCTGATCCTCCGCCTTTCCTATCGGCTGCCCTTCGACTGGAACGCTCTGCTCGGCTTCTTCACGCCGCGCGCCATCCCCGGCGTCGAAGAGGTGCGTGAGGGCATCTATCGCCGCGTCGTCCGTGTGGACGATCACGTCGCCCTCATCGCCGTCAGCCACCTTCCCGCCCGCAACGCCCTTGAGGTCCAGATCGCCTGCGATCATGTGCCCGCGCTGCCCATCATCGCCTCACGTCTGCGCCGCGTCTTCGATCTCGATGCCGATACCGAGGCCATCGCCGCCCATCTCTCGCGCGACCGCGCCCTCGCTCCCATCGTGCTCCGCCAGCCCGGCCTGCGCACACCCGGTGGCTGGGACCCCTTCGAGGTTGCCGTTCGCGCCATCCTCGGCCAGCAGATCAGCGTCGCAGCCGCGCGTGGTCTCGCCGCCAAGCTCGCCGCGCTCACAACGAAACCGCTCGCCCTCGGCGACGGCGCCCTCACCCACGCCTTTCCTACCGCGCAGCAGATCGCCGCAGCCGACCTCAGCGCACTCGGCATGCCCGCTGCACGCCGCGCTGCGCTCACCTCACTCGCGCGCGCTGCGGTCGAGCGTCCGGAAATCTTCGAAGCTGCCAACACACTCGAAGAGAGCATCGCCCGCCTGCGCTCCATCCCCGGCATCGGCGAGTGGACCGCGCAGTACATCGCGCTCCGCGGCCTGCATCATCCCGACGCCTTCCCCGCATCCGACATTGGCATCCTGCGCAACGCCGAACAGCTATTCGGCACACCGCTCTCGCCCGCGCAGTTGCTCGCACGCAGCGAAGAGTGGCGTCCCTGGCGCGGCTACGCCGCCCAGCATCTCTGGTCGGCAAGCAGTGTCAGCCTCACGCTGCCACAAAAGCCGCGCCGCGCCACCGCGCCGTCCCCACCAACATCTGCATTGCAGACGCGGCCACTCCCCGCATCGAACATCGCCGCCACCGGAGGCCTCGTATGACCGCAACGCTCCAGTTCTTGTCCGACTCGCTCGCCACGCCCATCGGTCAGCTCATCTATATCTGCGACAGCAAGGGCGCACTCCGCATGGTCGACTGGTCCGATCACGAAGCCCGCGCCCTCCGCCTGCTTGGCATCCACTACGGCAAGGGCGGCTACACCCTCACCAAGCAGCGCGACCCCTTCGGCCTCACTACGCGTCTCGCCGCCTACTTCAACGGCGACGTCCAGGCTATCGACGACATCCCTACCGCCACCGCAGGCACTCCGTTTCAGCGCGAAGTCTGGCGTGCCCTCCGCGACATCCCCGCGGCCCAGACCATCAGCTACGGCCAGCTCGCCCAGCGCATCGGCCGCCCCCGCGCCGTCCGCGCCGTCGGCCTCGCCAACGGATCGAACCCCGTCGGCGTCGTCGTCCCATGCCATCGCGTCATCGGCGCCGACGGCTCCCTCACCGGCTACGGCGGCGGCCTTCATCGCAAAGAGTGGCTGCTCGCCCACGAGCGCACCCACACACCACGCGATGCTGCATCCGCACCGCAAAGCGAACTGGCATTCGTCGCCGATTGACGTTCACTGCCGCATCAGACAAATGCGTCATTCTGAGTGAAGCCCGACGTGTTTTACGCATCGGGCGCAGTGGAAGGACCTGCAGTCTCCCAGCGTTGCAGCGGATCTCACACCCCAACCCAAAGGCGTTGTCATCCCGACCGTAGCCGTGGCGTGCAGCGCCACCGCGAAGTGGAGAGCCTGCCCTGAGCTTGTCGAAGGGGACCTGCTGTTTGTCCGCATAACCACCAATCGGGTGCCCCATCCTACGCAAAGCGTAGGGTGGGGGAGTTCCCCACAATTCAGTCGGCCGGGTGCCCCACGTCTCGCCTTTGAAACGTGGGACCGAAATGAAGTAAGCATCACCCCAAACCGGGTGCCCTATCCTGGCGAAGACAGGGTGTTTCCCAGCCGCGCAAGCGAACCAGGCGAACCACTCAAGGCTGAAACACGAGCCGCGCGCCACGCTCCGGCGCATTCCACAGCGCCTCCACATCGCGCAACGGCACCGCCTGCACCTTCACCGCAAACGGCGCCTTCACCGCCTGCTCGAAGAACTCCGCAAGCGCCGCGAAGATCTCCTTCATCGAAGCGCTGCCGAATCCGCTCCCCAGCAGCTCCAAGCCGGAGCTGCGCAAGGTCGCGCCAGCCAGCGTGATCGTCGCACCTGCGCTCTGCCCAATCTCCACATAGCGGATGCGTGACGCCGCGTGACTCAAACCCTTCTGCGCAATCGCCGCCAAACAGCACTCCGCCGGACTGCCCCACAGATAATCGAGCACCACATCCACGCCATGCTCCACAATCTCGCTGCGAAACGCCGCCACCAGCGCCTCAGGCGATTGCTCCAGCTCGATCACCGCATCCGCGCCCAACTCTTTCAATCCCCCCAGTGCCTGCGGATTCCGTCCCGCGGCCACCACGCGCCGCGCACCCAGCCGCTTCGCAATCTGCACCGCAAGCTGTCCTGCCGCCCCGGTCGCGCCCAGGATCAGCACACTCTCACCCGCGCGAAACTGCGCGCGATACTGCAGCGCCACCCACGACGACATCCCCGGATTCGCAATCCCCGCCGCCGTCACCGAGTTCAGCCCCGCCGGCAACTGCACCGACAGCGCAGAATTCGTAACTCCACGATCTGCAAATGTTCCGAAGGGCGGCCGCGACATGCCGAAGTACACCCGCGTCCCATCCTCCAGCCGCCCCACACCATCCACGCCAGGCACAAACGGCAGCACGCCCGTGTTGCCATAATGCGTGCCATTCGCCAGCGCCTTCACAACCGGATGCAGCCCGGCCGCCTCTACCGCGACCAGCACCTCACCCGCCTCCGCCACCGGATCGGCAAACCACCCATACCGCGGCACCTTCCCAAACGACTCCACAATCGCAGCGTTCATCTTTGTCGTCCTTGCCCGTAGACTCAGAAAATTATCTACCCACCAGCATGGCCAAAAATGGAGCTGAAAACAAATACCGCATTCTCGCGGTGATGTTTTAGTGCTCCCGGAACTGCGTTTTGAAGGTGGCTCTCGTCGCTACAGGACGACCTTTGCGTGTTGCCGGTGCAAAGCGCAATAGCCGCAAATACGCGATTGTATTGCGGCTGAAATCTGGACCTGGCGAACGGATAACGTGTAGATCCTTCAGCTTGCCATGCGAATCAATCACACCTTCCAGAATGGTTTTGGCATGGAGGTTGCCCGGCTTGTACCTTTCACCTGTCGGATACAGGGGAAGTGGTACGTCATTCAACACAAGCGCCGTCGTCACGTCACCGCCGACGTTATAAACTTTCTCACGAGTAGGTCTTGCCGCAGCGCCATCTAGCGGCACTATATCGGTGCTTATCGCAGCGGAAGCGCTTGCGCCGCCCAGCAGCACGGTCGCCGTCACCGTCACCATCGCGATCTTTCGCGCCCGGCTCACCTTCGGTACATCCACAGTCAATCGCATAATCCGCTCCTCCAATGTGTTGGCGTCAAAAACTCCAATAGCATGGCTGGCACGCGCCGCGGGCACAGCCATCGCCGTCGCCAGCCGCAGCAGGGAAGCGGCATACTCCGGCCGCTCGCTCTCGCGTCCCGCCGCCATCTCGTCGCACACCAGCTCGCGCGTCTGGGCAATCCGCCGCCGCATCAGCCGGCACGCCGGATGATACGAAACCGCAGCGGCGACGAATTCATAGAGCAGATTCTTCGCAAAATCCCGCCGTGCCGCATGCGCGCACTCGTGCGCCAGTGCAGCCGCCGCATCTTCGCGTGGCGTATCAAAGAACCGCTCCGGCACCAGCAGCACCGCCCGTCGCATGCCCAGCACCACCGGTCCGCGCGTCTCCCGGGAGCAGCGCACCTCCGGCCTCCCAATAGCAAAGCGCCGCGCCGCATCCTCCACCAGCGCGCGCGCCGACCCGTCCAGCACGAAGGCCACGCTGCGTCGCGCCATCGCCCGCGTGCGGGCCCAGCGCCACTGCAGCCCGGCCAGCGAAAACACCACCGTCAGCAGATACCCAACGGCCAGCACAGTGCACAGCAAAGATGGCACCGTCCAATGTCCACTCGCGGCCGCAATCGCGTGATATGTAATCGATGCAGTTCCATATCCACCGGCAGCCCCGCCACCCAGGTGTCCCAGGCGCGTGAACACATCCGCCGGCAAAAGCGGCAGCGCCACGCCCGCCACCAGCGCCGCAACCCACATCCGGTGCTGCGCGCGCGGCCCCACTCTGCCCAGCATCCGGTCGCCCAGCCACGCCATCGCGCCCACCACCGCCAGCGTCACCGCGGAATGCGTGAGATAGCGCAGCACGAAATCCTCGGGATGATTCACCAGCCACCCGCCTGCCGTCCTCAGAAGCTCATGCATCGCCATCCCTCCCGCGCTCTCACTTCTTCGCGGCCTTGGCCGCTTCCACGCGCTCCGCCAGCTTCGCCAGCCGCTGCGCATCCAGTTGCCGCGACTTCACCAGGCTCATCACCAGCTCCTCCGGCGAGCCGCCAAACATCCGCTCCACCAGGTCGGCCACTGCCGTGCCCAGCGTCTTCTCTTCGGTCACCGCCGCGCGATACTCATACGCCCGCCCGCGCAGCCGCCGCGTCACCCGACTCTTGCGCTCGAGCACGTTCAGCATCGTCTGCACCGTCGTATACGCCAGCTCGCCCTCCAGCTCCTGCTGCACCGCCTGCACCTGCGAAGGTCCCAGCCGCCATAGCACCTGCATGATCTTCAGCTCCAGCGGCGTCATCCCCCCGGATCCCTTGCCCAACCCGCTCCTGCGTCCCGCCATGCGTATCTCCTAATAAAATAGGAATGTAGTCTTCGCTCTTCCATCCTGTCAACTAATAAAATAGGACAAGCAGCGGGGCGAAGCCGACTGTAATAAAGCCTTTCCCCATACGGCTCCATACCGCACTCTTCAGTACCTCCGTGCAACCCGCGCACAAGAACCTGCCGTTTCACCCCATCCAATTTGAAACAATAAAAATAGCGAATCAAGAAGCAGCACCAAGGGCGGAGCTATAGCAGATGGGAAATCTGCTCACAGGCTCCGCCCTTTTCATTTCCCCACAAAGGAGCCTCATGACCACCACCCCACAGGACGCCTTCCTCCGCAACGCCAGTGCCGCCGCGGGCGCCGCCGGTCACATCTTCCCCGACTACGCCGCCTGCGAGGCTGCGCTCGAATCCACCTGGGGCCGCTCGCGCCTCGCCCGCGAAGCCAACAACCTCTTCGGCCAAAAGCAATCTCTCGATGCCATCGACGGAGCGGGCGCCATCGCGCTCCCCACCCAGGAGTTCCTCCACGGCCGCTGGGTCACCGTCACCGCGCATTGGGCGCGCTTTGCCGACCAGGCAGCCTGCTTCCGCGCCCGCATGGCGCTGCTCCGTCGGCTTGAGCACGACTACTCCGCCTACGCGCGCGCCCTCGCCGCCACCACTGGCGAAGTCTTCATCGAAGCGGTCTCCCGCGCCTGGTCTACCGATCCCGAGCGCGCGCAGAAGGTCCTCGCCATCCACCGCCAGCACTCGGCCAGCTTCCTGCCGCTACCGGCGCCGCCGCTCGCCGGCAGGCTAGCACCGGCATTGGTCCATGCCTAAATCCAATGATTGGAGATATATACGCCTAAGTCCTTTTGCTGGACATTTTTAGCCGTCGGAAGCACGTCTAAACCACTCAATAAATGGAACTTGTGAGGGGCAGTCCGGTACCGGAGGGGGAGGGGTCGGGAGTAACGTTACGCGTCAGGAGATCGCTTCGTGCTGTGCAGAGGAGGCAGGGAACAGCAAGGAGCACAGCGCCACGTAATCCCTGATCCCTGACCCCTATTCCCTGATCCCTATTCCCTCATGTTCACGCTGCGGACCGCTTCTTCCCCGACTCCTTAAATTCCGCCAGCAGCAGCGACTCGCGGATCGGCTTCTCGTGCAGCAGCAGCTCCGTCGCCTTCAGGTTCGCATTCGCGTGGAACCACGCCTGCGCCAGGTTGTCGTGCAGCAGGTTCAAGAGCGCCAGCAGCGACATACCCTGGTGGTGGGCCATCCACTCCTTCACCAGCGCGGGCTTCTTCAGCGACTTCTGATAATCGCCCGCTTCGTAAAAGCCATACGCGCCCACCCAGCCCATGCTCTGCATGCGCTTCAGATTCTTCAGCGCCTCGAGTTCATCGATCATCAGCGCAAGGAAGGTGGAATACGGAGAGATCACCGGTCCCGCAATCGCGTCCCACTTCAGGGCGATCGACGGCATGCCGAAGGCGAGATAGTGATAGTGTCCGTGTTCGTCCTTCTCCGCGTAGCCGCACTCGGAGATGCCCCACGGAATATTGCCGTGCTCCCGCGCATACGCCCGCTGGATTGCCACCACGTTGTTCAACGTACGCGTCACCAGCGTGTCCGGATACGAGCGCATCCACAACGCCGGCATCAGGTACTCGAACATCGTGCCCGTCCACGAGATCAGCGCCGGCCGCCCATACGCCACGGTGTGGATGCGGCCCAGCTTGAACCAGCTCTGCTGCGATGCATCGCCCCGCGCCACCGCGACGAACGCGCCGATGCGCGCCTCCGAGCACAGCAGGTCATAGCACGCCTTATGCAACTCTTCCTGGTCCACCATGTAGCCGATCGAAAGGATCTGTCGCGATGGCTCGATCAAAAACGCGAAGTCCATCGCCGCCACGCACTTCTCCGCGCGCTGCGCCAGCAAGGTCAGCTTCTCCACCAGCGCCGACTGCCGCTCCCGCGCCGCGGCCAGCAGAACGCGCAGCTTTTCGATCAGGTAGGTCTCCGCCTGATCCACCGCATTGACGCTCCATGCGCGCTGCAGCCGCCCATCCAGCTCGTCGATCTGGGAAACGCCGCGCGCAATCGGCACCACGCCGGGGTCCTTCAGCACCGCCTCCAGCGGCAGATACTCGCGGTCGAGCCACGGCGTGTAATCGCGCACCAGCGCGCATACCGCATCGACGCGGCGCAGCAGCTCGGCCAGCCACCACTCCCCCTCGGTGTGCTGCTTGTCGGTCAGCGCGAATGCCTGCCCCTCCGGCCCGCGCACCCGATCGAAGGCCGGAGACAACTGCGCCGCAAAGCACCAGTCGATCCACGGCCGCAACTCGTCGCTCTCCGGAGTCGGCGCCAGCTCCGCGGGTGTCGCATCGAGCGTCGCCAGCAACGCAAGCTGATCGCGGATGCCTGACCACAGCCGCGCATCGAGCACCGGCTGAAGCAGCACCGCCTCCGCGCCCGAGCGCAGCGTGTAGAACGACGCCGCCAGATTCCCGCTGTCCACCGACGACACCACGCGCGGCGGAATCGGCTTGAGCGTACGCGTGTCGTACCAGTTGTAGATGTGCCCGTTGCGTTTCTCCATGCGGTCGAAGGTGTCCAGGCTGGAGTGACTCAGCGCCACAAACTCGGGCACCGTCAGATAGCCGAAGGCATGTGCCGCCTGACGCCCATTCAGCAGCAGGCCGAAGTTCGTCGGAGAGACCCGCGCCGCCTCAAACAGCTCCTGCTCTTCCACGTTGTCCGGCACCAGGTAGTTGTGCGCCGCGCCGCCATACTCGTAGAAGAAGCGCCAGGTGCGCAGCGCCATCTCGCGCAGAAACTCCTGCTGCTTGCCCGTCAGGTTCTGGTGCTCCTCGCGCGGCGGAGCATTCAGCCACGCCGTGATGCCGCTCTCGAAGAGCCAAAGTACCAGCAGCGGCGCAGCCACGATCAGCGACTGCCGGTGCACAATCGCGATCAACATCGCCAGCCCGATGGTGAAGATCGGCGTGGCCTGCAGGTAGCGATCGACCGGCGTCGTCTTGCCCCCGATCGATTCAGCCTGCGCCGCCGTCTCCCACTCCAGCAGCCGCTGCCCGGTGATGAAGCGCCGCACCAGCGACCGGGTGATCGCATCCAGTGCCATCAGCGTCTGGTGGGGCAGAAATGCCAGGTTGATCAGCGTGATGGTCAGGTTCTGGCCAAAGCCGGCAAAGGCCTCCTGCACCTCGCCCTTTTGCGGACTCGCCAACGCGCGTCCCACGCTGAAGACCAGCGAGACCAGGCTCGGCGCGAACAGCAGCACCAGCGTCACCAGCGTCCAGTAGAGCGGGCCGCCCGGCAGCCCCAGCCATCCCGCCACCAGCAGGATCAACGTCATCGTCTCCACCAGCGAGCGGCGCAGGTTGTCGAAGATCTTCCAGCGCGAGATGTTCGAGATCGGGTTCTTCACCATGCGCCCGCTCTCGTCCGGTACCTTGCCGAAGAGCCACTGCGCAATCTGCCAGTCGCCGCGCACCCAGCGATGCTGGCGCCGCCGGTAGGCGCTGTAGTGCGACGGATAATCGTCGATCACCTCGATATCGGTCGCGAGGCCAGCGCGCGCATACGCGCCTTCGATCAGGTCATGACTCAGCAGGGAATTGCGCGGGAAGCGCCGGTCCAGCACCGCGTGCAGCGTGTTGACCTCGTAAATGCCTTTGCCGGTAAAGATGCCCTCGCCATACAGGTCCTGATACGCATCGGACACAGCCCGCGTGTAGATATCAAAGCCTGTCTGCCCGGAGTAAATCGCCGCCAGCCGTGAGCGCGACGCCGAGCGCACGCTGACCCCCACCCGCGGCTGCAGGATTCCGTAGCCCTCGGTAACAATGCGCGATTCCGGATCGATCACCGCGCGATTCAGCGGGTGCCCCATCGCCCCGACCATCGCATGCGCCGTGCCGCGCGGCAGTTGCGTATCTGAATCCAGCGTGATGACGTAGCGCACCGTGCGCAGCACGTCCATGTTGCCGATTTTTACCGGGAAGCTGTCGAACTCGCCGCGGATGAATTTGTTCAGGTCCAGCAGCTTGCCGCGCTTGCGCTCCCAGCCCATCCACACACCCTGCCGCGCGTTGAAGATGCGGTGACGGTGCAGCAGGTAAAAGCCGCCGCCGGTCTTGCCCTTATCGTTCTGACCTCCGTAGCGCGTGTTGAGATTGTTGATGAGTTGCACCGCCAGTTCGACCAGCGGATCGGTATCGTTCGGCCGGGGCCGCGACACCGAATCCGGAAGATCGCTCAGCAGAGCGAAATGGATATTCGGATCCTGA
>DASYBK010000058.1:0-24886 GCA_036500805.1 Acidobacteriaceae bacterium | reverse complement strand
CTTACTCCTGTTGCTGCCTGCGACGGGTTGCGGCTATCACACGATGGGATCCGCGGCACATATCCCGGAGAGCGTGCACAGTGTCGCGGTGCCGTTTTTCGAGAACCACACACAGTTTTCGCATACCGAGGTCGCGCTGACCGCGGCCACGGTGCATGAGCTGAACACACGCACGAAGTTCCACGTGCTGCCCCGCGAAGATGCCGGCGATGCGGATGCGGTGCTGAAGGGGATAGTGCTGAGTGAGTCGATCGTGCCCTACACGTATAACGTCACCACCGGACAGTCGTCGAGCTACATGATCTCGCTGACCGCGAGCGTGTTGCTGACCGATCGGGATGGCCGCGTACTCTACCGGCGCGATGGGTACACCTTCCATCAGCAGTACGAGGCCACCTCGGACCTGAGTACATTTGTGCAGGAAGATTCCCCTGCGATGACGCGCCTCTCCAGAGACTTTGCCCAGTCGCTGGTGAGCGATATGCTGGAGTCGTTCTGAGCCTCATGCGACATTCACGGGACCGGACGAATGGCTAGCGGGCTGCGTAGCTTTGCATCCTCGGATCGCTTTATTGCCGAGATAGAAGCGTCGCGCACGGGCGGCGCGCTGCGGCCGGGATATGTGCTGCTCGGCGATGAGGCATATCTGCATGACCGGTGCCGGCGTGCGATTCTCGACACGCTGATCGACGCAGGATCCGGGCCCGCCATGCGCGATTTCGCCCTGGCAGAGATCGACCTGGCGGAGACCAGCATCTTTGAGGCGCTCGACCGCGCACAGACGCCATCGCTGATGGCGCCGTTTCAGGTTTTGTTCCTGCGCAACTTGAAGACGCTCTACACGCGCGGCGCGAAGAAGGACGAATTTGCCGCGCTGGATGCTTACGGGCGCTCACCGAATCCGCAGGCGTTGCTGGTGTTTGTGGCGGATCATCTGCACCTGCCATCCGACCTGCGCCGCATGGATATGCAGGACAAGGACCGGTACGAGCGCATCCGCGAGACGCTGGGCGACTGGTGCGGCATGGTGGAGCTGGTGCGCGTGGAAGAGAGTGATGCGATGCGCTGGCTGGTGAGCGAGGCGGAGAAGCGCGGAAGCGTGCTCGAAGCAGACGCTGCGCGCGAGCTGGCGGATGCGCTGGGCGCGGACCTGATGCTGATGGCGAGCGAGCTGGAGAAGCTGCTGCTGTATACGGGCGAGCGCCGGCGCATCACACCGGGCGACGTGGAGACGATGGTGCTCGGCGCGAAGCAGCGCTCGCTCTATGAGCTGACCGATGCGATCTCGGCGAAGGACCGCCCGCGTGCGCTTGCGCTGCTGCAGGGACTACTCAATGCCTCGGACGGCGGCGAGGAGTCGGCCATCGGCCATCTCTACATGCTGGCGCGCACCTTCCGTCAGATGCTGGTGATCCTGGAAAAGAACGTGCGCGATTCGCGCGCTATCTGGCAGGCGTTGTGGCAAGGCTTTCGCATGCCGCCATTTGCCGCGGATGACCTCATCCGCCAGGCGCGCCGTTACAAAAGCCGTCGCGAGCTGACGCGCGCGCTGCGGCTGATCGCCCGCGCCGACCTGGAGCTGCGCTCGTCGCCTCCGGACAAGCGGCTGGTGCTGGAGCGGCTGGTACTGGCGCTGGCCAGCGAAGAGCCGGTCCAGCCTGCGCTGGGGCTGCTCGGCGCGCAGTATGCGATGGAGCTATAGCGCGGCTTCAGCGGCGCATCCCAAGTGGTTGTTCCCCGGACAGGCAACATACACAGCGGGCCGAACATCTCCGCGTTGGACGTTTGATCAGTTCAACGCCGGAGATGCGCCTATGCCATTGACCCTCACCTGGAGCGATGTTGCGGTACGCCTGGCCTGCACCGTGGTCGCGGGCTTCCTGGTTGGCTTTGACCGGGACGAACGGGGAAAACCGGCGGGAATACGGACGAACGTGCTGGTGTGCCTGGCTGCCTCGCTGTCGATGATCCTGGCGAACGGCATGCTTGGGACTTCAGGGAAGAACGCGAGCTCGTTCATCCAGCTTGACCTGATGCGGCTGCCGTTGGGCATTCTCTCCGGCATGGGATTCATCGGCGCCGGAGCGATTCTGCGGAAGGGCGAAATGGTGCTTGGTGTAACCACGGCGGCGACGCTGTGGATGGTTACCATGCTCGGCATCTGTCTCGGCGCCGGAAAGATTCTGCTGGGGACTGCTGCCCTGGTGCTCACGCTGTTCACGCTCTGGGGACTCAAGTTCGTCGAGCGCCGCCTGTCGCAGGAGCATCGAGGAACCCTGTGTGTCGTCACCGGCGGTGAAGAGCTGTCGCGCGAGCTGCGCGGGTTGGCGAAGCAGAGCGGCATGCGCGTTCACGCGTGGTCGATGGATGTTTCGCGCGAAAGTCCGCGTGTGACCGTGGAATGCGAGCTGCGCTGGCGGGCACACGAGCGGGAGCAGCAGGAAGAGCCGGCCCTGATCGCGTCGTTGCGGCAGCGCCCCGATATCGAACGGCTGCGCTGGCAGAGCTAGCGCCGCAGGAAGCATGAATCCTCTCAATCGCGGTGCGGTCATGAACGGCAATGAGAGCTGCGCAAGCGGAATCGATGTGCGGCGGAGGAACCGCATGAATCAACGGCGTCATCAAGCAACGGCAAGCGTCCTTCTGCGTGCGATGTGGTTGAGCTGCGCGCTCTTTCTGACGAGCACGGCTGTGGTAGCCCAGATCACGTCTGTTCCGATCACGGTGCTGCAGCATGTGAACGTGATCGACGGCAACGGCGGAGTACCGCGGCACGATGCGACCGTCGTTATCCATGGCACGAAGATCCGCTCCGTCACCAGCGGCCATCTCGCACTTCCTGCGGGCGCGAAGACAATCGATCTCAGCGGCAAGACAATCATGCCCGAGCTCATCAATGTTCATGGCCATCTCGGACTGCTGCGCGGCACCAAGACGGCGGCCGCCAACTATACCGAAGACAATGTGAAGCGGCAGCTTCTGCAGTATCAGGAGTACGGGGTGGGTGCGGTGCTGGTGATGGGCAGGGATCGCGATGAAGCCTATGGCTGGCGCGCGCAGTCGCACGAGGGAACGCTCCCCGGTGCGCTGCTGTACACTGCCGGGCGCGGCTTTGGAGTGCCGCAAGGACTGCCGCCCGCTACGATGGGCGCGGACGAAATCTATCGTCCGGCAACGCCGGAAGAGGCACGCAGCGATGTGCGCGAGCTCGCCCGGCATCATCCCGATGTGGTGAAGATGTGGGTGGATGATTTTTACGGCCAGTATCCCAAGATGAAACCGGAGATCTATGGCGCGATCATCGATGAGGCGCACAAGCAGCACCTGCGCGTGGCAGCGCACCTGTATCACGAGGAGGATGCGCAGCGGCTGGTGGACGACGGCGTCGATATCTTCGCGCACAGCGTTCGCGATGCCGAGATACCGGATTCGCTAATCGCGGAGATGAAGCGCAAGCACGTGAGCTATATCGGAACCCTCGCGCTGGACCAGTTTGCGATCGCGTATGCGGACGATCCATCGTGGCTTGGTCAGCAGTTCTTTCGCAGGTCGCTCGAGCCCGGCGTCTACGAGATGATCACCAGCGAGGCGTACAAGCACACGGTCGCGGCGGCGCAGAGCACCCAGAAAGAGCAAACGGCGTTGCCGATCGCGCTCAGAAACATCAAGAGAGCCTATGACGCGGGTATTCCGGTGGCACTGGGAACGGATTCGGGTGCGACACCGGTCCGGCCGTACGGGTTCTCCGAGCATATGGAGCTGCAACTGCTGGTGCGGGCCGGGCTGACCCCGCTTCAGGCGATCACGGTAGGGACGAAAAATGGGGCCCGGCTTCTCGGCGCCGAAGATGAGATCGACACTCTGACACCAGGCCACGAAGCGAGTTTTATCGTGCTCGACAAAGATCCCTCGGCGGACATCCGCAATACCGAGACGATCTCTGCCGTGTGGAAAGCGGGAAAGCAGGTGAGCGCCGGGCCTCTCGCCGTTGCCGCTGCTCCGCAGAAGTGAGTTCAAGAGGAGTGAAGGCAGATCATCGTCCGGCGTTGCCCGGAGGATGGCTAGAGCATTTTTCGGTAATACCGTGTCCGGCGGAGACGCACTCGGCGTGGCTTTTCCTTTAAGAAAAGCCACAAGAGCGGCCGCTGAACGGTCTACACCTATACCGAAGATGCTCCAGTCGGATGACGGCTGCGCTTTTGCCTTGTGTCAGCCTGCGCCGCGCCGGGCATCGTACCCGGGACCTTGCCGGCCATTGTGGAATCGATGAAGTGAGTGGGGTCGGGGAACTCCGGCCCAAAGTGTCGCTCAAAGTCGGGCCCAACCAAGGGAGTGGTGCGGGGAGTGTTGCGGAGTTCAGCAGAATGATTGCAAATCAGCCGGACGAGCCGGCGGATTCCGTGGAGGGCGGGGGAGGAAAAGAAAACCATGGGGCACCTCACGTTCTCCTTTTGTTCGCCTAAAGTATCAAGACCGTTCCCGTTTCGGAAGTAACCTCGGCCTGTGGATTTCGACCTTCGCCTACGTGCCGTAACCAGCACAATCAAAATCAGATAAGTGCAGCTACTCCATGACGCCGGTCGCGTCGACGCCATGGGGGCGAGTGGTGAGGGTGACGGCTGCGGCGATGATGAGAACGCCGCCAATCCAGGCCGAGGGGCCAAGGCGGTCGCCCAGCAGCTCGACACCGAGAAACGAGCCGAGCATGGGCTCGATGTTGAGGAAGACCGCCGCGCGCGAAGCCGGCACGTGGTGGATGCCCCAGTTCCAGAGCAGCGTCGAGCCGGCGGTGCAGAAGAGGCCGCTGGCCGCCGAAGCCAGCCATGCCGCGAGCGGCACGTCCCGAACCGGCGGAAGTCCATCCTGCAGCAGAACCCAGATGGCGATCATGATGGCTCCCGAGCAGACGCCGTAGACCGTGATCACGGCGGGCGGATGGCGCTCCATCAGCCGCTTGTTCATCAGTATCCAGAAGAGTGAGACCAGCAGCGCAGCGAGTACCAGCAGATCGCCCGCCAGAGTGGGACCAGACGCGCCTTCGCCTCCCGATGCGTGATGGCCGCCCAGCACGATGAGCGCAACTCCGATGGTTGAGCTGATGAGCGCCAGCCATCCGATCCGGTCCAGCCGTTCGCCCGCAAAGAGAGTGGCCGCTGCGCCGAGCAGCACCGGCATGCTGCCCACCATGAGCGACGCGTGCGAGACGGTGGTGAGTGAGAGCCCATAGAACTGCACCAGGTACTGCACCGGTATGCCGAGAAATGATGCGATCAGGAGCAGCCGCCACTCGCGAGCGTTGAGCTTCGGGCGATGACGAAGCGCGAAGGGCAGCAATCCGATGCAGGCGAAGAAGAAGCGGTAGAGCACCATGTGGCCCACACCCATGTGAGCCAGCACGATCTTTCCAAAATAAAATCCCGTGCCCCAGAAGCAGCCGGCCAGCGCGCACGCGCCATAGCCAAGCCAGTAAGCGGCGGTGCGTGGATGTGCGGTGGTCGCGGGCATACCACTACTACTGTACGGGTACTGTACCGGCCGCTGGCGCACTACACGCGCGATGGAAGATTCGCGAGCGCGCTCGTCAGATGCCGATGAGGCCGGAGCGAATCGCCCACAGCGAGAGTGTGGCAACGATGATCCAGAGCGCGACGCCTTGCAGCATGGGGCGGACGCCGACCTTGCGCAGTGTGGCCTTCGAGATGCCGGTGCCGATGAGAAAAAGTGTGACGGTAAGGCCGCTGCGGCCTAGCTTGGCGAACGCGGCAAATACCGGCGCGAGCGCATGGATGTAGGTGTTGGCGATCGCCGCAAGGCAGAAATACAGAATGAACCAGGGCCACTGGATACGCGTGTTGCTCTTGGAGATGGCGGCGGTCGCCAGAGCGAGCGGGACGATCCAAAGGGCACGCGCGAGCTTGACCGTGGTGCCGACGGTGAGCGCCTGCGGGCCGTAGTGCGCGGCGGCTCCCACGACCGAGCTGGTGTCGTGAATCGCAAGCGCCGCCCATAGCCCGAACTGAGACTGCGTGAGGTGCAGCGCCAGGCCGATCATCGGAAAAATAAGCAGCGCGATGGCATTCAGGGTGAAGACGGTGCCGAGCGAGACCGCCATATCTTCATCGCTGGCCTTGGTGATGGGCGCGATGGCGGCGATGGCACTGCCGCCGCAGATGGCCGTGCCGCAGGTGATGAGGAAGGAAGCCTTGCGGCTGACGCGAAGCATCATTCCCAGCGACACGCCGAGCAGGATCGCGAAGGTAATGCTGATGGCGGTGTAGAGAAATCCCGAAGCGCCGGCGTGCACGACCTGGTGCAGGTTCATGCCGAAGCCGAGCGCGACCACGGAAGCCTGCAGCAGCAGCCGCGAGAGGTCGCGGCTCTCGGCTGCGAAAGGATGCGGCAGCAGCAATCCGAAGGTGATGCCGGCGGCCAGCGCGACCGCGGGCGAGACGAGGCCGCTGGCAGAAATGATGATGCAGAGAAGGAAGATGCGCTTGGCGCCGATGGGGGTCACGTTGTCAGTGTCCCGGGAAAATGGAACGGAGTCCAAGCAGAAATTGTGATGCCCGATAGGAGGGACTTATCGCATTTTCCTGCTGCTGTGAGATAGCCGGGATTATCCCGAAGTGGCTTTTTCTTAACGAAAGGTCACATAAGCTTCGGCTGGCCGCTCTACACCTGCAGGAAAAATGCGTTATCGCCGCGCCGGGGTTCGGCGCAGTTGCATGCGATGTTGCCGGAGCAGCTCCAGCATTGCCGCAGCGGCGCCGGTTAGGTCGGGTCCGGCAGGCGTTAATAGCAGAAGGTTGCGGGGAATGCTGAGGCCGGCTACCGGCACGATCGCGAGAGTGCCCATGGCAAGCTGGCGATGGACAGCGCTGCGCGAGACAAAGCCCACGCCGACCCCGGACTCGATGCAGCCCAGGATGGCCTCGGTGGAGTTGAGCTCGACGGCGATATGCAGATCGCGCGCGGGCAGCCCAGCGGCTTCAAGCGTGGTTTCGATGACCTCACGTGTACCGGAGCCGCGCTCGCGCATCAGCAGAGGAGCCGCGGCCACCTGTTGCAGCGTGATGGAGCGCTGCCCGACCCATTCGTGGCTGGGCGGCGCCAGCAGCACCAGCTCGTCTTCGAGCCATATCTCCGAGCGTACCTGGCTGGCGTGCGGCGGACCTTCGACCAGGCCCAGAGTGGCATGGCCGGCTGCAATGGCATCCGCAACTGATTCGGTGTTGCTGCTTTCGAGCTCCATGCGCACCGCCGGATGCAGACGCAGAAATGCGCCGAGCAGCGGCGGCAGGATGTATTGCGCAATGGTGGTGGAGGCGGCGATGTGCAGCGTGCCGGAGATCCGGCCTTTGAGCGAGGCAAGTTCGACAGCGGCCTGGTCCAGCAATGCGCCGGATTGTTCTGTGTACTTCAACAACACGGCGCCGGCCGCGGTGAGTGTGACCTCGCGTCCGCTGCGATCGAAGAGCGGCAGCCCGACCAGCTCTTCGAGGGCCTTGATCTGGTGCGTTACCGCGGGCTGCGTGAGGTAGAGCTGCTCCGCCGCGCGGCGAAAGCTGCGCTGCGCTGCCACGGCGCGAAATACGGTGAGACGGTAGTTCTCAAGCATCTGGCCCCGAGCGAGCGGGAGGCTGATTCGCAACGCTGCGTCGTTCACAGCAGCGTCACCATACGCGGCACATCTTCTCCGGCGGCGGAGCCATCGACTGACCCGCCTTGCAGCCGAAGGCCTGTCCGAACTCCGGCATGTTCACGACGACGCCGTTGGCGCGAATGCGATCAGGCGAGTGCACATCCGTCTGCGCCGCCATACGCAGCATCTCAGGCCGTTCGGTTGAACACCAGTTCTGCGCCCAGCCGAGGAAGAGCTCCTGCTTCGGGGTGTAGCCGGTGGGGGTCTTCTGATCGAGCGGCGTGTGCTTGCCAGCGGCATCGGCCACGAGCGCCATCCAGGCAAGCCGCAGGCCGCCATTGTCCGCGGTGTTCTCGCCCAGCGTGAGCTTGCCGTTGACGTGCAGGTCGTCGACCGCGACGAAGCTGCTGTACTCATTCACCAGGCAGTCGGTCCGCTGCTCGAAGCGTTTGGCATCGTCGGCTGTCCACCATTCCTTCAGATTGCCTTGTGCATCGAACTTGCGGCCCTCATCGTCGAAGCCATGGGTCAGCTCGTGGCCGACAATCGCGCCGATGTGGCCATAGTTCGTCGCATCGGAAGCGCTCCGGTCATAGAAGGCAGGCTGCAGGATGCCGGCGGGAAAGTTGATGGTGTTCATGGTTGCCTGGTAGTAGGCATTCACGGTAGGCGGCGTCATCTCCCACTCGCCTTTGTCCACCGGACGGCCAATCTTGTGGAGCTCATAGTCGCTTTCGAATTCGCGCGCGCGCATGGAGTTCCCCAGGCTGTCACCCGGCTTGATGGTGAGTGCGGAGTAGTCGCGCCACTTATTTGGATAGCCAATTTTGTCGACGACGGCAGCAAGCTTTTCGTGCGCTTTCGCCTTCGTGGCCGGGCCCATCCATGTCAGCTGATCGAGGTCGCGGTCCATTGCGGCTTCGATTTGCTTTACCTCGTCAGCCGTTCTGGTTTTGCTGTCGCCGCCGAAGTATTGCGAGACATATACCCTGCCGAGGACTTCCCCCAGGCCGGAGTCGGTTGCGTCGACGCAGCGCTTCCAGCGCGCCTGCTGCTCGGGAATGCCTTCGAGCTTGCGTCCGTAGAAATCGAAGTGCTCGTCGTCAAAGGCCTTGGGCAACCGGCTGGAGAGGCTGTCGACCAGAAATACCCGCATGTAATCTTTCAGCGTCTCCATGCTGGTGGACGCCAGGAGCTGATTGAGGCCGGTGAAGAACTCCGGCGCGGCGACGTTGAGCTCGGTGACGGGCGGCGTGCCCGAGTCGCGCAGAAATTCTGCGACGTGCAGGTTCGGCGTGTCGCCGGCGAACTTTGCAACCGGCTGCATGTGATAGACCTTCTCCGGATCGCGCCGCTCCACATTGCCCATGGAGACTTTGGCGAGCGCCGTCTCGAATGCCAGGATAGCGGCAGCGTTCTTGCCCGCTGTATCCGGCGACTCGCCGAGTAGCTTGAGCATAGTTGCCATGTGCTGCACATACTGCGCGCGCAGCTTCTCATCCTTGGCGCCCGAGCGCAGGTAGTAATCCTTCTCCGGCAGGCCGAGGCCGCCCTGATCCATGACGGCGATCTCGCGGGTCGCATCTTTGAAGTCCTGGTCCGAACTGAGGTCCAGGAAGGCGTTGACGCTGATGCGCTGGAGGTGCGCGATCTCAGGAATCAAGGCGTCGCGCGATCGGATTGCTGCAATACGGTCGAGCTCAGGCTGGATGGGCGCGAGGCCAGCCTTGTCGATGGCCGCGGTGTCCGTGCAGCTTGCGTAGTAGTCGCCGATCTTCTGCTCGTCGCTGCCCGCCGGCGCGTGCGCGGCTGCGGCCTTCTCCAGAATGCCGTGCAGCGCCTGCAGATTGAATTCATACAAATTGCTGAACTGATCGAAGGACGGCAGGTCGGCGGGAATGGGATGCAGCTTGCTGTAGTTGCCGCAGGCGTACTGATAGAAGTCCACGCAGGGATCGGCGGTGGTGTCCATGGCACTCTTATCGAATCCGGGGATCGTGCGGACGGGAGCCGGCGTCTGTGCGGGTAGCATGACGGAAGCCAGCAGGACCATGGTGCAGGCAAGCGACCAGCGAAGTGTGCGTGTGAGGTTGGCTGACATGGAAGCGGCTCTCCAAACGAAGTGATTACCAGATGCTGCAGCGGTTTGCGCTGACCATCGGTTGGCCGGCCTTGCATCCGAAGGCCTGCCGGAACTCCGGCATATTTTCGACGACGCCGTTGACGCGGTACTCCTCGGGGGAATGCGGGTCAGTCTGCACGCGAAGACGCATTGTTTCAGGTCGGGTGCTCGAACACCAGCTTTGCGCGTAGGCGGTGAAGAACTGCTGTGCCGGCGTCATGCCATCGAGATCGGCTTCGGGCCTGACCCCTGGCCGCTCGAGCCGATGCTGCCATGCAAGATAGCCAAGCCGCACGCCGCCAATATCGGCGATGTTCTCGCCCAGCGTGAGCTTGCCGTTGACGTGCAGATCGTCCACGGCGATGAATCCGTCGTACTGCTTCACCACGCAGCCGGCGCGCTGCTCGAACTTCTGCTCGTCTTCCGGCGTCCACCACTCGCTGAAGTTGCCATCGCCATTGAACTGGCGGCCTTCATCGTCGAAACCGTGGGTGAGCTCGTGGCCTTCGAGACCGCCGGCTTGTCCGTAGTTCACGGCATCGCCCATCTCGGGATCGTAGTAGGGCGGCTGCAGGATGCCGGCCGGGAAGTTCACGCTGTTGGTCTGCGGATCATAGTAGGCGTTGACGGTGGGCGGGCTCATATCCCATTCCTGCTTGTCCGTGGGACGGCCAATCCTGGACAGTATGCGGTGATCTTCGAATGCGGCCGCGCGCCGCGCATTGCCCACTGCGTCGCCGCGCGTGATGGTCAGGCTCGAGTAGTCGCGCCAGCGGTCCGGGTAGCCGATCTTGTTGGTGACGGCTTTGAGTTTGTCTTCGGCCTTGGCTTTGGTAGGCGCGCTCATCCAATCAAGCTGCTGAATATCGCGGCTCATCGCTGCCTCGATGTCACTCATGATGGCAGTGGTGCGCGCCTTGTCCTGCGCGCTGAATTGCTGCGCCACGTACACGCGGCCCAGCGCTTCGCCGAGCGAGCCGTCCACCGCTTCGACGCAGCGCTTCCAGCGCGCTTGCTGCTCGGGCTGGCCGCGCAGTGTTTTGCCGTAGAAGGCGAACTGTTCGTTGTCGAGTGCCGCGGGCAGCGCCGTGCCGGGAACGCTGTGCAGCAGATCCCAGCGGAGCAGTGCTTTCAACGATGCGAGGTCGGTCTCGGGCAGTATCTTGTTCAACGCGTCGAAGTAGCCGGGCGTCGATACGTTCAGCGAGGTGAATGCCGGTGTGCCGAGAGTGCGCAGATACGTATCCACATCGAAGGCGCCCAGCTGGCTGCGGAAGCTGACCAGCTCGGTGGGGTGGTAAAGCTTTGCGGGGTCGCGCATCTCTTCGCGGCTGAGGGACGCGGCGGCGAATTTGGTTTCGAGCGCAAGCACGCGATTCGCGTCCTCGGCAGCCTGGCCGGCCGGCTCTCCGGCAAGCGTCAGCATGTGAGTAATGTGATCGACGTATTGTTTGCGCAGAGTGACAGACCTGGCGTCTGTGCGCAGGTAGTAGCCCTTCTCGGGAAGGCCAAGACGCGGCTGGCCGGCTGTGGCGATCATGCGGCGCGCGTCTTTGTAATCCTCTTCGCTGCGCAGCCGGAAGAGCGTCTGAACACCGCTCTGCTGCAGGCCGGCGACCAGCGGCGCCAGATCCTTTGTGCTGGAGAGAGCGTCGATACGATCGAGCATCGGCTGCAGTTCGCCGATTCCTGCCTTGTCGATAGCCTGGGTGTCCATGCAGGTGGCGTAGTAGTCGCCGATCTTCTGCGTGTCCGGATCGCGCTGGGCGCCGGGATCGCTCGCGTGCTCGAGAATCGACTTCAGCACCAGGTTGTTGTTCTCGTGGAGCTGAACGTCGATGCCGTACGAGGAGCGGTCGGGCGGGATGGGATTGTGCTTGAGCCACGTGCCGCAGGCGTACTGAAAGAAATTGACGCACGGGTCGACGGAAGTATCGCGCAGGGCTGGATCGAGACCATGCAACTGGATGCGAGTCTGCTCGCTGACCATGGTCTGGGCTCCCATGGCGATGGGCGCGGTGAGGCAGGAGGTGAGGGCCAGGACAACAGGGAAAGGGCGCATGGTGAGAGCACTCACCTCGTTTGGTAAAAGTTGGCAGCTTGAACCTGTTCATCAGACGGGTTTGCACGGGACAAAGTCAACTTCAGAAAGGGCCTGCGCGAGGGGCCGCGTTTGTAGCAAAATGGTGGCGTGCAATGTGGTGTGCAGCTCGCGACCCGCTGGCGGCAAGCATGCCTTGTCGCGCTGCTGCTGTGTCTCGTGGGAGGCACGGCAGTCGCGCGCGAACACGAAAGCGGCCCCCAGCCGGCGGTGCGCATCCCGGTAGAGCCGCTCGGCTATCGGCCTCCGGGCAAGCTCTACCTGCTGGCCCGCTACAGCTCCAGTTCGCTGGACTTTCTTGATCCAAACCATCTGCTGCTCACCTTTCGTAGACCTCGGCTGCTTTTACGCCAGCAGGGTTCTGACGGGCTGGACCAGGTGATCCAGGCAGATGTGCTGGAGTTGCCCTCGGGAAAGGTCGTCGCGGAGGACCAATGGCTGCTGCACGACCGTGGCCGCTACCTGTGGCGGCTGGGGAACGACAGGGTTTTGCTGCGCATTGGCGCACGCCTGTACGAGGCCGACAGCCAGCTGCACTTACAGCCGCTGTATCAATCTCCGACAGAGCTGGAGGAAGTGGAACCCTCTCCGGATGGAAGGCTTCTGGTGCTGGAGAGCGAGCTGGAGAAGCATACACCGGAGGAACACGCGCGGCTGCTGAAAGAGGCCGCGCTGACCGGTAGCGGGCCGCCCGCGGAGGATGTGCAGATCCGCATGATGCGGCTGGACCAGGCGAGATTGATGCTCAACGCGCGCGCGGATGCGGCCGGGGACCTGCCCGCCACGGTCAATGGGTTCTTCACCCAGGAGCGACCGAAGGAGGATGTTTGGAATGTGCGCTTCCATCCCTACGAGAAGGCCGAGCCGACAGGCGGTGACATCGTTACTAAGGTCGACTCCACCTGCGAGCCCTCGGAGAAGGTGCTGAATGAGGACAGCGTGCTGGTACTGAGCTGTCCCCATGGCCATGACGACCGCTTCGTCTCCGTTTACTCGTTGAAGGGCCAGAAACTGTGGGATGGGCGCTGGCAGTCCAACTTCACCTGGCCGGCGTTCCGCGTGGCGCAGGATGGCGGGTCAGTCGCCATCTCGTGGCTGGCGGTCAATCATGTGGTGTCCGCGCACGAGCCCATCGATGACGATGACGTGCAGAACCAGGTGCTGAGCGTGCTGGACAGCCATACGGGCAGCCTGCGGCTGGCTGTGCTGCTGAAGCCAATTGTCAGTGCGGGGGGAAACTTCGCTCTCTCCGCGGACGGAAACCGCCTGGCGGTAATGAATCGCGGGGAGGTCGAGGTTTACAATCTGCCGCCGCCTGTGCCGCCGCCGACCGAGCGAGCTGCGAAATGAAAAGGCCGGAGTGATCCGGCCTTCCTGAGTCATCATTTGCTTCTGCCCGGTTATGCGAAGAGGGCTATCCGGACCGATGGATGGCCCCTCTTCAGTCCTCAAGTCTGGCTATCTGGGACCGGGACGGTCTCCACCACCCGGACGTCCTCCGCCCGAGCGTGCGCTACTTGGCCGCGCACCGCCGCTGCGGTGTGCATCGTTTGAGCGTGCGCCAGCATGTACATTGCCGGGACGAGCCCCGCCGGGCCGATGGGTGTATCCAGGTCGACCGGCGTATCCGGGCCTACTGTGGTACCGGGCGCTAGGGTGATATCTTCCTCCGCCCGCGGATACGAAACGACGACTCCCCCACCCGTGGCGGTAGCCCCAGTGCCGCCATGGGCCAACCCCTAAAAAGATGCCATTGTAGAAATAACCGGGGCCGTAGAAGCCCACGGGGGCACAAGCGTATGGCGCGTAATCGTAGTAACCGTATGCGCAGACCGGTGGCGGGCCGCCGATGTTGATCGAAACTTGCGCAGTTGCCTTTGGCCCCAGCGCTAGAAGTGTAAATAGCCCTGCGGTGCACAGCAGCGTTTTGTATCCACGCTGGAGGAACTTCATGGTTGGCTTGCTGACAGTAGGCACGGCGCATTAGACCGCAAAAGCGATCTCCAGGCAATCTATTTCCTTACGGCGGGAATCAGGCGGGAATTATCGGAGGGCATGGATCGAGGCCGAAGCATCGATCCGTCAGGGCCTATCGACCGTCGGTGCCGGCATCGCTCGTCGACGGATCGGAAAAGCAGCAAAACAAAGGGCCGATTCGCCAACTGCCGTCTATGCCGTCTTGGTAGCGGCAGCCTTCACACGCGCGCTGAGGCGGCTCTTGTAACGGGAAGCGGTGTTTTTGTGCAGCGTGCCCTTCTGCACGCTCTTGTCCAGGGCAGCGACGGTGGCGCGGTACTGCTCGGTCACCGACTTGGCGTCGCCCTTCTGGAGAGCCTCGCGCAGGGCGCGCAGGCTGCCGCGGACGCGGCTCTTGTTGGCGCGGTTGACCGCGGTCTTGCGTTCTGTCTGACGGGCGCGCTTCAGCGATGAAACATGGTTTGCCATGAGCTTCCTTACAAAAATGTCTGGTGGTGTGTGGAGCGATGCAGACGGTGGCACTCACGCCGCATCCTCTGCAAAATACAAGTCTACCGTGATGCTGGCGGAGGGTCAATGGCTGCCGGAAACTGCTCTGCGATACCTCTTTCCGCGTCCTGCGGTGCGGTTCAGGCATCGTAACTGGCAGGTGAGGAGAGCGTAACGGATATTCATCAATTCGCCGTTGACGCCCTCCAAGGGACGGGCTAGTCTGTGCGCATCCGAGGGACGGTCCAACGCGGCAGGCACCGAGCGGGCAGGGAACTGCCTGTGCCGGGTCTCCAGACGCGAAAGACAACCGCCGCCACTTCCCATCCACCCATACAGCCGCTGCTCCGGGGTTCTCGAACTCCGGGAGCCGCAGGAGGTTCTCTGTCCGCTTGATCAATAAAGCCCTGGAAATCACGCCCAACATCGAGCCCCTGTTCGGGACCCGCGACGAAAATCTGAGATTGCTCGAAGACAAGCTACACACGCGTATCGACCTGCGTTCCGATGCCGTTCATGTCTCCGGATCGGACGAAAATGTGGCGCGCGTGGAGCGGATCTTCAACGACTACGAACAGCTTCGAAGATCCGGGGTGACGCTGCAGAATGGCGAACTGAACGCCATGCTGAAGCTGGTGGCGGCCGATCCCAGCGTGACGCTGAAGGGTCTGGTGGACAGCGGCAGGCAACGAGCAAGCGGCGGTATCAAGCGTATGGTGCAGCCGCGCTCGGTGAACCAGAAGCGGTATGTGGAGGCGATGGAGCAGGCGGATATGGTCTTCGGCATCGGGCCAGCGGGCACCGGCAAGACCTACCTTGCGGTAGCCATGGCCGCGTCCGCATTGATGGCGAAGCGGGTGAGCCGGATCATCCTGGTTCGGCCCGCGGTGGAGGCGGGCGAGCGGCTCGGATTCCTTCCCGGCACATTGCAGGAGAAGATCGATCCGTATCTGCGGCCACTTTATGACGCACTCTACGACCTGCTGGACCAGGAACGCGTGGACAAGATGATCGAGCGCAACGTGATCGAGGTGGCGCCCCTGGCATTTATGCGCGGGCGCACGCTGAACGACGCATTCATCATCATGGACGAGGCGCAGAACACCACCAGCGAGCAGATGAAGATGTTTCTGACGCGGCTGGGGAACAACGCCAAGGCCATCATTACCGGCGACGTGACGCAGATCGATCTGCCCAACCCGCGCCGCTCCGGACTGCTGGAGGCGATGGAGATCCTGAAGGGGGTGGACGGCATCCGCTTCGTGCACTTCGAAGATGGCGACGTCGTGCGCCACCACCTGGTGCAGCGGATCATCCGTGCCTACGACAGCTTCGGACGCCAGCAATCGGAGTTGCCGCTGGGCATCGCGGAGGGCGAACGGGAGACGCCGGCGCCAAAGCCTCAGTAAAAAACCTAGGCCCGGTACAATCGATGCAAGGGACGAGGAGGGCCGCGGCCCTCCTCTGTCATTTTCGGTTGTTGTAGGGTGTGAGCTGGAAACGAGCTGATTTCCCATCGGTATACGCTGAACCAGCGGGAGAAACGCGGCTTTTCGTCAAGAAAAGTCGCTCCGCCTGGAACCTGATGGGACATAACAATGGGAAATCTGCTCCAGAAGTGATCGAACGATGATCGTGTACGAAGCTGCTGTGGAGCTGAAGCTGCCGCGCGCTGCGCGTCCGCGCCGCCGCGAGCTGGCACGCTTCCTGCGCCGCGCGGTGGAGGCGATCGGACTTGCCGGCGAGGTGGGTGTGCTGCTCACCGGGGACGACGCGATTCGCGCGCTTAACGGCAAATACCGGGGCAAAGATAAGGCGACAGATGTGCTGTCCTTTCCGGCAGTGGGGACGGCGGAAGGTATCAGCGGCGATCTGGTGATCTCGCTCGAAACGGCGCTTGCGCAGGCGAAGGAGCGCGGCCATACGCTGGAGATGGAGATCAAGGTGCTGCTGCTGCATGGCCTGTTGCACCTGGCGGGCTATGACCATGAGACCGACGATGGCGCGATGCACCGCAAAGAAAGGCGACTGCGCCGCGAACTGGGGCTGACGGCGGGGCTGATCGAGCGAGCGCATCCGCAGCGAGCACGACAGCAGTCACGGCGGCGGGCGGTGCTCGCATGATCTGGCTCTATGTCGTGCTTGTCCTCGTGCTGCTGGTGATCCACACGCTGGCCTGCTATGTGGATCGCATTTATTCCGAGCTGGGCAAGTTCCTCTCACGCGAGTTTGAAGACAATATGGAGGTGTGGGAGCAGCAGGTCGAGCCGACGCTGGGCTTCTCCCGCGACCGGCTTGCCCTATGCGCCGCGGTGCTGGCGCAGCTCTCGCTTGCCGCCATCGTGCTCATCATAGGGGCGATATTGTTTGGCCGCGAGGGCGAGGTCGGGGCGCCGACCGTGCTGGGCGTCCTGCAGGCCGCGCTGGGCATTGTGCTGGTCGTCATCATCTTCAGCCGCATGCTGCCGTACGCCTTCTTCACCCGGACGCGAGGCATCTGGGTGTTGAAGTGGCGCTGGCTGCTGCGAATCTGCTTCTTTGCAGTGCTTCCGGCGGAGCTGACGCTGGAGTTCCTACTCTCCATCGTCTCGCTGGCGCAGCCGCCGCAAGACGAAGCCAAGGAAGATGCCGGCGACGACGTGGACGCATTGATTGAAGCCGGCGAAGAGGAAGGCATTCTGGAGGAGAGCGACCGCGACCTGGTGCGCTCGGCGGTCGAATTCGGCGACAAGATCGTGCGCGACGTGATGACGCCGCGGCCATCGGTCTTCGCTGTTGCCGCGGAAACGACGCTGGCCGACTTTCTCGCGATGCTCGAAGCGCGGCCCTTCTCCCGCGTGCCGGTCTATCAAGGCACGCTGGATACTGTGACCGGCATCGTCTTCTCGCATGACCTGCTGCAGATCACGGATAACGAGGCGGCGACGCGTACCGTCGCCAGTCTGCAGCGACCCGCGGCTTTTGTGCCGGAGACCAAGCGGGTGAACGAACTGCTGCGCGAGATGCAGCGCGAGAAGCAGCACATGCGCATCGTGATTGACGAGTACGGCGGTGTGGCCGGTCTGGTGACGATCGAGGACCTGCTGGAGGAGATCGTCGGCGCGATCAGCGACGAACACGAAGAAGACAGCGAGGCGAACGCCCCGAAGCAGGAGAGCGAGGGCGTGTGGATCGTGCCCGGCAACCTGGAGGTGCATGCGCTCGAAGCGCTGACCGGCGATGAGGATCTGAGAGATGGGAACTATGCGGCGACAACCGTTGCCGGCCTGGTGAGCGAGGTCGCGGGTCGGATTCCGATGCCGGGCGAGGTAGTGCTGGCAGGCAAGACGCGGCTGGAGGTGCTGGCGTCGACCGACCGCAGGGTGGAGCGGCTTCGCGTCTCTGCCGTGGAAGCGCCGGCCGCTTAGACTTGCTCAGAGGACATCATCAGTGCGATCGGGATTTGTTTCCATCATCGGCCGGCCGAATGCCGGCAAGAGCACGCTGCTGAATGCGCTCACCGGCGAGAAGGTCGCCATCGTGACCGCGAAGCCGCAGACCACACGCACGCGCATTCAGGGCGTGGTTGAGGTTCCTGCGAAGAAGAGCAAGCATCCCGCGGCGCAAATTGTTTTTGTCGATACGCCGGGCGTACACAAACCCAGCACGCAACTGGACCGGCGCATGATGCAGGAGGTGCATGACGCGCTGGAGCAGCGGGACGTTGTCCTGCTGATGCTGGATGCGACGCGCGAGCTGCGGCTGCCGGATGATTCTGAGGCGAGTGACAAAGCCGGACGCTCCTCCTCCGAAGACCGATTCGCGCTCGAGCTGGTTCGTAAGCTGGACTGCCCGGTCTTTCTCATCATCAACAAGATTGACTTGATCGAGCGCGAGAAGCTGCTGGCTTTGATCGCTCGACTGAGCGCCTGGCACGATTTTGCCGCCGTGATTCCCATCTCGGCGCGAAAGCGCGACGGGCTTGATCGTCTGATAGTGGAGCTGGTGAAGCGCCTGCCGGAGGGGCAGCGCCACTATCCGCCGGAACAGTACACCGATCAGCCGGAGCGGTTTCTGGTGGCGGAGCTGATTCGCGAGCGCATCCTGATGGAGACGGGCGAGGAAGTTCCATACGCTTCCGCGGTGGTGATCGAGCGCTATGAGGAGCCACCGGCAGGCGCGAAGCCGCGCAAGGACGGCAAGCTGCCCGTCACCAGCATTGCGGCGGCGATCTACTGTGAACGCGCGGGGCAGAAGGCGATCCTGATCGGCAAGGGCGGCGCGAAGCTGAAGGCGATTGGCGCATCGGCGCGCAAAGAGATCGAATCGCTGCTGGGGACGCGCGTGTTTCTGGAGCTGCACGTCATCGTGGAAGAGAACTGGCGTGAGTCGCGCGGCTTTGTCGAGTCGCTGGACTGGCGGCGGCAGATCACAGAGATGGCAAAAAAGCCGGACGACGAGTAGGGCCTACCGGCTGACAGCAATCGATATCCCATGCGCGCTCGGGCGCGCGATGCGCACATCGTTTCCGCACCCTGGACAATCGATGCGAACCTGCGTGTTGCTGCTCCACGCTATCTTTAACGCGTGAGTGTGGCGCACCAGCACGATGATCTCACCGAGCCGCGCGCGACTGTCGACACGCTGCAGATAAACATTCGTGGTCGGAGTCGCCAGATTGCCACAATCGCGCACCGTCGTGCGCGTGGTCCAGGTGTGATCCGGTGAGATGGTTTGATCCACGATTTGTTCGTTGCAAACCGTGCAGCCGGTCAAGATGGCAAGCAGGACTGCGGATACGGGAACAATGAGCCAGACTCTACGGACGTTCCCGAGCGCCATCTATTCGCGGGCACTGATGCCGAGTGCCTTCATCTTGCGGTAAAGATGTGTGCGATCGAGGCCCAGCGCCTCGGCGGCGCGGCTCATGTTGCCGTGGCACTCGTCCACTTTTTTCAGGATGAAGTCGCGCTCGTATGCATTCCGCGCCTCCTGCAGTGAGTTGAAATCGGCGGTCAGCCGGCCTGGATCGCGGTGCACCAGCATGGGCAGATGTTTGCGCTCGATGCGCGTGACCTGCGGGTTGAGGATAACGAGCCGCTCGACGAGGTTGCGCAGTTCGCGCACATTGCCCGGCCAGTGGTACTGCTTCAGCAGCCCGAGCGCCTCTTCGCTGATCTCGATACGGGGACGTCCGTACTCGCGGCCAAACTCCCCAAGAAACTCCCGCACCAGGATGGGGATGTCCTCGCGACGGTCGCGCAACGGCGGCACATAGAAGGGAATCACGTTCAGGCGATAGAAGAGGTCTTCGCGAAAGTTCCCGCGTGCGATCTCGTCTTCAAGATTCTTGTTCGTGGCGGCGATGATGCGCACATCGACGCTCACCGGCTGCGATGTTCCGACTGGAGTGAAGCGCTGCTCGTCCATTGCACGCAGGACTTTCGCCTGGGTCTTCAGGCTCATGTCACCGATCTCGTCGAGGAAGAGCGTGCCGTTGTTGGCGCGCTCGAGCGTGCCGCGCTTCTCCGGCGGACCGCCGGGCACAGCGCCGTGACGGTAGCCGAAGAGCTGTACCTCGATCGAGTCCTCGGGAATGGCCGCGCAATTGAGCTCGATGAAGACGCCGTCGCGGCGCAGGCTCTCAGCATAGATCTCGCGCGCGATGATCTCCTTGCCCGAACCGGATTCGCCAAAGATCAGCACGCGCCCGTTGGTCGGCGCCATCAGCCTGATCTGTTGGCGGAGCGCCTTGATGGGCACGCTCTCACCCGAGATATGCGCGCGTGGGGAGAGCTGACGCTTCCACTCCTCGTTCTCCGCGCGCAGGCGGCGCGCTTCCACGGCGTTTTTCAGCAGGATAAGCGTGCGCTCGAGCGAGAGCGGCTTTTCCAGAAAATCGAAAGCGCCGAGCTTGGTGGCGCGGACCGCGCTTTCGATGGTGCCGTGGCCAGAGATGATGATGACTTCCGGACGCACTTCGCTTTCGAGCTGCCGGATCTCCTGCAGTACATCCATGCCGTCCTTGTCGGGGAGCCAGATATCCAGCAAAACCGCATCGTAGGTGGCATCGCGCAGCAGCACCATGGCCTCGATGCCGGTTGCTGTCGTGGTCACGGTGTAGCCGTCCTCGGTGAGGATTTCGCCGAGCGAGTCGCGGATGTCGGCTTCGTCGTCGACGATGAGGACGTGGCTCACGAAGACTGCTCCGCGGTTAACGGAGTCGTATGTTCGGGGACCGTCATATCGGCAAAGGGCAACTCGATGATGAAACGCGCACCGGCCGGCTTGTTCTCCTCCACGCGAATCGTCCCCCGATGTTCCTGCACGATCTTCGCGGCGATGGCGAGGCCGAGGCCGGTGCCGCGCTGTTTGGTGGAGAAGTATGGCAGAAACAGGCGCTCGCGCATATCGCTGGTCACGCCGGGCCCGGTATCGGCAACGATGATCTCAGCCATGGTGCGCCCCGGATTCTCGCTAGTGAAGAGGGTGATCTGCCGGTGCAGCGTGCCCTGCATCGCCTCTGCCGCGTTGTCGATCAGGTTAGCGAGCGCGCGGCGCAACGCGTCCTTATCCGCCATGACCATCGGCAGGTCCGCTGCATAGCGCCGCTCGACGCGGATGTCGTCCATGCGGCCGGCGAAGATGAGCAGAGCGGCGTCAACAATGGAGTTCAACTCGACAGGGCGAGGTGTCGATACCGGGAACTGCGCCAGCGCGCCGAACTGATCGACCAGCGTGCGCATGGTTTCGACCGAGCTGAGGATGACGTCGCTGCAGTGTCGAATGACGGTTGGCGATTCCGGAGTCGGCCTCTCCACATGGCGGCGAATCCGCTCCGCTGAAAGCGAGATAGGCGTGAGCGGGTTCTTGATTTCGTGCGCGACCCGCTGCGCGACCTCTTTCCATGCGGCCTGGCGTTGTGCGCGCAGCACCTCGGTTACATCTTCCAGCACCAGAACATAGCCGCGCTGTTGCGGCTGGTCGAGGACAGCGAGCGTGACGGAGATCCGCCGCGATCCGCTTGAGGTTGCAAAGTCGATCTCGGAGCCGGCGATGCGCATGCGCTGACTGCGCCGCAACAGACGGCGCACTTCTTCGCTGATCGCCGGCGGGAAGGCTACGTCGAGGGGCAGGTCGGCGAGCGCGTGTTCGATGTCGTTAACGCTGGTTTCGAGGTCCAGCAGGTCGAGCATGGCGCGATTCGAGAGCACGACGGAGAGCCGGCCATCGAGCGTGGCGACGCCGCTGGGAATGGTATCAAGGATGAGTTCAAGCTCACGCCGGCGGTCGGCCAGCGTATGGTTGACCTCCGAGAGCTGCGCCGTGGAGCTTTCGGCCAGCGCCCGGCTCTGCTCCAGATCTGAAGCCATGGCGTTGAATGAGTGAATGACTTCGCCGAGCTCTTCCGTGGCGCCCACAGTGACGCGGTGGCTGTAGTGGCCGGCGCTGATCTGCTCCATGGCATCGGCCAGCGTCTCGGCGGGTCGAGTCACCTGCTTGGCCAGATAGAGAGCTAGCCAACTGCTGGCAAAGAGCGTGAGCACCGTGAGCAGCAGCATGAGCAGAAAGTAGGTGCCGCGGATACGATTGCGTCCGCGGAAGAGCTGCCAGTAGCTCTCTGCTCCCGAGCGAATGTTGCCCACGGTGCGCGAAAGGCCGGCGGGCATGGGAAGGGCCACGACGACGAGACTGGAGGAGGGCGTGGCCGAGGTTCCCAGGATGTAGTCCACACCTCCCAGGGTCAGGATTGGCTGGTCGGTGCGGCGGGCGGCGGAGAGGACAAACGCCGGCAGGCTTTCACCCGCGGTGGGCCTGGTGGCGTCGGCATCGTCCATCCAGGGGCGGATTTCCGGGTGTGCAGCGACCGCGTCATGCGGAATCGCGTACTGCACGACCGGCTCGTCATCGTTGTAGATGATCACAAAGCCGCCGGAGAGCGTGATGCGATGGCTGCGTACGACACCGAGTGCGGAGAGAATATCCTTCTGCTCCAAGCTGCGGTCCAGGGTTACGGAGCTGGCGAGCGATTCCGCTTCCGCCCGCGCGTTCTCTGCCGCATACTGCGAGAGCTCCAGTGCGACGCGCGTGGAGTCCTCACGCAGTTGGGCCACCGGCTGCGAGAACCACCGGTCGATAGAGCGGTTCATCAGCAGATAGCTGAAGAGAAACATGAACAGCGTAGGGGCAAAGCTCAGAATCAGCGCGCCGGAGAGCAGACGGGTGCGAATGCGCGAGCCAAGCAGCCGGTTTTTTCCGTCGGCGTACAGCTTCAGCACGTTGCGGCAGAGCAGAACCAGCAGCACCACCAGCAGCAGGAAGACCAGCATGGACAGTGCAGTGAAGAGCAGGATGCCGTTGCTGTCGCGGGGATTCAGGAAGCGCAGGTTGAAGGCGTTGAGCGCGATCAGCAGGATCGCGGCCAGGCACAGGCATCCGGCGAGCAGCGCGACGGTTACGCGGCGGGTGCGAAGCACAAAACTCCTTCCTTGAGACGCTCCTTTGTCACGAACGTTGCGATTATAGGCGCTTCCTTTCGCGTGCTGCGGCGCGAAGCATCTAACTCAGAAGACGAGATTCATCGGCGCCCGGCTGCATTTCGGCGCCAGCTGTGGCATCCTAGTGAACGCTATGATCCATGCCAAGCTGACACAACTCGCGCTACCGTTTTCACTGGCAGGCCTGCTCCTGGTTGCCGGTTGCAACAAGAACCAGCCACCGCAGAATGCCGAGCAGCCTGCGGCGAGCCAGCCAGGAACACCCGCGCCCTCCTCCGCCGCGGCAACGCCGGCGCCCGGAACACCCAGTCCCACCCCGGCCGCGCCGGCTAACACTCCTCCACCGCCGCCTCCACCTCCACCACAACCCGTCAGCTATACCATTCCGGCCGGGACGCGCATCACCGTCAGGCTGGCCCAGACGATCGCCTCGAACACCGCGCATGCGGGCGATGCCTTCGACGCGACTGTGACCTCGCCGATCATCGTGAAAGGCAAGACGCTGGTGCCGACCGGTTCGACTGCCAGTGGAACAGTGACGGCTGCCAATTCGCGTGGCAAGTTCAAGGGTGCCGCTGTATTGTCCCTTCGTCTGGCGAGCCTGCGCGTCAATGGAACCCGGACCCAGATTGATTCCGACACCTGGAGCCGCACCATCAGTGGCAAGGGCAAGCGCACGGCCGGCTTTATCGGTGGCGGCGCCGGGGCGGGCGCATTGATTGGCGGACTTGCGGGCGGCGGCAAGGGCGCGCTCATCGGCGGACTGGTCGGTGGCGGCGGCGGCACGGCTGCGGGCGCGATGACCGGCAACAAGCAGATCATCGTCGGCTCGGAGTCGCCTCTCACCTTCCGCATCCAGAACCCTATTACGGTTACGGTGAACCCGTAACAACTGCACTGCAAATAAGAGGGCGTGGCCGCAGCCACGCCCTTCGCCATCTGCGGCAGTACGAACAGATCAGGCAAGCACATCGCGGATAGGGCGGTACTGTTTGCCCTGCGCCTGCGCGACCGCCTGGTAAGTGAGCGTGCCGGCGTAGGTATTCACGCCTTCCGCCGTCCCGTTGTCAGAGAGGATGGCCTGCTTCGCCCCGAGCTGCGCAATCTTCATCACGTAAGGGAAGGTCGCATTGGTGAGCGCGAGTGTCGAGGTATTCGGCACCGCTGCAGGCATGTTTGTGACGCAGTAGTGCACCACTCCATTCACTTCATACGAGGGATTGCTGTGCGTGGTCGGCTTCGCGGTCTCGATGCAGCCGCCCTGATCGATGGCGACGTCTACGATCACTGCGCCCTTCTTCATCTTCGCGACCATGGCCGCCGTGACGATCTTCGGCGCAGCGGCGCCCGGGATCAATACGCCGCCGATCACCAGGTCGGCTTCGCGCGTGGTGTGTGCCAGGTTGTACGAATTCGAAGCGAGCGTGAAGACGCGGCCGTTGAAGATGTCGTCCAGCTCGCGAAGGCGGTTCAGGTTCAGATCGATCAGCGTGACTTTTGCGCCCATGCCGAGGGCAATCTTCGCGGCGTTGGTGCCCACGATGCCTCCGCCGATGATGCAGACATTCGCCGGCGTCACACCCGGCACCCCACCCAGCAGCAGCCCGCGGCCGCCTTTGTCTTTCTCCAGGTAGGTGGCGCCGACCTGTACCGACATGCGGCCTGCGACCTCGGACATCGGCGTGAGCAGCGGCAGCGCATTGTTGCGATCGCGAATCGTCTCGTAGGCGATGCCCGTGACCTTCTTCTCCAGCAAATGATCCGTCAGCACGGGCAGCGGTGCCAGGTGCAGATAGGTGAAGAGCGTGAGGCCGGGGCGAAAGAAACCATACTCTTTCTCCACCGGCTCCTTCACCTTGACCACCATGTCCGCGTTGCCCCAGACGTTGTGAGCAGAGCCGACGATCTCCGCGCCGGCGGTCTGGTATTCGTCGTCGGTGAAGGCGGAGAGTTCGCCCGCGTGGGTCTCGACCAACACCTTGTGCCCGGCCTCGGTCAGCGCCTTCACGCCCGCAGGGGTGACGCCGACGCGGGTCTCATGGTCTTTGATTTCCTTCGGCACTCCGATGATCATGCAT
>DASYBK010000057.1:0-39490 GCA_036500805.1 Acidobacteriaceae bacterium | reverse complement strand
CTACGCTGCGGCGAATGGTGATGGAACGTACAAGACTCCAGTGATGACGGTCCAGAGGAGCAACTTTCAGAGCGAGGATATCGCTTCCATCGAGGTGGAGGATTTTGACGGAGACGGCCTGCCTGACCTGTTTGTCTCTGGGGCAGGCGAACTGACTTCATATCCTGGAAGCGGAGACGGCACTTTTGGCAAGGCGGTCAGCTCGGTGGTCACGAACGCAACCGACCGCACTTATCCAGGCGTGGCTCTTGCGGACTTCGATGGCGATGGCAAGCTGGATTTCGTAGCGTCGAGCTATCAGAGCAAAGATGTTGCATTCGGCAAGGGGCTGGGTGGCGGAAAATTCATCGCGACTCCTTTCCTGTACACGTCGACGATGCCTCCCGACTCCTTTGCTGGATCCACGGCGCTCGATACGAACGGCGACGGAAAAACCGACCTGGTTTGCGTGAACCTCGAAGATGGCTCGCTCATCACGGCACTTACCGGTGCTGGCGGGGCCTTCACGTACAAGCTTGCACTGCCGGCAGCCACGACGACCTATACATATCCGCAACATGTGTTCGGCGATTTCAATGGAGATGGAAAGCCCGATCTCGTTGTCAGCCTGACGACTGTGGGCACGCCCAATGTGTATGGTGCTGGCGTGGCTCTGTCGAATGGCGATGGCACCTTCCAGACGCCGGTGCCGATACAACTTCCCGTCTCATTGGCAAGCGGATTTCAGTACAACGCATTCGCCGCCGGGGACGTGAATGGCGATGGCAAGTTGGACCTTGTGGTTACTTACCAAGGCGACAGCCAAGGCTTTTCCAAGACAGGAACGCCGGGCGGCTATTTGGTCGCGCTCGGCAATGGAGACGGCACCTTTCACGAAGCGACCTTCGTCCCTTTTGGAGTCACGCCCTACTACGTGGTGCTCGATCACTTCCACGGCAGCAAGGCGCCGCTCGATCTGGTGATCGCAGACGTGAACTACCCGCAGGTGTCCAATCAGCAAGTCAGTCTGCTCACGGGAACCGGCGACGGAACATTCGGATCGCCCAGCGTGCTGGTTTCCGGCTATTACTTCTTCGGACTGCTCTCGGCAGATTTCAATAAGGATGGCAGTCCCGACCTCGTTATGTCTGCTGCATTGAGCTTCAACAACTATCCAAGCCCGGGTGGATTGCTTGGGTATAGCGGGCATGGCGACGGAACGTTTTCCCCATCGACCGTCCTAGCTGCAAACAGCTTTCCTGGTGCCGCGATTGCAGCCGATGTCAACGGCGATGGCAATCCAGACATTGTTTTCAGCACCGCCCCTCTTGCGGCGTTAGGCGTGCCCCTCTCGGTCTCGGGCCTTTCGGTTCTACTCGGCAATGGCGACGGAAGCTTTGGCGCGCTGAGTGGCTACCCCATGTGGGGAACCACTTTGTTCGCCGGCAACTTCCTCGGCGATAACACTCAGAGCATTGTTGGCGATGCTGCTGGATCGGCATTCTTCATGAACCAGGGCGGCACGGTGGTGACGCTGGCCTCCGCCGCGTCGACGATTTCTGCGCAGGTGGAGCCTGCCCTGAGCGGGCGGCCGACACCTACGGGAACGGTGATCTTCCTGGAAGGCACGACCGTACTCGGCACCGGCGCGCTTGCGAACGGTGTGGCGAGCGCTGATGCGAGTCAGTTGACGGTGGGCACCCACACGATCACGTTCCAGTACAGCGGGGATGCAAACTTTCAGCCCAACAGTGCTTCGGGCACGATCACGGTTACGACAGCGCCGGCGCCGGACTTCTCCATCAGCTCGAATCCGGCTTCTCTCAACGTGACTCCGGGACAGACAGTAAAGGCGCAGCTCACAGTGGCGGCTAACGCCGGCCTTTCCGGCTCGGTCACCTTCGCGTGCTCGGGTCTACCGGCCGAAAGCACCTGCAGCTTTGCCCCCGCGAGTCTTACGGCAAGTCCAGGCCAGGCGAGCACCACCACTGTTAGCATCAGTACGACTGCAGCAAGCTCAGCGCTACGGACGCTGGCACGCGTGACGAGAGCGAGAACGATGACTTTGCTGGCCTTTCTACTCGTCGTTCCGTTCTGCAGCGGAAGGCGACCGCAATGGCTGAGGTTCTCGCTACTGATGGGCGTGCTGACCCTAAGCACCGTCTCGACTGTGGGATGCGGCGGTACAGGCTCATCCTCCATGGGCTCTACCGAAACCGGAAGCCCGGCAGGCAGCTACACCGTGACGGTGACCGCTACCTCTACGTCGGGAGGCAGTATCATCACGCATACACTTCCTCTGACCGTGGTGATTCAGTGACTCAGCTTAACGACAAGCCCGAAATCTGGATGGCGTTCCTGCTCTTGACGCAGGACGGACTCGGCTTGATGGCACGGAAACAAAATCGTGACACAGTTCAGCCAGTGCCATAGACTCCTCAGCGCCGGCAGCGACTGTTGGCTTGTACGGGGGCACATGGAGAGACTGAGCGATGCCCCCCAATCGCGCACATTTGACCCATGCGAGATCTTTTCGTTCCCGTGAGCCTTCCAGGCCGTTTGGTGATTGTCGGCCCCTTAGAGATTGACGTATGGCATTCTGCTGCTGAAGCTGCTGAACGCGATGTAGTGCGTGATTGTGACGTTCGCGCATGTTGCGATTGGCTGTGACCCAAACGGCGGAATGAAAGACACGGACGGCACGAAGCCAGTGACGTACAGCACCCGGACTGAAACGGATGATGACGCATCTAAAAAGGTGATCTCTTCAGCAAATTTACCGCCCAGTCCTCGACGCGCGCAAAATTGTGTGAAACCGGGACGTGCCTGCGGTCAGCGTGGTCGAAATGGATGACGGGATCCGAATCTCGTCTAAATGACGCGTCATACGTCAGCATCATGGTCGAGCCACATGCTGACGTATGGCGACATTCGAAACAGAAGCGAGTTTTGATCGTTGACGGTGACAGAGTGATCGCAGACACCCTCGCCCAGGTTTTTGCGCAAGCGGACTGCGAGGTAGGAGTGGCCTACAGCGCAGAGCGTGCTTTGACATTCGTAGAGCAATGGAACCCAGACGTCGCCATCATCGAATTCATCATGTCGGGGATGAACGGCCTGGAATGCGCAAATCATCTGCGTGATCAGTTTCCGGAGATGAGGATTCTCTTGTTCTACGCGCAACTTGCCGAGTATCTGCTGGAGGCGCTCGCGAACGGGGCTATCAGACGTTTAAGAAGCCGGTGGCTCCGGGAATTCTCCTCGGGGCATTGTCACTTGGGAGCACGTCGCGAAGATGTGGGAAGTAGTCGGCGCAAAAGGATGCGCAGCTGCTTTGATTCCGATTCACTTCCGCGCATCGCACGTGCGCTCATTGCGTTTCGATCGCTACCACATGCATGAATGTATGGCACTCGCGCAGATGCTGCAGTCGGTGTTCACTTCGGGGTATTGGGCCAATGCGGGGCGTGTTGCCGATGCGTGGCCACAGCGCATCATTCGTGGGAGTAGTTGTGGAGTTGTGTTGAACGTATGGGCAACGGTGTACACTCCCTTGAAGGAGATAGTGTGTCTAATAGCGCAGTAGCTAAGAGCGTAGAAAGGCAGTATGTAGGACCTATGGGTTCGAATTAGTCTTTGCTACAGTGACGTATACATCTGAGTGGCGGTATTGTTCTCCGCCCTTCCATCTCCAGCTCTCATCCCTGAATACAATGCCTCGCAATCGCGTGGATTTGGCCCTGTGAGCGATCGGATTTGCCCGCAGCTGGGGTAGGTGCCTCCAATCCGATCCCGCTCGTTAGAACTTGACGTACGCAGTTGTCCCCACTTCCCGCCAACCTAGGCAGAGAATCGCTGTTTCAGGATGACGGCCGATTGAAGCATGACGTGCCGATTTGAACCGGATTTTCATAAGATCCGTGACTGTGACGTATCGCATTTGCGGAATGCTCCGCTCCCCGACCAACCAACCCTCCTATCTCTCAGCTTCCTACGATGGCCCGTAATCGCACGGAATTGGCCTCAGGAGCGATCTGGGGCTCTGGGCAGCAGGACAAGGTCCCGCGCAGAGGTTCGGGGGCTGTAAAGGCGAGTTGAGCGAACTGCCGTTCCTCTTGCTCCTTCAGAGTGACGTCATCCATCCGTTCTCATTTCGCGCACATACGACAATGACGAGCCGATTTATGCAATTTTTCTGCTCTGACCGTGACGGTTTTCGTGGAACCACAGTAGCTGCCTGTTCCGGTAAATTGCCCCGTTATTCCTGCGTGGAGTGGCGAGTTGATTGGCGCGTGCTTCCGACGATGACGGCCTTCGCGAGCAGAGTGGACAGTCGAGCTATGCGGACTCGCAATTCTGCGCTTTGGCTTTGCGAGGGATGCAAGATGAGAACCGTCTGCGTTGACTGTATTGTGCGTCGCGCAGTCAGATAGCGAAACTGCCTGCAGGCGGTTATGGCAGACGCAATGACGTTACATGTTCGTAGCCTCTTGAAAAACGTGCACTCCAAGACGTTTTTTGACATCATTTGGCCATGCACGCGCCGTGTGGGAAAGAAAAGCTTAGTAGCGAGAGATCAGGCAGCACGCCCACTGCTCGAACCGGATCACCTTCCGCCGACGGGATTCGCGCAGCATATGAGAGGAACCGGGAGTTTACCGACGAGTTACAGATTGTCCGTGCGAACCTGAGGAAGATCAAAGGGGAGCGTGCCATCACTGAGGTTGAGCGATTCTTGAATTGGTTCGATCCGCGGAAGAGATCGCTGACTGACGTTGTGAACCGCCTCACGAGGTTCTCCCAGGAGCGAAGTGACATTCTCCAGCACTACATTGCTTTTGCGTGTCGATTTGACGTTCTCCTGCGAGCCAAATTGGATACCAACGGAAAGCGCAAGTTCATTCCGGATTACCCAAAACCAAAAGCAAGCTATCTCGTATCCGATTTTCGGGCAGGAAAGCTAGTCACCCGGATCCCAGCAGTGGACCCGTACGATGATGTGTTATCTCCTCCTGGAACTCCAGCGTTTGCTGAGGGTCTGCGCACGCGGGCTATCCAGTTCCTCGAGCTTGAAATCCCCAGTCGCATGACGCGGGAAGGAACAAAAGCTGATAAATCGGAGATCCTACAGCTCATCGACGCAGCCTACGATCCATTCAAGCTGAATGTTGTTATCGTGCGCCGTCGCGTGTCCCCTCTGGTATTTCAGACCTATCTGCTGTGCTTCGTCGGCGATCTAACATCGGCCATGAGTCTCGACCAGCTGAAATCGGTGAAGACTGCGCTGCAGAAATCTTTGCACGGCACGACAGCCCGAGGGCGAACGAGAGAAGCGGGATCGCAGACAATCATTGCGGCTCTGCTAAAGAGCAACCTGGACGTTAAATCGAGTGCTATCCAGGTTCTTGAAGTAGGAGGACAGCTCTCGTCCGGTACCGGTGAAAACGATGCTAAGACAATAGAGTGAGTACGTCGCCTACGTCCTCGGGTGGAGAAGTCGATAGAACGATTTGTGTAGATTGCCCGCCTTTTCCTGATCATATGCGCTGGGTCCGGCCGTTACGCTGCCGCTGCGAACTAGCCCGGACGATCTGTTTCCTCCCTGCAATGATTTCCGAAACGCGCAGTTGTGCGGCTGGATTGTGAGCCGACTTTGCGCAAGCCACAGCAGCAGACAGTCCGATGAAATTCTCAGGGGTCATTGTCTTCGACGCCCAAGAACCATGACTGTTGACGAAGCGTGGACCGCGGCTGTTACGAGCAATCGTGCCGTCTCGAAAAGGCGCACGCAATTCCCGCCAATTTGCATGCAAGTAACCATTTTTCCCTGACGGCCGCGCGTGTTTCATGGGTTCAAGCGTCGAAGACGCGACGCGAGACGAAAGGGGGACGCGGTATGAGAGAAGCGCAAAAGCGGGAGTACGTCGTCTGGCTCGGCAGTTATCGACTTGGCCTTGTAGGGGTACTCACCCTTCGGCCCGGAATTCGGATGCGTACCGCCAGACGGCTCGTGAACTCCTGGTTCTCAGAAATTGCGGAGTCGGAGGGGCATCCTATCTCCTGGGTCGCAATCCCCGAGCTCGGTGATGAGAACGACACGCTCCACTACCACTGCCTGGTCGCCGGTATCGCTTCGCGGATCGAACGCTATATTCCCCTCTGGGAAGCTCGCGCAGGGTTTGCGAAGTTCTCGAAATTCAACCGTCGACACCGGGGCGGCTTTTGTCCTGGTTTGCCACAGCAACTCCAGGGCATCTCATACGCGCTCAAGTCGCTGAATTCCGACGATTACCAAATCGAACTGCAGCTTCATGATCAACATCTGTTGCCAAGCGCAAGGTCAACGGCGACGGTCAAAAAGCACAGCCAGACAAGCAAGATGCACGGCGGTTACCGGAACCGCGATGCGGTGGCAAATGATAGGAAGCAATGACATGTCCATTTTGCCCAATTTCCGGCCAAGCCTGCGGGTAGAAGCGGCTGCCTGCATACAGCCCGTCAAATTCGAGCCTCTACTGTCAGCAGCAGAGGCGGCGGAACTACTCAGAGTACATCCGGTGACGCTGTTGAGGTGGGACGCGAAGAGCGTGTGCCTCATCACCGTTTAGGACGCAAGGTTTGCTTCCGTGCCTCAGAACTCGACGCATGGTGTACCTCTCGCTGTAACATGACGAGCACCGTTCGTGCTGCCCAACCTTGACGGAGAAGGCACATGAATCTAAGACGCAACCGCTATCAGCATGGATCTTTGACAACCGAAAGAAGAAGCAACGGCCCTGACGTTTGGGTGTATAGATGGCGCGAGCCGAGCAGCAACGGGAAGACGGTAAAGCGCAAGCGGATCATCGGCACAATTTGGGAGTACGCCTCGAAAACGGCAGCGCAAAAAGCTGTCGATGCTCTGAAATTAGATATCAACGCTGAAGTCGTAAGCACGGTGTCGATGACGATTCGTGAACTCGCCAAGCACTACGAAGCAGTGGAGCTCGGAGATGGTTGCGGAAAGACTCTGATGACTCGTGAAACGTACCTCCACCATCTTCGCGATGACATCAGCCCGAGATGGGGCGCAGAGCGCATTGGCGACATTAAGCCATTTCGCGTCGAGGGGTGGCTCAAATCTCTGGACAAAGCCGACGCGACCAAAGCGAAGATCAAAAACGTATTTGGTGTCCTGTTCCAGCACGCCCTCCGGTACGGGTGGGCTGTTCGGAATCCCATCAGGGAAGTACGTCAGAGTGCCAAGCGCAGACAGGAACCGGACGTCTTGACCCTGGAGGAGGTCTTGACGCTGCTCGCCCTCCTTCCGGCGCATGCACGCACGATGGTCGTAGTTGCAGCAGTGACCGGGTTGCGGCGCGGTGAATTGGTTGGGCTGAAGTGGGAAGACGTCGACTTCGAGAACGGCATGATCCACATCCGCCGCTCACTCGTCGATCAGGTGGAGGGGCTGCCAAAGACGGAGGCATCTAAGCGGCCCATACCGCTCGAAAGCGGGCTCGCTCAAGCTCTCCTGAGTTGGCGACAGCTCGCGTCCTTCACGAGGGCCACTGATTGGGTTTTCGCCAGTCCCTTCGATTCGGGCCAGATGCCTTACTGGGCCGGAACGGTGATGCAGAAGGTGGTCCAGCCTGCTGCGAAGAAAGCGGGCATCCAGAAGCGCATCGGATGGCATACGTTTCGCCGAACCACAGCAACGTGGCTGCTGGCCAATGGGGCCTCAGTCAAAACGACGCAGGACTTGCTGCGCCACGCCAATCCGACGATCACGTTGGGCACCTACGCTCAATCGATCGACGAGCACAAACGTGGAGCTCAGGGCCAGATCACGGCCATGTTGGGTCTGGAGGGCGGAAACGGAGAACTGGCTACAACCGCTTAAGGGACCTTCTCGGCCCCGGACTTGGACCCAAATCCGGAGCTTCTCATTACTAAGTTATTGAAGGAAGTGGTAGGCACGAGGAGACTCGAACTCCTGACCTCTACCGTGTCAAGGTAGCGCTCTAACCAACTGAGCTACGCGCCTGCGCGTAATGGAAACAGCCCTTTCAGTATAACAACTCCAGCGACCCGCCCGAGCCCGCTGGAAGGCGCAATCGCGCTGCGGTACGATGGGTTTCCAGAAGGGCGAACCTCCCTCGCACCTCGTCCTCATCTGACGGATATGACTCGCAGCCAGTGCTGAAAGACCTTCGCGCCGCGCCCAACCAGTTGACGTTTCTGCGGCTCTGCATCATTCCCTTCCTGGTCACCGCCGTGCTGGACGGCCGGTACCACACCGCCTTTGCGCTTTTTATTCTGGCCGGCATCAGCGATGGCCTCGACGGCCTGCTCGCGCGCATCCTGCACCAGCGCACGCGCCTGGGCCAATACCTGGACCCGGTCGCGGATAAGCTGCTGCTCAGCACGCTCTTTCTCGTGCTCATGCACCAGGGACTCATCCCGCGCCGCGTCACCATCCTGGTCTTCAGCCGCGACGTCGGCATCGTGGTCGTCGGCGCACTGCTCTTCGCCACCACCGGCGCGCGCGACTTCCGCCCCAGCTTGTGGGGCAAGGCCAATACTGTCGCGCAGATCATTGCCGTCGCCAGCACGTTATGGACGGCCTTCTATGCGCCGCCGTTTCTCGTGCTTGTGCGCAAGCTGTCGCTCATCGCAACCTTTGCGCTTACCTTGATTTCCTGGTTTCACTACACCCTGCGGGAAACCCGGCGCCTAGGCTCGGAGGAATCACGCAATTCCGTATGACGCGCAGCTCCGCTTGCGCAATGCTCAGGCTTCGTTATCCTCGGCAAAGGTCTCATCGCCACCGTCCTGCGACATCTCCTGATACTCATCGGCATCGAAGACCTCGCCGCACACTTCGCACTCGACGTACTCCACATCGTCTTCGCGCGCCACGACGCGCACCTTGGGATGCTTGCAGACTGGTTGCATGATCAATTTGGGGGTTCGGAATGGTTTACCGGCGTGACTGCTGCTGCCAAGTTGGGCCGGTATGCAGGAGATTGTACCCACGTCCCGATAAGAGTCAATGCGGCTTTGAACGGAGCCGGCCGAATGGCTTTATTACAATCAAGAAAACCTTCACCACCTGCCGGATTCCCAGGACGGACGCCCACGCGTTGGCTCCCGTTCCCAGGCCATAGAGCATTTTTCCTACAGGTGTAGACCGACCGGCAGCAGTTCTTGGGGCTTTTCCGTAAAGAAAAACCTCGCCGCGTTCAACCCGCAGTTCACAGCATTAGGAAACATGCTCTAGATGACCGATCTCCCCCAGCCCCGCCTCGTTGACTCCCTCCGCAGATTCGGTTCCCTTCGCCGCTTTGGCGTCCTGAGCGCGCTGGCGCTGCTCTTTGTGGCGCTGCTTATCGGCCAGCACCTGGTTGCCGGGGGCGATCCGTCCCTTGAGTTCAATGCCCCAGCCGCCCTTCCGCCTGCCAGCGGCCTGGTGGACCAGTCGCCGCTGCGCCTTGCCCGCCAACTCGCCGTGCAGGCAGCCGTTGCCCAGGAGCGCCAATATGCACAGGATGCGCTGCGCCTGGCCGATGGCGAGGTCGATCAGGCATTCGCCAGCGCTCTCCGCAGTGCCACCCAGCACGCTCCGCCGCTCACCGGGCAGGCGCTCAAGGTCTCCCAGCGACTCAACGCGCTGAATGACCGCATCAAGGCCGAGCAGGCCAGCGTCACCGCGCTCCAGCACGGCCCCGGTGCTGCCGACGACGATCCTAAGCTCCAGCTCGCACAGGCGCAGCTCGCGCTCGACACCGATGAGGCCGATCAGCTGCACCAGACGCTTATCCGTCTCGGCGGCGATCGCCACGCCCTCATCCAGCAGGCGCTCGACGAACACGAAGCGGTGCACAAGCAGGAGACCGGCGCCGCCGTCTCACAGACTGAGGCGTTGGAGACCCCGGAGGCGCTGACCTCGCTCGTCGGCAAGCTCCGCGCCCTCAGCTCGCTGCGCGGCCGCCAACGGCAGATCGTGGCGGCGCGCAACGCGGCGCAGTCGCTCGCCGCTGAGCTACTCCAGCAGCGCAACGCCCTCTCCAATGCCGCCGACGATGCCAATGCCTCCGCCGGAGACGCCGCTGCCGGCGATGCGGCCACCACCACCGCCCGATTGCGCGCTCTCGCCGTCAATCGCGAGACGATCACGCAATACGAGCACCGCATCCACGATCTCGAAAGCCTCGCCGATACCTACAGCAAATGGGACACGCTGGTCCAGGCGCAGGAGCGCACGGTGGTGCGCCGCATCCTGCGCGTCTTCGCCTTCATCGTTGCCATCGTCGTGCTCACTGTCCTGATCGGCCGCTTGCTGCATCGCCTGCTCAGCCGCCGCACGCTGCTCGACCGGCGCCGACAGCAGACGCTGCAGTTCGTCCTCTCCTTCAGCGTGCAGCTCGTCGGCGCACTGCTCATCCTGATTCTCATCTTCGGCGCGCCGCACCAGACGCCCACCGTCATCGGTCTTGCCACCGCCGGCCTCACCGTCGTCCTCAAGGACTTCATCGTCGCCTTCTTCGGCTGGTTCATCCTCATGGGCAAAAACGGCGTGCGCGTAGGCGATTGGGTCGAGATCAATGGCGTCGGCGGCGAGGTCGTCGAGGTCGGCCTGCTGCGCACCACGCTGCTCGAAACCGGCAACTGGGCAGAGACCGGCCGCCCCACCGGCCGCCGCGTCGCTTTCATGAACAGCTACGCCATCGAGGACCACTACTTCAACTTCTCCACCACCGGCCAGTGGCTATGGGAGGAGCTGCATATCGCTCTGCCCGCCGGCAAAGACCCCTATGCGTTGCGCGACGCGATCCGCGCCGCGGTCGAAGAGATCACCCGTGAAGACACGGAGCTCGCCGCCCGGGAGTGGCGCCGCCTGAGCCAGCTGCACGGTAGCCTCGGCGCGCTCTCCGCGCAGCCCGTGGTGGAGCTGCGGCCAACCGGCGGCCTGGAGGTGGTCATCCGCTACATCACGCACGCGCAGGACCGCTTCGAAATGCGCTCGCGGCTCAACCAGCGGCTGCTCAGCATCCTTCATGCGCCACCACAGATCAGCGAAGCATCGCCTTCATTGCAAAATTCAGCCGAAGCTGCTCCTCAGCCGGCGGGTCCGGCCATTGGATAACTCCACGCGGTAAAAAAGGCGGATGGCACATACCATGCCATCCGCTTTTCTTTGACGCGAAGAGCGGGTTACTTGGAGCGCAGATTACCCGGGATCTGCCAGCCGTTCGTCCGCTCGGATTTCATCAGCAGATAGAAATCGTAGGTCTCGTTGTCGACACCCGTGTTGTGCACCTTTTGCGCCAGGGCCATCGCCCGGTTGCTGGTACCGACCAGTGGCTGCTGGCCCACAGAGAGCGAGAAGTCGTTGAAGCAGGGCTCCCACGGCGGTGTGGGGATGACCGGCAAGCTCGGCAGGGTCACATCCATGTGGTTCAGATCGAGTGCGTGCACCAGGTTCGCAATCTCGCTCGAGGCGTCGCGCGCGGTCAGCGGCTGCAGTTGCCAGCGCCACTCGATCAGCTTCAACACCGAGGTGTGGTCGTAAAGGAGCGAGTCGATGCGCGGCTTGTCCGGATTGCCGAGCGAGAATGGTGACACCACCAGCACCGGCACGCGGCAGCCGAGCAGCGCCTTGCCGTCCACCAGATCCGTATCCACGGCGTTTGGCGCGATCACCCGCGGCGGTACCGCATGATCGAAGAAGCCTCCCCATTCGTCGCGATTGATCACCAGCACCGTGTTTGCCCAGTCAGGACCGCTCGCCAGTGCGGTCACCACCTCGCGCAGAAAGATCTCCCCCTTGCGCAGATCGGCATGCGGATGGTCGTCGTTTCCGGAGCCGTCGTCGAGGATGGTGAACCATGGATCGACAAACGAAACCGCGGGCAGCGTGCCCGCCGCAGCGTCTGCCAGGAACTGCGCGTATAGATCGGAGATGCCGAGGTAATTCAGACCCCAGAGCGCCAGGACCGGCACATTCGAGTAGTAATATTTACAACTCACGCCCGCCTGCAGCAGGCGGTCCCAGATGCTCGGAAGTGTCGAAAGATCGAGCGTATTACTCAGCCTGTCCGTCTGCGCCGCATGTTGAAAGACTCGATTGGGGAAGGTCGACGACAGGATGGAAGGGAAGTAGTTGCATAGCGTGGTGTAGTTGCGCGCCAGCGTGCTGAACAGCGGCAGGTCTTCCTCCGCGTAGTAGCCGATGGTAAAGGTGTCATTCGTGCTGGTGCGCAGCCACCCGTCCATCTTTCCGCCGTCGTACTCCGAACGTCCACCGGCGAAGGAATGATCCGGGTCGGGATGAGCGCAGCCGACAAAATCCGTCAGCCGGTAGGTAGCGTGCGCGGTTCCGCTATTGTCCAAATACTCGAGACCCGCCTGCCGCCCATTGGCATTGGGCATCCAGCCCAGCAAATGATCGAAGCTGCGGTTTTCCATCATCACGACCACAACCCGCTCGATGCCGGAGGACTCCGGGTTTGGCAGCGACGCATCCAGTTGCTGAATTTTGTCTGTCTGGCTAAAAGAAACGGTGCTCGCAAGCGTCGCGCCGGAGATGCTGGCCACGCTGCGCAGAAAATCTCTGCGATTCACACTCATAAGGGGGAGTCTCCGGAGAGAGATGGAGCATTTTCGGTAATACTGTGTCCTGCGGAGCGCCCCTCGGCGTGGCTTTTCCGTAAAGAAAAGCCACAAGAGCCGCCGTTGGACGATCTACACCAATACCGAAAATTGCTCTTGCCTGCCCGCAGGCAAGCGCGATCTTTATAGGCGCGCCGTCACAGCCCGTTCATGAATGTCCGTAAAAACCTTTGTGAAAAGAGGAATACTATAGCTCCATCAAAATGGAGCAGTGCATCCGCGCTGCTCCCCAGCAAATGACCACGTTGCTGATACTCTTCGGCGCCCGCATCAGCTCGCGGCTGCGTGTTCCTTCGACCGCGCGTTGCCTTCGGCCGACTTGATCCATTCTCCCGCCACCTGCCGGGTTGTAACGTTCAGCCGGTTCCACATGTTGATCAGTGCAATATTGAGCACCAGCACGGCAAGCTCCGGCTCGTCGTAGTGCCGCTTCGCCTCGTCCCAGATCGCATCCGGCACCGGATCTGGCTGATCACTGATCCGTGTGGCTGCTTCGGTCAGCGCCAGCGCCGCGCGCTCCGCGTCCGTGAAGTACGGCGCATCGCGCCACGCCGCCACGGCAAACATCCGCTCGTCCGTCTCGCCGGTCTGCTTCAGCGTCCGCGAGTGCATATCCACGCACACGCTGCAGCCGTTGATCTGGCTCGCGCGAAGGTGCATCAGGTCCAGCGTCCGGGCCGGCACGCCGCCCTTCTTCGCCGCGGCTCCCAACGCCATCATTGCCTGCATGGCATCCGGAACCAGCATCGCTGGATTAGTCATTCTTGCTCGCATGATTCTCTCCTCCTCATTTCGGTAGATTGGTCACACCGGATCGATTTCGTCCGTCACTACCATGACGAAGCCAAACCGGAGATTGTGACGGGATGAGCGAACACGACCTGCTGGCCGCGCAATTCGAAAAGAACCGAAGCCATCTGCGCGCCGTCGCCTATCGCATGCTCGGCTCACTGACGGAAGCGGATGACGCAGTGCAGGAAGCATGGCTCAAGCTCAGCCGCTCCGATGCCGAGAGTGTCGAGAATCTCAACGGATGGCTCACCACCGTCGTTGCGCGTGTTTGCCTGGATATGCTGCGCGCGCGCCAATCGCGTCGCGAAGATCCGCTCGAAGAGCGCATAGAAGCCGCGCCCGTCACGCCGGCGGCAAGCACGCGCACTCTCGATCCTGAACAAGAGACGCTGCTCGCCGAGTCGGTTGGACTCGCATTGCTCGTCGTCCTCGACACGCTCGCTCCCGCCGAGCGCATCAGCTTCGTGCTGCACGACCTCTTCGCCGTGCCCTTCGACGAGATCGCCGTTATCGTCGGACGCTCGCCCGCAGCCGCCCGTCAACTCGCCAGCCGCGCGCGCCGCCGGGTACAGGGTGTAGACCCGGCCTCCAGCGCCGAGCTCGCCACGCAGCGCAAAGTGGTCGATGCGTTCCTCGCTGCCCTGCGTGCCGGCGACTTCGACGCACTCGTCGCCGTACTGGACCCGAACGTTGTCATCACGGCCGACAAGGTCGCGCAGCCGGTGGAAGCCATGAGAGAGATTCGCGGTGCAGAGAATTGCGCGAAGGGCGCAATCGCCTTCGCGCGTGGCGCCCGCGCCGCACAACCGGCGCTCATCGACGGCACCGTCGGCCTGGTCGTCGCGCCGCGCGGACGTCTCTTCCGGGCACTTCGCTTCACCTTCGCGCAGGGAAAAACCGCCGCAGTCGAAGTCATCGGCGATCCCGCACGCCTGCGCCAGCTCGACCTCGGCCTTCTCGCGTCCTGAACATCTTCGGTCCGATCGCTAGCGCCCGGCCGGAGCCATCTGGCATACATCCTCGACTTTCCTGTCATGCTGCCCATCCTGCGACGACGGATCGTATTCGGGATCGATCCACCACCGGGCAATCACACTCCACATCCGCGCCCGCTCATACATTTGTGCCGCACTGTGATAGGAACGCGCGAGATCCCTCCCGATGGGCGAGAGCGAAGGCGCCGCGGCCGTGGCAATCGTCAGCGCCAGGACGGCTCCGATCAATGACGTGGTAGCAAAGCTCCTTCTCTGTCTCATCGCGTTTTTCTCCTTCTACCTGTATGTCGCTTGAAGGAGCCAAGGTTCGACATCGCCGCGAATTATTTTTGTCGATTCCGGGGGCAAACTGAGCGGGGATGGTCTCTCGCTTACAGAAAAAAGGGACAACCCGCCGAAAAGTGTGGCGCGGTTTACAGGGTTCGGGGCCTGATGTGCCTTGCGTCATTGCGCCAGAAACTTCTCCACCCGCTGGGAGACCTGCTCCGCATCGCACTCCATGAGCGAGTGACCGCAGGGCGTGTCGGAGATATAAGTCTCTGCGCCTACGGCCTTTGCCCATGCGAGCGCCGGCGCCGGATAGACCAAGTGATCCCGCGCGGAGACAATCACCAGCCACTTCGCGCGCGTCCCCTTGGCCGCTTCCTCGATCGACTTGCCGTGGGTCACATCCTGCCCCAGCACTGCCTTCAATTGCCACATGCGATCGTTTGCGTCCTGCCGTTCCGGCTTGCGCGCCTCCTCCAGCAGTGCGGAAAAATCCTTGCGCTCGGTATGCTCCGCACGGAACTCCGGGGTGGTCAGCTCCATCTTTAGCAGCTCGTTCGCCAGCGTCAACGCTGGCTGCTTCTCGCCGTACTTGCCGCCTTTGTAATCGGGATCGGCACGTATCGCGTCTTCGCTGATGGTGTGCGAAAGCAGATCGTAGCTGGTGAGCTGCGGGGTGCCGGCGATCGGTACCGCGAGGTCGAAGAACTCGGGATAGGTCACCGCCCACTCGAAGGTCTGCTCGCCGCCCATCGAGATGCCGATGACTGCGTGTGCATGCTTCAGGTGCAGCACCTCGGTCACGGCGCGATACTCCGCACGCACCATGTCGCGCTCGGTGATGGCAGGAAACTCCGCGCCCTTCTGCACGTCGCTGTTCGAGGGCGAGGAAGATATCCCGTCGCCTAGCGCATCCAGCAGCACCGCATAGAACTTTGTGGTATCGATCAGCCGCGTCTTGCTCGGCTCTGAGCCCACCAGCGCGAGCATGTCTTCCGTGCGCCCGTTCAGCCATGTGGGCATCAGCACCGCATTGTCGCCGGCGGCGTTCAGTGTGCCGAAGGTGCGGTAGCCGATGCGGCAATGCTCGATCGTCTGGCCGCTGTCCAGCGTGCAGCGTCCCAGGTCTGCGAACTGCTGCGCGCCATCCTCCGCAGCCGCAGGCAGCAAAGCGATCAGCAGCGCAGCGGCCACTATCCACGCGCGAGCGTATCGATTCACGGGAACTCCTTGAGAAATGAGAAGAGGAAAGCGAACGCTCCACGCTCAGCTACACGCGCGTAGCTCCTTCGGTCGCGCTACATGTTGGTGTGGCCGTGCCGCATCTCTTCATTGAACTCCGGCTTTGTCAGTGCAAGTGCATGCGTCAGCACCGACCGATAGTGCTCGCCCTGTTCGGCAAGCTTCGCGTCCGGCGTGCCGAAATCGTCATCCAGCTTCAGCAGACCATCGGCCTCGAGCAGCGCCGCGCTTCTCAGCAGCTCCTCCGGCGTTGTATTCAGATACTGCGCGTCGTACGGATCGGCGATCCACACCGGCTGATTCCCGCCGAGTACCACGGAGAGCCAGTACAGCTTCATCGCCAGGAACACGCTGCGCGTCGTGTCCGTCGAGTCCGAAAAAATGAACCGCTTCTGCCACCGGCTGTAGTAGCGCGTAGTCACCGGTACCGGCTGGCGATTGCCGGACTTCAGCATCTCCAGCTGGCCCTGGTCCAGTGTCTTGCGCACTGCGTTGTAGATGAATGCCTCCGCGTAAGGCTGCTCCGGCGCTGCGACCACCTCGGCGAAGGTCACCGTCATACTCGCCGCTACCTTCACGTGCAGCGGCGACCCGCTCCCGTCCTCCAGGCCCACCACTCCGTGCACCAGATAGGTGTCCGCGCCCGAGGTCGACAGATGGAAAGGCCACTTGAACTCGCGGAAAGCCAGCGGCAACCCGGCCAGGGACACCATCGCGCTCGGGTCAGGATTGCGCAACCGCTTCGCTGCCTGCTCGAGATAGGCGGCGAGCCCTTCCTTCTGCACATCCGTTGCGGGTGCAAAGCCTTCGCTCAGCTCCAGTGTCAGGCTGCGTTCCGCCCCACCGCCCGATGCTCGCGCAAGGCGAAAGATCGAGGTTGGTTTGCCTTGGAAATCCGCGCCTTCCACCGCGGTAAGAACGGTAAGGCCGGACCGGTGCGAAGCCTGTTCAATGGTCTGCTGCAGAGTAGTGAAAGCGAGTGTCATTCCGTACCTGTTGCGGGCGAAATAGGGCGCCGGGCGCTCATCCGCCGCAGTCAGCCTCGCTCATTGTACCGGTGCGGTCTCCCCGCCCGGTCGTGCTACGCCCGCGCCGTGGTCGTCAGGGCAGAGCAGTCCGTGTAATACGGTCGAGCCCCTTGCCACGCATGCACCGGCTTGCGGCGGCGTCGATGGAGAAGCTGCTCCACCAGCCGCAGCTCCGCCTCTATCGGCTCGCGGTTCGCCGCCCAACGGGCTGCTACGCTCAGCCGCCGCTGCGCCTCTTCGAGATGTCCCGCCTGGCGCTCCAGCACGCCTAGGAGAAAGAGCGCGTCGGCATGGCGTGGGTCCAGCTCCAGCACCTCCTGGTACATCGCTTTCGCAGCTGCCGCGCGGCCCGCGCGATGGTGCTCCGCGGCGATCTGCATAACGGCCGTCAGGAGCTGCGTTACGGGGATGAAGGGTCGAGGGAGGGCACCGGTCATAACAAATCACCTCATGGAAATCATCACTTCAAAATCTTGCCTGGGCACACCATAGTCCTCCTTCGCCTCTTCTTCACCTAAAAATCTTGTCTGATGAGGCACCGATTCCGGAAATGAAACCAGCTTCCTTCGCCGGAACTTCGCCATGACCAAAGTTTGACATCTGCTACCTTTGCGATTGCTTCAGGCTATCGGCTGGCCTGCATCTTGCCGCTACCATAAGGGGAATGCCGATCTCCAAAGCGAAGCGCGCCGCCACCCAGGGATCGCCTGCCGCCACGCCCCTCATCATCGCGGGCAATCTCCGCAACAGCGAAGCCACTGCCGAGGTGCGCAGCCCCTATGACGACCACGTCATCGCCACCGTCTGCCAGGCCACCGGCGGCGATGCCGACGAGGCACTCCGTGCGGCCGAACATGCCTTTGCCGAGACCAAGGCGCTGCCCGCATGGCGCCGCGCCGCCATTCTCGAGCACATCGCCCACCGTATCGAGCACGACGCACTCGACCTTGCACGCGGCATCGCGCTCGAAGCCGGGAAGCCGCTCTCCGCCTCGCGTACCGAGGTACAGCGCGCCGCCCAGACCTTCCGCGTCGCCGCGGAGGAAGCCCGGCGCATCGGCGGCGAGCTGCTCCCGCTCGACTGGACCGCCGGCAACGATCACCGTGCCGGCCTTATCCGCCGCTTTCCCATCGGCCCCATCCTCGGTATCACGCCCTTCAACTTCCCGCTGAACCTGGTCGCGCACAAACTCGCGCCCGCCATTGCCTCCGGCAACCCCATCCTCATCAAGCCCGCGCCGCAGACGCCGCTCACCGCGCTCCGTCTGGGCGAAATCGCCGTCGATGCCGGATGGCCGCGCGGCGCCATCAGCGTGCTCCCCTGCTCGAACGAAGTCACCGCCGGCATGCTCGCCGATTCGCGCCTGCGCATGCTGACCTTTACCGGCAGCGCCGAGGTTGGCTGGAAGCTGAAAGCAATGGCTCCGCGGCTGCGCTGCACTCTCGAACTCGGCGGCAATGCGGCGATGATCATTTATGAGGACGCTGACATCGAGCTCGCGGCGAAGTCCATCCTCACCGGCGGCTACAGCTACTCCGGGCAGAGCTGCATCTCCGTGCAGCGTGTCTTCGTGCACAAGACACGCTGGCAGACCCTCGCGCAACGCATCACCGAAGGCATCGAGCAGATGGTCGCGGGCGATCCGCTCGATGAGCTGACGCAGATTGGTCCCATGATCTCGCTTGCCGCCGCCGAACGCGCCGCCGCCTGGATCGAGAAAGCCGTCGATGCCGGCGCGCGCCTGATCACCGGCGGCGAGCGGCGCGGCGCGCAGCTCTCACCTGCACTGCTGGCCAAGGTGCCGCGCAACACCGCGCTCTTCAAAGAGGAGGCCTTCGCACCCATCGTCTTCCTCAATCCCTACGACACCTTCGACGAGGCCATCGCCGCCGTCAACGACTCGCGCTACGGCCTGCAGGCGTCCGTGTTTACCAAGGATTGGGGCCGCATCACGCAGGCCTTCCGCGAGATCGAAGCCGGCGCCGTGCTCATCAACGAAGCCACCTCCTGGCGCGCCGAGCACATGCCCTACGGCGGCGTGAAGGAGAGCGGCACTGGCCGCGAAGGTCTTCGCTCCGCGATCGAGTCCATGACCGAAGAACGCATGCTCGTCGCGCAGTTCTGATTCCAAAGTTCTGATTTATTCCCAAAGTGAACCGCAGAACCACCACAGGGGGATGCGCCTTTCACTTCTGTGGCAGCCGGAAAATCCTCGCGCCGTTAGATCATCGCAGTAGAGCCTTTTTCCAAATACTGTGAATTGCGAAGTGACACTCAGCGTGGCATTTCTTTACGGAAAAGCCACAAGAACTGCCGCTGACCGGTCTACACCTATAAGAAAAATGCTCTAGCGCGCCGCACGCTTTCAAAACCAGCCCGGCGCGCAACTAAGACGAACTTCCATGCGACGAACTTTCATGCGCCTGATTTCAACCAGAGCCAAGACAGCTCTTGCGGCAATCCTCTTTGCCATCTCCCCGGCACTTTCCCCGGGCCTCGCCTGCGCCAGCACACCGTCGAGCGTGGCCGCCGCACATATCGACCGCCTGATCATCCGGCTCATCAATGCGGAAACCGGCGAGCCCATGAGTCACCAGAACATCCTCGTCGAATGGGACGCCGATGCCGAGGAGTCGCTGGTTTACGTTGGCGGCAAAGGGCGCGGCACCGTGGAGCTTCTGGCGGGAAGCGCAAACCTCACCATGAGGCCGGGCACGAAGGACTACGGCGATCCGAACCGCCTCGCTTTTTTTAGTTGCAGCGGCCCAACCATTGCGGTTCCGGTCGAGCAGGCCATCCGCGCCGGCTTCGTCGCGCACAATGAATGCAACGGGCGGACGGCGCAGGCAAGTCCGGGCGAGATCGTCTTCTGGGCGCGCCCGCTACCACTGTGGAAACCGGATTTCCAATAGCAACGGGCAACATCAGTCCTGTCATTCTGAGCGAGGCGAAGAACCTGCTTTTTTTAGCGAGCCGGCAAAACCGTCCCGCGGCACTCGCCGAAACCAATTCGCTTTGCGCCCGGGCGCTCGCAATATCCACGCAGGATCACCGTATCGCCATCCTCCAGGAACTTTCGCGTCTCGCCATTGCGCAGTACGACCGGCTGCGCGCCGCGCGCCGTGATCTCGAGCAGGCATCCGCGCGATGTTGTCGCCGAGCCCGATACCGTCCCTGTCGCCAGCAGGTCGCCGGTCTGCAGGTTGCAGCCATTGCTGGTGTGGTGCGCCACCATCTGGCCCAAGGTCCAGTACAGCTCGCGCAAGTTGCTGCGGCTCAGCAGAAACGGCGCTTCGCCCGCCTGGTGCATGCGCGGCGTTTCCAGCAGCACCTCGAGCTGCACATCGAAGCCGCCGCGCCGCTGATCATCCCCGCCGTTCAGATAGGGAAGCGGTGCCGGGTCTTCTTCGGAGCGCGCAAACGCCGGCACGCGGAACGGCTCCAGCGCATCGAGCGTCACCACCCACGGCGACACCGTCGTCGCGAAGCTCTTCGCCAGGAACGGGCCTAGCGGCTGATACTCCCAACTCTGGATGTCGCGCGCCGACCAGTCATTCACCAGGCAGAGTCCGAAGAGATGCTCGCGCGCCTCATCGATTCCGACCGGCTCGCCCAGCGGATTCGGCCTGCTGACAAACGCGCCCATCTCCAGCTCGTAATCGAGCAGGCGGCTCGGCCCAAACGCCGGCGGCTCACCCGCCGCGCCCGCCATCTGTCCACGCGGCCGCCGCACTGCCGTGCCCGACGAAACGATGGAGGAAGCGCGCCCGTGGTAGCCGATCGGCACATACTTGTAGTTGGGCAGCAACGGGTTATCCGGACGAAAGAGCTTGCCCACATTCGCCGCGTGAAAGATCGACGCGTAAAAATCCGTGTAATCGCCGATGGTCGCCGGGAGCAGCATCTCGATTGCGCTCTGCGGCTTCAACGCCGCTTCCAGCGCGCCACGATGCCGCATCGTCTCTACCCGCGCTTCTTCGAGCAGCGCGCTCAGCCGCTCGCGCAGCATACGCAGCGTCGCGCGCGGCAGCGCCATCAGCGCATTCAACGTGCTCTGTTGGCAGGCGCTGACAATTGCGTCGTCCAGCCCCGCCACCACCCCAGCTTCAGCCAGCGCATGCAAGTTCAACGCGCGATCGCCAATCGCCGTCACTACGCGCGGCGCAGCCTCGCCCGCAATGCGCGCTATGCCATACGGTAGATTCTGAATAGCGAAGTCCGTCCCCGCCGCTTCCGCCGACTTCACCCAGCTATGCAGCGCGGGATCGCACGTGTTCACAGCCATCTGTTTACAGCCACCCCAGCTTCCTCAGGTCGTCAATCGGCTCCGTGAACGAGCACGAGCCGAACGCAATGCAAAACCGTTCCCGCGCGTCGCGGATCTGCTCCGCGGTCAAGGTCACGCCGCTGTTGTGCCAGGTCATCGCTTCATCCATCGTAATGGCATCGGCGTCGCTCTCGCCCAGCATCCACGCGGCCTCCTGCCGCCGCTCCGGCTCATGCCACAGCAGCGCGGCCGCGCAGAAGACATTCAGGAAACCATGCATCACCGCTTGCGGGCTGTCCGGTTGGTAGGTCAGACGCTGCATCGCGCGCAGTGGATGATGCAGCCCTGCCGTCGCCTTGAAGGCCAGCCGCCGCTCGCTCGCAATGCGCAGAAACTCGAGCACCCGCGACTCCTCCGGGATCGCCGTCGCGACCTCGCCGCCCATCCGGATCTTCGCTCTCGCCTTCGCAACTGCGGTCGCTTGCAGCAGCGCGTGCCACTTCTCCGGTGGCGTTTCGAAGTAAACCTGATAGTTGTTGCCGAACGCTCGCGCCGCGTCCTGGATCTCCCGCGCATTCGCAGCCTTCACTTCAAGAAGGTCGATGCTTCCTATGCCACCCCCGCCCAATTCGTCAGCTCCCGTGTTGAACCGCGCAATGGCCGCCGCATCTCCGGAGGTTGCCAGCACGCTCAGGCTCCAGCCGCTCGCCTCGATCCCGGCATTTCGCATGGTGTCGGCGTACTCTTCCAGCCGTGCCGCCGGCACGATGAATCGTCCCAGCATCCATGCGTGGTCGCTGCGTACGTAACCGTCATAGTTACGTACAGCCAGATCCATCGCCAGCCCGGCAGGCGGAAACAGCCCGGCATAGTCGATGAGCCCGGCCAGCAGGCTCTGCAGTGCCGGTGAGGTCATTGCCGGCCGGGCGGGGTGAAGCGGTGGTTCAGGGCCTGCCAGCACTCGAAGTAGTTCCGCTGCAGCGTCGGGGTTTCCAGCGCGTGCTTGGTCGTCTGCACGATGAAGCGCGTCTCGAACATGAATGCCAGCGTGTTTTCGAGATGTACCGGCTTCAGCTCCGCATTCGTGGCCTTTTCGTAGGTCTCCGCATCCGGCCCATGGCCACTCATGCAGTTGTGCAGGCTGCAACCGCCGGGCACGAAGCCCTCGGCCTTTGCATCGTACTGGCCGAAGATCAGCCCCATGAACTCGTTCATCACGTTGCGGTGGAACCATGGCGGACGGAAGGTGTGCTCGGCCACCATCCAACGCGGCGGGAAGATCACAAAGTCGATGTTCGCCGTGCCATGGATCTCGCTCGGCGCCGTCAGCACAGTGAAGATCGACGGATCAGGATGGTCGAAACTGACCGTGTTGATGGTGTTGAAGTTCGCCAGGTCGTATTTGTAGGGCGCATAGTTGCCGTGCCAGCCCACCACGTTCAGGGGCGAGTGCTCCATGCCGCTACACCACAGCGAGCCGCCATACTTGGCAATCACCTCGACGTGTTCCTGCAGGTCTTCGTACGCGGCGACCGGCGTCAGAAAGTCGCGCGGGTTCGCGAGACCGTTCGCCCCGATCGGTCCGAGCTCCGGGAGCCGGAACGGCTGTCCGTAGTTCTCGCAGATGTAGCCGCGCGCCGCCTTGTCCACAAGTTCCACCCGATACTTCAGCCCCCGCGGCAGCACGCAGATCTCCCCCGGCTTTACCTCCAGCTTGCCCAGCTCGGTAAAAATCAGCAGCTTGCCTTCTTGCGGCACCACCAGGAACTCCCCATCCGCATTCCAGAAGAAGCGCTTGTGCATGGAGCGCGTCGCGACATAGATGTGGATCGCGGCGCCGGTCTGGACCGATAAATCGCCGTTGCCGCCCAGCGTCATGATGCCGTCTACAAAGTCCACCGCGCCCGGGGGAATCGGCTCCGGATTCCAGCGCAACTGGTTGGGCGAAGTAATGGCGTCGGGGCACGGCCAGCCGCGGATGAGCCGCTGCGCCCGCACCGGCGTGTAGGGCTTGTGCACCGTCGATGGCCGAATGCGATAAAGCCACGAGCGCCGGTTCTGCCCGCGCGGCATGGTGAACGGCGTGCCGCTGAACTGCTCCGCATATAGCCCCAGCGGATGCTTCTGCGGCGCATTCTGCCCGACGGGCAGCGCGCCCGGCTCGGCCTCGGTAGCAAATTCGTTCAAAAACCCAGACTGATAGCGCAGCTCCGCCATGCCATTCCTCCGAAACAGCCGTTTATAACACGAAAGCTTACGCCGGTGTCCGTGTTGATTCGCATAGGAGTTCCAACTTGCGCGACAGGATACATCGCGAAGGCCCAACATGCGTCAGGCCGAGTTACATTGAGAGCGTCATCCAAATCGCGCGGCAGATCGCGACAAACACGTAAAGGACGGAATGATCCACATCCAGCACCGAACCCCCCGCGGCGCAGCTCGGTTCCTGTTTGCAGCCATCGTTCCGTTCGTCGTTTCATCCGCGCCGCTGCTCCGAGCACAGCCCATCCCGGCCCTCAAGCTCATTCCCATGCCGCGGGAGGCCCAGACCGGCCGGCTCTTGCAGCTCGATCGCGGCATTCTTATCCGGACCGGTTCCCGCGACGCGGAGGACCGCTTCACCGCCGAAGACCTTCGCGCCTCGCTGAAGGATCGCGGTATCCCGAGCCGAGCCGCTGGCCCCGTCGTCGAGCTGCTCCGTGCCAACACTCCCGCCGGTCGCGCGCTGCTCGCATCCGCGCACATCACCTTCGATCCCGCCATGCACGACGAGGGCTACGTCATTCTCCCGCGCCGCCGCGGTCTCGCGGTCATTGCAGCGACCAGCACTGGCCTCTTTTACGGCGCACAGACCGTCAAGGAGCTCGTCATTGATGGAGATCAGGGCGATGGTCATCAGGGCAACGGCAAAGGCGCCTACCTCCAGACGGCCACTATCCGCGACTGGCCGGCGCTTCCGCATCGCGGCCTGGATGACGATCTCTCGCGCGGGCCGGTCCCCACCCTCGAGTTCCAGGAGCGACAGGTCCGCACGCTTGCCGCCTACAAGCTCAACATCTACTCGCCCTACTTCGAGCACACCCTCGCCTACTCCGCATCTCCGCTGGTCGCGCCGCCCGGCGGGTCGATGTCGCCGCAGGATGTCGCCGAGCTCGTCCGCTACGCCGCGAAGTACCACGTCACTGTCGTGCCGGAGCAGGAGGCCTTCGGTCATCTTCACCACGTCCTCAAGTACGAGCAATTCTCTTCGCTTGGCGAGACGCCGCACGGCCAGGTGCTCTCGCCGGTCCAGCCCGGCTCGCTCGCGCTGATAAAGCAGTGGTTCGACCAGATCAGCAAACAATTTCCATCGCCCTGGGTGCACATCGGCGCGGATGAAACCAACGAGCTGGGCAGAGGCCAGACGCGCGATCTCGTCGCGCAGCGCGGCCTCGACCAGGTCTACGTCGATTTCCTGACGCAGATTCACGGCGTCGTCCAGCCCACCGGCAAGCGCATCCTCTTCTGGGGCGACCTCGCCTGGCACAATCCGGATATGATCGCCGCCCTGCCGAAGGACATGATCGGCGTCCCTTGGGTTTACGGCGCGCTGCCCAACTTCGATAAGTACATCCAGCCCTTCAACCGCGCCGGCATGGAGGTGTGGGTCGCCCCGGGCGTGAATAACTGGCGCCGTGTCTATCCGGACAACAATGTCGCGCTCGTCAACATCCAGCACTTCGTCCGCGACGGCCAGCGCCTCGGCGCGCGCGGCATGCTGAACACCGTCTGGAACGACGATGGCGAAGGCATCTTCGACGAGGACTGGTATGGTGTCCTCTTTGGCGCAGCCGCCGCATGGCAGCCCGGCGAAAGCTCGCTCCAGCAGTTTGAAACCAGCTATGGCACCGTCTTCCACGGCGATCTCAGCGGGAAAATCGACCAGGCGCAGGCCCAGATCATGGCCGCGCAGAAGCTGCTTGCCGATAACGGCTTCCGCTTCGGCGCATCGAACGCGCTCTTCTGGGAAGATCCCTGGAGCCCCGAAGGCCAGCAGGACTTTGCAAAGCTGCTCCCGATCGTGAAGGACGTGCGGCTGGATGCCGAAAGCGCCATCACTCTGATCGCGGAAGCACGCGCCGCCGCGCCGTTGCGCGAACAAAATGCGCTCGACGCCCTCGCATTAGGCGCTCGCCGCATCGATTTCATCGGGATGAAGTTCCAGTTCGCCGACGAGATCGCCCACGCCTACGCCGATGCGTACACCCAGGCCGCCACATCGCACTCCCGCGCCTTCAGCGATCTGGCCGAAATCAGCAATGCCAACGGCCGCTGCCAGGACCTGCGCGACGGTTACACGCTGACGCGCGAGCTCTTCGCGCAGGCATGGCTGCGCGACAACCGACCTTACTGGCTCCAGAATGTCCTGGCTCAATACGACATGGCCATCCAGCTCTGGATCGCACGCTCGCGCCAGTTCGACACGCTGCGTGCGCAGCTTGCGAAGACCCACACTCTGCCGAAGGCAGAAGAGATCGGCGTTCCCGTCATCAATGGTGATTGACCGGCGATAATGGTCGGAAGGAATCTGCATGCGCATTCTGCTTACCGCCGGCACCCTGGTGTTGCCGGAGTCTGTCGTCGCCGACCCCTGGCTGCTCATCGAAGACGGCGTTATCGAAAGCTTCGGTATCCGCGGCGATGGACTGCCGCAACACAGCGAGCATCATGATCTGCCGGGTGCCGTGCTCGCACCCGCCATGCTCGACATCCATGTGCACGGCGCTGCCGGTCATGACGTGATGGAAGGCACAGCGGCCGGCGTCTCGCACGTCACCCGCTTTCTCGCCTTACATGGCGTCGGCGCATTCCTACCCACCACTGTCACCGCGCCGGTCGATGACATCCTGCGCGCGCTCGACGGCCTCGCCACCCTGATCGAGAAACCTGGTTCCGTAGAAGGTGCAATGCCGCTCGGTGTTCACCTCGAGGGCCCGTTCCTCTCGCATGCCAAGCGCGGCGTGCATCCGCCGGAGCTGCTGCAGCCGCCATCCATCGAGCTCTTCGATCGCTTCTGGCAGGCCGCGCGCGGCCACATCCGCCTCATGACCGTCGCGCCGGAGCTGCCCAACGCTCTTGACCTGATCAAGCACGCGACCGCGCTCGGCGTACGCATCAGCCTCGGCCACAGCGACGCCACCGCCGCTCAGACGCGCGCAGGCATCGCCGCCGGGGGAGTCTCTGCTACCCACACCTACAACGCCATGCGTGGCCTCGATCATCGCGAGCCCGGCATGCTCGGCGTTGTCCTTGATGACGACGCGCTCTACGCTGAGATCATTGCCGACGGCATCCACGTCGATCCCATCACCATCCGCATCTACTGGCGCGCCAAAGGACCGTCCCGCGCGATCCTCATCACCGACGGCATGAGCGCCACCGGCATGCCCAACGGCCGCTACCGACTCGGCAGCTTCGAAGTCGACGTAGCCGATGGTCGCGCCACGCATGGCGACGTGCTCGCCGGCAGCGTGCTCACCATGGACCGCGCTGTGCGCAACTTCGCCGAGTTCACCGGCGCGCCGCTCGCCGTCGTCACGCGTCTTGCTACAGCGAATCCCGCCAAGCTCGCCTGCTTTTCGGAGAGCCACGGCGCCATCGCCGCGGGCCGCAGCGCGAATGTCATCGCGTTCTCCCCGGAAGGTCAGCTCGTCGCCACCTGCATCGCGGGCCGCTTCGCCCGCGTGCAATGACCCAGCGCACCGCCATCATCATCGGCGCCGGTCCCGCCGGCCTTACCGCTGCGCTCGAGCTGCTCCGCCGTTCAGGGAAGACATCGGATGGCACACCGGCCATTCGCCCCATCGTCCTCGAAGCCGATGATGCCATCGGTGGCATCTCACGCACCGTTCGCTACAAGGGCAACCGCATGGATATCGGCGGCCACCGCTTCTTTTCGAAGTCGGACCGCGTCATGCAATGGTGGCTCGACCTGATGCCCGTCGCCGACGAAGGCGCCGGTCATGCCGTCATCTCCTATCAGAACCGTCATCGCTCGCTGCATGCACTGCACCTGCACACACAGCCGGAGGCCGACCCCGAGCTGGTCATGCTGGTGCGCCCGCGTCGCAGCCGCATCTATTTTCTGCGCCGCTTCTTCGATTACCCCATCACTCTGACTGCCGACACGCTCAGCAAGCTCGGCCTCGCGCGCACAGCGCAGGTCGGCCTCAGCTATCTGAAATCGCGCCTGCATCAGCGCCGCCCGGAAAAGAGCCTCGAAGACTTCCTCATCAATCGCTTCGGCCGCCAGCTCTATCTCACATTCTTCAAGTCCTACACGGAGAAGGTATGGGGCGTGTCCTGCTCTGAAATCAGCGCCGAATGGGGCGCGCAGCGCATCAAGGGGCTTTCACTCACCACTGCCGTCGGCCACTTCCTGAAGCGCACTTTCAGCACCCAGCCGCGCGGCGGTGACCTCGCGCAGAAGCACACCGAAACCTCGCTCATCGAGCAGTTCCTCTATCCCATGCACGGCCCGGGCCAGCTCTGGGAGCATGTCGCCGATCTCATCTGCCGGCAGGGCGGGGAAGTCCTGACTGGCTGGCGTGTCGATCACATAGAGACCGACGGAGCAAATCGCATCGTCGCCGTTGCAGCGCAAAATGCAAGCGGAGAGCGCCGCCGCTTCGCTGCCGACTACTGCTTCTCTACGATGCCGGTCACCGAGCTGGTACGCTCGCTCGATCAGCCGGCTCCAGGGAATGTGCAGGAGGTCGTCGACGGCCTCATGTACCGCGACTTCATCACGGTCGGCCTGCTCGTCGATCGCCTGCTCGTCACCGAGCACGATGGCTCACCGCTCAAAGACACCTGGATCTACGTGCAGGAGCCCGATGTGCTCCTTGGACGGTTACAGATATTCAACAACTGGAGCCCGCACATGGTCGCCGACCCATCGAAGGTCTGGATCGGTCTCGAATACTTCTGCTATCAGACCGACGAGCTTTGGCGCATGGCCGATGAAGAGGTCATCCGCTTCGCCACTCAGGAGCTTGAACTGATCGGCATCATCCATGCCGGCGATGTCCGCGACGGCCACGTCGTTCGCGTGCCCAAGACCTATCCCGCCTACTTCGGCACCTACGATCGCTTCCACGAAGTGCGCGAATGGCTGGACCCTTTCGAGAATCTCTTCCTCGTCGGCCGCAACGGCATGCACAAATACAACAATCAGGACCACTCCATGCTTACGGCGATGACCGCGGTTGACAACATCCTCGCCGGCATCACAGACAAGAACGCCTTATGGGAGATCAACACCGAGCAGGATTATCACGAAGAAAAATAAAACGACGGACTATCCTTTGAAGCGAGACGCATGACCATCCTGACCTTCACCCTCGCCATCCTTGGCACCTCCATCCTCGCCGGCTTGCTCGGCGCGCTCACCGGCCTGGGCGGCGGCGTGGTGGTCGTGCCCGTGCTCGCGCTGCTGTTTCATGTCGATCTGCGCTACGCCATAGGAGCTTCGCTGGTCTCCGTCATCGCTACATCCTCCGGCGCAGCGGCGGCCTACGTACGCGAGGGTTTCTCGAACATCCGCATCGGCATGTTCCTCGAGATCGCCACCACGCTCGGCGCGCTGGTGGGCGCCTATCTCACCGCGATGGTCTCCACGAAAGCCATCGGCATCGTCTTCGGTGTCGTGCTGCTCTACTCCGCCATCTCCAGCTTTCGGGGCAAGCATGAAGATGTAACGCCCGAGCACACCGGCGGCCTCGCAGATCATCTGCGCCTCGAAGGCGAGTACCCCACCGACACCGGCCTCAAAGCCTACGTAGCCCAGCGCGTGCCTGCCGGCTTCGGCATCATGTTCCTCGCCGGCGGTCTCTCCGGCCTGCTCGGCATCGGCTCGGGCGCAGTCAAGGTACTGGCCATGGACCAGGCCATGCGCCTCCCCTTCAAGGTCTCTACCACCACCAGCAACTTCATGATCGGCGTCACCGCTGCCGCCAGCGCGGGCATTTACATCAGCCGTGGTTACATACTTCCGTCGCTCGCCATGCCGGTCATGCTCGGCGTGCTGGGCGGATCGCTGCTCGGCTCGCGCATTCTCATCCGCGCCCGCGTCTCCACTCTGCGCGCCATCTTCGCCGTCGTTATCGTCGCGCTCGGCGTCGAGATGATCTACTCCAGCCTCACCGGGAGGTTTTGATCGCATGACCGAGCCCATTCGCAAGCATGCGCCGACCGCCAAGCCCCGCCGGGAGCCGACTCGTGAAGAAGATCAGCGCCTCGAAGTAGCCATCGCCATTCTGCTGCGCATCGGCGTCGTTGCCGCCGCCGTACTCGTCGCCATCGGAGGCATGTTGGTGTTGCGCCATCCTGAAGCGCCGGTGCCCGACTATCGCATCTTCCACGCACCCGGCGAGTCTGCATCGGCGGTATCCGCAGGCACCTCCATCCACTCCATCAGCGCCGTCTTCCGTCAGCTAAGCAGCGGCAGCGGCGCCAGCATCATCGCGCTCGGCCTGCTCGTGCTCATCGCCACGCCCATCGCGCGGGTCATCTTTGCCATCGCAGGATTCGCCCGCGAGCGCGACGTGCTCTACACCGTCGTCAGCCTCATCGTGCTCGCCATCCTCACCTTCAGCCTGATCCACGGCCGCTGATCATCCCATGCCTCGTCCACATTGGACGCAATAGCGTGCCGCTGCCGTCTGGACTGCCCCGCATGCCGGGCAGGCCACCATCGGCGGCGGGGCCGGCGGCACCGTCACACCCTGCACCACCGAGTGGGCAAGCAGCGCCGCCTGCTCCGCGTTGAAGCGTCGCACCCGACCCGGCATGAAGAACGCTTCGATAATGCCCAGAATCCCGGGAATCCCCGTCCAGAAGAGCACCAGGTACACGGCGCCCAGCCCGTTGCGCCGCAGATAGAAGTGGTGCGCGCCAAAACTGCCCAGCACCAGCGCCAGCAGCACGCCGGTCAGTTCATCCCGCTGCGTGCTCGGATAGTATGCGTTGAAGGTCGCCTGCTGCTCATCCGTCATCTGCGGCAACATCACCGGGGTGGTCATGGCTTTGCTCCTCATCCTGTGCGCGGCCGCGAAACCGGCCGCACCCTGAGCTACGCATCCCCGCGATTCACAGTTCCGTAATGCGCAAACTCCCTCTGCACCTTCTTAGGATCGCGCTGCATCGAAGGCAGTATGAGCACAGCAGCTACCATCTCCGCCCAAAGCAACGCAGTCCAGCCCAGCGGCAGCTTCTCCTTGGGCGGCAAGACCCCAGTCTACCGTCTCGGATTCGGCGCCATGCGCCTCACCGGTGAAGGCATCTGGGGCGAACCCAAAGACCGCGCGGAGGCGAAGCGTGTTCTCCAGCGTGCGGTCGAGCTCGGCGTCGATTTCATCGACACCGCCGACTCGTATGGGCCTTATGTCAGCGAGGAGATCATCGCGGAGGCGCTCCATCCCTACCCCAAAGGTCTCGTCATCGCCACCAAGGCCGGCTTCGTGCGCACCGGTCCCAACGTGTGGCAGCCGCTCGGCCGTCCCGAATATCTTCAGCAGGAAGTCGAGATGAGCCTCCGCCGCCTCAAGGTCGAGCGCATCGATCTATGGCAGCTTCACCGCATCGACCCCCAGGTGCCCGTCGAAGAATCGCTCGCGCCCATCAAGAAGCTGCAGGAGCAGGGCAAGATCCTGCACGTCGGTCTCTCCGAAGTGAAGCCGCACGAGATCGATCAGGCGCGCAAGTTCATCGAGATCGTCAGCGTGCAGAATCAATACAATCTCGGCGACCGCCAGCACGAAGACGTAGTCGACTACTGCACCCATCACAAACTCGGCTTCATTCCCTGGTTCCCCGTCGCCGCCGGCAAACTCGCGCGTCCCGGCGGTCCGCTCGATGCCGCCGCAAGGAAACACGGCGCCACCACCGCGCAGCTCTCGCTCGCATGGCTGCTGCACCGCTCGCCGGTCATGTTGCCCATCCCCGGCACATCGTCAGTGAAGCACCTCGAGGAGAACATCGCGGCCGCCTCGCTCAAGCTCGAACCCAACGAGTGGAAAGAGATCGAAGCCGACGCGAAGAAGAAGTGAACTGTAGCTCGAAAGAAGAAGGCAGCCTTGCGAGGCTGCCTTTTTTAGCAACGGGCTCTGCTCGAAGGCTAGTGCAGGCTCGCCATGAAGCGAGTCATCTCTCGGAAGACCTCTGCCTCGTTTGAGATGAAGACGGCATGGTCGGCATTTGGCAAGCGGACGACGTGCGCGGAAGGTAGACCGGCTTCAAAATCATTTGCCAGTAACGAAGTGCGAGCTAGATCGGCTGCTACCATTGCGGCTTTAACAGCAGGGTTATCTCTAAAGACTCCGTCGAAATTGTGCGGGACTGCGAAGATGGCGAGTATCGGAACGTGGATCTCTGTGTATTTCTGCTCGCCGAATAGCATCGCTAAACTAATTGGTGGTGGTGGGGGAGGCGCGATTGGCATGGATGCCAACCGTTTCGCGTCCGCTGGCAGGTCTTTTTCGAGTTGCGAGACACTCACCGACAGCCCCTGCACAAACTGGCGATCGTATACAGCGCCCGACCGCAACGCATCAATCCGCTTCTTGAGGTCAAGCATGTCGAGCCATGTGTCTCCGTGGGCGTGGTCATAGTAGGCCCATGGGTATCCGGCATCGAGATAGATCAAGCCAGCTACCTTTTCTGGATGGCGACTGCCGATAGAACTCAACTCTTCGCCAGCCATAGAGTGCCCGATCAATATAGGACGAGTGAGCTTGAGGGCGTCCATGACGGCCAACACGTCATCTCCCAGACGGTCGGCCGCATAGTTAGCGACCGTTGGTGCGGGTTTGCTGGAGGCGCCGAAGCCTCGGCGTGTGATGCCGTAGGCGTGATACTTCGTCGTGAACTTCGGCGCGAACTGATCGTAATCGTGGGCGGTCCTTCCGCCGCCTGCCAGGAAAATCAACGGACGGCCGGTTCCGCCCCAATCGAGGATTTCCAATTTGACGTCTTTGTCGACAGTGACAAACTGCGTGGCAGGAGCAGGAGACTCGACTTTATTCTGCGCAGGCGGAGCGCTTGCGCATAGCGCAACAAGGGCGGTGAGCCACAGTATCGGGCTTTTCACGTGTGACCTCCTATTCCTTCCGTTCTAGTCGTCTAGGTGCTACGGCTGCCTCTATTGCTGCTTAGCGAGAGATGCCGTGGCCAGAGAGCCACCCAGCCCCATCGTCTCCACCGCCGACGATGGCACAATCACCATCGACCCTCTCTCCTTGATCGCTTCGTAGAGCATGTTCATCGCGCGCAGATGCAGCGCCACGGGGTTCTCCGCATAGGCAGACGCGGCCTTCACGAAGCTAGTGGAGATATCGGTCTCTGCCTGTCCCAAGATGATGCGCGCCTGGCGTTCGCGCTCGGCCTGTGCCTGCCGCGACATCGCATCTTCCAGCGCCTGTGGGATCCTCACGTCGCGGATCTCCACCGACTGCACCGTGATTCCCCAGGGATTGGTCTTTTCATCCAGAATCCGCTGCAGTTCACGCCCCAGCGTCTCGCGTTCGGTGATCATCTGCGCCAACTCGTGGCGGCCGATCGACTCACGCAGCGCCGTCTGCGCGCTCAGGACGATGGCATCCATGAAGTTCTCTACTTCAAGGATTGACTTCTCGACGTTCCACACCAGCCAGAACACGATTGCGTCCACATTCACCGGCACAGTGTCGCGGGTCAGCGTGGATTCCGCGGAGACGCTCGCGACGCGCACCCGCTGATCCACGTGCGGGCTGAGCGTCTCGATCACCGGCACGATGAGGAAGAGTCCTGGTCCGCGCAAGCCGACATATCGGCCCAGCCGCAGCAGCGCCACCTTCTCCCACGGCGGAATGACCTTGATGGAAAAAAGAAGGTAAACGCCCGCGATGATTCCAGCAATCAGCGGTGCCTCGCGATGCACGAGCGTGGTGAGTCCCATACCCGCGCCGATACAGGCGAGGAATGCCGTCACTGCAACTCTGTTGTCCGGTGCCACGTTGGTTCTGATCATTCCCATTACCTCCCGCGATTCGACTCTGCAGCAGACTTCCGCAAATACTCGATGACATCGTCCACCGTGAAACCCATGGCGCCGGCGCGCGACATACACTCGCCCACAAGCTGCGCCAGTTGCCGCTCGCGCTCCGCATCCCCGCGTCTGATCTTTTGCGCGCTGATGAATGAGCCCGTTCCCTGATGGGTCTCGAGCAACCCGCCGAGTTCCAGCTCCCGGTAGGCGCGCGCGACTGTGTTTGGATTGATGGCTAGGTCCACAGCGAGTTGCCGTACCGTTGGCAGTTGATCGCCTGCCGCCAGCGACCCCGACGCCATGCCCGCGCGCACCTGGTCGATGATCTGCCGGTACACCGGCACACCGCTCTCCAGGTTCAGCCGGAACAGAAAAGACGCGGATGAAGAGCGAGGCGTCATTGCAAGTACTAATGTACTATTTAACTAGTACAATATGTCAAGAGAAATGAGAAAAATTGCAGAAGAGCATTTTGAAAAATGTGCCCGCTTGCGCTCACCTTCAGCTAAATGCTACAGTCTGTAGCACTATGAACAGTAGCACTTCGGCCCGGCCCAATCCGGAAGCCCACAACCCTCAGGATCACGATCCCGCCGGACTCGGCGAACTTGAGCAGGCCATCCTGCGTATGGTCTGGCACCAGCGCCAGGCCACGGCCGAGCAGGTTCGCGAGCAGCTTCATGCCCAGGGCCGCGTCTTGAAGGAGTCCACCGTGCGCACTGTGCTGCGTCGTCTCGAAGAGAAGGGCTATCTCGCCCACACCGTCGCGCAGCGCACCTATCTCTACCGCGCCGCTGAGGATGGCCGCTCTGTCGCCGGACGCGCCGTGCAGCGCATCGTCGATCGCTTCTGCGGCGGCTCGGTCGAAGCCCTGCTCGTCGGCATGGTCAACGCCGAAGTGCTCAGCGAAAACGAATTGCAGCGCCTGGCAGCCAAGATCGCCCGCGCGAAAGCAAAGGCAGGCAAGTCAAAGTAAAACGCAAGCGTCCGCACGGGTTCCGCAGTCCACGATCTGCCATGAGCGAGATCGAGTGAAGGAGAAGTTCAGATGAGCATCATCGATATTCTCGGAGAGTCGGCGGTTCGTTCGCTTGCCCTGGCCCTCGCTGTCGCCGTCGTGCTGCGTGTGCTGCGCGTCCAGCATGCGCGCGTGGCGAAGCGCGCCTGGACCGCCGTCCTCATCCTTGCGCTCGCCATGCCCGCGCTGGTTGCGCTGCACATCCCGTCGTTCTCCTTCACTGCGCTCTGGTCCACGCCACAAACCATCGTCCTCTCCTCGCGATCTGTCCCGCCCGTCGGCGTGCTCTCGGACGATGCAGTGAAAGGGACTCGCGCTCCCGTGCAAGCTCCAGCGCAACCGGATGATTTCTTGCCCCCCGCCGTAGCGCCCAGCATCCCCGTTCCCGCTGCACTCGAAGGCGAGCCCGCTCCGGTCGGTGGCACGAACTCGCACGCGAGCTCGCACCTTGCCTGGTGGCAGATCGGCTTCGCTGCCTATCTCACCATCACCACGCTGCTGCTGCTCCGCGTCCTGCTCGGCCTTGCTCTCGCAGCGCGCCTGTGGCGTCGCGCGCAGCCCTTCGCCACCTCGGAAGCCGATCTCCCCCAGCGCCTCGCCGTGCGCCCGTCCGTTCGCATCTCCATGGACCTCCACTCGCCCGCCACCGTCGGCCACGGCATCCTGCTGCCGCTCGAAGCCCTCGAGTGGGACGATGCCGCACTTCGTGCCACGCTCGCCCATGAAGCCCAGCACATCCATGAAGGCGACTTCTACCTCCAACTCGCTGCTACGGTCCACCACTGCTTCTTCTGGATCAGCCCGCATGCATGGTGGCTTCGCCCGCAGCTCTCACGGCTGAGCGAGACCATCTGCGACCGCGCCGCCATCGCCTGCAGCGGCGACGGCCTCAGCTACGCACAACTGCTGATCCGTTTCGCCACCGCTGAGCAGACCCCGGCCGGCATGCTCGCCATGGCGCAATCCGCCGGGCTCAGGGAGCGGATTGACCGGCTCATCGCCGACCCCGAGCTCACCGGCGCCTTCCGCCATCGCCGCGGCCAGGCTATCGTTGCCGCTGCGCTCCTCGCGGCCGCAGCCATCGTTGCCGCGGCCTCCGTTCACATCGTTCAACCGCAGACGGTCGTGCTTGCCGCGCCGCAAGCGCCCGCGCCACCCGCTGCTTCACAGGCGCAGGGACCACAGGCGCCAGCCGCGCCAGCACCCGCTCCTGCAACGCCGGATGCTGTCCCTGCACCGGAGGCCGCGCCAGCACCCGTCCCGCCTCCCGATGTGACCTCCATTCCAGTCCCGCCACTACCGCCGGACGCTGCTGTCGAACAGAGCGGCGGAATTGCCGTCCGTCTCGACCCCGAAGTGCCCGGCCCCATCATCTCCGTTCATCCCGACATCGACGGGATGCAGATGAGGGTCATGGCCATGCCGCAGATCAAGCTGGTCTCCCCCGGCATGCCCAACTCGCGCGGCTACGCTATCTATGGTCCGGACGACGACCACACCGTGATGATGCACAGTTGGTTCGGCGACACCGATGTGCTCCACGACGAGCACGCGAAGCATCCCGCCGGCGCCATCCTCTTCGAGCGCGATGGCAAGACCTGGGTCATCGACGACCCGGCGCTCGTCAAGCAGGCGCAGCAGGCCTACGCGCATGTGAACGAACTGGCGAAGAAGCAGGGTGAACTCGGCGCACAGCAGGGCAAGTTGGGAGCGAAGCAGGGAGATCTGGGCGCGCTCCAGGGTCAGCTCGGTGCGAAACAAGGTGAGTGGGGCGCACAGCAAAAGTTCGACTTCCACTTCGAAATGCCTAAGGACTTTGACAAAACGGTCCAGGACTTCGTGGACGCCGAGACCAAAATGGCGCTGGAGCGCGACAAGATGAACGAGCAGCAGCGCGCCGCCATCGATGCGCAGATGAAAGAGACACGCGAGCGCTTCGAGAAGCAGATGGAGCAACTCCGCGCCCAGCAGCCGCGACTCGAAGTGCAGGCCAGGCAAATGAGCGATCAGGCCGAGCAGCTGCGCAGGCAGATGGAGCCCATGGTGCTGCAGATGCGCGATCTCGGTGCGAAGCAGGGAGAATTGGGCCGGCTGCAAGGCGAATTCGGTCGCCAGCAGGGCGAACTCGGCCGCGAGCAGCACCGGGCCACCCGCGAAGCTGACAGCAAAGTGCAGTCGCTCATCGACCAGGCCGTCAAGGACGGCAAGGCTCACCCGGTGCAGTAGGGAGCTGACAAGCAGTGAACTTGGTGAGGCAACCGGTGCTGTCCAGCAGCCCCCGGTTGTATTTCCTGCCTATTTGTTTTTCAGCCGGATTGATTCGATCTGGATCACGCCATTCGACATCGTGCCCGTCACCTGGACATCTTCCGCCGCAAACTGCGCCAGCTTCGTCTGCGGCTCCATCGGGTAAACGTGATTGCCGTGCCAGAGCCCATACTTCGATCCCTTGCGCACGCACAACCGCACACAGGCCTTATCGGGCTTCATGTCAGAGCTGCGCTGGCAGTGTGTCCCGCAGTGGGTATCGGTCACGAAGCCATCCCACGCCTTCTGGCTCTGCGCAAAGCAAATTGAGCTGAATACGAAGAGAGACACGATCGCGAAGATGCGCTTCATCGCAGGGCTCCAGTAATGCGACTCTAGCACTGCGGAGGAGCGCGCGCGAGCTGTCCTACAAACAAATCGAGGAAGCCAAAGGCTCCCTCGATTCATAGCTGACTAGCCGACTCGCTGACTAGCTAGTGGTCAAATCTCCTTCACCCCATCCACAAACGCCTTCAGTCGCCGCGACCGCGAAGGATGCCGGAGCTTGCGCAGCGCCTTTGCTTCGATCTGCCGGATGCGCTCGCGCGTCACCTGGAAGCTCTGCCCGACTTCTTCGAGCGTGTGCTCGGAGCCGTCCTCCAGGCCGAAGCGCATCTTGATCACGCGCTCCTCGCGCGGGGTCAGCGTGCGCAGCACCTGCGAGGTGTACTCCTTCAGGTTCACGCTGATCACCGCTTCGGACGGCGACACCGCCTGGCGGTCTTCGATGAAGTCGCCCAGGTGCGAATCTTCCTCTTCGCCGATCGGCGTTTCGAGTGAGATCGGTTCCTGCGCGATCTTCAGCACTTTGCGCACCTTCGCTACCGGAATATCCATCCGCTTGGCGATCTCTTCCGACGTAGGCTCGCGTCCCAGCTCCTGCACCAGTTGCCGCGAGGTGCGAATCAGCTTGTTGATGGTCTCGATCATGTGCACCGGGATGCGGATGGTGCGCGCCTGGTCGGCAATCGCCCTCGTGATCGCCTGCCGGATCCACCACGTCGCATAGGTCGAGAATTTGTAACCGCGGCGGTACTCGAACTTATCCACCGCCTTCATCAGGCCGATGTTGCCCTCTTGGATCAGGTCCAGGAACTGCAGGCCGCGGTTGGTGTACTTCTTCGCGATGGAGACAACGAGTCGCAGGTTGGCTTCAATCAGCTCCCGCTTCGCCCGCTCGGCGTCCATGTCGCCCTGGATCATCTCGCGCTGGGTGCGCTTCAGGTCGGCGATGGAAACGCCGATCTCCGTCTCCAGGCGGTCGAGGTCGGTCTTGCAGTTGCGCTGCTGGCGCCGGTACTCCTTGCGCAGCTCCTCGCTCTTCGATGCGTCGTGCTTCTGCTCGAGCGACTTGATCTGCCGCTCCAGCGTGCGCATCGAATCGACGGTCTTGTTCACCTTGTCGAGCAGCCGCTTGCGCTCGCCATTGGTGTACTTCAACTCGCGGACGATGCGCGACACGTGCACCCGCTCGCGGCCCATCAGCCAGCGCGTCTTGCGGTGCTCCTTCGCCTTCGACTTGACGTTGATCGTCTCGAGTTTTTCGAGCAGCGCCTGCGCCTTCTTCTGGTGCCTCAGCAGCGCATCCACGCGGGCAACGGTAGCCTTCACCCGCGCCTGCAGGACTTCTTCGGTGATCTCCTCTTCGTCAAAGATCACCACTTCCTTGATGTTGCGCACGCCGCGCTTCAGGTCCTCGCCCAGCGCGATCACTTCGCGGATCACGATCGGCGATCGCGAGATCGCCTTCAGCACGCGCAGTTGGCCGCGCTCGATGCGCTTGGCGATCTCGACCTCGCCTTCGCGCGTCAGCAGCGGCACGGTGCCCATCTCGCGCAGATACATGCGGACAGGGTCGTTCGTCTTCTCGAGTGTTCCCGGTGTCAGGTCCAGCTCAACGTCGTCGCCCTCTTCGGCGTGCTCCGCGTCAAACTTCTCCCCGGCAAACTTGGGCTCGCCTTCGAGCAGGTCGATGCCCTGGGTGTTGATGGTGGTGATGAGATCGTCAAGGTCGTCCGCCGAATGCATGTTGTCCGGCAGCAGGTCGTTTACCTCGCCATACGTGAGGTATCCCTTTTCCTTGCCCTGATCCATCAACTTCTGGATGTCGTCTTCGAATTTGTCTTCTATCGCCAAAGCGCGCCTTGTCTCCCCGCGTTATTTCGCCGCTGGCGCAGCTTGCGCTGCGCTGGTTTGTCTTGGGCAAACCGTTCTATCTATGAGTGAAGATGCGCGATAAGGGCCATCCTATTAGTGGCTGATCCCGCGGCCTGGAAAGGCATCGTGCGGGCTGGTTGACGCACTCTTCAAGACAGAGAAAATCAGGATATCACGCTGCCTGCCGGATTCCGACCGGCGGACACTTTTATCCTCAACTGTTAGATGTACTTCGGGACATTTTGTTTCACCTCGGCGGGCTTTCCGGGCGGATTTCTCCGCCGCTCAAGAGCGGCCCAGGAAGGCATGGCCGCAGCCAGCGGTTCGCCGTGGCATCCGTCTCCCAACCCGGCGGAACTTGGCTGTCCTAGCCGCCCTGACTGACCAGTTCGTGCATCCGCTGGTCCAGCTCTCGCAATCGACGGTCCAGTTCCATCCGCTCTGTCATCAACGCGGTCACGCCGGCCAGGTCGCCCTTGCGCTCCGCCTCGCCAATCGCACCCCGGATGCGCCGCTGCCGCTGCTCCACAAAGTGCTGCTCCAGTGTCACCAGTGCCGATTCCAGTTCGTGTCCATGCACCGGCTCGCGCTCCCGCATCAGCAGTTGCGCCACCATCGCACGGGCTCCCGGCTGCTCCAGCGCCTCCAAAGGATCGGCATCTCGCCGCCCGGCCAGCTCCTGCAGCGCAGGCAGGATGCCAAGCCCCTCAAAATATTCGG
>DASYBK010000056.1:0-3814 GCA_036500805.1 Acidobacteriaceae bacterium | reverse complement strand
GTGTTGGGGACAATGGTGCCTGACATCGACCGGATTCCCCGAATGCGTTGCATCGCTCGCGATTTTTGTACGGAAGCAATAGAAATGTAAAGACGATGCATCCGTGAGCGTGATCATGCTTTGTGATGGTTCTCTGATCAGTCTTTTTGACGGGCTTCCCGCTTCCGCTTCCCAATGGAGGGTGTTGGACGGAACGGCTCCGCCGAGGATGTTGTGATCGTGCGACCTGTGTAGCTAGCGGAGGTATTCTTTCGAAGCGGCGGGCATGAAGCAGCCGGTTGGGACATCAGCGAGAGGAGACCACCATGTCGCCACTACGTGCGCGGATGATCGAGGACATGACGCTGGCCGGATTGGCTGCGGGGACACAAAAGATCTACATCCAGTCGGTGCGCCGGCTGGCTGCGCATTATCGGCGCTCGCCGGATCAACTCAGCGAGGAAGAGGTGCGGAGCTACCTGCTCGACTTGCGCGAGAGGGGTGTCGCGCGCGGCACATTCAAGACGGGCCAGTACGGTCTGCGTTTCCTCTATCGCCGCACGCTTGGCCGCACCTGGGGGTTGTTCGGGGAAAAAAAGGATCGCCTCACCTCGGCAGAAGCGGCTGCCTGAGGCGCTCTCGGAGGATCAGGTCCGGCACCTGCTCAGCTGCATCCGCAACCCGATCCACCGGACGTGCCTCGCCCTCATGTACGCGTGCGGCCTGCGCATCAGCGAAGCCAGCACACTGGAGATCAGCGCCATTTACCGGCCCAACCAGGTGCTGCGCATCGTCGGGGGGATGACAGGATCTGGGCACTTTTGTTGCAGCAAGGCGCGGAATTTGCCGCGCACCAATTTGGCAAGAGCTTTGATGGGAACCAGAAAGTTCGGGTTGGTGCCTCGCCTAAACCGAGCTTCCCTCATTCAAAATACATAAGCCACTGTGAAGCAACGATAATCTCCAATTCGTAGCTGGGGTTACTGGCTACAGCGCGATCTCCAGCAGCTCGTATGCCTTGCGCTGCAGCAGGGTGGGTCGCGCCAGCACGATCAGCGGCAGCTCCGGAGCGACCGCGGTAACCAAGCTATTGCGGGTCAGCGTCGCAAGATCGGCCAGCAATGTATGGAAGCTGTGCACCGGCAGCCCATCCGGCGTGACGCCAGTGGTCTGCTTGCGGATTGCAGCCTCGGAGCGTTGCGCTGGAGCCACAATGCTGCTGCGCGCCGCCTCGGCAGCATCCTTGTCCGTGTCGTCGAACAGCATCGGCGCCAGCTGCTGGCGCATGTGCCATTCCAGATAGTAGGCCAGCATGCAGAGGAACACATGCGCGCGGACGCGGTCAGCGAGCCAGTGGTGGATCGGCCGGACGTGAAGATCGACGGTCTTGATGCAGCGGAAGGCTCGTTCGACCTGGGCCAGCGATTTGTAGCTGCGCACGGTTTCGGTGTCGCCCAGCACGCCGCTCGGCAGGCTGGTGCGCACTATATATATGCCATCGGTGGCGGCTTCGGCGGCAATCTCGGCATCCTTGCGAGCGAAGGCGAAGCTGCAGTCGGTGATAGTGAGCTCGAAGTGCTTGCGCATTTTGTGCTGCTCGATCACCGCGCCAACGGCGAGTGCGATTTCTGCCGCGCCACGCAAGGGTTTCCGTTGGCGCTGAACGGCGGCCCGGATGCGCGCCAGGTCGCGTTCGGTCGCCACCAAGAGCTCTTCGCGCTTGCGGGCACGCTGCGCGGCCAGGTCCGGATTGCGGCAAACAATCAGGCGCTCGCCCGGGAAGTCCGGACTGGTGATGGAGGCCATGTCGCGCTGGTCGAACAACGACAGTTGCAAGGCGCCACCTTGAACCAGTTGCTGAATGGCCGGAGCGCGCAAGGCAGTGATCCAATCGAGGCCGGCCGGCTTGATGTCGTCGGTCAGGCGGGCCTGGGTGATCATGCCCCGGTCGCCGACCAGCACGACGTGATCAAGGCGGAAGCGTTGCTTCAGCTTCTCGACCTGGGCGGCGAGCGTTATCGGATCGGCGGTGTTCCCCTCAAACACTTCGATCGCGACGGGACAGCCGTCAGGCGCGCAGAGCAAGCCATAGACGATCTGCAACGTCCCGTGCCGACCGTCGCGGCTGTAGCCGCGTTGTGCGAGCGGACAGCAGCGGCCTTCCAGGTAGCTGGAGGAGACGTCGTAGAGCACCAAAGTGCCGTTCTTCAGGTGCTGCCTGGCGAATGCAGTCTCGATAGCGGGCTGGCGCTCCAGCAGCCAGTCGAGTGCGGTGTAGAGTTCGTCCTCATCGACTTCGCCCAGGCCGAGCACGGCGCCGAGGCTGGAGCTGGCGGTAGCAGGAGAAAGCGCACGGGCGGCGGCAAGCTTTGAGCCGGGATCGAGGATGCGTTCGACGATCATAGCAAGCACGAGATCGCGGCACCGATTTCCGTCCGGCCCCAGGATACGGTCGAGGCCGATTTTGCGTGCCGTGCCGAGCACCGCGGCGACGTGTCCGTGCGGTAGGGAGCGGATGATGGTGAAGGCTTCACGGTCTTGCGGGATCACCACGCCGCCTTTGAGTACGCCGCGCAGGCCTTCGATGTGAGCCTTGGACCAATCGGAGAGATTGCACAGGGTTCTTTTGCGGACCTTGCCGTCCTCGCGATAGCTCTCACGCAGGAGAATGGCCGGGGGCGAGTTCCGGTTGGGGACGGCTTCGATATACATGGCAGGATAAGGGCACAGGTAAGCGCGCAGTACAAGTCTCAAGATTGAGAATTACATGGCTACGTATGAGACGGTTATCGCGGCGCGAGTCGAGTCTTTTCAGGGGGTTGGCAGTAATGGACAGTAGGAAGCTCGGTCTAACCGGCCGCCCATGTCTTCCGCGAGCACAGGATCGCTGGCGGTCTGCGCCCAGTAGAGCAGCAGATCGTCGAAATCGAGTACGTTCTGCGCCTGCTTGGCTTCGACGTAGGCACCGAAGAGCTCGCGCAGCTGGATCTCCCACTCGGTGCACCAAGGGAAGCCACCACGCAGCACCTCGTCGAGCGGCATCTCGGCATTCACCGCGCGAGAGTAGATGGCGAGGCAAGTGCTCTTGGTGGGGAACCGGTTTTCGGTCTTCGAGAAGCCCAGTTCATGGCGAACGAGATTCATCAGATCGGCTGAATCCTCTCGGTCATGGATTGTGAACGCTGGGTCAATCCCGATCTGCTCCGCGTATTCCCGTAGCAAGCGCGCGCCAACAGCGTGGAACGTGCCAGCCCATGTGAGTGCATCCGTCATCGTGTCGGCGCTCGTCCCCAGGACCTGCGCGCAGATGCGTCCGGCACGTCGGGTCATCTCAGCTGCGGCACGCCGGGAAAACGTCATCAGCAGGATACGCCGCGGGTCGACATGGTTGACGATCAGGTGCGCGACCCGATGCGCAAGCGTGTTGGTTTTGCCGGAGCCGGCGCCGGCGATCACCAGCAACGGACCACTCGGCACGCGCGCGTCGTACGCCAGGCCGTGTTCAACGGCTCGGCGCTGCTCGGGGTTCAGCTTCTCCAGGTAGGCCACGGGCATTAGGGTGGTGGGCCAGGATAATCGGGCCACCACTTACCCCTATTCCTGTTTTGTTCGCAATGCCGCCGGAGACCGTCCAGAACCTCAGGTCCTGCCAGGGCGGTTTCGCCGGCTCTGTTGCAAAGATCGACTCCGGTCCGAACCCGGAATGTATATCTTCGCGATTTCATGAGGCTTTATCGTCTCCGATTGCGAGCGGAGCGCAGTGGTCCGGCGGAAATGAGAGCCATTGCTTATTCGTACGTGTTGAATTGGGCTGCCAATTGGTGATTAGGGTTTT
>DASYBK010000055.1:0-28440 GCA_036500805.1 Acidobacteriaceae bacterium | reverse complement strand
GTAGACCTTGAGACAGAAACACTGGTGGAAACCGATATCCCCGAGTGCATAAACCGCTGTGACTTGCGTTTGGAGTGCTGTACAGTAAGGCAACTCTTCACGGTACTACCGGGGACTTGTACGCCATGCGTAGCTGGATTGCGTTGTATCGGCGAACTTCAGACTTCGGTAATTCCGCCTGAGTATGATTTCCGCCAGCTCTATAGATAGGTAGTCTCGATGTGTCCATAGAGTAGGCACACGCTCCCCCATGATTCGCGTTTCCAAACCGGCCGTCGTCGTGGCAGTTGCCATGATGTCTCTGCACGTGCTCGCGGCCGTGGCGGAAGCATCGATATTTCTGACGAACGCGCTGATTGCGGTCGCTCCACTGCTGGCGGGGCTGGCGTGCCTCTGGCGCAGCCGCAGGCAGCCCGCCGTCCTCGCGGACAAGTGGAGGCTGCTCGGTGTCGGGCTCGTGCTCTGGGCCACCGGTCAGGCGTGCTTTACATACGGGACGCTGGTCTATCACAACGTGCAGACGGCAGCGTTGCCCTCGGACTTCTGGTTTCTGGTCTATGGCATCTTTGTGCTACTTGCCGTCTGCTCGGTCGGCGAGGACCAGGATTCGACCGCGATCCTGATTGCGGACAGTGCCCAGGCGACGCTCGCGGTCATTCTGATCTACGTGACGCTGTTCATGAACAATCACTTCAGCCATCGGGCGCTGCCGGCATCGCAGTTGACGACCCTGTATCTGGGTGAGAATCTCGCGCTCGCCTTGACGGCGACGGTGCGGCTGCTGGCTATGCCGGACGGTGAGGACCGCTACTTCCACCGCGTGGCCTTCACCTTTGCATGGCTCATGATCCTTGTGTCCACACCGCTGAACTACCTGGACGCCTTCGTAGGGCCGACCAATGGCAAGGCCATCGAGGTAGCCTGGCTGATTCCGTTCCTCGCTGTGTTGGTGATGGCCTTCTCGAAGGAGGAACAGCCCAGGCCCGAGCCGCAGGAGAAGCACCGTTCCTGGGGCGCGATGATGGTTTACAACGCAAGCCCGGTTTTCTTCACGCTATGCGTGCTGCTGTTGGGCGCGCACACCGCGCAACACCGCCCGGTGGTGGGATTTGCGGCTGTGGTGGGTGCGCTGCTGATTTACACCTTCCGCGCGACCATTCTGCAGACCCGTCTGCGCCAGGTGCAGGAGAGCCTGAACGATTCGGAACGCAATCTGCGCCTGCTAAACAGCCAACTGCATGAGCAGAGCCTGATCGATCCGCTGACCCAGATCGCAAACCGCCGTCGCTTCGAACAGGTGCTTGAGGTGGAGTGGAACCGCGCGTTGCGCTCCGGCTGGCCCATCTCGATCGTCATGCTGGACATCGACCACTTCAAGTCGCTGAACGACCGCTACGGCCATCTGCGCGGTGACGAATGCCTGACCGCCGTGGCGCAGATGCTGCGCCGCGATCTGCGGCGCGGCGGCGAACTGCTGGCCCGCTACGGCGGTGAAGAGTTCGTCGCCGTGCTGCCCAACGTGGACGCGGAGGGGGCCATGGCGACGGCGGAAGCGATGCGCGCCCGCGTGCACCAGCTCGGCATCGAGAACCACGGCTCGCCGATCGGCCGGCTGACCATCAGCGTGGGGGTCTGCTCGGTGGTTCCCATTGCGGGACTGACCCGGGAGCGGCTGGTGGATGCGGCGGATACCGCGCTTTACCGTGCCAAATCAGCCGGCCGCAACTGCGCCGAGCTTGCCGAAGCCGTGGTGCTGCTGACGATTGAAGCGGACCGCCTGCCCTCGAATCTGGGCGCTCACCTGGTCGAAGAGTAAGTAGCGACCGGCTCCCTCCTGCGCGCCGCATCCAGCGCCTGCGAGAGATCGGCGATGATGTCGCGCGGATCTTCCAGCCCGACAGACAGACGCACCAGGCCATCGGTGATGCCGATGCGCTCGCGCATCTCCCGCGGCACGTCGCCGTGCGTCATGCTTACCGGATGGGTGATGAGGGTCTCGGTCGCGCCGAGATTCTCCGCCAGCACGCACAGGCGTACCGCGTTCATCAGCGCGATGCCCGCCTCCGCACCCTGCTTCAACTCGAAAGACAACATGCCGCCATGCAGTGCGTGCTGACGCTCTGCGAGCGCGCGCTGGGGAAAGCTGGCCAGGCCGGGATAGTAGACGCGCGAGACGTCGGGATGCTGTTCCAGCCATTCGGCGACGACCTGCGCGGCGCGTGAGTGCTGCTGCAGGCGCAAGGGCAGTGTCTTGATGCCGCGGGCGGTGAGCCATGCCTCGTGCGGCGACTGGATGGAGCCGAGCGTCTTGCGGATGAGGCGCAGGCGGTCGAGGATGCGCTCGTCGCGCGCGGCGATCGAGCCGCCGACAGTGGCGTTGTGGCCCTCGATGTACTTGGTGGTGGAGAGCAGCGTGATATCAGCGCCGAGATCGAGCGGGCGCAGCAGCAGCGGCGTAAGGAAGGTGTTGTCGACCACCAGCAACAGACCGGCGGGACGGGTGATGGCTGCGATGGCCTCCACGTCGGTGAGCTTGAGCGTGGGGTTGGCCGGGGTCTCGATGAAGACCATGCGGGTGTTGGGCTGGATGGCAGCCTTCACGGCGGCGGGATTCGCGGTGTCGACGAAGCTGGCTTCCAGACCGAAGTTGCCCAGCACCTGATCGAAGAGCCGCACCGTGCCACCGTAGACCACGTCCGAGAGCACGACATGATCGCCGGACTTGAGCAGTGCGAGAAAGACTGCCGAGATGGCCGCCATGCCGGTGGCGAAACAGACCGCTGGCGGTGTGTCTTCGAGCACGCCCAGGGCCTCTTCAAGCGCGGAGACGGTTGGGTTCGAGGCGCGCGAATAGGTGTGACCCTTGTGGACGCCTACGGCATCCTGGCGATAGGTGGTGGACTGGTAGATCGGCGTCACCAGCGCGCCGGTGGCGGGGTCGGCGTGGAGGCCGCCGTGCACAGCGCTGGTGAGGTGGGAGTCGAGATCAAATCGCTTCGGAGCAGCGGGCTTCGAGCCGGAATTGCTGGAATTGTGGGACATGAAGTCCTCCTGGCACGGGAATGTCGGAACGGGACAACCGGAATCACCGCGGCACCCTAGGCGGTGTGTGCACGAGAGGAGAGCGCTTCAAGCTCCTGGCGTGGACAGCGGACCGCCTAGGGTTCGCATGGCCATAGGCATGGTCCTAGGCATTCGCCTGGCTGGAGAGATGCGCTGCATTGATTGAAATGATCGGAAATGGGGGAGCGAAAGTCAAGCCGGCGCTCTTCGCCTCAGAACGTGAATGAGAACCCCGTGGTGACGCGGTCCTGGCGCATCGGCCCATCCAGCACCGGACCGACGACGGTCAAGGTTGTCCCCGGATCGACATCAATGCCGCTGAGGATGTCCTTCTGCGACTTTGACCAGAAATCCGGTTGTGAGGTCAGGGTCTCGCGGTAGTCGGCGCGGATCATCCATCGTGGCGTCAGCCGGTAGCGCATGCCTCCGCCGTAGTTGAGTCCCGCCTGAAAGATGCCGCCACCCTCTAACGGAGGATCGCTGCCGAAGTTGTAAGCCGCGCTGATCAAACCGATGTTGCTGAGACCCAGCTTGAACCAGGCAGGAGCCTTCTGGATGGGTGCATCGGCCAGGTGCATGAGCGACAGAGACGGCCCGACGGCGAGGTACGGGCGCAGCCGCGAGGTCTTTGGCCGGAAGTTGACCAGCAGGTTGTAGGTAAATTGCGAGGTGCGAAGCGCGCTCTGATCGAAGACAATCTGGGCGATCTCCTGCTGACTGGTGGAATCGTTGCCGACGACAGCCAGCCCGAGATTGAACTCGGTGAAGCTGTGGTCGTAGCTGAATTCGTGAGAGAGATACTTCTGCGGATTCAGCGTGACTGTCCCGCCGAGTTGCCAGCCATCGTGTAAGGAGTTGCCCATGACCAGAGCGAGTACGTCGTTCGGATTGTCGTTGGTCAGGATGTAAGCGACCGCGCCGCCGTTGCCGCCGTAGTAGCCGTGGAATCCTCCGCGGATACCGAACTCCACAGTGGGCGGCTTCCAGCGCTCTGCCTCTTCATTTGTGGATGTCTGCGCTGCCGTGGGACGGGTGGAAAGCGAGTATCCTTCCCGAGTGCGAAAGGTCGTATCGATGGTGTATCGCTCTCCTTCGACATTCATCTGCCGCACGGGCGCGCTTTCCTTCCGCTTCTTTGCATCGAGGCCGTAGCGGATCCCCGAGTAAGCCATCACGCCGACGTTGTCCCGCAGGATGTTGTTCTTCAGCGTGAGCACCGTCTGGCGAGTGGTGCGGTCGAAACTATTGCCGTGGGTGCGCAACGCAGCGGTCTGGCTTGCTTCCTCGATCGGGTGTCCGCAGCCGTTCAGTTGAAGGACGGCGATCCTGCCGTCGGTGATCAGCTCTTCGCCGGTGCCGTTCTTTGGATTTTTAGGAAGCCAGGGACGCGTGACCAGTTGCACTCCGGAGACGCAGCCGGTGTAGATCAGGTCGTTCACGACTTTGGCGCGTTCGTTATCGATATTGCTGTCGATCAGGTGGATGAAGGTCTTGTCCTTCTTCGAGAAACCGATGCCGATATCGTGCGTGGCGGAAGACGTCCATACCGGCTCGCCATTCCAGGTCTGCGTGGTGGTCCAGATGCGCAGGTGATGCCGCTTGGAAAAGGTATTGAGGGTCTTGGCGTAAGAGTAATCCGGATTTTTTCCATCCAGCACCAGGATGGACATGGGTGCGCGGCGATAGCCCTGGTTCTCGGCCACTGAGCGAATGGTGCTGTAGGTTGTCTGCGCGGTCAGAGTGTCGACCACGACCCAGCCGCTCGCGGCGAAGGCGCTTTGCAGAGCGTTCGCGCTTCCGATGAAGACGAGATTCGTGAGATCGGAAGGAAGCTCCTTCTTGCCCGAGGTGAAGGTACGGAAGGGCAGCCGGTGCACCATGGCGCCAAGCTGCTCGCGTCCATCCGCGGTCGTCACGATCGGCGGCACGGTTTGTGTTACGGCATTTGGAAGATCGACCGGAGCGGCGAGCTGTGCCAGGAGCTCTGCACCGGCGGGAAGGGTGATCTCCGGCTCAGAGAAGCGCAGCACGCTCGCCGAACCGGCGGTGGTGAAGATCGCCGCGATGGGGTCTCCAAAGGCAAGACTGCCAACAATGCCGGAGGCCCGATTGCTCAAGGTGGACGTCGAGCGGATGCCTTGGATGCGACCCTTTTTGTTGATGCTCTCGCGCGCGTTTTCGACGCTCGTGATGCGGACCTTGATAGGGATTGTTTCGTGATCGGAAAGGACGAGCTGATCGAAGCGCAGCTCGATCTCCGCGGTTTCATGAGCAAATCCTAGTCCCACCCTGCGAACGGAAACCACGGTGCCTTCGACCGTTGTACCCAGTGGCACGAGGATAGTGCCGCCCTCGTTGACGGGAGAGATGAGGATGCCGGTGATCTTTGTGCCGGCGCGCGTGGAGTAGGAGCTGATCGGCTCTTGAATGCGAATCTCAAGCGGGGTCCCGGCCGGGATGGTCTTGGCCTGGAGCGCTGGGATGATAGCCAGGATGGTGAGACAGAAGGAGACAACGAAACCACGGAGCCCATTTGACAAGCGCGCCTCCTGTCAGGCAGAGAGTTGCCAATGTTAGAGCTTTTCACTGTTACTGTTTATGGCCAGCTTCGCGGAGAGTCGCGCACTTGTAGACAGCTACGGTGAAAATGCTCCAGGCCGCGGGGGCACGGCGTGCTGCGCTGACGCTATCACGAGTGCGTCCGCTGCTGCGATGAAGAAGTCGTGGAACCGGCTGGCTTGCGGTCCTAAAACAGCACCAGCAGAGTGGCCAGCAGCGCAAGGGGCATGGCGATCATCCCTGTCTTCAGGAACTCCCATCCGGTGATCTCCACGCCCTCGCGTCGCAGCGCGATGAGCCAGAGGATGGTGGCGAGGGAGCCGGTGACGGAGAGGTTGGGGCCAAGATCGACGCCAATCAGGACCGCATGTTGAATGGCGCCGCTGAGCTGCGCGTGACGCAAGGCGCTGCCGCTGGCAAGCCCGACGGGCAGGTTGTTCATGCCGTTCGAGAGCAGCGCCACAGCGAAGCCTGAGGTGAGCTTGCCGGCAAAGGTCGGAAGCGAGGCAGCCCATCGCATGGCGCGTTCAGCGATCTGTAACATGCCGCCACGGTTCAGTGCTTCGACAATCATGAAGAGTCCGGCGACCAGCGGCACGATGGACCAGGAGACGCCGCGAAGCACCGTGAGCGCCGCGCGGCGATTCCGCAGGGTGGCCATGAGAACGGCCAAGACGCCGACGGTGCAGGTCGGTGCTCCGAGCTGCCATCCCAGGCCGGAAGCGACCAACAGGACAACTCCGGAGATAACGATGCCGGCGAGTGCGGCTTTACCGGCTCCGGTTAATGGAATTACGTGCGAATCATCTTCCGATGTATCTGTTAGTTGTCGCTTTGATAGAAAGTAGAGAATGAGGTATGTGGCAACGATGGATATCACCGACGGCAGCAGGAAGACACGGAGCCACTGCGGCAGGGGCGGCATGCGCGCGTCGAAGATGACCAGATTTGCGGGATTCGAGATCGGCAGAACGAAGCTGGCGGCATTGGCGATGAGCGCGCAGATGAGCAGATAGGGCCGAGGCTGCATGTTGGCGCGGCGCACGGCAGCGAGCACGGCGGGAGTAAGGACGACCGCGGTGGCATCGTTCGAGAGAAAAATGGTCACGATGGTGCCGGCGGCATAGATCAACAGGAAGAGCCGCGCTGCCGAGCCGCGCGCATGGCCGACGGCGACTCCGGCCATCCAGTCGAAAACGCCCTCGTTGCGGGCGGTTTCGGCCAGCAGCATCATGCCGATGAGGAAGAGGTAGACATCCAGGCCTTCGCCAATCGCGTGCACGGCGCCGGAGAGCGGGAGCAGGCGTGTGAGTACGAGTAACAGAGCGCCGCCGCCGATCCACCAGGCCTCGGCTATGCCGCGCGGGCGAAGAAGCATGAGCAGGATGCTGCCGAGCGAGAGAATCCATATGAAGGCAGTGGCGAGATGCGGCAAAAGGGTCGTGCTCCTGGGTTACGGTATCAACCCAGTATGCTTGGGGCTTGCATTTCGGCGGCGGTTTCGGCGGCGGTTTCTTCGATGCGCGCAATGGTAGAGAACAGATGAGCCTCCGGTTCCGCCGCATTCCCCACTTTGCTCAAGTCGCGAAATGTGACAGAGTATCAACAACCCCACAATTCCATGTGCGCCGCGATCCCCTGTCGCATCCGGTGTGTTGTTGTTCGTGGTCGATCAGCATTATCTGCCGGACTCCTTGCGTAGTGCGGCGACCCAGACTCAACTTCTGCTCGAAGGGAGCCGGATGCGTTCTTTGGTGAAGTGTTGCGGTGTAGCGACGGGCCTGGCCTTGCTGCCGGTGTGGGCCCATGCGCAGGCGGGTGCGCCGAGCGCGGCGGATATTGCCGCGCTGAAGCAGGCAGTGGCGGATGCAAAGATGTCCGCCGACAACAGCTGGATGCTGGTGAGCTCGGCGCTGGTCCTGATGATGACCGGTCCCGGGCTAGCGCTCTTTTATAGCGGACTGGTGCGCAAGAAAAACGTGCTCGGCACCATGATGCAAAGCTTCGCCATGATGGCCGTCATCTCCGTGACCTGGGCATTGTTCAGCTACAGCCTGGCCTTCGATGCGGGGACCAGCTTCATCGGCGGTCTGCACCATCTCTTCCTGATCGGCGTAGGCACGAAGCCGGACCTGGCCTATGCGACCTTCCCGGCCGCGACCTACATGATCTACCAGATGATGTTTGCCATCATCACTCCGGCGCTGATCACGGGCGCGTTCGCGGAGCGCATGAAATTCAGCGCGATGGTGGCCTTTTTGGTGCTTTGGTCGATCGTTGTCTACGATCCAATGGCCCACATGGTGTGGGGACAGGGCGGCCTGCTGAATGCTTCCGGGGGCAAGTTTCCCTGCCTCGACTTCGCCGGCGGCACGGTGGTGCATATCACGTCGGGGATATCCGCGTTGGTCTGCGCGCTCTATCTGGGCAAGCGGGTTGGCTATCCCACGGTCAAGATGGCGCCGCACTCGGTGGTGCTGAGCTTTATCGGGGCGTGCCTACTGTGGGTGGGCTGGTTTGGATTCAATGCCGGATCAGCGCTCTCGTCCGGTCCCCTGGCCACGAGCGCGTTTGTGAATACGCATCTCGGTGCGGCTTCCGCGGCGATTGGGTGGATGGTGGCCGAATGGATCCGCCAGGGCAAGCCGAGCGCGCTGGGCGGCATCTCCGGTGCGGTCGCCGGACTAGTGGCCATTACGCCGGCCGCGGGCTTTGTGCAGCCGATGTCCTCGCTGGTGATCGGCCTATCGGCCGGCGTGGTCTGTTACATCATGGTCGCGGTGGTAAAACAACGCTTTGGCTATGACGATTCGCTCGATGCCTTCGGGGTGCACGGCGTAGGCGGCACGCTGGGAGCGCTCTTGACCGGCATCTTCGCTACGAGCGTGATCAATCCCGTCTTCAAGGATGCGGCAGGGAATCCCTTGCCCGTGGGGGTAATCGAAGGCCACTGGGGACAGCTTGGCAACCAGATCATGGGCATCCTGATCGCGATTGTGCTATCAGTGGTCGGCACGTTGGTGTTGCTGAAGCTGGTCGATCTGGTCATCGGGCTGCGCATGTCGCCGGAGCACGAGATGGAAGGAATGGACGTGACCCAGCACGGCGAAGAGGGATACGACTGGGCCTGAAGCGGCCATGTGGCGAGGAGCATGCATGCAGAAGATTGAGGCGATCATCCAGCCATCGCGGTTGGAGGCTGTGAAGGAAGCGCTGATCGAGATCGGCGTGGAAGGGATGACGGTTCTGGAGGCACGCGGGCATGGCCGCCAGAAGGGTCACACCGAGTTCTACCGGGGCCGCGAATATACGGTCGATCTGCTGCCGAAGGTGAAGCTGGAGCTTGTGGTTCACGATGAGGCCGCCGAGAAGGTGATCCAGGCGATCGTCACCACGGCGCGCACCGGGCACATCGGCGACGGCAAGGTCTTTGTGTCACGCATCGACGAGGCGATTCGCATCCGCAACGACGAGCGCGGCGAAACCGCGCTGTAGAGACGGCGTGCGACGGGAGGTCATGCGATGACAGAGCCAGTGGCTTCAGTCAGCGCCGCCGCTGACGACTACCGCGCGGAGTTTGGCGCTCTGGAAGCCTCATTCGCGCGCACCGGCGACGGCACGGCGTGTCTGCGTCGGCGCACCTCGCTGGTGGACTCGGTCGTGACCGGCTTGTGGGCGCTCGTAGGGGGGGACACACGGCCGATCGCACTGGTGGCCGCGGGCGGCTACGGACGCCGGGAGCTCTTCCCCTATTCCGACATTGACCTGATGTTTCTCTGTGCAGATGTGAAGGTTGAGTCGAGCGCACGTGATTTGATCCGCAGCATGAGCCAGGCGCTGTGGGATACAGGCTTGCGAGCGAGCACGGTCACGCGCAATGTGCGCGAGTGCGATCGCTTCACTGCAGAAAATTACGAATTCACGCTTTCGCTGCTGGACCGGCGGCTGGTAGGCGGCGACGCTGCACCGTACACCACGCTGAAGGAAAAGGTGCTGCCGGCGGTGATGACGCGCGAGGCAGAGAGCATCCAGCGGCTGCTGCAGAAGTCGCTCTACGACCGCTATGCGCGCTTCGGCGGCACCATCTTTCATCTGGAACCAAACGTGAAGGAGGCGCCCGGAGGCTTGCGCGATCACCACACAGCGCAATGGTGCACCGCGCTGAGGAAGATTCGCGAGACGAAATCGTGGCCGCACGGCGGAGATCTTGCACCGGATCCCGAGGTGCAGGCGGCGGTCGAGTTTCTGACGGCGACGCGGTGCTTTCTGCACCTGCGCGCGCATCGCGACGACAATATCCTGAGCTGGCATGCGCAGGATGAAGCCGGTGCGAAGAGTATTGGCCTCGAGACCGGCGGCACGGCCGATCCGGCGTATTGGATGCGTACCTACTACCGGCATGCGCGCACCATCTTGCGCAGCGTAGCGCCGCTGCTGGAGCAGGAGCCCGCGGCGCGGCCCTTCTTCGCGCGCCGGCGACGGAAGGTGCGGCTCGAGGGCACGCCGTTTGCACTCACGGATGGCCGCATCGATCTCGAAGACGAAGAGAGCACGGTCGATCCCGAGTCGATGCTGCGCGCCTTTGCGGAGATTGCCGAACAGGGCTCGCGGCTCACGGCGCGAGCTGAATCCGCCATCAGCGATGCGCTGCCGATGTTGAACCTGCAACTGCCGGAGGGACCATTCCTGCGCGCCGGGCTGCAGCGCATCCTGCTTGGACGGCACGCCGCGCAGGCGCTGCGCACCATGCACACGCTGGGCGTGCTGGAGATGCTGGTGCCGGAGTTCCACGGGATCGATGCGCTGGTGATTCGCGACTCGTACCACCGCTACACCGTGGATGAGCACACCTTTTTGACGATTGAGAATGTGCATGCGCTGCGCGATGTGGCGCAGGATTGGGAGCGGCGGTTCGCAGAGTTGCTTGACGAGATCGATCGCCTCGACCTGCTGCTGCTGGCACTGCTGCTGCACGACACAGGAAAGGCAAGCCGGAGCGGCGATCACACGGCGCAGAGCGGGGAGCTTGCCGAGGCGGTCGTGGATCGCCTGGAACTCGACGCGGAGGAACGCGAGGTTGTGCTGGCACTGGTACGCGATCATCTGGCGATGTCGGCTGCGCTGCGCCGCGACATCTTCGATCCGGAGACGCTGCGCACGCTGGCGGAAAAGGTTGCTACGCCCACGCGGCTGCGCATGCTCTGCCTGATGACGTATGCCGACGTGCGCGCGGTGAACCCTGAAGCGCTGACGCCATGGAAGGCAGAGAACCTGTGGCAGCTCTTCATCGCGACCTCGAACTGGATGGACCGCAACGTGGACGAGGAACGCTACCACGCGTCTGTCGATCCGGCGCTGCTGCGGCGCATTACGGCACTGGTGCCGGACCGGAAGGAGCAGATGCAGCGCTTCCTCGAAGGGCTGCCACAGCGCTATGTGCAGACGCGGCTGCCGGAGCACATCCGCGCCCACCTGGAGATGTCGCGCCATCTCGATCAGCAGCCGGCGCAGCTCTCCCTGCGCAAGACGCGGCATCTTTTTGAGCTGGTGCTGATCGCGAAGGACCGGCCGATGTTGTTTGCCGATATTGCCGGCACGCTCTCCGCGCTGGGGATGAATATCGTCAAGGCAGAGGCGTTCGCGAACGACGCGGGCATTGTGGTGGACAGCTTCCTGTTCTCCGATACCTTCGGCGCGCTGGAGCTGAACCCATCCGAGTTTGGCCGCTTTACCCAAAAAGTAATGGACGCGGTGACGAAACGGACTTCGGTGGATGGATTGATGCGGGCGCGGCGGCACATGCACCTGCTCCCGGTAAAGATGCGGGTGGAGACGCGCATCTCCTTCGACGACACCGCGTCGAGCGCAAGCACGGTGATGCAGGTGGTCGCGCAGGATGGGCCTGGACTGCTGCGGGCGATTGCATCGGTGATCGCGACGCTGGGATGCGATATCCGCGTGGCGCTCATCGACACCGAGGGCGAGCTGGCGGTGGACGTCTTCTATCTCACGGAATCGAAGCGTCCGCTCGACGATGCGCTGAAGTCGCGGCTCGCCGACGAGCTTACCGCGGCCATCCAGACATTGCGGCCGGTTGCAGCGCTCGCCCACTGAAACGCGGTCAGGCCTGCGGACGCGGCGTGAGCTTCACCAGCATGCGCTGCGTTGCCGCCCAGTCCACAAGCAGCACTTCGGCACGCTGGCTATGCGCGCTGGCCGCGTGCAGGGTGAGCAATTCGTAGACCTGGGCGGCAGACTCAGGATCATCGGCGAGCGACGAAGCGGTGAGAAATTCCGGATGATAGCGCTGCTCGCCGACAAAGCTGCCGTCCTCATCGAGCACCCAAGCGATGCCACCGGTCATGCCGGCGCCGAAGTTCTGGCCGACACGGCCGAGCACGAGAACGGCGCCGCCCGTCATGTACTCGCATCCGTGGTCGCCCACGCCTTCGACGACAGCGGTTGCGCCGGAGTTGCGGACGGCGAAGCGCTCTCCGGCGCGACCCGCAGCTAACAAGCGGCCCGCCGTTGCGCCGTAAAGCGCGACGTTGCCGAGCAGGACGTGATGCGAGCTTTCGCGCGCCGCGTCGCCTTCGGCGCGCAACACAATCTCGCCGCCACAGAGACTCTTGCCGACAAAATCGTTGGCGAGCCCCTCGAAGACGAGGCGCATGCCGGGAACGGCAAAGGCGCCAAAGGATTGCCCGGCCACGCCCTGCAGCTCGATCTCGATCGGTGCGACGGGATCGCGGTGATGCAGGCGTTCGAGCGCGAGCTGGCCGGCAAGGCGCGCGCCGACGGCACGATCGCTGTTTGCAATCTGATCGCTGATGAAGAAGGGCTTGCCTTCGCGCGCAGCGGCGAGCGCAGGCTGGAGCCATTCGTCGTCGATGGGCGTATCCGTCTGCGGACGCACATTGCGCTGCCCAGCCCAGGCGCGCACCCCGTCCACCGGGGCGGCGAGCATGCGGGTGAGATCGAGTGCGCCGATGCGGCGTGTCTGTTCGAGGAGGTCCGTGCGGCCGACGGCATCGCCCAGGCTCGCGAGGCCGAGGCCGGCGAGCATGTGGCGCAGATCACCGGCGAGTCCGTCGAAGAACTTCATGATGTGCTCCGGCTTGCCGCGGAACTTCGCGCGCAGCTCCGGCTTCTGGGTAGCGATCCCGGTGGGGCAGGTGTTGAGGTGGCACTGCCGCGCCATGTCGCAGCCGATGGCGACCAGCACCGCAGTGCCGAAGGCGTATTCGTCCGCGCCGAGCATGGCGGCGATGAGGACATCGCGCGCGGTCTGCAAACCGCCATCGCAGCGCAGACGCACACGGCCGCGCAGGCCTTCCGCCAGCAGCGACTGCTGCGCTTCCGCAAGACCCAACTCCCAGGGATTGCCGGCATGCTTGATGCTCGAGAGCGGCGAGGCGCCGGTGCCGCCGCTGTGGCCGGCGATGACGATGTAGTCCGCGAATGCCTTGGCGACACCGGCTGCGATGGTGCCCACGCCGAAGGAGGAGACCAGCTTGACGCCGATGGCAGCGCGCGGATTGACGCGCTTAAGGTCGTAGATGAGCTGCGCGAGATCTTCGATGGAGTAGATGTCATGATGCGGCGGCGGACTGATGAGCATGACGCCGGGCTGCGCGTGGCGCAGGCGCGCGATCAGCTCGGTGACTTTGTGCGCGGGGAGCTGGCCGCCTTCGCCGGGCTTCGAGCCCTGCGCGATCTTGATCTCGATCTCTTCTGCGTTGGCGAGGTATTCCGCTGTCACGCCGAAGCGTCCGGAGGCGAGCTGCTTGATTTTGTTGTTGCGCAGCCCGCGGCCGCCAGTGAGGGGATCGGGCGCCCACACCGCGGGGTCCTCGCCGCCTTCGCCAGTATTCGAGCGCGCGCCGAGGAGGTTCATCGCCTCGGTGATGGTTCCGTGGGCCTCGGGGCTGAGGGAACCGAGCGACATCGCGGAAGCGATAAAGCGGTGTGTGATCGCAGGATTCGGCTCGACCGCATCTTCGGCGAGCGCGGGGCCGGCGGCGCGAATGTGGAGCATGTCGCGCAGCATCTGAGGCGCGGCCTCGGAGGCGGCGGTGAGAACGCTCAGCGTTTGCGGCTCTGCCACGGCGACGGCACCGCGCACCGAGCCGACGCTGCTCTGCACTACCTTGACGCGCTGCGGCTGCCAGGCATGCGGCTCCGCGGTATCAGCCTTGCGGAAGCGCACCCAGCCGTAGTCCGGAAGCTCAGTACCGGCGGCCGCGCCCGTGGCCGGCGGCTCGGGGTGGAAGGTCTCCTGCCAGGCGCGGCGGACCTGCGCCTCAATCTCGGAAAAACCGATGCCGCCAAGCGGCGCGGGCGAGCTGCGCAGACAGCGATGGATGACATCATCATTGAGGCCGATGGAGTCGAAGAGATGTGCGCCGCGATAGCTGTCCACGACCGAGATGCCCATCTTCGACATGATCTTGGCGAGGCCCTGGTCGAAGCTCTTCAACACATTCTTTTCGCCGTTATCCGGAGCGGCGGCGGCAGCGGTCTGCAGGGCAAGCCACGGACACACCGCGCCCGCGCCCACACCGAGCAGCACAGCGGCATGATGCAGATCGCGGCAGTCTCCTGCTTCGACCGCGAGGCCGACGCGGGTGCGGATGCCGGCATCGATGAGCGCGTGATGTACCGCGCCCGTGGCGAGCGCCATTGGCACGGGCAGCTTCTCCGGGCCGGCGGGCATATCGGTGAGCAGCAGCAGTTGTGCGCCGCCGGTCACCAGCGCTGTCGCCTCAGCGCAGAGACGATCGATCGCGGCGGAGAGCGTCTCGGTGGTGGAGAAGACGCACTCGAGCACCGCGGTGGGGAGATCGGCAGCCAGCGGATGGCTGCGCTCGCGCAACGCCTCGACCTGGCCAAGCGAGAGAAAAGGCGACGAGAGCGACAAGCCGGGGATGCGCGCGTGGGGATCGAGCAGGTGCGGCCACGGGCCGAGCCGCGTGTGCAACTGGACGACGCAGGCCTCGCGCAGTGCATCGATCGGCGGGTTCGTCACCTGGGCAAAGCGCTGGCGCAGGTAGTTGTAGATGGGGCGCGGCGAGCGGGCGAGCGCCGCGATGGGCGTGTCATCGCCCATGGACCAGACGGCGTCCTTGCCATCCACGGCCATCGGCTGCAGTACCATGCGCACATCCTCGCGCGTGTACCCGAAGAGGCGCTGCAATTCGAGCAGCCGCTCCGCAGGCACGCCGCTCTTCCATCCTTCGGCGTCCGTCAGAGCAAGGTCGGAGACGAGCGTTTCGTACTCTACTTCGCGATCGAAGCGGGCAAGGATCTCGCGCGTGCCCAGGACCTCATAGGTTTTCAGATCGACGACCAGCATCTCGCCGGGACCGAGACGTCCGCTTTCGAGAACGGATTCGGGGTCGAGATCGACCAGGCCTGCTTCGGAGCCGGCAACGACCAGGCCATCGCGGGTGATGAAGTAGCGGCAGGGCCGCAGACCGTTGCGATCGAGCGCGGCACCGACGAGGTGACCGTCCGCGAAGGTGAGCGCGGCCGGGCCGTCCCACGGCTCCACGCAGTCGGCGTGGTAGTGCATGAACTCGGAAACCTTTTCGAGCGTTGCCGGCGGCACCAGCATGCGGACCGCCTGGCTCACGCTGCGGCCGTTGCGAGCGAGCAGCTCCACCGCTTCATCGAGGCTGGTGGAGTCGGAACCATCCGGTGTGTAGAGCGGATGATATTCCGCCGGGATGGTGGAAGCGCGGGCGTCCATGCGCGCGCGGTTGCCCCACACGGTGTTGATCTCGCCGTTATGCGCCAGCATGCGCAGGGGCTGGGCGCGACTCCATGCCGGCTCAGAGTTGGTGGCGTAGCGCTGATGGAAGATGGCGAAGGAGGTCTCGTATCCGGGATCGGCAAGATCGGGATAGTAGTCCGCGAGCAGGCGACCGGCGCAAAGCGCCTTGTAGACGATGGTGGAATCAGAGAGCGAGCAGATATGGACGGCGGTCTTACGCCTCTCGAAGTGCTTGCGCGCGAGGAAGAGGCGGCGATCGAGGTCGGCCGGGTGCGCGGATATGAGCGCCTGCAGGATGCGCGGCGCGGAGGCCAGCGCCTGCTGGCCCAGATGCTCCGGACGGGTGGGCACTTCGCGCCAGGCCATCACGCGACAGCGCTGCGCTTTCAGTGCCTCTTCGAAGATTTTCTGTGCCGGCGCGGGATCGACGACGGCGGGAAAGAAACAGACTCCCACAGCGAGGGCACGATCGTTCTTGAGCGTGAGTCCGGCAGCGCGCAAGAGAAAACTGCGCGGCACCTGCGTCATGAGGCCGACACCATCGCTGCTCTTGCCATCTGCGGCGACGGCACCGCGATGGGCAAGGCGTCCCAGCGCCGTGAGCGCATGCGTCAGCACCTGGTGCGAGGGCTCATTCGAGACACGGGCAACGAAGCCGACGCCGCAGGAGTCATGATGGAAGCGCGGGTCGAGCAGAGAGCTGTTTGCCAGGGAAGAGCCGGGGCGCACGTCAGTATTCGAGGCGGGGCTCGGGGTCGATACTGCGGTACACGAGGACGCAGAAGTGGCAGTCGCAGGGTGCCAGTGGTTCGCCATAGTTCACTATAAGCTGGTTTGCTGTCATTAGCACCCATCCGTCTCATGGAAAATTTTGTAACCCGTCTCGGACCACGGCAAGAAAAGCGGGCTCACCGGCCTCCCGGCAACATGCCGCATACTGGAAATACGATGAGCCCACTGCTATGGAAGCCAGAGAGCTGGCTATCGCGCCTGGAAGAGTTGGAGGCGCGCACCGGCGATCTGAAGGAAGCGCCGCTGCGCCGCGACGTTCGCTCGCTCGGCATGCTGCTGGGTGAGGTGCTGCGGGAACAGGCCGGCGAGCGGCTGTTTCGCCTGGAAGAGGATCTGCGGCAGCTCTCGATTGAGCGCCGCGAGGCGGCGTCCACCGCCGATACGGCGCGGGCTGCAGAGCTTTTGCAGCAGCAGATGGCGTGCGTGGACGATCTCGATCTCCCGGACGCTTACCAATTGACGCGCGCCTTCGCCTACTACTTCGAGTTGATCAACCTGGCGGAGACGAACCATCGCAAGCGGCGCCGCACCTCCCTGCAGATGGCGGACGATAGCGCCCGCGGCACGGATGCAGTCCAGCGGGGGTCGTTCCGGGGTACGCTGCGCGCCATGCGGCAGGCTGGCATCGACGCGCACGCGGCGTTTGCCTTCATGCAGCGCGTCCACATCACGCCTGTCTTTACCGCGCACCCGACGGAGGTGGCGCGGCGCTCCGTGCTCTACAAGCGGCGACGGCTGGGAGCGCTCCTGGAGGAGTTGGACCGCATTCCGCTGCCTGATGGCGAGCTCGAGCGGTTGCAGTCCGCGGTGACGGCGGAGATCACGGCGCTATGGCAGACCGATGAGGTGCGGGCGCGACGGCCCTTGGTGAGTGATGAGGTGAAGATGGGGCTGGATTACTACCACGCCTCGATCTTCGCCACGGTGCCGGCGCTCTACACGGAGCTGGCTTCGGCATTTGCCGCCGAGTATGGACGCGAACTCTCGCCGGCAGAGATGCCACTGATGCTCAGCTTTGGATCGTGGATCGGCGGCGACCGCGACGGCAACCCATTCGTCACACAGGATGTGACAATATCGGCGATCACGGATGCGCGCGAGCACATCCTGGCGTTCTACCGCGCCCAGGTGCAATCGCTCTTCGACCTGCTGACCAGCTCGGTGCACCAGGTGGACACCAGCGTGGCACTGCGCAAGCGGCTCGAAAGCTACCTGGCCCAGAGCTCCCAAGCGCCCACTGAAATAACGGAGCGCTATGCGCTTGAGCAGTACCGGCGGTTTCTGCTGTGCGTTCAGGGCCGGTTGGACGGAGACGCGGAAGCGGCTGGGGCACTAAAGCCGTACGGCGACGCCCTGGAGTTCCGCGACGATCTGCTGGTGTTGCGCGCGAGTCTGGCGGAGAACCGCGGCGAGCGCATCGCGGCGGAGCTGGTCGATCCGCTGCTGCTGCAATTGCGTACCTTCGGCCTGCACCTGCACACACTCGACGTGCGCCAGCATGCGCAGCGTCATGAACTGGCCGTGCGCGAGGTGAGCGCTGCTGCCGGTTGCGCGGCTGCAGAGGGCAAGGCCGCCGAAGCATTGCAGCCGGAGAGCGAAGACGTGCTGGACACGCTCAGAACCATCGCGCGCCTGCAGCGCGGACCGCATCGCGAGGCCATTCGTCAGTATGTGATCAGCGGTGCGGCGTCGGTCGAGGATGTGTTGCGCGTGGTTGGGCTGGCGCGCATCGCGGGCGTTCAGGTGGAAGGTGGCAATGGCCTGCATGGGCTGATGCCGGTGCCGTTGTTCGAATCGATCGAAGACCTGCAGCGCGCGCCGGAGGTCTGTCGTGCGCTGTGGAGCTTGCCGGAGTATCGCAAGTTGCTCGCGTCCTGGAATAACACGCAGGAACTGATGCTGGGCTACTCCGATTCGAACAAAGACGGCGGCATGCTGACCAGCACCTGGGAGATTTACCGCGCGCACCGGGCGCTGCACCAGGTGGCGAGGGAGTGCAAGGTGCATCTGCGCTTGTTCCACGGCCGCGGCGGGACAGTGGGACGGGGCGGCGGACCGACGCACCGCGCGATTTACGCTCAGCCCTTCGACAGTTTCGAAGGACAATTACGCATTACGGAACAGGGCGAGGTGCTCAGCTTCAAGTACGGTGACGTCGTGCTCGCCGAGCGCAATCTGGAGCTGATGCTTGCCGCATCGCTCGATGCGCTGGCGCGGCCCAACGACCGGCTGGGCGACGGCCGGCTCAGCGGGCGCATGGAGCCAACGTGGGAAGCCGCCATGAACACGCTCTCGGAGGAGAGCTTCGCGTTCTACCGCGAGCATGTCGTCGAGGATCCAGAGGTGCTGGAGTACTTCGAGCAGGCGACGCCGGTGGCGGAGCTCGAGAATGTGCGCATCGGCTCGCGTCCTTCACGGCGCAGCGGCAAGCGCAGCCTCGCGGACCTGCGCGCGATCCCGTGGGTCTTTGGCTGGACGCAGAGCCGGCATCAATTGCCCGCGTGGTTCGGCGTCGGCTATGCGCTGACTCGCTTTGCCGAGCGCGATCTGCCCCTGCTGCAGGCGATGATGGCGCGCTTCCCACTATTCATCGATCTGGTGCGCAATGTGGAGATGGCGCTGGCCAAGTCGGACTTCGGCATCGCGAAGCTCTACAGTGAGCTGGTGAAGGAAAAGGCTCTGCGCGAGCGTGTTTACCGCAAGCTGAAGAAAGAGTTTGAGCGGACAGAGCAAGCGGTGCTGATGGTCACAGGACAGAAGGCGCTGCTGGAAGCGAATCCGGTGCTGGCACGGTCGATCCGGCTGCGCAACCCGTATGTCGACCCGATGAGCCTGATCCAGGTGGAGCTGCTGCGACGCAAGCGCAATGGAGAAGACTCCGATGCGCTCAACCGTGCGCTGGGCGCGACCATCAACGGGATCTCCGCCGGGCTCCGCAATACCGGTTGACGCTGCGTTGACTAGTTGCGGGTGAGGACGAGCGCCGAAGGGATCGGATGATTCGCCTTTTCTTGGCGCTCGCGCTTGGCGTTTGCCAGGGAGAGCTGGGCTGCTGCCAGCAGCGCTTCCACGGTATTGCCATCCCCAGGAAAACAGCTAGTGCCGATACAGGCAGTCACCTGCGGCGAACTATCGGGCAAGATGAGCAGACCGGCTTCGCGCACGGCGGCGCGCAGATCGCGCGCGCGAGCCTCTGTGACCTCAGGTGGCAGGCCGGGAAAGAAGATGCCGAACTCGTCGCCTCCGAGGCGTGAGAGGATATCGCCTTCACGCACCGTCAGACGGAAGCAGTCGGCCACCTGCCGCAGCATGCGATTCGCCTCCACCAGTCCGGCGCGTCGGTTGATCTCTCCAAATGCATCGAGATCGCAAACTACAAGAACGGCTGTCTGATTCGCATCCCGGCAACGATTGAGCTCGCCAGTGAGTCGGGCGAGAAATGCCTCCCAGCCAAGCAGGCCGGTCAGCAGGTCCGCCTCGCGCGGCTCACCTGTGACCAGCGTGTCCGCGCGCGTCCCTATGCTGCCCGGCTCGGGCAAGGAGGTCGATGTGGTCTGCGATACCTGCGCCGGCTCTTCCGGCGGCTCCGCCACGGCGGCGAGTTCAGGCATGACGTCGGGCAAAACTGCGGATAGCGGGTTCTGCTCTGACATTTTGGGAGGCGGCTCGGCAGGCTTCCGCTTGCTAAGCGGCGCGGACCAATAAATGACTGCTGAGGCCGATGCAATCACCGTCATTGTGAGCAGGCTCAGCGGGATCGGCAAATCTTTGTGCGCGGCGAATGCAGCCAGCAGGGCGCCAAGAATGGGGAGCAAGGCGAGCAGCGTGCGCGGCAGTGGGGAGCGGGGCATTGGTTTGGAGTCGTGGCCGTAGATGAGAGCGCGGCTCCTGTCGAGGATAGCGCCGCTGCGCTCGACCGGCTGCGGGCCTTCCGTACCGTCCGTTACAACTTTCTGGGTAGAAAGAATTCGTAGACATGGATGGTATGGAAGGGAGCCCGACGCGCCTGGCTGTCTTGTATGCTCAGCGGGTGAAGAATCGCAGCATCTGGCGGGGCATGATTCCCGTCCTGACCGCCATCGCCCTTCCCGGTGCAGCATTTCTCTGGCAACTGAGCCGTCCTTCAACGATTCGAGCGGCCGCCGAACAACCGGCTCGCAATGCAGGCGCGAGCTACAGCGAGGTGGCGCCCATTCTGCTGGCGCGCTGCGCGAGCTGCCATAATCCACAGGGTGGCGCGCCCTTCAGCCTGCTGGCCTACGAGGACGCGAAGCAGTGGAGCGGCCAGATCCTGGAGGTGACCCAGAGCCGATACATGCCGCCGTGGCTGCCTGCTCCGGGCAAAGGCGATTTCATTGGGGAGCGCCGCCTTTCCGATGCGGAGCTGGAGACGATACGCGCGTGGGTGGGCGCCGACTCGCCCGGACCCGCTGCGGCGGCTGCGACCGTTCCAGAAACCCCGGAGTGGCCGCTGGGCAAACCGGACGCGGTGCTTACGCTGGCGGAGCCGGTGGCACTGTCCGGCAACGGGCAGGATGTTTTTACGAACCTGGTTCTGCCCTTCATAGGCGATCGGGTGCGAAGACTGCGCGCGATCCAGATTCGCCCGAGCGAGCCCCAGGCGGTGCGGAGTGTTCTGCTCTCTTTCGATGAGAGCGGCAAGCTGCAGCACACCGACGGCTGGAAGCAGGGAATTGCCGGGATGGAGCCGCCGGAAGGTGCCGCGCCCGGAGCAGCGGGATTGATCTTCTGGTCGCCGGGATCGCAGGTGCTGAGGCCGCGGCGTGGCGAGAGCTGGATGGTGAAACCGGGCAGCGACCTGCTGTTGACGACGCACCTGAAGACGACCGGGAAGAAGCTGGCAGTACAGTTTCAGATAGGGCTCTACTATGAGGCGAAGCCGGCATCGGGCGCCGGACGCGCATCGGTGCTGCGGCTTCAGCATCGCGATCCGATCGAGATACCGGCGGGTGCTTCCCTCACAACGCTCACTGACAGTTACACATTGCCGCAGCCGGCGTCCATAACGGCGATCTATCCGCGCGCACACTTTCTGGCGCGCACCTTCGAAGCTTATGCGACAACGCCGGGCGGCAAGCAGGTGTGGCTGCTCTCTATTCCCAAGTGGGATGTCGATTGGGTGGAGGTGTATCCATATCGGCGGCCGGTAGTGCTTCCGCGAGGTTCGGTGATCCACTGGATGGTCGGCTACGACAACTCGGCTGAGAATCCGCACAACCCGAGCGATCCGCCTGTGGCAGCGCACGGCGGCGCCGGAGCAGCGGACGAGGCGGACGCGCTCCTGCTGGAGATGGAGCCCACAGGGAGCGCAAACGCCGCCGCGTGGCGCAAGGCTATGGAAAGTGCTGCCAAGTAGACGTCAGGTCAGCTTGGCTTCGAGCTCGGCCCATCGCGCGTAGATCGCATCGGTTGCGGCCTGTGCGCTCGCCAGCTCATTCAGCGCACGCTGTAGTTGCGCGGCATCGCTGGCGATGGCCGGATCATCGACGGCTGTCTGTGCGCGCTGCAGCGTTGCTTCAGCCTCTGCGATGCGGGCCTCGATGCTTTCGTACTCGCGGGCTTCAAGGTACGAGAGCTTCTTGCGCGTAGGCGGCGTGCTGCCCGCCACTTGCATAACTGTGACGGACCGCCCCATGTCACGCTCCTGCTGAAGCTCGTCACGCCATGCCTCCCATTGCAGATAGTCGGCGAACTGACCGGAGTTGCCGGCGCCATCCAAGCCGAGCACGACGGTCGAGACGCGATCGAGCAGATAGCGGTCATGCGTGACCAGCACCAGTGCCCCGCGAAACTCGAGCAGGCTCTCTTCGAGGATTTCGAGCGTCGGAATATCGAGATCGTTGGTGGGCTCATCGAGCAGGAGTAGGTCCGCTGGCTCGAGCATCAGCTTGGCGATGAGCACGCGTGCCCGCTCGCCGCCCGAGAGGTTTGCGACTGGCTGGTTGAGCTGTTCGCCGGTAAAGAGAAAGCGCGAGGCCCACGAGGCGACGTGGATGACGCGGTCCTGGTAGACAACGGAATCGCTGTCCGGTGCGAGCGCGCGGCGCAGGGTCAGCGAGGGGTCGAGTTGACGGTTCTGATCGAAGTAGACGATGCGCAGCGCGTTCGCACGCTCGATTGTGCCCGCAGTCGGCGAGAGTTCGCCGCGTAACAGGCGCAGGATGGTGGTTTTGCCGCTGCCGTTTGGGCCAACGAGGCCGACGCGGGTGCCGGCGGTGAGCGGGAATGTGAGATTGCGGAAGAGCATGCGGCCGGCGATCTCATAGCCAAGATGGTCGAGGGTGACGAGGCGCTTGCTCTCGCGGCCGCTTTCCGTGAACTCGATATCGGTAGTCGCGGTGCGGTTGCGTGCGGTGACTTCGGCAAGCTCGCCGATGAGCGCATTCGCCTTGTCGATGCGCGCCTTGGCTTTGGTGGCACGGGCTTTGGGGCCGCGGCGGAGCCAATCGATCTCGGTGCGAACACGGTTTTCGAGTGCCTCCTGACGACGCTGCTGCGCTTCTAGGAAGGCTTCCTTGTCTTCGAGAAAGCGGCTGTAGTTGCCGCGCGTGCGCAGGATGCCATCCGGATAGACGGGATTGATCTCCGCGATCTCGAGCGCAACCGATTCGAGGAAGTAGCGATCGTGGCTGATGGTCACCGAAGCAAAGGACGCGCCGTTGAGCATGCCTTCCAGCCACTCGATCCCTGCGAGGTCGAGATGGTTCGTTGGCTCGTCGAGCAGAAGGACATCCGGCGCGGAGGCGAGCGCCTGCGCGATGGCCAGGCGTTTGCGCCAGCCGCCGGAGAGCGAAACGGCCTGCGCTGTGAAATCGAGGAATCCGGCTCGGCCGAGCGTCTCGCGGATTCGCCTGTCCCACTCCGCGGCAGGTACCTGGGCTATGCAGACGGCATCCTCCATGGCTGACCACACGGTCTGGCCGGCAGCGAAGTCGGAGATCTGTGATACGTAGCGGACGCGGGTACGTTTGCGGACTGCGAGCTCGCCGGCGTCGGGTGTTTCTTCGCCGGCGAGTAGCTTGAGCAGTGTCGATTTACCTGCTCCATTGGGGCCGATAAGGCCGATACGAGAACCTTCGTCCACGGTGAAGGAGAGCTCACGGAAGAGCGGGCGTGGGCCGAAGGCCTTGGTGATCTTCTGCGCATTGAGCAGGGGTGGCATAGGAATCAGACAACAGCGAAAATTTCAGACGAATACAGACAAAGGCAAAGGTATCAGGCCAAATGGAGTAGCCCGTTTTTTGCGGGTTTGTCTGCCTTTATCTGCTCTTGCCTTTGTAGCATCAGCGCACAGCGGAGAGGTCGGCATTCCCGTAACGTTTGCTGGAGTCATAGTCAGATGGGGGTAGCGGCTCTGCACTCATGACAAACGTCATATGCAGAACCGACAATCGCGCAGCAAGAGGACCTGCAACGGCAGAATCGGCCCTGGCCGCAATCCAGCGATAGGAGCGGGAGAAAACTCGATGCGACGCACGCTGCTCCTACCCATATTCTTTATCACTTACGCCCTTGCCTATGTTGATCGTGCTAACTACGCTTTTGGGGCGGCAGCAGGGATGGCACGAACTCTTCACATTACCGAAGGGCAGTCAGCGCTGCTGGGCGCTTTGTTCTTTCTAGGCTACTTCGCGTTCCAAATACCGGGGATGCTGGTCGCGCGCAAGCTCAGCGCTACGCGCCTCGTTTTCGCTGCCCTGATCTTTTGGGGAACATTGGCGGCGCTCACGGGCGTCATCCGCAGCTTCGTATGGCTCGCTGTTGATCGCCTGCTGCTGGGGGTTGCGGAGAGCATTATTTTCCCAGCTATGCTGCTCCTGCTGACGCAATGGTTTCCCCGGGCGGAGCGCTCACGCGCGAATACGATCCTTATCCTGGGCAATCCGGTGACGGTGCTGGGGATGTCCGCCATCACCGGTTTTCTTATCGAGTATTTCGGCTGGCAATGGACTTTTATCATTGAGGGCGTTCCCGCCGTTCTATGGGCATTTTTTTGGATTACCATCGTGCGCGACAAGCCTTCGCAGGCCCGCTGGATGGAACCTCTCAAAGCCGGGAAACTCGAGGCAGAAATCATCGCGCAACAAGCCACCATGCCTCTGCCAGACAACAGTGTTGCGCGGCTTAGAACGATGATCTTTCGACCGGATGTGTTGCAGCTCTCGTTGCAGTACTTCTGCTGGAGCCTGGGCGTTTACGGCTTCGTATTGTGGTTGCCGACCATTGTGCGCATGGGCGCCGCCTTGACGATGGGCAGCACCGGGTTGTTATCGGCTGTCCCCTATCTTTTCGCAGTGTTCCTAATGATCGTAGTCGGAAGAGCTTCGGATCGGATGCAGCGACGTGAGGAAATGGTGTGGCCGTTTCTGCTGCTGGCTGGTCTCGCGATGCTTGGTTCTTTTCTTTCCGCTCGACACAGCTTTGCACTCGCTTTCGGTTGTCTGGTCATCGCGGGCGGCTGCATGTACGCTCCTTATGGGCCATTCTTCGCGATCATTCCAGAGCGTGTGCCCCGGGAGGTTGCTGGTGAGGTCTTTGCGATGGTAAACAGTTGCGGCGCGCTCGGTGGTTTTGCCGGCAGCTATCTTGTGGGTCTTTTGCATGTGATAACCGGCACACAAGCTGCCGGTTATCTGCTGATGTCGCTTTCGCTGCTCGCCTCGGCGCTGCTGGTGTTTTGTTTGCCACGAGTCCCAGCTTCGTCGGCTATCAAAGAGCTCCATCATGGCTGAGCAAAGCATTCTATCTATGGCCCAGGTATGTGAGGCCGCTCCACTGCTCTCCTCTCCTACTTCCACGCACGCGCGCGGGCCCGAGGACGCCCTCCCTATTACTGCCGAGATGCTGCCGACACAGCGCGATTTATATCTCGTCCGCGCCTCGCAAGCCGCCATGTGCAGTCGGGACAAGGAACTCGGGATCAAGCAGCCGCTGAGACTCCCTGCCCATGCCGGTCGTTCTGCGTCAAGCCAAACAGATTGTCTGACACAGCGCGAGGGGAGACCTGAATGAAGCTTTACAACACGAACAAGGGTATTTTTGCGACCGGACACGACCAAACATGGTACAAGCTCGACGTCTCCTCATGGGATGATCTGGTTTCAAGTTCTGACCTGGCCGCCCGAGTACGCCAGGCTTCTGGTGTTCCGACAGACGATAAGCCTGAATTGAAAGATATGCTGCCACCGATTGGTAGTCAGGAGGTGTGGGCGGCGGGAGTGACCTATTATCGAAGCCGTAGCGCCCGTATGGAAGAGTCCAAGGACGCAGGTGGTGGAACGTTCTATGACCGTGTCTACTCCGCTGAACGCCCGGAGTTGTTCTTTAAGGCCACCGCACGCCGCGTTGTCGGGCCCGGCGCGTCCGTGCGCATCCGCTCTGACGCGAAATGGTCTGTACCCGAGCCCGAACTGACGCTGCTGTTGAATCCACACGGCGAGATCGCTGGCTATACGATCGGCAATGATATGAGCTCACGGGACATCGAGGGCGAAAACCCGCTCTACCTCCCGCAAGCCAAGATCTACGAGGGCTCATGCGCACTTGGACCATGCATTCTGCTCGCCGATCAAGAACTGCCAAAGACGGCGACCATTTCCATATCGATCGACAGGAAAGGCTTGATTGCGTTCCAAGGTCAAACCACGCTCGGGATGCTTAAACGTGAGCCTCAGGATCTGGCCAGGTATCTCTTCCTCGAGAACACTTTTCCTACAGGCGTTTACCTCATGACTGGCACCGGCATCGTGCCGGATGATGAGTTCATGCTCGCGCATGGAGATATGATCCGTATCAGCATCGACGGTATCGGTACGTTAACCAACTCCGTTGCGTAGCCCGAAGCTGCACTAGGACAAATCACGCCCGGCTCTCCACCGCGAACATCTGCGAGCGCAAATTTCCGGCACATCATTTGCCAAGCGATAACGTTCAGGAAAATGCGCGACGATGTTTCGTTAGCTGCAAGCCAGGAAGTCCTATGCGCTGATTCCGCGAACCTTTAGATCAGCATCAGTTGCGAGCACCTCTCCGCAACGGGATGGTCCGTCCGCCGCGGAAAACGACGGGAGAGTATTTTTCTTCTCCCCCACTTCTAGATTATTGCGCGCCCAGGGGCTTGCGGCAAGACCCGGCTCATGCCGCATCATCGTCCGCTGAAGCAAAGAGCCTACGGAATTGGGAGGTAGAGAATTGGGAGGCAGGATGAGTGAGCATGCGGTAGTGATTGCCGGAGGTGGTCCGACAGGTCTGATGTTGGCAGGCGAGCTGGCGTTGGCGGGCGTCGACGTTGCCATAGTCGAGCGGCGCACCTGCCAGGACCTTATCGGATCGCGCGCCGGCGGTTTGCATTCACGCACCATTGAGGTCTTCGATCAGCGCGGGATCGCCGACCGGTTCCTCTCGCAGGGACAGGTGCATCCGGCGGTGAGTTTCCAGAGGATCCCTTTGGACATCAGCGACTTTCCCACCCGGCACAACTACCTGCTCGCACTGCGGCAGAAGCACATCGAGCGCATCCTTGCCGGCTGGGTCGACGAACTGCGTGTGCCGATCTATCGCGGATGTGAAGTGACAGGCTTCGCACAGGACGATACCAGCGTCGACGTTGAGGTGTCCGACGGCGGCTCGCTCCGAGCGGAGTATCTTGTCGGCTGCGACGGAGGACGCAGTGTGATCCGTAAAGCAGCGGGCATCGAGTTCCCCGGATGGGATCCTACAACGAGCTGGCTGATTGCCGAAGTCCATGTGACCGAGGAGCCAGCGTGGGGCTTTCGCGAGGACGCCACCGGCACCCATGCGATCGGCAAGTTGGAGGATGGCAGAGCGATGGCGGCCGTGCTAACTGAACCGCAACTCAAGACCGCCGGCGAACCGACGCTGGACGATGTCCGCGAGGCGCTCATCTCCGTTTACGGGACAGACTTCGGAATCCATAGTCCTATCTGGATCTCCAGATTCACCGACATGACTCGCCAGGCGGCTTCATATCGCGACAGACGGGTGCTGCTGGCCGGCGACGCCGCGCACGTGCATCCCCCCATCGGCGGACAAGGTCTCAATATCGGCGTGCAGGATGCGGCGAACCTGGGATGGAAGCTGGCCCAGATGATCAAGCGAATATCGCCGGAAATCCTGCTGGATACTTACCACGCCGAGCGCCACCCGGTCGCTGCGCGTGTGCTCCGTACCACGATGGCGCAAGTCGCGCTTCGCCGACCAGACGACCGCACGAAGGCCTTGAGCGATACCATCTCCGAGCTCCTCAGACTGGACGAGGCTCGGAGACAGTTGGCCGCGGAGATGTCGGGGCTGGGCATTCATTACGACCTCGGCGAGAGGCACCCGCTGCTCGGGCGCCGCATGCCCGATCTCGACTTGGACACCACCAACGGCCCGCTGCGGGTCTTCACTCTGCTGCACGACGGCCGGCCCCTGTTGCTCAACCTTGGTGAGCCCGGCGGCTTCGACATCACTCCATGGGCAGACCGCGTTCCCTTGATCGACGCCAAACTGATCGACGCCAAATACGGTGGTACGTGGGAGCTTCCGGCGATCGGGGCGGTCACAGCTCCCACTGCGGTCTTGATTCGCCCCGACGGATACGTGGCCTGGGTAGGAGATGTAGCCCACCAGGGACTCGCCGACGCGCTGACCACCTGGTTCGGACCGCCTCGTGCGGTGTAGCGCACCGGCTTCCAAGAACATTCTGCTAGGAGTCTTAGGAGACACGTCCTAGTCGATGAAGCGCCGCTCGCGAGAGAAGATGACTGACAAGGTGTCTAGTCGAAGTGGCGAGACGTCGACTGGGAGGGCATTACTCGGCTACTGCCTCCCTTAGGTCCCGATAAACGATAGGCCACTATCAGGGCTGCCCCGCATATACCGGAACGGCCCTGCCACGCCGCGACTCTTCTGGTCCAAACTCGCGACGTTCTCTGCGGTGTTTAGAATCTAAGACTTACTGAATGTGCTAGATGCTGAGTCTGTCGCAGAGAACGGCCACCGTCCCTTCTCATACGCCGTGGAGAATCGGAGGGCATAAAGCCTGCATGTTCAAGGTTGGCGATATTTGACGCGCCTAGTCGGAATTCGATATAGTCGGATTCCGACTACAATGAATGACTCGAAGAACCCGCCACTTTCCGCCGCAACGCTGCACATTCTCCTCGCCCTTGCGGACGAAGACCTGCATGGGTACGGAATCATCCAGAAAGCTGCGCGACAGTCTC
>DASYBK010000054.1:0-44627 GCA_036500805.1 Acidobacteriaceae bacterium | reverse complement strand
AACCAGCCGACGGGGGTATGCGCGGTCAGTACGATCCGCGAAACCTTCTCCGTGACCGATTTGAAGGAGTGACCCGGTGCAATGACCATCACCTCGCCGGTGATCGGATCCAGCATCGGGTCGTTTGTCGATAGATCTCTGGTCGCCATGTCTTCTGTATCTCGCTAGCTGTGCTCGGGCGCGTGCTCCACCGGTGCGCCAGCCAATGCCTCGTTCGGGTTAAAGACCTCTGCGATGTAGGTGGTCCGTGGACGCGTATTCAGATCAGCGAGCACGCTGTAGTTCCGTGACTGGTTCTTGATCTTCGACACGCGGCTGTTCTTGTCGTTGATGTTGCCGAACGTAATTGCGTTCGTCGGGCAGGCCTGCTGGCACGCGGTAACGATCTCGCCGTCGCGGATCTCTCGGTTTTCTTTGTCCGCTTCGATCTTCGCCGCCGCAATGCGCTGCACACAGTAAGTGCACTTCTCCATCACGCCGCGGCTGCGTACGGTCACATCCGGGTTGCGCATGAGCTTCAGGCTCTCCGTCTCATAATCGGAGAAGAGCAGGAAGTTGAAGCGCCGCACCTTGTACGGGCAGTTGTTCGAGCAGTAGCGGGTGCCGACGCAACGGTTGTAGACCATCAGATTCAGCCCTTCGGGCGAATGCACGGTTGCGGCTACAGGGCATACCTGCTCGCACGGCGCGTTCTCGCAGTGTTGGCAGAGCATGGGTTGGAAGTGAGCACGGGGAGACTGCAGATCGCCTTCAAAGTACGTATCGATGCGGAGCCACTGCATGTCGCGGCCGGTCTTGGTGTTGTGCTTACCGACTACAGGAATGTTGTTCTCTGCGTAACAACTAATGACGCAGGCATTGCAGCCCACGCAGGAGTTCTGATCGACCACCAAACCCCAGGCGTTCTTGGGATACGGATAGTTCGCAAACAGGCTTTCGTCTCGCTTCGGATCTTCCGGGTAAACGCCCTTCTCATGCGCGAAGTCAGGCTCCTTGCGAAACTCTTCCAGCGTCGCCGAACGCACGATGCCGCGCGTGATCGCTTCATCGCCTTCCAGCGAATGCGAGCGCACATCGCCGCTTACCGCTGAGCCGGCCAGTGCGCTCGCGCCGCGGTCATCGCTGTAGTGGCTCTTCGTCACCGCAATGCCCCAGACATCGCCCGTCTTCCTGAAGGTCGCTCCAGATGCGAAGAGCGGCGCATCGGAAGTGCGCAGGGCGTAGGCATTGAAGCCCATCCCGGAACCGACGCGCCCGGCGTGCTGGCGGCCATAGCCGAGGTGGAGCGTGAAAGCATTGTCGGGATGACCAGGCACCGCGACCACCGGCGCGAGAACCTTGCGGCCGTTGAGCGTGATCTCGAGGACGTCGTTCTCTTCCAGACCCAGCTTCACCTTGGTGGGACCGCTCATGATCACGGCGTTGTCCCAGCAATTGTTCACGATGGGCTTGGGCAACTCCTGCAGCCAGCCGTTGTTCGCATAGCGGCCGTCATAGATCGACGGATCAGCGCGGAAGACAACCTCAATCGAATCCTCGGAAGGCGCTGGCTGAGGCATGCGCGCCATGGCGCCGGGCGAAAGCGTCTTCGCCGGGAAGGGAGTGCCGGCCAGGAATCCGTCGTGCAGCACCTTGCGCCATGCCGAATCGAATTCACCCTTGCCGGCGAGTTGCTGCCCCCATTTGTCCCGCACCACGTCATAGCTGGAACGCGCCGGATCGTCGAGCAGCGTCTGCATGACATCGTGGGCCGACTTGCCGCCATACAGCGGATCGATCATCGGCTGGACGATGGAAAGGGTGCCGTCATACGCCCGCGCGTCCGACCATGACTCCAGGTAATGGGCGCTGTTGATGTGCCAGGTGGCGATCTGCGCGGTCTCGTCGACATGGCTGCCCAGGACGGCGCTCTTCGGCACCTTTTCGAGCGCCTCGGCAAACTTGAGATCGACCGGCGCGGTGTAGACCGGGTTGGCATCGAGCATCAGCAGCCACTGCACCTTGCCGGCATTGATGTCGGCAACCAGCGACTTCAGGTCGTCGCCCTGGATCGAAGGCAGCGGCTGTACCGTCTCCGTGTAGATCACCGTCTTGCCGACGTTGCCGAGCGCCTGGTTCAGGGCAATCGCAGCCATGTGCACATTCGCGGATTGCTGCTCACCCGGGATGACCACGCATTTGCCAGCGTTGGCCTTCAGATCGGCCGCAACCGCCGCGATGAATGCCTGCTGCTCGGCGGTCCAGCTTGGCGCCGGAGTAGCCGGCGTTGGTCCCCCGCTGATGGCAACTGCGACCGCTTCCACCAGGCTCGCCTTCACCTTCATCCGATGATCGGCCTTGAAGCCGGTTGTGGTCGGCATGCTCTCGACCGCATACAGCCGGTTCATCTCGATCGACGGATCCATCAGCTTGCGGCGCTTGGCATATTCCCGCGACAGCTTGACGAAGCCGGGATGCGTGATGCCGGAGAGGAAATCGGCGTCCAGCGATAGGATGACGTCCGCCTGGTCCAGCATGTACTGCGCATCGTAGAAGTCGCCAAAGGCAGCCTTGGAAGCGCGGCGTGCGGAGTCGCGATTGACCGGGTCGTACTGGATCAGCTTCGCCTGCGGCAGCTTCTTCTGCGCGTCCTTCCACTGCGCGGCGAGAGTAGGCGAAGTGATCGTCGAGCTCAGGATGTACAGACCCTGGCCGCCCGGCATGTTTGCCAGGTCGTGGACCAGAGCAGCCTGAAAGTTTTGGAACGAACTCGTTTCCAACTGATAAAGCACGTGCTGGGAGCGATCGGGATCGTAGAGCCCCAGCAGCGAACCCTGGCTTAGCGGATCGGAGCCGCCCATGCTCATCGGGTGCTCAGGATTGCCGTCTACTTTGATCGGCCGGTAGGCGTCGCTCTTGATCAGCAGAGGAAGCCCGCCAGTCGAAAACGGGAAGACGGTTGCGAAGTAGTTCGGCTTGCCGAGGATCAGGTCCTCCGGCGCCTTGACGTAGGGATAGATCGGCTCGTCGGGCTGCTTGGTACAGCCGGCCAGACCGGCCATCGCCATGGAGGCGCCCATCAGCTTCATGAAGCCGCGGCGCGAGACGGGGTCCACCCACTCCCCGGCATGCGCGGGAAACTCCTGCTCCATGCGGCGGTCGAAGCCGGGCTGCGTCGCCACCTTGTCCAGCCCCTGCCATCCCGTGCCGCCAGCCAGCTCAGCGCGCGCAGCTTCCAGCGTCATGCCCTGCTTTGCTTCGGTCTGCATTGGTTCGAGCACCGTCAGCCCTGCGTCCTTCGCCACCATTCCGTCCTGTGTGTCCATCTTTTCGGCTTCGCTCTCAGTTCCCATCGTCATCGCCGCTCGCGGCATTCGCCCTAGCGGTGGCAGGTCTCGCACGAGCTCAGCTCATGCGGGTCGCGAATGTGGTATTGCTTCAGCAGGAATAGCCCCAGCGCCTCCTGGTCGGTGAACTTGCTGTAGTTCACGTCGTCCGCGCCAGTCGGTCCTCGAGCGCCGTTCGGATGCGCTGTCACATCCAGCATGTGGGTCTCCGGTTGATCGGTTGGCGGCAGCATGTCGAGCGAGGCGGTGCGTGCTCCTACCTGCTCCGGATTCACGGTCGTGCAGCTCACCGTCTCCGCCGTCGGCGTCCCGGTCTTGTCGCCGCCGGTCCCGCACCACACCGGCTTGTCCTTCGAAGGACCCGCCCACGCCATGTTGTAGACCTCGCCCGCCGGCCTCAGGTTCTTCGCGGGATTGCGGTGACAGTTCAGACACCACTCCATCTGCAACGAGTTCTCCTGGTACATGATCGGCATCAGGTCGACGCGGCCATGGCAGCTGGAGCACCCGATGCCCTTGTTCACGTGGATGGAGTGATTGAAGTACACGTAATCGGGCAGATCGTGCACGCGAATCCAGCGGATCGATTCGCCCGTTGCCCAGCTCTGGCGCACCGGCTCGAGCAGCGAGGCATTGGTCCATATCTGCGCGTGGCAGTTCATGCAGGTCTTGGTAGGGGGAATGCCGGCATAGCTCGACCGCTCCACGCTGGTGTGGCAGTACTGACACTGAATGCCCAGACCTTGTACGTGGTGCTTGTGGCTGAAGGGTACTGGTTGATCCGCACGCTGCCCTTGCCGGGTTACCCATGGAGAGCGCTGTAGCTGGTCCAGCGTTACTCCCAACGCAATCACGATCAGTCCCGTCAGGATCAGGCTCATACGCGCCAGCGCGTTTGAGCTGCGGTCAAAAATCTGCGGCATCGATCCGTTCCTGTTTCCCTTACGTCAGCGAGAGGGGTTAAGAGGTCACTGCAATCCACAATTTTGCGACCGCTCTAGTCGTATATCGAAAAGACCATTGAGGAGGCAAAGCAGGACTATAACAGCATTTCTTGTCTCGACCATAATGGGCCGCATTCGCCCTTGTGATATTGCTAACTTATCGATGCGTTCAGCGCGCACAGAAGCGCTATTTTTCTCCGATAAATCGTCGGGATTATCTCCGCTGATTCCTTCTGCGCGCTGGCCTGGATGATTGCTTTCCTGATCGGCGTGACTGTCTTCGATACACTCAAGCCCGTCATGAACGATGGCCGCCGCTCTGTCTCCTACGACCCTGAAGAAGCAATCGCCGCACTGAGCGCAGCCGATGCGAAGCTTGGCGAGTTGATTCGCCGCGCCGGTCCGTTCACCATGCGGCTGAAGAGTCAGCACTCGCCTTTTGAAGCGCTAGTGGAATCGATCATCTACCAGCAGATCCACGGCAAGGCCGCATTTGCAATTTTGAGCCGCCTGCTCCATGCGTTTGGAGACATCCATCCCCAGCCGGACCACATTCTGGCCGCGCCGGAAGAGATGCTGCGCGGCTGCGGCCTCTCGGCAAACAAGATGAAGGCGCTGCGCGATCTTGCCGCAAAGACGCTCGATGGCACTGTGCCCACACTCTCGCGTATCCGCCGCATGTCGGATGCGGAGGTCGTCGAACGGCTGACCGAAGTGCGCGGCATCGGCGTCTGGACAGTGGAGATGCTGCTGATCTTCCGCCTCGGCCGCCCGGATGTCTTCCCGGTGAGCGACTACGGTGTGCGCAAGGGCTTTCTGCTGACCTTCGGGCGTCCTCCGAAATCCAAGCCGATCACGCCAGCTGTATTACCCAAGCCCGACGCGATGCTGCGCCGCGCGAAGAAGTGGCAGCCCTGGCGCTCAGTCGCAAGCTGGTATCTGTGGCGCGCCTGCGACCTCGCCGGCAGCGCTTCGCCGCCGCCGGAGTAGCCATTCTCCTCGCGTAAGCTGAGAGCATGGGCAAGCAATTCCCCACCATGACGCCGGCGCACCGCGATTTCATCGCGCGGCAGCGGATCTTTTTCACCGCTTCGGCGACCGCAACCAGCCGCGTGAATATCTCGCCGCGACCCACCGACGCGCTGCGCGTGCTGGACGAGCGCACAGTACTCTATCTCGATCTGACCGGCAGCGGCAGCGAGACCGCTGCGCACCTCCGCGTCGATGGCCGCATCACTCTGATGTTCTGCGCTTTCGAGGAGCCGCCATCGATCCTGCGGCTGTACGGCCGCGGCATGAGCATTCCGCGCACAAGCGGCGAATACGCCTCGCTGGTGGCTTCCGTCTTCAACAACGAGGAGCCGCTCGGAGCGCGGCAGATTGTGCGCATCGATATCGACCTGGTGCAGACCTCATGCGGCTATGGCGTCCCCTTGTTCGACTATATGGGCGAGCGCGCGACGTTGCAGCGCTGGGCGGAGCAGAAGGGTGAGACTGGACTTCAAGAGTACTGGCGGCTCAAGAACGCGCGCAGTATCGATGGACTGCCGACCGGCCTCGCCGAGGACGAAGCTTCTCCCATACATGCATCGCTGCCAGCGAATCGCTAAGCACCGCGAACTTTCGCACCATATGCAGAGCAGGCCCTCGGGCAGCTAGACTGTTCCAGCATGTCCGTCTCTCCCGCTCACCGCTTTGTCTGCGTTCACGGACACTTCTACCAGCCACCCCGCGAGAACCCCTGGCTCGAGGCGGTCGAGACGCAGGACTCGGCTGCGCCCTATCACGATTGGAATGAGCGCATTACGGCCGAATGCTATGCGCCGAACGGCGCGGCCCGCGTTGTGGACGGCAAGAACCGCATCCTGCGGATCACCAACAACTACGCGCGGATGAGCTTCAATGTCGGCCCGACGCTGCTCTCCTGGATGCAGGAGAAGGCGCCGCTGACCGATGCCATGATCCGCAATGCCGACCGGTTGAGCCAGCGTCAGTTCGGCGGCCACGGCTCGGCAATGGCGCAGGTCTACAACCACATCATCATGCCGCTGGCCTCGACGCGCGACCGCGAGACCCAGATCGTGTGGGGCATTGCTGACTTCGAACGCCGCTACGGCCGCAAGCCGGAGGGAATGTGGCTGGCCGAGACGGCGGTCGATCTGGAGTCACTCGATCTGCTGGCGCGCCACGGCATCCGCTTCACCGTCCTGGCGCCGCACCAGTGCGCACGGGTACGGCCTTTGCCCGGCGCCGCAGCTGAAGTCGCCGCGGCTGACGATCCGCCAATTACCGAAGCAGACGCGGAAGGCGCCGCGGCAAAAGATGCCGGCTGGAAGGAGACGCCCGACGCGAGCGTGGATACGACCCAGCCCTACCTGGTCCAGACCAGTCCCGGCCACTCCATCGCGGTCTTCTTCTACAACGGCCCGGTCTCGCGCGCGATTGCCTTTGATGGCCTGCTGAACAGCGGCGAAGCCTTTGCAGAGAGGCTCATGGGCGGATTCACCAAGCGCGATGGAGCGCAAATCGTCCACGTTGCGACCGACGGCGAAAGCTACGGACATCACCATCGGCATGGCGAGATGGCGCTGGCCTATGCGCTGCAACTGATCGAAGAAGGCGACGCGAAGCTGACCAACTATGGCCAGTTTCTGGCGAAGTTTCCGCCCACGCGGGAGGCCGAGATCGTCGAGAACAGCTCATGGAGCTGCTTTCACGGCGTGGAGCGCTGGCGCTCCGACTGCGGCTGCAACGGCGGCAAGGCGGGCTGGAACCAGAAATGGCGGGCGCCGCTGCGCGAGGCGCTGGACTGGCTGCGCGATTACCTGACGCCGCTGGTACGCGATGCGAGCTCTGCGCTGCTCACCGATGCCGATGCGGCCCGGAACGACTACATCTCGGTGATCCTTGACCGCTCACAACCGTCCCTTGATGCGTTCTTCGCCCGGCACAGCATCCGCACGCTCACGGCAGAGGAGCGCGTCCGGGCGCTGGAGCTGATGGAGCTGGAGCGCAACGCGATGCTGATGTACACCAGTTGCGGCTGGTTCTTTGACGACATCTCGGGCATTGAGACGGTGCAGATCATCACCTATGCCGCGCGAGTGCTGGAGCTCGCGGCCGCCCTCTTCCCGGAGACCCGCGGCGTTCTCGAAAAGGAATTCACCGACCGTCTGGCAGAGGCGAAGAGCAACGATCCGCAATGGCGGGATGGCCGTTACATCTACGATGAGGCGATCCGGCCAATGGTCGTCGATCTGGAGCAGGTCGCGGCGCACTACGCCATCAGTTGCGTCTTTCCCCGCGCTGGGGAGACGTCGCTGACCGAGCGCGACCGCCTCTTCTGCTATAGCATCGGGCACCTTTGGGAGAAGACGCTGCCGTACGGGCTGGGTCAGTTGCGGCTGGGACGCGTACGCATCTGTTCCGTGCTGACGGAGGATTGCGAGGAGGCAGCCTATGGCCTGCTCCACTTCGGCGACCAGAACGTCTCGGCGGCGGTGAAGCGGGTCGATGCCAACGAGCAGGAAGGCCTGAGCATGCTGGCGAAGGAGATTGAAGACGCCGTAGACGCAAGCAATCTCACCGAGGTCGTTCGCCTGATGGATGACTACTTCGGCGAGAGCCGCTTCTCTCTCACTTCGCTCTTTGCTGACGAGCAGCGGCGCATCGTGAAGAGCATTCTCGACCCGGCGATGCAATCGCTGGAAACCACGCTCACCGATCTCTACTCCAGCCATGCATCGCTACTGCATTTTCTCGCGCGCAGCGGACTGCCGCGACCGGCGGCGCTGCGTGTGGCGGCGCAGTTCGCGATCCACGCGCAGTTGCGCCACGCGCTGGAGGCAGATCCCATCGATGTCACGACCGTGGAGCGGCTGCTGGCGCAGGCGCGGGAGGATGCCGTGGTCGTGGATCAGCCGGCCTTCGGCTACCTGGCCGACGAGCGCATGCATGGAGCCATGGAACAGCTCCAGCGGACGCCGGCCGATCCGGAGGCGGTGCGGCACGCTCTCAGCCTCGCGACCGCCCTCCGTGCCCTGCCCTTTTCGCTGGATTTGTGGCAGGCGCAAAACATCTGGTATGAACTATCCCCGCGGGTCGCTGGCGAGGGAAAGGCCCTCCGCGACGACTTCCTGGCGCTGGGAGCGGCACTGAATATCCGGGTGGACCGCCCGGCCAAACCTGTATCCCAGCCTGCTTCGTAGGGCAGTTTTTTCTTATATGAAAACCGATCCGGCACTCTCATTCCTGAAGGGCGAATCGATCGGTTACCTGAGCCATCCAAATGGGAGGAATGGTGTTCCAGGCCGAATCGGGAATTCGGAGGTGTACCCGGAAGTCCTTTGTAGTCACAGCGGTTTCATTACTGTTGACTCCGGCTTCCCTCACGCTTCATTCGCTCGAATCGGCCGCGGAGTGCGATGATTTGCATATGACGCTCTTTCGGCTTCTCGTGCCCGCTGCTCTCGTGCCCGGTGCTCTGCTGGCGCTGCTGGCAGCGGCACCCGCCTCGGCGCGCGCCCAGAGCTACCTGCAAAACAATCCCCTTGCCGACAGCGTGCCGTCTCCGCAGAGTATTCCGTCGAGTGAGCTGCGGAACATGAGCGCGGCCGATTTCCAACACCATATCGACGAGGAGGGCGCCCGGCCGTTTGTGCGCCGTCTTATTAAGGACATTGATCCGCACAGCCCGGAGGAGCCTAACTACGATATCGTGCTCGAACATGTGGCGGAGGGCAGCATTGGCTGGCTCCATGCAGCCGCGGAGATCGCTCCGTATACGGACGCGACCTTCAGCCAGGGCATCCGTGTAGCCATCGCCGATGCGCTGGTGGTCAATCCGACGGGCGTCCTGAACATGATCGGCACCGAAGAGGCTTTCGATGAGGCATGCGGCTATCCGTTTGTGCGCCAGACAGGGACGTATATGCTGCGGCACAAACGTGAGGCGCTCGCCGCTTTGAACCACGTGCATCAGCCGGCGCTCGCAGTGAAGAAGGAACACTGCCGTAAGCAGTTGATGGACGTGCCCACAACCACGGCCAGCGATGCCAGCCGTCCTTCTACCGAAACGCGCAATTGACTAGAGCATTTTCCCCGTGAGGGTAATGCGACCAGCAGAGGCTTGTGCGGCCTTTCCTTGAGGAAAGGCCGCGCCGAGAGGGCGTCCGCTACCTCACGGAAAATGCTCTAGCTACGCCAGTGCAGCGTGACCGGACCATCCATGGGATGGTTGTCCTCTCCGGCGAGCCGCGACTGCTTCAGCGCGAAATACCATTTGGCGGGCTTGTCTGCGTCGTCGATCAGCATGAGTGTCGGATTATGACGCAGACCCTGCGCCTGCTCGATCATCGTCTGCTGGTCCTGGCGCACGAAACGTGCGCCGAAGAAGCGGGCGATCGGGGTGACCAGCGGCACGTGATAGAAGACGTTCCATGCGGCAACCACATCGATGCGGCAGGCGGACGGCGTGACTGGCGTGACAGTGGTGAGACTGGAGAACCACTTCTTGCCGCAGCGAATCGTCTCCCAGCGCCGGTTGGGCAGAACGAAATCGATCGTTGTGGTGATCGGCTCACCATAGACGCCGAGCAATTTATAAGGCGCGCTGTTGCCTGAAGGCGCATGCGCGGACATGCGGAAGCCCTGCGGGATGGGCTCGAAGTTCTTGTGCTTCTCGTGGATGCTGGCACGGGAACGCCACCACCACGCCTGATGGACGAAGGAGCCGTGGGCCGGGTCCATCAGGCCGATGATGCCATGATCCACGTTGCAGGGCAGATCGGCGGAGAGATGGGCCGACCGGCAGCGCTCGCTGAAACGTGGCAATAGCGGCGGTTCGGGGAGGTCCTCGGTGCGCAGGCGGCCGCGACCGGCATCCGGGATGTAGACCCAGGCATAACCATCGCGTTCGACGCACGGGTACGCAGTGGCGTAGATGCGGCTTGGATCGAGCGTGTCTTCGCGGGTGAGCGAGGGGATTTCGCGGCACTGCCCGGAGGCAGGCTCGAAGGCCCAGCCGTGGTATTTGCAGGTCACTGTGGCGCCATCGAACCAGCCGCAAGAGAGCGGGATGCCGCGGTGCGGGCAGCTATCGCGCAGGGCGAAGATGGTGCCGTCGCTGCGCCGCCCGAGGACCAGCGGGATGCCGAGGAGCATTGCCGTCGCGAGCCGCGTGCCGCGCAGGCGCTCGCTGCGCAGCGCGGGATACCAGTCGTCGTAGATGAGAGACGTCGCGGGCCCGGATGCGGCTGCCGGCGCGATCTGGAAGAGGTCCTTCGCCATGAACTGCGTCTACTCTAGAGCATTTCTCCTATTGCAGTGACCTCTCTAGGTGGCGCGAGATGCGGCTTTTCTTTACGGAAAAGCTGCACCAGCATTCGGCCTTGGTACTCGCCGACAGGAGAACGGCGCTATGCCGCGTAGCCGGTGCGGCGGGTGCGACAATCGGTCTCGATGCAGGAGCAGATATCGCAGCCAGGCAGCGAGAGGCGTTCCCCACCCCGCCGGCTTCTCCTCTTTCTGATCGCGCTGTGGCTGCTGCTCTATGGCAGCTTCACGCTGGTGCGGCCGCCGCTGCTGGATGACGCCGATTCTGTGCATGCGGAAGTGGCGCGAGAGATGGTGGCGCGCCACGATTGGATCACCCTCTATGCGAACGGCATCCGCTATCTCGAAAAGGCACCGCTGCTCTACTGGAGCATGGCGGCAAGCTTCCGCTGCTTCGGCGCGCACACCTGGTCGGCGCGGTTGCCGCTCGCGCTCTACACGCTGGCGCTGCTTCTTGTTGTGTTTGCGCTGGGACGGCGATGCTTCGATGACCCGTTGGCCGGCTTCTACGCCGCGCTCGTACTCGCGACCAGCTTCGGGATGTTCATCTTCACCCGGATTCTGATCCCGGATGCGATGGTTTGCCTGTGGCTCACGCTCGCGATCCTGTGCTTCTGGCGCTCCTTGACGCAGCCGACGCGCGCGAACGCTGCCGGATTCGCGGTCGCATGCGTGCTCGGTGTGTTGACCAAGGGGCTGATCGGTCTTGTCTTCCCGCTGCTGATTGTCGCCGTATATCTGGCGATGACGCGAAACCTTGCGCACCTGCGGCGCTGGCATCCCGTGCTGGGCGCGCTGATCTTTTTTGCGATCGCGGCGCCCTGGCATGCGGCGGCGGGGATGGCGAACCCGACCGAGGGACATCCGGGGGCGCTGCCGACGTCCGGGAATGTGCACGGCTTCTATTGGTTCTACTTCATCAACGAGCACCTGCTGCGGTATCTGAACCAGCGGGTGCCACGCGACTACGACACGGTTCCGCTGGCGCTCTTCTGGGGGCTGCTCCTGGTATGGATGCTGCCCTGGAGCGCCTTCCTGGTCCCGGCGCTGCGCTGCATGCCGTTGCGGCGCTGGTGGCACGGGGCTTCGCTCAACCATACGGAGCGGGCGCGGTTGCTGCTCTTCTGCTGGGCGGCGGTGCCGATGGTCTTCTTCAGCTTTTCTACCCGGCAGGAGTACTACGTGCTCCCGGCGATGCCGGCCTTGGCGCTGCTCGTCGGTGGCTGGTTAGCGGGCGGCTCGCTCGCACAGGATGCTGGCGCCGGTCATGTCCCGCGGCCGCGCATGATATTGGCTTGGTTACTGTTTGCCGCAGGCGCGTGCGGCGCCGCGGTAGCGCTGTTCTTCGCGCTGCATTCAGGCGCTCCGCAGGGCGATCTGGCGGCGGCGCTCAGCAGCAATCCCGGCGACTATGCGCTTTCCTTCGGGCACTTCCTCGACCTGAGCACCCGTGCGATGGCCTTCTTCCGTCTGCCGCTGCTGCTCACGGCGGTGGCGCTGCTGGCGAGCACCGGCGGACATCTGCTGCTGCGGCGTGCCGGCCGCGGGGATGCAGCCATCGGGACGCTGGCCGCTGGCAGCGTTCTTTTCCTCATCGCGGCGCACATCGCGCTGGTCACGTTCGCGCCGGTGCTTTCCTCGGCGGCGCTGGCGGATGCGATCCGTCCCAAGCTCCGGCCGGACGACGTGATCGTGCTGAACGGTGAGTACGAGAGCGGCTCGACGTTGGGCTTCTATTTACACCGGCAGGTGCGGATTCTGAACGGCCGCAGCTCGAATCTCTGGTACGGGTCGTTTTTTTCCGATGCGCCGGGGATCTTCGATGACGACGCCTCTGTCGCCAGGCTATGGAGCGGGCCGCGCCGGGTCTTTCTGCTCACCGATGCGGCCCAGCCGCCGCATCTGCCCGATGCGGTTTATACGATTGCAACATCGAGCGGGAAAGCGGTGCTGTCCAACCGGCCCTGAGCTTCGTAGCGCCGGAGCGGACCAGATTCCGCGCATTATTCGCGGCATTATGCCGTTTGGTCACTAAGGAATTGTCAAGGGAATGTCATTTGTCCGGTCAAATGAAACCCCTTGACTGCTGCGGCCAAAGGTATATCGTTTCGGACGATGGAACTGGGAGACAAAGCATGTAGCGCAACTTAAGAGCCACTCTGTAACGAACTGCGGGTTTCCGATGTCGCGTGGGCCACTCCGCAGGATTCGGGAAGTTTCAGTTCGGCGTAAGTTTCGCAAGTCCAAAGGTTCCGAAGAGGCCAATGGCAATGAACTCTCCTCTTCGTGCGCTCGCCGCCTTCCTGAGCATCTCTCTTGCTCTTTGCCTCAACGCTACAAACTGTTTCGGCGGGACGGTAACGGGAGCCTCCCAAACCGCTTCCGGTCCGGGGCAACCTGTTGCTGCGCAACAAACCATCGTCATCCCTGGCCCTCTGCGATCGTTCGAGCGCATGGCGGCGATCAGTCAGAAGGTGCCTCCGGAGAAGGTGCTGCCATTGTTGGCGCGCAACGTCTTCACCCAAGGCTACGACAACGGAAGGCCCACTGAGTTCCTCATCCTGGTCGATCGCTACATGCATCAGGCGAGAGAGCTTCAGGCCCTGGCTGGCGCTGATGGCTCCATTCACATTGCCGACTGCGAACACGCCACCCCCCTGCTGCAAGTCCTTGGCTATCGACTGAGGCAGAGTTGTGGTCAAAAAGATCTCTTTTTGACGACCTCCGATGCTGAAAGAGCCTTTCTAACAATTGACTCGGGCTTCCCGCTCACGGAACTGGAAGAAGCCCTGCAGAAAAATCATCCCTTCACGTATCCATTTCCGACCTCTCGCGTACCCGTCTTGCTGCGTGAGAGCGACTGGACCGCGCTCGGCAGCGGCAAGGAAAAACACGATCAGGATTTAATCGACTTGCTGCTGCACGATCGAGCACTTAGCCGTCTCTATTGGGCTTACGCCAAAATGGACGACGAAACCAGGGTGGCGCTCCTACGCTCGCCAGGATTGAGCAAGCTGCTTCCCTATGGCGGAGTTCTGGATTTTTACGGAAGCCAGATATGTATCCGATCCGGTCACGTTCTCGTGCCCGGAGGACCGCCTGCTGAACATGCGTGGAAAGAGCTGGTAGGAGCGAGTCCATCGTCGCCAGGGGACTTCGTTCTCCATCTTCTTGCAAAAGATAACGGCTGGCTGGCGACCTACTTTGACGCGCTTGCCCGCGTCAATCCCACCCAGCAGGCGCACCTCACCGAGAGCGCACGCCTGAGACCTTTCTACGAAGCCTTCCGGTCGCCAGACTCAAATGACCATTCCGCCAGAGCCTCTTTCCGCAAAGCGCCGTCGCTCTTGGTTTTGTTCACGAGGCTGCAGTGGGACGCGAATGGAGACCCGCATGTTCCAGGCGATCTGAGCGTCTGGAAGGACTTGCCGAAAGAGAGGATGGATGCGAAGGTCGTCCGCGATTGGAACAGGCGCTCCCGCCGGTGGAATCGTCCCGATCAACTGATTGAGGCAATCGTTGCCTCCTCACGCTTTCCGACGGATAGAGGGCCGCTGCAGATCTATCTCACGTTAAGCGAGTTGGACAGAGTGCGCCCGCCGCAAAGGCAGCTGTCGGCACCGACCGTACGGATGCTGGCGAACAGGTACTCTCAGCTCGGCCAGTGGTATCTGATCTTCTCCGAGTTTCCCGATCTGGGTGAAGATTCGATCACTCTTTTTGTCGGCGTGGCGGACTCTGTCAATGGGATTTCGCACGTGCCTCTTCGCGGCAACGCGCTAGGAGCACTTCAGGCGAACATCGGCTTGTGGCAGATACTGGCCCGCCAGCGCGAGATCCCCAAGAGCCAATTGAATGCGTCGTGGCAAAAGACCATCGAGCCCTTCGCAAAAATTTCCTCATCGGCACAGCTTCTGGATGCAGCCCACAATTCGCTGGGAGAGCTTTCGCTGGTGGCAGGCGGAAGACGTAGCTGGTCTCAGGACGACCTGGTCGATCTGCTGGCGGGACCGCCCCAGACGAGTGCTGATGGCCGGCGCGTTCATGCAGAGGTGGCCAATAGAATCCGCTCCGTCCTCGAAGACCAGCGACTTGTTTCTCTCGATACATTATTTGCTCTGAGCGATGGCATGCAGCAGATGGAACACGGCGCGGCGGTTGGCGACAAACTGGTGCCGCTCGCTGAAGACCTCCACGGATTTGAGCTGCCGCAGCAGATTTTCACCCGGAGCGAAAAGATTGAATGGGCGCCGACAATCTACACCAGCCGTCACGCGGAATTGCAGATTCGAACGGACCTGACAAAAACCCTGAAGACGCCGGCATCTCGCGCACAGCTTGAAATCGCTCGGGGCCAGCTTGCTCCTTTCGTGAGAGATACGCTGGTTGGTTTGAACTACGCATACTACGAGCCGCCCGGCGCACAGGTTCTCCATAACAACCCGCTCTTCGTCCGTTCCCACGATTTCTCCGGATTCTCGATTGTGGGTGCAGATCGCCCTTGGGAGCCTCCGGAGCTCTTTGGAATCGGCACGCCGGCCGGCGGCGGAGCTTATCTCATCGGCTCGCTAGTTGACCTGCCCTACGCTCTGGCCATGACTGAAGAGGATTTCATCGCTCCTGCAAATGTTCAGGCGCTGATCTGGAAGGAGGTCGTACCGGACCTCCTGGTAAGTGCGACTCTGCCGCGGTGGTGGAATGTAAGCCCAAATGAGCTTCATGCGGTCGCTCTCTATCAGCGGTCCGGGGAGGAGCTTGTGGCAGCATCGCTCCAAGACGAACAGATACGAAGCAAGGTGTTATCGATTCTTTCAGAACGCATGATGCCGCAGCGCCTGGAGCAGACAGAAGTGGAGCTGCATACCGGAATGGCTCCTCAGCTACTGCCGGCTGACAACTTCTATCTTGCTACCGAGTTTCGCGAAAGATTTCCGGACGAAAACGTAGCAGCCATGGGGCCGGCAAACCATGAGCTGGACCGTTTGGTGCGCCAGCATCCGTCGGAGACGAGCCGCGAGCGTATCTCGAAAGACTTTGGCACGCCGCATCCGATCCTTGCCCAGAATGATGCATTGGCGCTGTTGAACGTAAAGCCGTTCCCTGCGTCTGGAGGAGACGATAGCCGCTTATTCGGAGAGTCGTGGGATTCAACCAACCTCTACTGGGCGCGCCTGGCGGATGAAATGGGCTACTCGCCAGTCATGCTCAACCAGCTTGTTCCTGAGCTGACTCGCCGCATGGTTGCGAATATCTTTGCGACAGACCTGGAAGATTGGTCAGCTATGCAACGCGCCATGCAGGAAACAGGCGAAGAGTTTCGAGAAGGTAAGATTGCTTCGCTGCCGGCAGCACACAAAGATATAGCCTCACGATAGTTGTTATAGGACAAACTTTAACGGCAGCAAGCACAAGGTCGAGATGGACTATGCGAAACAGATATTTTCTATTCCTCTTGATATCTTTCGGATTCTGCTCCAACGCTGGCATTCGCGCGACCGCGCAGGACAACGGACGCATTCTTGTGAATGTCAATCTGGTGCAGTTGAATGTTGCGGTCACCGATAAAAAGGGCCGCTATATCAGCGGGCTCAACCCACAGGATTTCATCGTCAGCGAAGACCGCATCCCGCAGAGGATCGCGACATTTGAAGAAGGCAATGGCCCTACACGCAGCTTGATAGATGATTCGACGCCCGCCAATATGTCTCTGGCACGAGCTGCGATGAAAACGGCGGAAGGCCAGCCTGATCCCCCGCTTCGTCCTGGCGGAGCCGGTGGACAAGGCTTAGCTCCGCAGCTTACTGGCGCAAATGTCTTCATCCTTTTCGACACCAGTAACTATATGTACCGGGGATTTGCCTTCGCACAGGACTCTATTGCGGACTTTGTTCGCTCGCTGGAAGAGGCAAATAAGATTGCATTCTACTCTTACAGCCGCGATCTTTCGCGCTCCGCCACACTCACGTCGGACCGCACTCAGGTTCTGCGCGGAGTCCGCAGCACTGTCGCCGGCGATGATGCCGCTCTTTATAACTGCCTTCTGCTTACAGTAAAAGATACTGCGCATTACACCGGACGCAAGGTCATCGTGGTCTTTTCCAATGGGCCCGACAATGCCAGCCTGGTACCACCGGAGGATGTGGCAGAGCTGGCGCAGTCCACTGGAACCATTATTTATATGATCAGCACTCAAGTCGCACAGTCGGAACCGGTATCTACCGCTGTCTTTGAACGCATGAGCAAAGCGACAGGAGGCAAGGCCTATTTTTCGAAGAGCTGGAAGGATGAAGCTCGAGCATTCGCTTCCATTCGTGAGGACCTGGCGCATCTCTATACGCTTACCTACTATCCGGCTCCGAATCCGAATCGCGGATGGAGACGCATTACAGTGAAACTGACAGGTAAAGGATTGCAGAAGTACCACATTCGAACGCGGGATGGATATCGCCTGCTCCAGCAAGCGCAGTTATCTTCCGGCCTGTCTTCGGCGTCCTCCGCAGAGGAAAGCAACCCACAGTAAAGGGAAATAGCTGAGCAACCGGCCCCCAGCCATAACTGCATCGGATTAGCAGTTACTTCCCGCCATCTTCCCATAGCATGAAGGCTCCCTTGAACGCGTTGTCATTCGATCCGAGAAAGACCTTGTCCGGCAGTTTCTTCATGAGCTTCGCGTTCCCGCCGCCGAGGACGACGTAGTCAGCTTCCATAGCATTGGACATCATATCTATAACTCTCGCTACATTCTTCTCCCATGACTTGCGGCCGTACCGTTTCAGGCCCGCTTTGCCGAGATAGTCCTCGTATGTCTTCCGTTTTTTCCACGGGAGATGCGCAAGTTCCATTGCTTGTACCGATCCATCCACCACCATCGCGGAGCCCAGTCCGGTGCCTAGTCCGAGATAGAGCATGCGGCCCCCTTTATAACTCCCCAGTGCCTGCATGGCGGCATCGTTGAGCAGCTTCAGCGGCCTGCCTCCGAATGCTTTCTTGTAGTCGAAGCGCACCCATCCCTTGCCCAGGTTGTGCGGCTCCAGCAATGGCCGATCATGGATCACAGGGCCAGGAAAGCCCACCGACACGTGGTCGAACTTCCAACCCGACATATGCTCCCGAATCGCTGCCACCATGACATCCGGCGTCATCTTCGGCCCGGAAGGCACCTTGATGATTTCTTTTTGTTCCTGCGTACGAAATTTCAGGTTGGTGCCGCCAATATCAACACCCAATATGTTCATGTCACCTCCAGGGCGGACGCGGGTTCCCAAGGCTCGCATCCAAATTCTCTCAGGACCGCCTCCCATGTATACATGGACAGAACGCCGCGCGCGAGAGCGTCTCTGCGATCATGGACTGCGGCAAATCCGTGGTGCGTCCTTGCGCTGAGGGATGGCCCCGGTCTCATTGCTCTGCAGGTCCGCATCTCGTGCTCACGGGGGTCCCGATTTGCTCGTCCGCAAGCATTCGCTGCAACGTTTGATACCGCATCTCTTCTTTATCGCTTTGCTTGCTACATGCATGGTCATGCACGCCGAAGAACCGCGCCAGCACTGGTCAGCAATCTGGATCTCGCATCCTAAGGCGCCTTTGCGCGAGCCCATCGTCCTCCATTTCCGTAAGTCGATCGATCTGCCTGTCGCACCACGGCACTATGTCGTGCACGTCAGCGCAGACCGCAGGTTCCTCTTTTATGTCAATGGACAGCGCATCGGCGCCGGTCCTGCTGCCAGCGACCTGCCGCATTGGCGCTACGAAACCTTCGATATTGCCCCGGCGCTCCATGCCGGCACAAACCTGCTGAGCGCGACAGTGTGGAACTTCGGCATCTACTCGGCAGTCGCCCAGATGTCGGACCGCACTGCATTCCTCGTGCAGGGCGATACGATACAGGAAGCTGCAGCGGATACGAATGAAAGTTGGTCCGTAGCGGAAGAGCCCGGGCTCACCGTGATACCGCGGGCCAACGACGGCCGCGGCGACTACATGGCAGCAAGCCCGGGCGAAACGCTGGACGCCGCGATGTACGGCTGGAAGTGGCAGCAGCCGGGGGATACGTCCTTGCATTGGCTGCCCGCGCGTACCGCGATGCGGGAGGACTACTATCCACACGGCGGCGAAGCTGCATCGGAGTATGACGTCGCAGATATTCCATGGCGTCTGATGCCCGATCCTTTGCCGCAGATGACTTACAAAGACGAGAGCCCCGGAGCCCTTGTCCGCGCCGGCCTGGCTGATGCCGCTGCTTCGGGCTTTCCGGAAAGCGCACTCAGCATTCCACCGCATACAACCACGCAACTGCTGCTCGATCGCAAGACCCTGACCACCGCCTATCCAACGCTGACATTCAGTGGCGGCCGCGGCTCCCGCATCACGCTCACCTACGCGGAAGCGCTGTATGACGCAGAACTCAAGAAAGGCAACCGCAACGACATCGCGGGACGGCATGCCATCGGTTTCCACGACGTGATACTGCCCGACGGTGGTGCGCAGCACACCTTCGAGCCGTTGTGGTGGCGGACCTGGCGCTATATGCAGGTAGATATCCAGACCGGCGATCAAGCGCTGGCGCTGGATCGAATGGATGCACATGAGAGCACCTATCCATTTGAGCAGCGCGCGATCTTCGATTCAGGCAATGCAGAATTGCAGCGCATCTGGGAGATCGGCTGGCGCACTGCGCGGCTGGACGCGCATGAGACTTACATGGATACGCCGTACTACGAGCAGTTGCAGTACATCGGGGATACGCGCATCCAGGCGCTCATCTCGTACGCCGTCTCCGGTGACGATCGGCTGGCGCGGCAGGCGATCACGGCTTTCGCCAACTCACGCATTCCCGCGGGGCTGACACAAAGCCGTTACCCCAGCAGTCTGGAGCAGATCATTCCGCCTTTCTCGCTCTACTGGATCGGCATGCTGGATGATCTCTACTGGTATCGTCCGGACCCGCAGATCGTCACCACAAATCTCCAAGGCACGCGCGATGTGCTGGCCTGGTTCTTTGGCTATCTGCAACCGGACGGCCTGCTGCACGAGCCGCCGTATTGGAACTTCGTGGACTGGGTACCGGAGGGCCAGAAGACTCCAACCTACGACGAACATGGCGAGTCGTGCGTGCTGTCGCTGGAGCTGGCTGGCGCGCTGCGTGACGCGGCAGAGCTTGAGCACGCACTCGGCGATCCCACTATCGCAACGTCGTATGAGGCGCGCCTGAACCACATACGCGAAGGAATCTACGATCACTGCTGGTCGCCGGAGCGGAAGCTGCTGGCCGACACTCCGGACCGCACCGTTTTCAGTGAGCATGCGAACATCCTCGGCGTGCTCTATGACGTGATCCCCAAAGCCGAGCAGCAGGATGTGTTGCGGCGCATCGTGGATGATCGCGAGCACCTGATGCCGGCCAGTTACTACTTCCGCTTCTATCTGGCACGCGCGCTGGAACATGCCGGTCTCGGCAATCTCTATCTGTCGTCATTGGGGCCATGGCGCGAATTGCTGCCGATGGGCTTCAGCACCTGGCCGGAGATGCCCGGCGACTCGCGCTCCGACTCTCACGCGTGGAGCGCGCACCCGACCTATGACCTGCTCACCATCGTCGGCGGCGTTCATCCCGGAACTCCGGGCTTTCGTACCGTGAGGATCGCGCCGGAGCTCGGTGATCTGAAAAGACTCACCATTCGCTATCCTCACCCGCTGGGCGAGATCGTTGCGCATTATGAGGTAACGGGCAGCGGTCTCCATGCTGAAATCACACTGCCGGCGGGTCTTAGCGGCATCTTTGAATGGCAGGGGAAATCACATCCTCTACACGGCGGAAAGACTACGCTCGACCTGCGATAGAGCATCTATCTCAACGGCGCATCTTCACGGCGTAGCTTCACTCGTCTTCCCGGCAGGTGGGCTAGGCGCCGGGCAGCCCGGCAACCAGCGCCACCAGCGCGGCGCCGCCGAAGAGGCAGAGCATCTGCAGCAGGATAGCAAGCCGGCTGTGCTGGTGACGCAGCTCCGGCAGCAGGTTCACGCAGGCGATGTAAAGAAAGCTCGCTGCGCTGATCGGCAGGAGCCAGTAAACTGCTGTGCCGCCGCTGGCTCCGAAGGCAGCCACCAGCGCCACACCCAGCAGCGCGCCCAGCGACGGCAAGACCGCCATGCGCAGAGCACTGGTTGCCCTGTAGCCGGCGTGCAGCAGCACTGCGAAATCGCCGACGCGATGAGGCACTTCGTGCAAGCTGATCGCGAGCGCGGTGATCCATCCCACGCGCGGACCGGCGGCAAAGGCGGCAGCCACAGAGACGCCGTCCAGAAAGCTGTGCAGACTGCTGGCGACGATCAGATTCGCAGGACGCAGTGAGTGATGCGCATGACCGTGAGCGTGCACATGAACCACGCCCGTGTCGCCAGTGTGAACGATGGCGGCGACGATCTGCTCCACGCAGAAGAGGCCCAGGATGCCTGCGGCCAGCAGGTACCAGACGCGCGGAGTATTGCCCAGGCTGGCAATTGCCTCAGGCAGCAGGTGAAGCAGCGCCGTCGCCAGCAACAGGCCGGTAGCAACGCTGACCAGGTAGGGCAGAAACGCGCTCAGTGCATACTCGCGCCGCCGCAGAAGCCACGCGGCCAGCATTGCCACTGCCTCCAAGGCGAAGACAGCCAGCAGTGCATGGACTACGATCGCGATGCGCATGGAGACGAACCTTGCTGCGCCGCGTGAGGTGTGCGGCTACCGCTGTTAATGATAACAAAGAATCGTTATCTGCTCCGCCTGCCCGCCGATGCGGACTGCACGCAGCGCGCGCAATCGCCATAGAGCAGCAGCTCATGTCCCGCCACGCGGAAGCCCCGCGGCGGGCGCGGCAGCACAGTGCCCGTGCAGTTGCCAAGATCGAACATGCGTCCGCACTTACGGCAGTGAAAATGATGATGGTGCGCCTTGCCCGCGACCTCGTAGCGCGTAGCCTGCCCGGCCAGGGAGACTGGCTCCAGCCAGCCTTCCGCCAGCAGCGACTTGATATTCCGGTAGACCGTCGCGATGCCCAGCGTTGCGTAATGACGCTGTGCGGCTGCCAGCGCTTCCTCCGGAGAGAGCGGACGGTTCGCCTGGATGAAGGCATTACGGATCGCTTGTTTCTGGCGGGTGTTGCGTTGCACAGGTTGCGGCATGACAGCTAATGATAGCGAGGTGTCAGTTGGCATCTCCAGTGTACGAGGTGCCGGCTGCCTTCCGCCGCTGCCTGCCGGGAAGTCCTTCGAACTGATGTACAAAGGAGGCGCTATGCGAATCGTCTCGACCGTACTTGCCAGCCTGCTCCTCTCATCCTGCGTGGTGGCTGCGCAGCAACCTCCGGCGAGCCTTGCAGCTGAACGCGCACACCTGCTGCATCGCGGTGTCAACGCCAGCATGTGGTTTGCCCAGGCGCGCGACTACTCACCTGCCCGCTTGCGCAGTTACACCACCGCCGATGACATTGCGCTGATGCACTCCGTGGGCTTCGATCACGTGCGGCTCAGCATCGATGGTGATGAGCTTGTGCGCGGTGCGCCGCCGAATGGCCTCAATGCTGCCTTTGTCGCGGAGCTCGACAGCGCCGTGAATACGATGCTGAAGGACGGATTGCGCGTCATCGTGGACGTGCACCCTTCCGATGAGTTCAAGCGCCGGCTGCGCACCGATGACGCCGCCGTCACGCAATTCTGCGCGCTATGGAGTGCGCTCGCCAGCCATTACGCGCAGACAGATCCGGAACGTGTCTTCTTCGAAATACTCAATGAGCCGGAGTTCGACAATGCGCAGCAGTGGGCGGCGGTGGAGGCGCGAGCCGCCGCCGCCATCCGGCAGGCCGCGCCGCATCACACCATCATCGCCACCGCGCAGCATTACTCCGGTCTCACTGACCTGCTCACGCTTGCACCGCTCGCCGACCCGAACGTGATCTACACCTTCCATGATTACGAGCCCTTCCCCTTCACTCACCAGGGTGCCACCTGGACGATGGACGCGGTGCAGCCGCTGCGTCATGTGCCGTATCCATCCACGCCGGAGAACATCGCGCAGGCGGTCTCCGAGGAGCCGCAGCTCATCGGCCAGCATTGGGTCAACGCCTATGGCCTGGATCGCTGGGATGCGGCGCGCATCCGCTCGGAGCTGAGCTTCGCCGGCAAATGGGCTGCGCTGCACCATGTGCCGGTGTACTGCGGCGAGTTCGGCGTGTATCAACCCTATGCTGACCCCGGCATGCGCGCCGCGTGGCTGCACGACACCCGCACCGCGCTCGAGGCGCAGGGCATCGGCTGGGCGGTATGGGATTACCAAGGCAGCTTCGCGGTGGTGACCAAGACAAACGGCAAGGCCGCGCCCATTCCAGCAATCACCGATGCGCTTGGGCTGCATCCACAGTAATTGCGGCACCCTTGACGGCCTTCGCTGAATCCAACAACCGACGCGTAGACATTTCGACGCAACCATTTTGACCCCAGCAAGGAGAGCAACACATATGGCGCCCACGCCAGAATCGATAGAAGCCCTGAAGCATGCCCCCGGAGTCGCGGGCATGGTCGAACACATTCTGCATCGCTGGAGCCCGCGCGCCTATGCGGACCGTGATGTCTCGACGGAAGACCTGAAGAGAGGCTTCGAAGCTGCGCGCTGGGCCGCTTCGTCGTATAACGAGCAGCCATGGCGGTTTCTCGTCGGGCGGCGCGGCGATGCCACCTATCAGAAGATCTTCGACTCGCTGGTGCCCTTCAATCAAGACTGGGTGAAGAGCGCTCCAGTGCTCATCCTGTCGGTCGCGCGCAAGCACTTCGCGCACAATGGGCAGGTCAATCGCCACTTCTGGCACGACACCGGCGCGGCCATGGCGAACTTTGCCGTGCAGATCACGGCGCTTGGGCTGCACTCGCACTCCATGGCCGGCTTCGACCATGAGAAGGCGCAGGCAGCGTTCAAGATTCCTGACGACTTTGAGACTGTCGCGGTCACCGCGGTTGGATATCTCGGCGATCCGGAATCGTTGCCGGAAGGGCCACGCAAGTCGGAGCTCTCACCTCGCCAGCGCAAGGAGCTGAAGGAGTTCGTCTTCTCGGAGTGGGAGAAGCCTGCCTTCTAAAGGACGCAGCCGGTCATCGCGCCGGCTGCGCCTCGTGTAGCGAAGTGACAGCTTTTTGCGCCGCATCGACCGTCGCTTGGATGATCTCTGCCGTATGCGCTGTGCCGAGGAAGATCGCCTCGAACTGCGAGGGCGGCAGCCATACACCTGCGTCCATCATAGCGCGGTGAAAGGCGCCGAAGCGCGTGGTATCCGAGCTCGCCGCTGTCGCGAAATTGGTGACGCGCTGCTCTGTAAAAAACCACGTCCACATCGCGCCCACGCGATTGGTGGTCACCGGGATATCTGCTTCGGCGAGTACTCGTGCAATGCCTTCAGCCACCAGGCGACTCGCCTCTTCGATGTTGCTGTAAACCGCTTCGCGATTCCGCGCCAGATATTCCAGCGTGGCAACGCCTGCCGCCATGGCTAGCGGATTGCCGCTCAACGTGCCTGCCTGATAGACCGGCCCGAGCGGCGCGAGCAGGTCCATGATCTCGGAGCGGCCGCCGAAGGCGCCGCAGGGCAGGCCGCCCCCGATGACCTTGCCCAGGCAGGTCAGGTCCGGCCTGATGCGGTAGACCTGCTGCGCGCCGCCATGCGCGACCCGAAAGCCTGTCATCACCTCGTCGAAGATCAGCAACGCACCCTGGCGACTGGTGATCTCACGCAGCGCTTCGAGATAACCCGGCTCCGGCGGTACGCAGCCCATGTTTCCGGCGACGGGCTCGAGGATGACGGCGGCGATCTCGTGCGGCCGGGCGGCAAATGCCGCCTCCACCGCTGCGAGGTCGTTGTATGGCAGCGCCAGGGTGAAGTGCGCGATCTCCTCCGGCACACCGGCCGAGCCGGGGATGCCGAAGGTCGCGACCCCTGAGCCGGCCTTTACCAGCAACCCATCGGCGTGGCCGTGATAGCAGCCCTCGAATTTAACAATGTACTTGCGCTTGGTAAAGGCGCGGGCCAGCCGTATCGCCGACATGGTCGCTTCAGTCCCCGAGGAGACGAAGCGCAGCTTCTCAACCGACGGCACCGCTTTGGTGATGAGCTCGGCCAGACCGGCCTCGCTCGCGGTCGACGCGCCGAAGCTGGCGGAGCGTGTTGCGGCCTGCTGGATCGCTTCGACGACCGGCGGAAAGGCATGGCCCAGGATCATCGGCCCCCAGGAGCCGAAGTAGTCGATGTAGCGATTGCCGTCGGCGTCCCAGAGCCACGCGCCCTCGGCGCGCACAAGGAACGGCGGATCGTCGCCCACGGCGCGAAAGGCGCGAACCGGCGAGTTCACTCCGCCGGGTAAGAGACGTTCTGCGCGTTGCTGCAACTGGCGGGAGCGATCGAGTGTCCGCATTCTTCAAGTATAGAAAGTCCATCGCGCCCGTCGCGCATCTCTCCTGATGAAGGAGCGTGTATGACACAGCAGCCACTGATTCCACCCTTTGACATGGAAAACGCGGCGCGCAAGGTGCAAGCCGCCCAAGATTTGTGGAACACGCGCGATCCCGAGAAGGTGGCGCTGGCCTATACCGAAGACAGCGAGTGGCGAAACCGCGATGAGTTTCTGCACGGCCGCGCAGAGATCGTGGCGTTCCTGGAGCGAAAGTGGGCCCGCGAACTCGACTATCGGCTGCGCAAAGAGCTTTGGACTGCCCACGAAAATCGTATCGCCGTGCGCTTTGAATACGAGAGCCATGACGCCACGGGACAATGGTTCCGCTCCTATGGCGTCGAGTTGTGGGAGTTCGCGCCGGATGGCCGCATGCGCCGCCGCGTCGCCAGCATCAACGATCAAAAGATCAGTGAGGCGGAGCGGCGGCTCGGTTAGGTGCGCCTTTGAGGGATAACTGTGGAGTAATCCCCTCCACCGTCCCCGGCGCTGCCTGGCTTACCGGGAAACTGTGCCACCATCCACCGGCAAGTCGATTCCAGTGATAAAGCTGCTCTCGTCGGAAGCAAGGAACACCGCTGCCGATGCAATCTCATCCGCTGTTCCAAGTCGTCCCATAGGGATCATCTTCTTGAAGTAATCGCTTGTACCCTCGTCAGATCCTCGCGCGCCAACATGAACCATGGGGGTCTCCGTCGGTCCCGGACTGATCACGTTCGCTCGAATGCCACGGCTGGCCAACTCTGCGGTCCAAGTCCGTACAAAGGAGACCAAAGCTGCTTTCGTCGCCGAATACGCGCCGAAACCCGGTACGCCCATCTGCCATGCGCCCGACCCAGAAAGGATGATGGATGCTTTGTCGGCGAGCAGCGGGAGCGCCTTCTGCACCGTAAAGTACACCCCGCGTGCGTTTAGGTTGAAGTGCTTGTCATACGTTTCTGGCGTTGAGTTTGTGAGTGAGACGGGATCTACAACGCCGGCATTTGCGAAGACGACATCGACACGTCCCTTTTCCTTTCGCGCTACTTCGTAGAGATGATCAAGATCCTCGAGCTTCGAGACATCTCCCTGAACGGCCGTTACATTCTTCCCGATCAGCGATACCGCCTTATCCAACTCCGCTTGCCGGCGCCCGGTGATGAAAACATAGGCCCCTTCCTTTACGAAGCGAATGGCCGTAGCCAGGCCGATCCCGCTGTTGCCTCCGGTGATGACTGCTACCTTGCCTTCAAGTGCGTTCATCGATGTCTCCTTTGACCATTCCCGGTCTTTTCTGTAACACTCCTTACAGATGTAGAGCCGAGCGCATCGGATTCATGATTCCTTGGCTCTAATCTGAAGAATGGCGAGCAAAGTTATGAAAACGGGGAAGGGAAAGACGGGACGACCGATCAGCTTCAACAAGGATGCAGCGCTTGAGGCAGCGATGCTGCTTTTTTGGGAACGGGGTTTTGAAGGCACTTCCATGGCCGATCTGACCCAGGCGATGGGCCTCAATCCCTCAAGCATCTATGCCGCTTTCGGTGACAAGCACGCCTTGTTTTCACTTGCAGTGGAGCGCTATCTGGACACTCGGGCGCAATACGCAGCGGAGGCGTTGGAGGAACCGACTCTCGAAAAGGTTATCCGTGCGCTCTTCGACAATACGGTTGCGTTCCTCACCGCGCCCGGCCATCCGCCGACCTGTATGACCCTCGCGGGGGCGATGGGCTGCAGCGTAGACGCTGCCCCGGCGAGAGATCTCATGACGGAGGTTCGGAGACAGAACGAAGTCGCCATGAAGGAGCGCCTTCTCGAAGCTCGAAAAAGCGGACAGTTGTCGAAGGACATCAATGTGAACGACTACACTCGGTACCTGTCATCGATTCTCGCCGGCTTATCCATCCAAGCAGCAAACGGATCGACGAAGGCAGAACTGAAGCGGACCGCCCAGATGGCCCTTCGGCATCTGGGTTACTGAGGCTCGTGGTGACCGATAGCAGAAATAAAACCGAATTGAGTGCGAGCTACCTGACGTAAGAGTCGCTCGGCGAGTTTCGAAACGGCCTCAAACCTTCCTCTTGCGCCCTTCTCCCAAACGACGTAGTTGACTGTCCAGACGTTCACCTTTAATATAGTTTCATGCCCAGGCCGAGGAGCGATGAGAAGAGAAGCGCGATTCTGGATGCCGCGACGCGCTTCATCGTGAGGCATGGCCTGAGCGCCCCGACGGCAGGCATAGCAAAAGAGGCTGGCGTCGCCAACGGATCGCTGTTTACCTACTTCGAAACCAAAACGGATCTCTTCAATCAGCTCTACCTCGAGTTGAAAACAGAGATGGCGTCTGCTGCGGTGAAGAATCTACGCCCGGCTGCAGCACTTCGTGAGCAGTACTTTCAAGTCTGGCAGAACTGGACGAAATGGGCAGCGTCCAATCCCGAAAAGCGGCGTGCTTTGGCACAGCTGAGCGTGTCCGGCGAACTCTCTCCTGAAACACGGACGGCAGCGCATAAGACGATGGCAGCCATCGCAGGCATGCTGGAACGAATTCGCGCCAACGGACCTATGTCGAAAGCGCCGATGGGCTTCGTTGTTGCACTCATGAACGCCACGGCTGACGCAACGATCGATCTTATGAGCCAGGATCCGACCCATGCGAAGAAGCACTGCAAACTGGGCTTTGACGCACTATGGCGAATGATTAGCTAATTTTCAGATTTGTTAATGACTGACTGGACAGACAACGAAGGAGCTTCATATGCCGCCTACCCCTCTCGCAAACGACCCTTCCAGACGCAGGGCCTACGTCATCACCGGCCCGACCTCCGGCATAGGTCGCCTCACGGCACTCGAGCTGGCCAAGCACGGTACCGTCGTCCTTGTCGGCCGCGACCACGCGAAGCTTGGCAAGATGCAGAAAATTATCGAGCAAAAGGGCCGGCATGCAGTGTCGGTGGTGTGCGATCTGTCCGATATTGCGAATGTGCGGCGCGCGGCCGCAGAAATCGTCGCGCTCCGTCTTCCGATCGTGGGCCTGCTCAACAACGCGGGCATCATGCAGATGCGCCCCACCAAAAACGCGCTGGGGTGGGACATGTCCTTCGCGACAAACCACCTCGGACCGTTCACGCTCACTGAGGCGCTCATGCCGCATCTCCCCGATGGGGCGAACGTCGTCTTTGTCGCCTCCGGTGTAGAAGACCCCGAGCGCAAGCCCGCCAAGATGGCAGGTTTTCGCGGTGGTCGCTATATCTCAGCGGAGGCGAGCGCGCGCGGCGAGTGGAACCCCGGCGGTTCTGCGCAACCGGGCTTTGACGCTTACGCCACGTCCAAGCAGTGCAATCTCGCGACGGTCATGGTATTCGCCCGCGAGACTCCACGGCTGTACTTCAACGCCGTGGAACCGGGGTTCAATCCAACTACTGGCCTCGGACGGGGAGAGGCCAATGCCTTCGTGAGCTTTCTGGCCAAATACATCATTCCGCTGCTCGTGCCGCTGCTCATGCCCTTCATGAAGATTTTGAGCACCCCGAAGCGAGCCGCGCGCGTGATCGCCGAAATCCTGATCGATGAATCGGGTCAGACCAGCGTCTATTACGACGAGAAGGGCTATCCAATGCTCAGCTCCAAGCTTGTCCGCGACCCGAAGTTTACGTCGCGCGTCATCGCCGAGACACGGGCTTTGCTGTCGACGGTTCACTAGAGCTAACGGAAAGCACAACAGGAGAAAAGGAGAGATATGTCAGAGCAAAGCAAGCTGTTGGAGCCGGGCAAGATCGCGATTGTGACCGGAGGAAGCCGCGGGATTGGCCGCAATACCGTCGAGAGCCTTGCGAAGCGCGGAGTGCGTTCGATCTTTACGTATCACAGCCATAGTGTCAATGCAGAGGCGGTTGTTGCCGCCGCGAAGGATGCGGGAGCGGAAGCCATTGCGTTGCAACTCGATGCCGGCGACACCGCTTCGTTCGATGCCTTTGTGGATCGCGTGAAAGAGGCTCTCGTAAGGTTTGGAGCCACGCGCTTCGACTTTCTGGTCAACAACGCAGGAAACAGTCACCACAACATGCCGTTTGAGAAGGCTACCGAGGAAGAACTCGACAGCATTTACAACGTCCATTTCAAAGGCGTCTTCTTCCTAACTCAGAAGCTTCTTCCTCTTATCAACGACGGAGGGCGGATCGTGAATATTTCTACGGCCCGGACGCGCATTGCCTCACCCGGAGGTTCGGTCTACGCCTCGATGAAGGGAGCTCTCGAGGTGTTGTCGAGGCATATGGCAAAGGAGCTCGGACCACGCAGGATCGCTGTCAACGTTGTCGCTCCGGGCGCCACTGAAACGGATTTCAGCGGCGGCATCGTTCGTGACAATCCAGTCGTGAACAAAATGGTTGCTGAAAGGACAGCACTGGGCCGAGCAGGTGTTCCTGATGACATCGGTCCAATGATTGCCTCGCTGCTCTCTGCGGACAATCGCTGGATCAATGCGGAACGCATTGAGGTCACGGGCGGCTATATCTAGGGCGGCTATATCTAGGGCGCCTATCTTGCATTGCCGATGGCGTGATCTACACGGTGCTGGGGACAGGCCAAAGGCATGGGGATGATCAAGATGGGCCTGCCTGCGCTGGAAGCCGGCGCGAGAGAAGACTGAGGGTTCTTATCTCGCCATTTCCAGCCATAATGTCTGCTGGTTTGAGATTGGTGTGAGGTGTTGAGTCGCGATTTTCCGCTCTCAACAGCTCGGACTGGTATCGGGAAGTCCGCTTCTTCTCACTGATCTTCGCTGACGGGAAGCGCGTTCGTTACTCGCGTCAGCAATGTGAAGTCGCACGAGGTTCCGTGATGTCGGTTGCGATTTTCCTGAGTTCTCACTATGTCCCACGCCTTGGCGACCTGCATCACCACGGGATCGTTCCGAGTGTTGCGTGCGTGAATGTTCCTGTCGGGCTGTCCGGGCCGAGCAGCGCGACGCGCACTGCCTCGCGAGCGCCCTCCTCGACAGTCTCGGTGCCCTGATAGTTGTTGAGGTTCGTCTTGGTGAAGCCCGGGGAGACGGCGTTGACCTTGATCCCGGTCGACTCCAGTTCAATTGCCATGGCGAGCGTCATAGCGTTCAGAGCTGTCTTGGACGCAGAGTAGCCGGGTCCGAAGATCTGGCGGTATGGGGAGGCCGGGTCCGCGTTCCTGGTCAGCGAACCGACGCCGCTCGACACGTTCACAATGCGGGCTTCCGGCGCCTCGCGCAGCAGCGGCAGCATTGCCTGATAAACCGCCAAAACGCCGAACACGTTGGTCTCCCAAATCGCGCGCACTTCATCGAGCGACACATTGCTCGGGCGGTTCAACCTGGAGTACTCCTCGATGGACTGGCCGGGCAACTTACTCGTATTCGAGATGGCCGCATTGTTGACGAGCACGTCGAGCCGGCCAAGTTCCTTGCGAATGCGCTCGGCTGCGGCGGCAATCGAAGCCTGATCCGTCACGTCGAGCTGGATAGCGCGGGCGTCTCCCGTGATCGTATTGGCGATCGTCCTGGCCGCAGCCTCGCCACGCTCGAGATTGCGCGACCCCACCAGCACAGTAAAACCGTGTGCCGCAAGATCCTTTGCGATTTGAAGACCGATTCCTTGATTGGCCCCGGTGACCAGGGCGACTCGTTTGTCCTGCATATTGTTCTCCTTCACGAAGTGCGGCGGGCAGCCTGATATTCTCTACAGGTAGCCGGAACCATGTTCCACATAGTAATCGGAACGCTGTTCCGCTTGCAAGTGCCCGTGCATGAAAAAGAGGATTACAGTACGAACCGACGAGCAGGCGGCTGAAGACGGCAAGCCTCGCCGCATGCGTGCCGACGCCCAGCGCAAGATGACCTCATTGCTTCAGGCGGCTATGGAGGTCTTTGCAAAGTCAGGAGTCGATGCTCCGGTCCGCGAGATCGCGGAGAGGGCGGGCGTCGGGCTTGGTACGGTATACCGTCATTTCCCGCAACGCTCGGATCTCATCGTGGCCGTCTTTCAAACCCAGGTGGATGCTTGCGCGGATGCGGCCTCTGAGATCGCGAGAAAATACGAGCCAGCTGAGGCATTGGCCCGCTGGATGCAACGCTACGTGGACTTCTTCGCTACCAAGCGAGGGCTTGCGGGTGCGCTGCACTCAGGCGACCCGGCCTACACCGCTCTGCCGGCCTACTTCAACAAACGCCTGCAACCGGCACTGAAGACTTTGCTGGATGCGGCCGTTGCAGCCGGAATCGTGCGTCCAGGCATCGAAGCTGGCGACCTCCTACGAGCTGTCGGGAACCTATGCCGGGGAGTTCACGGCGAAGAGCCCGTCTATGCGCGAAGAATGGTCGCGCTGCTGGTGGATGGCCTGCGTTATGGAGCGAGCACGGCAAGTAAACCAGCGGATTCGATCCATTAGTTCTGCAAAGTCGGCTTGTGGGTAGTAATCGACCCGCTCGGTGTAGAGCCCTGAGGTGCTGGAGCCTGCTCTCGTCTAAACAACTTCAAGAGCGGCGAGTGGACTTGTGACTTTGCGGCAAAGCTGCTGCGAACGCATTGTCATGTTGCATCCGTTAAGCTGCTTTCGGGATGCGGATTGTTCTCACTACCTTTGGCACGCTGGGCGACGTGCACCCGCTGATCGCCGTGGCGCTGGAGATGCGGCGGCGTGGCCACACGCCGGTGCTGGCGGTGCCGGAGATCTTTCGTCCCAAGATCGAGCCTCTGGGGCTGGTGTTTGCCAAAGTCGGGCCCACGCTGAATCCCGACGATCCGCAGCAGGTCGCCGATCTGATGGACATCCACAAGGGCACGGAGCGCACCTTGCGCGAGGTGCTCTTTCCAGCGATCCGGCAGAGCTATGAGGAGTTGCTGGCCGCGGTCCGGGCGGGCGGCGGTGCGGACCTGATGCTGGCGGGCGAGCTTACCTACCAGGCGCCGGTGGTGGCGGAGGTGACGGGCATCCGCTGGGCGAGCTATGTGCTGGCGCCGCTTTCGTTCTTCTCCGCGCATGATGCGCCGGTGCTGCCGCCGTATCCGCGGCTGGCGCGACTGCAGAGCGCCGTGCCCGCCAGCGGCCATGCCGTCCGGCGCTTTGCCCGATGGGTGACGCGCAACTGGGCCGAGCCGGTCTACCGGCTGCGCGGCGAGCTGGGGCTCGATCACGGCGCCAACGTCATCTTCGATGCCAAGCATGCTCCCAGCCTGGTGCTGGCGATGTTCTCGCCTCTGCTGGGCGAGCCGCAGCCGGATTGGCCGCCGGGGACGGAGATCACCGGCTTCGTCTTTTACGACGGAGATGCCGGCAGACAAGAGCTTCCGGAAGAAATCGAGCGATTCCTCGAGGCGGGTGAGGAGGCTGGTGAGCCGCCGGTGGTCTTCACGCTGGGATCGGCGGCGGTCCTGGACGCCGGCGACTTCTACGAGCAGAGCGCAGAGGCGGCGCGGATGGCCGGGGTGCGGGCGGTCCTGCTGGTGGGAACGGATCCTAGAAACGTACCCCGAAACGTACCGTCAACGAAGTCGACAGATCTTTGCGTAGCGCGATATGCGCCCTATTCGAAGCTCTTTCCCCGGGCTTCGCTGATCGTTCACCAGGGCGGCGTGGGGACGACGGCGCAAGCCATGCAGGCGGGGCGGCCGATGCTGGTGATGCCCTATAGCCATGATCAGCCGGACAATGCGCGGCGCATGCGGCGGCTGGGGGTTGCCGGCGTGATCCGGCGGCAGTACTACACGGCCGAGCGCGCCGCCCGGCGGATTCGGCGCATCCTGGGGCATCCACGCTTTGCCGCACGTGCCGCGGAGGTTGGCGAGCAACTGCGGCGGGAGGACGGACTGACGCACGCCTGCGACGCGCTGGAGTGGCTCGGCAGGAAGCCGGGGTAACTTTTCGCCGGAATATGGGTCGAATCGGAGAGCGCAGTGCATTGGCGCGATGCGTTGGCGCCATGGAAAACGCCTTGGGTATGCACATTTCCACAGTGCATCCGAATGCGAGACAAGGATGAGACAAGTCATGCAAAACGCGGTGTCTGGAAGTGGTGAATCCGGCGCCGGCGCTCCAGCGTACCCCGTTTGACAGCGGCTTTTGCTACGGAAGTCGCAGGCGTAAACGATTTCCTTCAAGGGGGCGCGGTTGCTAAAATACGCGCACTGCACCGAAATCCGGCGGAGGACGAGGCCAGCACGCTCGGGGAAGATACGACATGCGCAACGCACTGCGCATCTCATGACGAATCAGTGATTTCGCCACCTGGCGGCGTGATTGCGCCGCTGCAACAGAAGGCCTGGAGGGAGTTTTTTGCTCGATGGATGAGAGGTTGAAACCGGGAAGCCTGAATGCTGTACGTCTTGCCGCCAGCGAAGGCATGGTGGGTTATTTCTCCATGGAGATTGCCATCGAGCCGAGCATCCCCACCTACAGCGGTGGTCTGGGCGTGCTGGCCGGCGACACGCTGCGCTCCGCGGCGGATATGGGACTGCCTTTGGCAGCCGTGACCTTGGTGCATCGCAAGGGCTACTTCCGCCAGATCCTTGGCCCGGATGGCATCCAGAGCGAGGAGGCCCAGCCCTGGCATCCGGAGCAGCGGCTGCCTCAAGAAGAGCCGCGGGTTGTCGTGACCATTGAGGGGCGGCCTGTCCACCTTCGCGCCTGGCGCTATGACATGGAGGGAGTGACCGGGCATACGATCCCGATCTACCTGCTCGACGCCGACCTGGAGGAGAACGATCCGCGCGACCGCACGTTAACAGATCGGCTCTACGGCGGGGACACCGACTATCGCCTGGCCCAGGAGATCCTGCTGGGCATTGGCGGAGTGCGCATGCTGGATGCGCTGGGATACGAGATCAGCGTGTACCACATGAACGAGGGACACGCGGCGCTGCTGACCCTGGCGCTTCTCGAAAAGACGCTGAGCGGCGGAGCGCTCTCGAGCGCACAGGACCGCGATCTGGATGCAGTGCGGCAGCACTGCGTCTTCACCACCCATACCCCGGTGCCGGCAGGGCACGACCGCTTCTCCATGGAGCAGAGCAATCGCATCCTGGGCGAAGAACCTACCCAGACGATCGAGCGCATCGGCGGCTGCCACGATGGCATGGTGAATATGACGTACCTAGCGATGCGGCTCTCGCGTTTCGTGAACGGCGTAGCCATGCAGCACGGCAAGGTGAGCCGGGCGATGTTCCCGGAATACGACATCGCCGCGATTACAAATGGCGTCCACGCGGGCACCTGGACCGCGCCGGCCATGCAGGCTACCTTCGACAAGCATCTGCCGCGCTGGCGCGAGGACAACATGCACCTGCGCTATGCGATCGATATTCCGCAGGAAGCGATCGCGGCTGCGCATGCAGATGGAAAGCGCCTGCTGCTGGCCGAAGTCGAAAAGCGCGCGGGCATGCGGTTGCGCGACGATGTCTTCACCATCGGCTTTGCGCGGCGCGTTGCCACCTACAAGCGCGGCGACCTGCTCTTTACCGATCCGGCCCGACTGGCGCGCATCGCGCAAAACGCGGGGAGCATGCAGATTCTCTATGCCGGCAAGGCACATCCGGCAGATGAGCCGGGCAAGCAGATCATCCGGCATATCTTCGAGGAGGCAAAGGAGTTGGCAGCAGGCAACCTGCACATCCTTTACCTGGCCGACTATGAATGGCGGCTGGGCGCACTGCTCACCGGCGGCGTGGACCTGTGGCTGAACAATCCTCTGCGGCCGTATGAAGCCTCCGGCACCAGCGGCATGAAGGCGGCGCTGAACGGCGTGCCCAGCCTGAGCGTGCTGGACGGCTGGTGGATCGAAGGCTGTATCGAAGGCGTAACCGGTTGGTCGATCGCCGACCATGACCGGGCCGAAGATGAGGCGGCGAGCCTCTATGACAAGCTTGAGTCGAAGATCTTGCCCCTTTACTACCAGGACAAGCCGGGCTGGCAAAAGCTGATGCAGACAACTATCGCGATGAACGGGTCATTCTTCAACACGCAGCGGATGCTCGAGCAGTATGTCTCGAATGCGTATTACCCGGAGAAGAAGGCTAGCTATTCGGCGCATCTGCTGGAGCAGTCTTTCGCGCGGTAGTCAGGCTTGCACATCCATGGGCGGCGCGGATGCGCCGCCCATTTTACGTATTCATAGCCCAGTATTTTCAATTCGACATTTCTTCGCTGCGCGGGATCCGTTTCCGTCGGTCAGGAGAGAGCTAGCAGGCTGCTCCGGAGGCGATCCGGATCGCCATCCTTGAGCAACAACTCTACATCGCGATGCGTCTGTTCCCAGAGCGGCATCGCGGAAGCCAGCAAGGCCTTCCCCTGCGCTGTCAGGCTCAACCGCCGGCTCCGGCGATCAAGACGATCTGTAGCGACTTTGACCAGTCCACGGCGTTCCAACGGCTTAAGCGCAGCGGTAAGAGTCGTCCGATCCATGGCAAGCAACGCGGCAACGGAGGCCATACCGGCCGGTTCCGGGCGATTCAGCGACATTATCAGTGAAAATTGGCCGTTTGTCAGACCCAGTGGCCGCAGCGCCTCATCGAAGCGCCGAGCCAGGGCGCGTGCCGCCCGCTGCACGTGAAGGCATAGACAGCAGTCGCGAACGCGCAGAGTGGTATCGAAAGAAACTGGCTGGTCGCTTGACACCACCTCCATTATGTTGATATCAACGTAAAATGTCAATGATTCGCCGCGCGGACCAGCCGGGACCAGAGCGGCCATTCCTGCTGGAGCCGAATCCGCATTGAAATTGAAATAAAAATAAAATGGTTGTCGATTTTTCGGCCTCCCGAACGACTACCAGATAACAGGCACTGGTGAATTGGAAAGCCTGGAAAGGTTCAAGCGACCTCATGTCATTTCTTCGCGATCTGAAAGTTGCCGTGCGCTCCCTGTGGCGCGTTCGCCCGCTGTGGATCACCGTGGCCCTCACGCTGGCTCTGGGCATTGGGGCCAATGCGGCCATCTTCAGTGTGGTGCGTGCCGTACTGTTGCGTCCGCTGGCCAATCGAGACGAAGACCGCCTGCTCTATGTGCGGCAAAGCGCTCCCGGCATCGGCGATGACAACGAGACCTTCTCCATTCCAGAAATCAACGACCTGAGCAAGGGTCTGAAGACGATCACGGAGCTTGGCACCTTTTCTGAAATCGACTTCACCGTCGTTGGACTGGGCACGCCACGCGAGATTCCTGCCGGCGTGGTGGACGGCCACTACTTCGAAGTGATGGGGCTGCGCCCGGTGCTGGGACGGCTGCTGACGACCTCGGACGACGGCCCCAATGCAGCGGGCGCCATCGTGCTGACATATCGGTTCTGGAAGGAGTCGCTGCACGCAGACCCTGGTGTGCTTGGCAAGACAGTGCGGCTGGAGAGCTTCGCGGGAGCGCGGACCGCGACGATTGTGGGAGTACTGGAACCGTCGGTGCCGTACCCGGTAGCGACCGAGATCATCGCCAATGTCGTGACCAGCCCGCATCATCTGTCCGCCACCATGGTTACGGGCCGCGAGCATCGCATGACCGAGGTCTTCGCGCGGCTTGCGCCGGGAGTGACTCTCGACGCGGCACGGTCGGAGCTGCGTGCGCGCTACGCCGCGATGACCGCTGCGTATCCTGCGGTGTATAAGCCCGCGGATCACTTCCAGATCGATGTGAAGCGCATACACGAACAGATCAACTCGCGCGCCAACACCATCCTGTGGGTGCTGTTTGCGGCCTCAGCGCTGCTGTTCGTAATCGCCTGCTCCAACGTTGCCAATCTGGTGCTCGCACGAACAGTGCGCCGCGAATCGGAGCTCGCCGTGCGCGCGGCGCTCGGAGCCAACACGGCGGCACTGCGACGCGCGCTGCTGGCGGAAAGCCTGGTGCTTTGCGGCAGTGGAGTGCTGGCGGCGCTGCTTCTCGCCTGGCCCATGGTGGCTGTGCTAGGGCGGTATGCGGCACGATTCTCAGTACGCGCCGACGGGCTGACGCTCGACTTCACTCTGGTGTGGTTCGGCATTGGGCTAGCGCTGTTGGCGGCGGTATTCCTGGCGTTTATCCCCCGGCTGCCCTCGAACAGCATGCAGTTGAGCGCGAGCCTCATCAGCGGTGGAACACGCAGCAGCACGGCGGGCAGCAGCAAGCGGCTGCGCGTCTTCGCTGTCATGCAGATCGCAGCCTCGTTCGTGCTTCTGACCGGAGCAGCGATGCTGATGCGGACGCTTTACACGCTCGAGAACACGCGACCGCCGTTTGACACCTCGCACGTTCTGGCCGTGAACTTACCGGTCTTGACGTACGGGCGAACGCCGACGCAGGTTCAGGAGTTTTATCACGAGGTGCAGCGGCGTGTGAGCGCGCTGCCTGGGGTGGCGCGCGTCGCGACAGGTTTCAGCGTTCCATGGCGCGACGATCAGGGTCTGAATATCAGTTTCATGTTTGCGGCACAGGGGGCGGTGCGCAAGAACGGGCTCGAAGACTGGCGCGCGAAGTTCCGTTCCGTCTCGCCGGGCTACTTCGAGACCTTGGGCGTGCCCCTTCTCGAAGGGCGCGACTTCAGAGACTCGGACAAGAACGGCAGCGAGCGCGTTGTGATTGTCAGCCAGAGTCTTGCGCAAACACTTTTTCCCGGCCAGCAGGCGCTCAACCGCGAGTTGCGGTGGACGGATGGGGTCATGAAGTTTATCGGGATCAGCCTGGAGCCGCGACGGATCGTCGGCATAGTGCCCGATCTGGATGACGAGAACATCATCCCCTCGCCGGCAATGACGGTGTATCAGCCTACCGATCAGGAGGGGTGGCAGGGACGCCTCTTTGTCCGCGTCAGCGGAGGCGAACCGTACTCACTCGCTCCGGCCATCACGCGCACTATTCATGAGATATCTGCGGAACAGCCGGTGGAAAAGACCAGCACGCTCGAGGATATTCGCGCCGAGGTGATGACGCCTGACCGGCTGAACGCGATTGTCTTCGGTGGGTTCGCCGCAGTAGCGCTTCTGATTTCCGTGGTGGGAGTGGCCGGCGTGCTCGCATTTTCCGTCAGCGGCCGCACGCGCGAGTTCGGTATTCGCATGGCGCTCGGCGCGCAGCCGCGGGACATCCTCACGGATGTGCTGCGTCAAGGCCTGGCAATTGCCGGCATCGGGGTTACTGCAGGGGTGATTTTCGGGTTCGTCTTCGCGCGTGGAATCGGCCGCTACGTTGCCGAGGTACGTCTGCCCGGAATGCTCTCGTTCGTTGTGTCAGCGTTGGTCATTCTGGCCGCGGCGGTGATTGCGTCGGCTGTCCCCGCGGCCCGCGCCGCCAAGGTCAATGCGGTCGAGGCTCTGCGCGCAGAGTAATTTCACGGCCGGACCGTCCCGGAATTTAATCAATCAATTGATTGACAACTAATCAATTGATTGATTAAATCGTCTTCGTGGACGAGCCTCCGATTCCCGATTGGTGTCGTGCTTTGCTGGAGCCGCAGGACGAGCAGGGCAAGCGGCGGCGGCTCCTATTGCAGACGGCATTTGACGTGATTGCTGAAGTGGGCTTTGAGGGACTGCGCACCCGCGCTGTGGCTACGCGGGCGGGGGTAAACATTGCGACCCTGCACTATTACTTCCCTTCCAAGCAGGAGCTGATTGAGGGGCTGGCGCAGTTTATTGGAGCGAAATTTGTGACGATTCATGGGCCCAAACCCGCGCCGTCAGGGTACCCGGCGCTCGATCGCCTGCGGCAGGAATTTTCAGACGGGCGGCATTACTTCAAACATGAGCCCAAGATGCTCTTGGTGATGCAGGAGTTTGTTATGCGCGGCAAACGCGACCGCGAAGTGCAGACGGTGGTCGAGCAAATGAACTTTCATTGGCGGCAAGGGATTGAGCAGATGGTGCTGGAGGGCATGGGCGATGGCACCTTTCGCGCGGAGATAGAGCCAGAGGCGATGCTCGCCATGCTGATGTCGATCTTCGCGGGAATAGCGGTTGCGGGCGGCGACAGGATTCGAGAAATCGAACGGAGCACAGAGTCATGGATCCTTTCAGACAAGGTGAAAAGCAAGCTGAAACGGCAACTTCGCAAGAGAGGAGCAAAAGCATGAGCGGGCAGAGACTCGAGGCAGCGATTGTGGGAGGAGGCATTGGCGGACTCTCGCTCGCGCAAGGGCTGAGGAAAGCCGGCGTCCGGGTGGCAGTGTATGAGCGCGACGAAACACCCACATCGCGGTTACAGGGGTATCGCGTGCATATTGATCCGCAGGGAAGCACGGCGCTGCATCAATGTCTGCCGGAACATCTGTGGGAGATATTCGATGCGACGGAAGGCGATTATTCAGAGGGAATCACTCTGATTACAGAGCAACTGGAGGAATTGCTCCGTCTCCGCGGGGATGCCGACGTAGCGGATCCGATTGCGCGCCATCGCTCGATCAGCCGCATCACGCTGCGTCATGTTCTGCTTGCCGGGATTCAGGATGCGGTGCACTTCAACAGGCGATTTGTGAGCTATGAAGAGTTACCGGACGGGCGGTTTGCGATTCATTTTGAGGACGGCAGCAGCGCTGAAGCCGATGTGGTTGTTGCAGCCGACGGCGTCAATTCTCGCGTTCGCAAGCAATACTTGCCGGATGCCGAGCCTATCGATACTGGCGTGGTGACGCTTGGCGGCAAGATCCCACTCACCGACGGCGTGATGGCGCTTGCCCCGCATCGTTTACTGGATGGGCCAGTGATGGTGATGCCACCGGAGGCGTGCAGCCTGTTTATGGCGATCTGGAAGCGGTCAGCAGAGGCCAATCGATCGCTGAAGCTGCTGGGAATGGACGAGCCTCCGGAGGGCGATGAGGATTACATGATCCTTGGGCTCGGCGGAGAGCCAGGATATTTTGGCCTGCCAGGCGATCCGGATTCTATGACCGCACGCGCACTCAAAGAAGCGCTGCGAAAAGCGGTGGCCCGTTGGCATCCAGATCTGCGCAAGCTGGTAGAGATGGTTAGCGAGAACGAGATTTCTGTGAACCGGCTGCGCACGTCGCGCCCGATGGCTCCGTGGAAGACGTCAGGTATCACATTGCTGGGAGATGCTATTCACAGCATGACGCCTTATCGCGGGATAGGAGCGAATATTGCGCTGAAAGATGCAGCATTGCTTGCTGCCAAGCTCATTGAGGCTGATTGTGGCGAGAAACCTCTGCTAGAGGCGATTGCTGAGTATGAAACTTCCATGCGTGCATACGCATTCGCTGCGGTTGAGAGTTCGCGGAAATCCATGGAACAGGCGGTTGGGGAGAAGAAGTATCCGATATTTGGCATCGCCAAGACCGCGATGCGTGTGGTGAATGCGGTGCCTTTTTTGCGGAAGAAATTGATTTCAGCTTAAGCATTTTCGGTATCGAGTAGACCGTCCAACGGCTGCTCTTGTGGCTTTTCGTTAAGGAAAAGCCACGCCGAGAGCATCTCCGCAGACCACGGTATTACCGAAAATGCTTTAATCGCCGTGTTGCTCGACGCTGACCCAGCGGTCCTTGTGGCCGGGGATGAAGGCGAGGCGGATGCGGTCGAAGACCAGGTACACCACTGGAGTGGTGAAGAGCGTGAGCATCTGCGAGACGATCAGGCCGCCGACGATGGTGATGCCGAGCGGGCGGCGGAACTCCGAGCCTGTGCCGGAGCCGAGTGCCAGCGGCAGGCCGCCGAGGAGCGCGGCGCAAGTAGTCATCATGATGGGACGAAAGCGCAGCAGGCAGGCTTCGTAGATTGCCGCCTCCGGCGACTTGCCTTCCTCGCGTTCGGCAGCGAGCGCGAAGTCGATCATCATGATCGCGTTCTTCTTCACAATGCCGATCAGCAGGATGATGCCGATTAAGGCGATGACGGTCAGCTCCGTATGGGTGAGCAGCAATGCGAGAATGGCGCCCACACCAGCCGACGGCAGGGTGGAAAGGATGGTGATGGGATGGACGTAGCTCTCGTAGAGAATGCCGAGAACGATGTAGACGGTGCCCAGGGCGAATGCGATGAGCATCGGCTCGGTAGCCAGCGAGGATTGGAAGGCCTGCGCGGTGCCGGAGAAGGCAGCCTGGACGGTGCTGGGCATGCCCATCTGCTGCTTTGCATTATCGAGCGCGGTGACAGCCTGGCCGAGCGCTACGTTGGGTGCCAGGTTGAAGGTGAGGGTGATGGACGGATATTGGCCGGAGTGGTTTACCGCGAGCGCGGTGCGGCGACTCTCAAAGTGAGAGATGGCGGAGAGCGGCACGTTGGTGCCGTTTGACGAGCGGATGTAGATGTCCTTAAGCGAGTCCGGATCGCGCTGGTACTTGGGATCGACTTCCATCACGACGTAGTACTGGTTGAGTCCGGTGTACATGGTGGAGACCTCGCGCTGACCGAAGGCGTCGTAGAGCACGTTGTCGACGTCCTGCATGGAGACTCCAAGACGCGACGCGGTATCGCGGTCGACGACGAGCCTGGCTTCGAGCCCGTTCTCCTGCTGGTCCGTGGACGCATCGCGCAGCTCCGGCATGGTTTTCATCCGATCGAGCAGCTTGGGGGCCCATTCGTTCAACTCGTCGAGGTTGGAGTCCTGCAGAGTGTACTGGTACTCCGCATCGCTGGAGCGGCCGCCGACGCGGATGTCTTGCGAAGATTGCAGGAAGAGCTGGATGCCGGGGATCTTGGAGAGCTTGCCCCGCAGCCGGTTGATGATCTGGTCGGCGTTGGCATTGCGCTCGCTCAGCGGCTTGAGCGAGATGAACATGCGGCCCACGTTGGTCGTGGCGCCGCCGCCGCCGCTGCCCGCAAAAGCCAGCACATAATCCACACCTGGGTCTTTCTGCACGATGGCAGCGAGCTGAGCCTGCTTCACGTCCATGGCATCGAAGGAGATGTCCTGCGAAGCGCGGGCCGAGCCGGCCAGGCGACCTGTGTCCTCCTGCGGGAAGAAGCCCTTGGGCACGATGACGTAGAGATAGACATTGAGCGCCAGCGTGCCGACGGCAATCAGCAGAACCAGATTCTGGTGGCGCAGCACCCAGCGTAATCCGCGATCGTAGCCGGCCAACAGGCCGTTGAAGAAGCGCTCGCCAAGGCGATAGGCGCGGCTACGCTGGCTGGGATTGTGCTGCTTGAGAAACTTGGCGCACATCATGGGCGTGGTGGTCAGGGAGACGACCAGCGAGACTGCGATGGCGACCGAGAGGGTGACCGCGAACTCGCGGAAGAGGCGGCCGACGATGCCGCCCATCAACAAGATGGGGATGAAGACGGCGATGAGCGATGTGCTCATGGAGAGCACGGTGAAGCCGATCTCCTTCGATCCTTTCATCGCTGCATCGAACGGCGTCATGCCCTGCTCGAGATAGCGGGTGATGTTTTCGAGCACGACGATCGCGTCGTCCACCACAAAGCCGGTGGAGATGGTGAGGGCCATCAGCGAGAGGTTGTCCAGCGTATAGCCCAGCAGGTACATAACGCCGAAGGTGCCTACCAGGGAGAGCGGGACGGCGACGCTGGGAATGATGGTGGCCCATATATCGCGCAAAAATACGAAGACGACGATGATCACCAGCACGATGGAGATGAGCAGCGTGATCTCCACATCGCGGACCGCGGCACGAATGGTGACGGTACGATCCATGACGATGCTGGTGTGGATGAGCGGCGAGATGGAGGCCTCGAGCGAGGGCAGCGCTGCCTTGATGCGGTCCACGGTGTCAATCACGTTGGCGCCGGCGATTTTGAAGATGATGATGAGCACGGCCGGCTTGCCGTTGGCGAGACCGGAGGTGTAGAGATTCGAGGTCGAGTCGACGACCGAAGCCAGATCTTCCAGCCGCACGGCTGCGCCGGTCGTCGGGTTATAGCCAACGACGAGCGGCGCATATTGGTTGGCGCGGAAGAGCTGATCGTTGGTGTTGATATTGCTGATCCGGCGATCGTTTTTGAAGTAGCCGGTGGCCATGTTCTGATTCACCGCGCCGAGGGTAGTGCGCAGCGACTCGAGGCCAATGCCGTAGGAGCTGAGCTGCAGCGGATTGGCTTCGACGCGAACTGCCGGACTGGCGCCGCCGCCGACAAAGCTCTGCCCTACACCCGGCACCTGAGAGATCTTCTGCTGCAGCACCGAGTCGGCAGCGTCGTAGATCTCCGGCCGGCTCAACTGGTCGGAGGTGAGCGCAAGGATCATGATCGGTGCATCGGCCGGGTTGGATTTGTAAAAGCGCGGATTCTGCGGCAGGTTGGCGGGCAATTGCGCGCGCGCCGCGTTGATGGCGGCCTGCACGTCGCGCGCGGCGCCGTCGATGTTGCGATTCAGGTCGAATTGCAGCGTGATATTGCTGCCGCCGAGCGTGCTGGACGAGGTCATCTCCGTAACGCCGGCGATGCGGCCGAACTGACGTTCCAGCGGTGTCGCGATGGCCGATGCGGCGGTCTCCGGGCTGGCGCCAGGCAACTGCGCCTGCACATTGATGGTGGGAAACTCCACCTCCGGCAGCGAGGCCACCGGAAGCAGCGCATAGCCCACCGCGCCGCCGAGCAATAGCGCCACACTCAGCAGCGACGTGGCTACCGGGCGGTGAATGAATGGGGCGGAGATATGCATGGACGCTTCAGTCTCCTCAGTCCGCAGAGACCGTGTGCTCGGTGGTCCGACGCGCGGAGATGCGTGCGCGCCGCCGGCTGAGCCGTTGCGCGAATCGATCGAAGTAGAGATAGACCACCGGCGTGGTGTAGAGGGTGAGCGCCTGGGAGACGATGAGGCCGCCCACGATGGTGATGCCCAGGGGCTTGCGCAGCTCCGATCCCATGCCGGTGCCGAGCGCGAGCGGCAGGCCGCCGAGCAGGGCGGCCATGGTGGTCATCATAATGGGCCGGAAACGCAGCAGGCAGGCTTCATAGATGGCGTCTTCGGAGCTCTTGCCGCCGTGCCGTTCGGCTTCGAGGGCGAAGTCGATCATCATGATGGCGTTCTTCTTCACGATCCCGATCAGCAGGATGATGCCGATGATGCCGATCACGTTGAGATCCATGTGGAAGAGCAACAGGGCGAGGATGGCGCCGACGCCTGCGGATGGCAGCGTGGAGAGAATGGTAACCGGGTGAATGTAACTCTCGTAGAGCACGCCCAGCACGATGTATACGGTGATGAGCGCCGCGAGAATGAGAATCGGCTCGTTGGTGAGCGATGCTTCGAATGCTTTCGCGGTGCCCTGGAAGCTGGCGTTCACCGTCAGCGGCATGTGGAGATCGGTTTCAACCTGATTGATGATTTTCACGGCATCTCCCAGGGAGGCGCCCGGGGCGATGTTGAACGAGATCGTGCTCGCGGGAAATTGACCCAGGTGATCGATGGAGAGCGGCGTGGTGGTGCGCTGTACCTTGACGAAGGTGCTGAGCGGAACCTCGGTGCCGGTCGATGAAGCCACATAGAGGCTGCTGAGCGAACTCGGATCCAACTGGAAGTTTGGCTGCACTTCCAGGATCACGTGGTACTGGTTGAGCTGGGTGTACATGGTGGAGACCTGACGCTGGCCAAAGGCGTCATAGAGCACGTTGTCGATGGTGGACATCTGCACGCCCAGCCGCGAGGCGGTATCGCGGTCGACGACCAGGTCCGT
>DASYBK010000053.1:0-75171 GCA_036500805.1 Acidobacteriaceae bacterium | reverse complement strand
TCGACTCGAATAATTGGCTCGGTGTGCAGTGTCCGCCAGTCCGGAATGCCTAAAGAGCTGCGGAGAGTCCCACCGTCTTAGGACGGGTTCACCAGCGCGCACCGCACGGCCCCGTGGGTCGGTTTTGTCCTTCTTCCCGCCGAATCTCCTGCATGGTGCCGCGAGGTCTTTCCTCCAGCGATGTATCCTCGCTTCCTCCAGTTCGGCGCGTTCGTGATCCCGACCTATGGCGTGCTTGCGCTGGTCGCGGCCTTCTGCGGCATCGCGTTGTGGACCAGTCTCGCGCGCCGCACCGGCCTGGACGGGGCGAAGATTCAGAACTCCGGCCTGCTCGCCGTGGTGTGCCTCGTCGTCGGAGCGCGGCTCGCCGTGGTGATTGCCAACTGGCGCGGATTCCTTGAAGCGCCGCTGCTTATCCTCGCCGCCGGCACGCTGGCCTCTGGGAGTGCAGCCATCTTCGGCGTGCTGCTGGCCGCGGTTGCCGTTGTTCTCTATCTGCTGCGCGCCCGCATGCCGCTGCTTCGTGCGCTTGACGCCGCGGCGCCGGCGGTAATTCTCGCGCTGGCCATTCTCGACATCGGAGACTTTGCCGCGGGCTCGCACTTCGGCGCCCCCACCACTCAGCCATGGAGCGTCACCTACACCAGCCGCTTCGCCGCACGCACTACGGGGGTGCCGTTGGGGCTAGCGGTGCATCCGGTGCAGATCTACGCGGCGATTGGGCACTTCGCGCTCGCAGCCGGGCTGGTCATAATGCTGCGTGGCAGAATGCTGCACGGTGGCAGGCCCGGGGAGATTCTCGGCACGGCCCTCTTCGCTGACGGCATGCTGCGCTTTCTGCTAGCGCCCTTCGCCGGGGGTTATGCGGATGCCGCCGCTCTCTTCCACATCGTTACGCCCGCGCAGGCCGTCGCCATGCTAATGGTGCTGCTCGGCGGCGTGTGCTGGCTCAGCCGCGGCTCGCAACCGGCGGTGCCTCATGCCTGATGCCGCAAGCACGACGCGCCTGCTCGTCGCTCCCTCTGAAGCCGCGGGCCGCCGCGTCGATCAATATCTCGTCGAAGCGCTCGCGGTCAGCCGCGCGCGCGTGCAGTGGCTGCTGGCGGAAGGCAAGGTGCTCGTCGATGGCAAGCCGTCCAAGGCCAGCATGAAGCTTCGCGGCGGCGAGCAGATCTCCGTCACCGGTGAAGCGGAGGCACGGCCGCTCCGTGCAGTTCCAGAGGCCATTACCCTCGACATCGTGTATGAAGACAACGACATCGCTGTCGTAAACAAACCGGCCGGCATGATGGTGCACGCCGGCGCCGGTTCCACCGACGACGCGCGCAATCGCGGCACGCTGGTGAATGCGCTGCTGCATCACTTCGAGGAGCTCTCTTCGCACGGTGGCGCGCTGCGTCCCGGCATCGTGCATCGACTGGACAAGCAGACCAGCGGGCTGCTGCTGGTGGCCAAGCACGATAAGGCGCACGCCAAGCTGGCCGAGATGTTCTCCCGCCGCCAGGTGAGGAAGACCTACATCGCCCTGGTGCACGGGGCCGTAGCTGCTGACACCGGTACGGTCAACGCTGCGATCAGCCGCGACACCATTCGCCGCACGCGCATGACCACGCGCCGCGACGACGGCCGCGCGGCCATCAGTCACTACCGCGTGCTGCGCCGCATCGAATCGCCCTTCGGCCGCTTCACCCTCCTCTCGGTGCGCATCGAAACCGGCCGCACCCACCAGATCCGCGTTCACATGGCATCGCTCGGCCATCCCATTGTCGGCGACACGCTCTACGGAGCGCCGGCGCACATCCATCTCGCGCCGGAAACCGGCCGCGCGCACACACCGCGCCGCAAAATCGCCGAACCCGGCACAGCCCCGGCAGAGCCGACGCTGAAGCTCGATCGCAACTTCCTCCACGCGGCAGAACTTGCTCTGCCGCATCCGGTCACAGCGGAACCGCTTCTCCTGCGGGCGCCAATGGCGGAGGAACTCGAGCTGTTTCTCCGACAATTAACTGCCGAGTTGATCACTCATCCAACCCCTGCGCCCGCAACCGCGCGCGCAGGCAGGGAACGCATACAATGAAAGCAGCCTCCATGAGTCCTCGCCTCTCTTCTGCCCTGGGCCCTTCGGGCTTGCGCCGCTTCGGCTTACGTGACTGCGTCCAGGGCCTTTTGCTGGCCGGCCTGGTCGTCTCCTGCTTCCCGCTTGCCGCGCAATCCACCGCGGCCCAATCCACTGCACCGACCGCGCCCAACTCCCTGCCCAACGCCCCCGGAATGACGCCCAAGCCGGCGTCCCAGCCGCCTGCTCCCACGGCACCTCAATCCGCACCTCAGTCCGAACCTCAGCCCGCGGTACAGCGGGCCACGTCTCCCGCGCAGGCATCTGCCGCTAACCAGGAACCCGAGCAGGCCACCCCCGGCGACGAGCAAGGTACCTACACGCTGAAGCAGAATGTCAACGAGGTCAACCTGACCTTCACGGTCACCGACCGCCGCGGCCGTTTCATCAACAACCTGCAGCAGCAGGACTTCGCGCTGCTCGACGATCAGCGCGCGCCCGCGCAGGTCTACAGCTTCACCCAGCAGACCAATCAGCCGTTGCGCGTCGGTCTGGTCATCGACGCCAGCACCTCCATCCGCGCGCGCTTCAAATTCGAGCAGCAGGCCGCCACCGAGTTCCTGCTGGACATCCTGCGCCCGCGCACCGATCGCGCCTTCATCATGGGCTTCGACGTGACGTCGTATGTGACGCAGGGCTTTACCAACAATCCGGACCTGCTGGAGACCGGGCTGAATCGGCTGAAGCCGGGCGGTGGCACTGCGCTCTACGATGCGGTCTACAAGGCGTGCCGCGATCAGATGCTGAAGGGCGTTCCCGCGAATGCCGAGGTGCGCAAGGCGCTCATCCTGGTATCGGATGGCGACGACAACCAGAGCCGCGCCTATCTCGATGACGCGATCAAGATGTGCCAGCGCGCGGAGACCACCGTCTACACCATCAGCACCAACACCAGCCCCAGCCGCGAGCGCGGTGACGAGGTGCTGAAGAAGATGGCGCTGGCCACCGGAGGCTCTGCGTTCTATCCGCAGCGGCTCGAGGACATCGCGAACGAGTTCCACCGCGTCGAAGAAGAGCTGCGCTCCCAGTACTCGCTCGCCTATAAACCGGCCGACTTCCGCGCCGACGGCTCCTTCCGCACCATTTATCTCACCGCGCTGCGCGGCGGATACGTGGTGCACGCGCGCACCGGATACTACGCGCCCAAATAAATCTTCTGTTCATGTCGATCGGAGGCGAGCGGCATTCCTGCTCGTCATCTCGACCGTAGCCATCTCGCGCAAGCAAGACCCGGCAATGGAGAGCTCTGCTCTAGTGCTGGCCATTCGGCAGCGGCGGCGCCACAAAGCCGCTGTCGTGCACTGCTTCCATAAAGATGCCGCAGTGCTCGAAGTAAAGCGTGCTCGGGTCCTTCACGATGATGGTGTCGAAGGGCAGATTGCCCGGCGAGCCGAGATGAATCACCTCGATCTTCGAACTGCGATCGAGTTCAAGATCGTGCAGCGTTGCGCCGGCCTGCGCATGATGCGCGGAGAAATCCCCCGGATCCACCGTGCTGACGCGCGCCGCGGGATCGGTTGCCGATGCTCCGCCCCACACAATGTTGCGATCACTCATCAGCACGCGCGAGCCCCGCGCCATCTTGCTGAAGAACGCCGGGTTGGCAGTGCAGTCCGGCGTTGCCATCGGCTTTTTCGGGAGCATCCTCGTGATCTTCCAATAACCGCCCACGCCGGCAGGCAGGTTCTGCGCCCATGTAGCGGGCGCTATCGCAACAATGGCCGCAATGCCGAACATCTTCAAAATCGCCGACGGTGCATTCTTCATCCCAGCATCTCCAGTAATTCTGTTTCGCCGATCACCGGCACCTTCAGCTCGCGGGCCTTGTCGAGCTTCGACCCCGCCTCCTCGCCGGCGACCACGTAGCTGGTCTTCTTGCTGATGGAGCCGGATACCCGCCCCCCCGATGCTTCGATGCGGTCTTTCGCCTCGTCGCGCGTCAGCGTGGGCAGCGTGCCGGTAAGCACGAAGGTTAAACCCTCCAGCCTGGCAGTGCGCTTGCGTCGCTCCGCCGTGAAGCTGAGTCCCGCCTTGCGCAGCCGCTCAATCAACTCCCGGTTGCGCTGCTCGGCGAAAAATTCATGCACCGCGGCAGCCACCCGCGGCCCTACCTCCTGCACGCGCTCCAGTTCCTCGGGGGTCGCCGTGAGCAGCGCATCCATCGAGCCGAAGGCGTCGGCCAGCAACTGCGCCGTGCGCTCGCCCACAAAGCGGATTCCCAGGCCGAAGAGCACACGATCGAGCGGCGCCTTCTTCGACTGCTCGATCTCCGCGAGCAGCGAGTCGGCTGTTTTCTGCCCGATGCGCTCGAGCGTCAGCAGCTTCTCGCTGGTGAGCGTATAGAGGTCGGCAATCGAGCGCACCAGCCCGCGTTCCAGCAACTGCACCACCACGGCCTCGCCCATGCCATCGATGTTCATCACGCCGCGCGAAGCGAAGTGCAGCAGGCTCTCGCGCAGCCGCGCCGGGCAGTCCACGTTCACACAGCGGTAATCGGCCTCGCCCTCGGTGCGCACGATCTCGCTGCCGCAGACCGGACAATGCGCGGGAAAGTGAAATTTCTTATTCCCGCGTGGATGCTCTTTATCCTCGACCACCTCGACGATCTTCGGAATCACGTCGCCGCCGCGCTCGACGCGCACAAAATCCCCGATCTTCACTCCCAACCGCTCGATCTCATCCGCATTGTGCAGGGTCGCGCGCGTCACCGTGATGCCGCCAATCTGCACCGCGCTCAGCACGGCGACCGGCGTCAGCTTGCCGGTCCGCCCCACCTGTACGGTGATGTCTTCAAGCCGCGTCACACCGCCGCGCGCCGTGAATTTATACGCAACCGCCCAGCGCGGCGCCTTACCGGTAAAGCCGAGCCGCTTCTGCAGCGCGGTCGAGTTCACCTTGATCACCACGCCGTCTATTTCGTAACCGAGCGATGCACGCTGCTCCTCCGCGCGCGCGACGAAGGCCTGCAACTGATCGAGTGTCCTCAGCGCCTCGCGATGCGGATTCACGCGAAACCCCGCGGTGGTCAGAGCATCCAGCGTCTCCACCTGCGTGGCGAAGGCATTCTCGCCCTCTGCGCCGGCAGCAAGCTGCAGCGCGAAGTAGCCGTAAAAATCCAGCCGCCGCTGCGCCACGATATTCGGTTCGATGGTGCGGATGGTTCCCGCCGCGGCATTGCGCGGATTGGCCGCGGGCGCCTGGCCCAGCGCCTCGCGCTCCTGGTTCATCTTCAGGAACGCCGTCATCGGCATCACTACCTCACCGCGCACCTCGAAAGGCACAGGCAGCCTGCTCTTCTTCAACTTTTCCGCCGAGATCGAGAGCGGCACCGAGCGGATCGTCCGCACATTGCTGGTCACATCCTCGCCGATCGTGCCGTCGCCGCGCGTGATGGCGCGCGCCAGCAACGCGCCGCCAGCGGGGTTTGCCACATAGTGCAGGGCCAACGAAAGCCCATCCAGCTTCAGCTCGGTGACGTACGCGATCTCCGCATCGCCGGCCAGCGCGCGCACGCGCCGATCCCAGTCCGCCAGTTCCTCCGGCGTGTTCACGTTGTCCAGCGAGAGCATCGGCCGCGAATGCGCAACTTTGGCGAAGCCCTCCTTGGGCTTGCCGCCAACCCGCTGCGTGGGCGAGTCGGGCGTCACCCACTCCGGATGCTTCGCCTCAATCTCCTTCAGCTCGCGCATCAGCGCGTCGAATTCCGCATCCTCAATCTCCGGCGCATCCATCACGTAGTAGAGATTCTCGTGGTGGCGAATTTTCTCGCGCAGCGCCTCGGTCTTCGCCTGTGTCGGTCGCTCAGCCATCGTCCCGGATTATAGAGATGCACGAGTCGTGGCTGTATGCTTCCCTCGAACGCCAAACATGGAACCCGTCACCCATTTCCTGACCGGCGCATGCCTGGGCCGCGCCGGCTTCAATCGCAAAACTGCATACGCCACGCTGGCCATGACGTTGGCCGCCGAAACGCCCGACCTCGATGTGTTCTGGGGGTTCCGCGGCCCGCTCGTCGCCTTCGAGCATCATCGCGGCTTCACCCACACTTTTCTGGCCGCACCGCTGGTTGCGCTCGTCGTCACGCTTTTCTGCTGGGGCTTCCATCGTCTGCGACGAAAGAAGCCGCCTATTCGCCCGCGATGGTTCCTGCTCTGGTGTTTCGCGCTGCTGGCCGACCTCAGCCATCTCCTGCTCGACTACACCAACAACTACGGGCTGCGGCCCTTTGCCCCGTGGAACCCACGCTGGTACTCATGGGACATCGTCTTCATCTTCGAGCCGGTCATGTTCATCCTGCTGCTCACCGGCCTCGTCGCACCAGCGATGCTCGGACTGGTGGATCGCGAGATTTCCAAGCGCCGTCCGCTATTTCGCGGCCGCGGATGGGCCATCGGCGCGCTGGTCGGCGTCGCTCTCCTCTATACACTCCGGAGCACGGAGCACGCGCGCGCGGTGCACCTTCTCGAGCAGACCTCCTTCGATCGTCCCGTGCTGCGCGTTGCCGCCGAGCCCTACCCCATCAAACCGTTCCGCTGGCAGGGCATCGTCGAGACGGACAACGCCTACCACTTTGCCGATGTGCGCACGAATACCGATACCGTCAACATCGACGAGACCATTGGCGCAATCTACAAGCCGCCCGTGACGCCCGCTGTCGCAGCGGCGAAGCGCTCCTGGCTCGGCCGCATCTATCTCGACTGGTCGCAGTTTCCGCTGGTCGAAGACATTGGTCCCGGCAGCCCTCCCGACATGCCGCCCGATGCCAAGTTGCACCTGGAGCAGGTGAACTTCCACGACATGCGCTTCGGCTACACCGACTGGTTTGGCACGCGCCAGAACCGCAAGCCGCTCTCCGGTTCCGTCTTCGTCGCGCCCAACGGCCAGATCGAAGCGACCTATATGGGCAACCGGCCACAGGACTGACTAGGAATTGTCACTTTATTGTGTTCTGTCGCTAGGGGACCGGTTCGCGATAAACTGAGAAACACCGAGGTTCTCTATGTCCGCGTTCGTCCTGATCCTGGTTGCTCTTATAAGCCGCATGGGTGTGTTGTCCACGCACTGGTTCAACTTCACCGCTGTCGGCGGCTCGCTGCTCTACTTCGGCGCCCGCCGTCCCCTGCGCCAGGCAGCATGGGCCATCGTGCCGTTCATGGCCATGGATGTCTTTCTCACTACCCGCGTCTACCGCATGCCCTTCCACGCGCAGGACTACCTCATCACCTGGCTCTGGTACGCGGCTGCTCTGGTGCTCGGCTCGCTGCTGCTGAAGCAGCGGACCAACGTCACCCGCGTGGTTTCGGGCTCACTGCTGGCATCCACATCCTTCTTCGCCGTCAGCAACTATGCCGTCTGGGTCGGCTCCGGCATGTACCCGCACACGCTTGGCGGGCTGACCACCTGCTACGCCTCAGCGCTGCCCTTCTATCGCAACGACCTCGTCTCTACCCTGCTGGTCACGGGCGTGGCCTTCGGAGTCGAGGCGCTGGTGCGCCGCTCGCGCCAGGCACACGCCGCCGGCCACGGCCAGATCGCAGCTTAGCTATCTACTGTGCAGCAAAATCAGAAGGGCGCAGCGGTCGGCTGCGCCCTTCATGTTTCCAGCAGTGTTCAGAACGCCGCCTTCGCGCCCGCTGCCAGCTCTTCCGGGCTCACTTCCTTGAGCGTCTGCCCGGCCGACCACGAATGTCCAAAGGGGTCGGTGAATTGCCCGTAGCGGTCGCCCCAGAACTGATCCTTCAGCGGCATGGTCACCTTTGCGCCCGCCGCCACGGCATTCGCCCACAGCGTATCCACATCGTCTGTGTGCAGGTGCAAGGTCACGGGCGTGCCGCCAAGCGCCTCCGGCGTCCGGCTGCGGCCGCCCATGTGGTCGGGAAAGTCATCGGCAAACATCAGGTCCATGCCCATCACCTTCATGTGGACATGCATCAGGCGCTTGCCGTCGGGTGCCGCATGCCGCGCCACCTCTTCGGCGCCGAAAGCTTTTTTGTAGAAATCGATGGCCGCGGCGGCATTGCTCACGGTCAGATACGGTGTCAACGGTTGGTTCATGGTGTCTCTCTCCTCAAAATGGCTGGGTTGGGCCGGAAAGTCGCACGCGCCAGCATACGCGCCCTTCGATCACAGCCACAACCGCTCAGGGACGAAGCGACCAAACGCTGATTTATCCTGAACGCTCATCATGCCCGACGACCCAATTCCTCAACTAGGCGGCTACCACGACGCCGCGCTGGACCAGGCATTCGCCAAACTGGCTGCTGACGTAGAGCGCTCGGCCGCTTCGCTCGACGGTCCGGATGCCGTGGAGCACTTCCGCCTGGAGTGGCTGGGCCGCAAGCAAGGACGGCTGAAAACGGTGAGCGACGCCTGGCTCAAACCCGCTCCGCCGGACGCCCGTCGTGCCCTCGGCCAGCGTTTTAACACGCTTAAGGAGCGCATCGAATCCCTCCTCACCGATGCCGCCGCCGGCAAGCATCGCGTCACGACCGGCGCATCCATCGATGTCACGCTGCCCGGCACGCGCCCGCAACTCGGCGCCGAGCACCCCATCCTGCGCGTCTGGCACGAAGCCGTACGCATCTTCGCGTCCATCGGCTACTCGGTCGCGACCGGCCCCGAGGTCGAGACCGACTACTACAACTTCGAATCGCTCAACTTCCCGCCCGATCATCCTGCGCGCGATACGCAGGACACCCTCGTCGTCGTCGGACAGGAGCGCAAGCCGCTGCGCGACCGCCTGCTCATGCGCACCCACACCTCGCCGGTGCAGATCCGCACCATGGAGCAGCAGCCGCCGCCCATCCGGCTCATCATCCCCGGCAAGGTGCACCGCAACGACGCCGCCGACGCGACGCACTCGCCCATCTTTCACCAGCTCGAAGGTCTGTGCGTGGACGAGGGCATCACCTTCGGCGATCTCAAGGGCACGCTCGACCACGCGATGAAGGCCTTCTTCGGCTCGAGCGTGAAGACGCGCTTCTTCCCATCCTTTTTCCCCTTCACCGAGCCCAGTGCAGACGTGCAGATCTCCTGCATCTTCTGCGGCGGCAAAGGCTGCCGCAAATGCAAGCACAGCGGCTGGATCGAGCTGCTCGGCTGCGGCATGGTGGACCCGTCAGTCTTCGGATTCGTGCGCGAAAAGCAGCCCGCCTACGACCCGGAGAAGATCTCCGGCTTCGCCTTCGGCATGGGCCTGGACCGCATCGCGATGATGAAGTACGGCATCACCGATATCGGCCTGCTGTTCTCCGGGGATGTACGCTTTCTGGAGCAGTTCGCATGAAAGCAGCAAGTCAGCGAGTCAGCAAGTCGGCGAGTCAGCCGGCCGCGCGAGATGAGTGGAGCACTCCAAGGACGAGACACTTTCGGGACCTTGTTGTCTGGCGAAAAGCGATGGCCCTGGCTAGGAGCGTCTACGCGGCGACAGATGCAATGCCGGTGAAAGAACAGTTTGGAATGACAAGCCAAATGCGTCGATCTGCTATCTCGGTTCCGAGCAACATTGCCGAGGGGCACGGCAGAACAACTGATCGTGGCTTCGTCGTTTTTCTTGCGCAGGCGCGCGGTTCACGAATTGCAAACCCAGATTCAGCTAGCCGAAGATCTAGATTTCCTTCGGTCCGGTACTGCCAAACCGCTTCTGGCGCAAAGCGAAGAGGTCGGACGCCTCCTAAATGGCTTGCTGAAGACCGTGAAAGGATAATCACCTCCGGCGAAGCTTTGGCTGACCTGCCGACTCGCTGACTTGCCGACTCGCTATGAATTTGCTTTCCTCCTGGCTCCGTTCCTACCTGTCGCCGTTTGCCGCAAGCGACCGCGAACTCGCCGACGACCTCACCCTCCGCGGCATCGCCGTCGAAGGCGTCTTCGATGTTGCGCCGCCGGTTGGTGGATCGCTCTTCGAAACAGACATCACCACCAACCGCGTCGATGCCATGAACCATTACGGCGTCGCGCGCGAAGCTGCAGCCATCTATGGCCTGACCCTCGCACCGCTCGATACCACGCTGCCGGCAGCGAAGCCCGGCACAGGCCACAGCATTCGCATCGAAGCGCTGGAGGCCTGCGGCCGCTTCACCGCCCGCATATTGCGCAACGTAATGATCGGCCCATCGCAAGGCATCGTAGCGGAGCGCTTCGCCGCCCTCGGCCAGAAGCTCATCCTGAACGCCGTCGATGCCAGCAATTACGTGCTGATCGGCATGGGCCATCCCACCCACGCCTTCGACCTCGACAAGATCGAAGGCGCCATCCTCGTCCGCCGCGCGCGAGCGGGCGAGCGGCTAAAGACGCTCGATGGTGTCGATCGTGTGCTCGACGCGGACGATGTCGTCGTTGCCGACGAGAAGAAGGCCCTTGGTCTCGCCGGCGTCATGGGTGGATGGGACACCATGATCACGCCCGAGACAAAAAACATCCTCGTCGAGGCGGCATGGTTCGACCCCGCGGTCGTGCGACGCATGAGCCGCCGCCACGCCATCCACTCCGACGCATCGCATCGCTTCGAGCGCGGCGCCGACTTCCACGCGCCACCGGTCGCGTCAGCGCTCGTCTCTCAGCTCATTCTTCAAAGCGGCGGCCACATCGAAGGCGAATTCGTCGACGTCGTTATCCCGCAAGTGCTGGCGCGTGTCGCGTCCCGGCGTCCCATCGCCTTTTCTGTCGCGCGCTGCGCCCAACTGCTGGGCCGCACCAGCGATGGCCCCGGCATCACCAACGAAGTCGCCACCGGCGTGCTCCGCGCACTCGGCTGCACGCTGTCTGCCACCGGCGAAGGCCGCTACGCCGTCACCTTGCCAAGCTGGCGGCTCGATCTCGAGCGCGAGATCGACCTCATTGAAGAAGTCGCGCGCGTCTACGGCTACAACCGCTTCGCCAACACGCTGCCCAGCTTCTCCGGCACGGTCATCGAGCTTCCCCACGCACCCAAACAATCCGCGGTGCGCGAGTTGCTCCTCGCCGCTGGCTACCACGAAGCCATCTCCTCCACCTTCTGCTCCGCCGCCGATGCGGAGACATTTGCCGCGCAGCCCGGCGTCGCTGTCGCCATGGACAACCCGCTCAGCGAAGAAGCCGGCATGCTGCGGCCGTCGCTGGTCCCCGGCATGCTCACCATGCTGGCCCACAACCTCAATCGCAACGTCGACGATGCGCGCCTCTTCGAAATGGGGACAGTATTTACTGGGTCGGGGACCGGCATGACGGACCGTGTGGACGAGGCGCAGTGGCTTGCCTTCGGCGCTACCGGGCAGCTTCGCGATGGCCTCCACTCCGCGCGTGCCATCGACTTCTACGACCTCAAGGGGCTGGTCGAAGCCATCACCTCCCGCTTTGCCTCGCGCTCGGTCTACTACGACGCCTTCCCGCCGGAGAGCGGTCTGCTGCCGCGCTGGCTCAATCCGGCGTGCGCCGCCCGCTGCGTGGTCGATGGCTCGACCATCGGCTACTTCGGCGAGCTCGATCCGGACGAGAGCGTCCATCGCAAGCTCCGCCAGCCTGTCTTCATCGGCGAAATCTATCTCGATCGCCTCTTCCGCCTTCCGCTGCGCCAGCCCGCTGCGCATGAGCTCTCGCGCTACCAGCCGGTGCGGCGCGACTTCTCGCTCGTCTTCCCAGACACGGTTCACTGGGAGGCCGTCGGCTCCGCGCTTGCCTCGCTCGAAATCGCCGAGCTGCAGGAGTACCGCCCTGCCGAGATCTTCCGCGATACAAAGGGCAAAGCCGTTCCGGCTGGCCACTACTCCATGCTCGTCACCACGACCTTCCAGTCGCCGGAGCGCACCCTGCGCGACGACGAGTTGCATGCGTGGTCGACGAGCATCGTCAATGCGCTCGAGTCGCTCGGCGGCAAGCTGCGGGCATAGTCCGTCAGCGAGGCAAGAGGTTGTCAATTACGGCACACATATGCACAGGGGGTGAATCGGATTTGCCTTCGCCCGTTTGCATTGGCGATATACTGCGGCTCAGGAACGATACATTTTCCCCGAGCGGATTGCCTGTCGGTGCGGTTGCGAGCAAGAATGTAGACGCGGTTTTTCGTTAAGAAAACCGCCACCTCATTGCAGCAGACCGGGCAATCAACAGGCAATCGGCTCACGCAGTGAGGTTGTATGGCAGCGGCAGCAATGGATATCACCGATCAGGGCGCGGAAACCCTGGCAGCAGCCGATTTTCAGGCTCTCGAAGAGCGCGTTCTGCGCGCCGTGGAGCTGCTGAAGGCCGAGCGTGAGGCACACGCAGCGGCCACAGCGAAGGTCGAGGAGCTCGAGCGTCACAGCACCGAGCTGGAACGGCAACTGGCAAGCCGCGCCGAGCAATCCACTCGGCTGGAGAGCGAGATCGGCCAGTTACAACAGGAGCGGGACCACGTACGCGGCCGCGTCGAGCGGCTATTGAAGCATCTGGACGAATTTACCGCCTAGAGCATTTTCGGTAATACGATGAGCTACGGAGATTCACTCGGTGTGGCTTTTCCTTTACGAAAAGCCACGAGAACCGTTGCTGGACCATCGACACCTATACCGAAAATGCTCTAGTCGAGAGGAGATACCGAGCCTGCGATGAACGATACCGCCAAAAGCGTCACCGTTGAGATCTACGACCAGCCGTACCACCTGCGCGGGCAGGACTCCGCGTACATCGAGCGGCTGGCCTCGCTCGTCGACACGAAGATGCGCGCCGTCGCCGCACAGGGGACGACCGTAGACTCGCTGCGGGTCGCCGTGCTGGCCGCCATCAACATCGCCGACGAGCTGATGACGCTGCAGTCGCGGCATCGCAGCGCAAACCAGGGGGAGAGTGCGCTGCGCACCCGCGCCAGCAACCTGAACGGCCTGCTCGATTCGGTCCTCACCGAACGCCGCACCGGCTGAAAATATCTCCTCATCAACCGGAGCCGGTCTCGCTGAAACGAGACTGCGAAGTGGAGAGAGACCCCGCTTTTCCTGCTTAGCGCGCGTTCTACCTGCCGCTCCTTATCCTGCTCAGCTTGCCAGGTAAGGCAGGGTTCCAGAAAATCTGCAGAGAAATCAGAAGTTGAGTCGGCTCTGGCCGTCGAGTCCCGATCCGCGTGCTTCAGGACCGCGTGGATCAGGACTCAGACCCGACCGTGAACATCTCCACGCCATTAAGGCTTCTTTTGCGATCGTCCGCCGGTTGTCTGCGGGCCCGGTCCGCCGGTCGTCCCGGTAAAACTGCCCGTGCTGTGCTGCCCGGGATTCTGGCCCGCAGGCGGCTGGGGCTGCTTCTCCTCCACGCTCTTCTTCAGCGCCTCTTTCTGCTCCTGGTGCTGGCCGCCGGAGGTGTAGTGGTCCTCGGGCGCAACGTGCTCTACGGAGGTTGCCGCACCCGGAGTGGCCGTCGGCTGCTCCGGCTTCACTTCGGTTTTATTGCTCTGGCGCTGTTCCTTTTCATCGCTCATCGACTTTCCTCCTGGCCTTGGCAGAATTCATCGGATGAGATGCGCCTTCCCCATGGAGACGGCGCAGGCCTGCCGGGCGGTTCCGCTTTGGAACGTCCTCAAGAATCCACTTTCGATGCCGCGAGCTACTCGACTAAGCTCTTTCCTGGCTCATTCGCACTCACTGGGGCTTACAACCATGTCGCGTATTCCCGCGCTGCACCTCCTGCCGATTGCTCTCATTGCCGTCTCCGCCTCGCTGCTTCCGGCGCAGGCGCCCACCGAAGCCAAGGCGCAGAAGACCTACGCCGACGCTTTGAAGGCCAGCAAAGGTCACGACACGCAGCACGCGATCGACCTCTTCCGCAAAGCCGACAAACAGGACGGCAACCACTGCTCGGCCTGTGCAAGTCACGCAGCGCTGCTGGCCCTCCAGACTGGCGACACGAAGCTCGCCCGCAATGAGGCAATCGAGCTCGAAGCCCTCGCTAAAACCCCCGAGGAGCAGGCGAATGCGCATCTTCTGCACGGAGTAGCCATGCTGAACATGGGCATGGCCAATCACAAGGAGCGCGACCTGACAGAGGCCGACAGCGAGCTGCAGAAGGCCATCGCTCTGAGCGGCGGCAATCAGCCGGAGGCGCTCTTCGAAGATGGAATGGCGCTCGCCAACCTGCACCAGGATGACTCGGCGCGGGCGCGCTTCCACGAATTCCTCGGTAAATTCCCCTCCGGCACGCTCGATTCCATCCGCGCCGCACGCTACGAGAAGCGGCCGGAGCTGGCGCGGCAGCGGATGGCGCCCGTCTTCTCCCTCACCACGCTCAGCGGGCAGCAGATCTCCCTCGACGGGCTCGAAGGCAAGGTGCTGCTGATCGACTTCTGGGCCACCTGGTGCGGCCCCTGCCGAGAAGCGCTGCCGCACATGCAGAGCATTGCGAAAAAGTTTGCCGGCCAGCCGCTGGTCATCCTCAGCGTCAGCCTGGACAGTGACCAGGCCAAGTGGGAGAGCTTCGTCGCAAAGAACAACATGACCTGGCAGCAGTATCGCGACGGCGGCTTCGATGGCCCGCTGGCGCAGCGCTTCAGTGTCCATGCCATTCCCGCCACGTTCACCATCGATGCCGATGGCGTTCTGCAGGACCAGCACGTCGGCGATGCCGCGATCGAAGGCAAGCTGAAGAAGCTGGTGGCGGCCGCGGCGAATCGCGCGGAAGCGCCGCCGCCGCCGGAAGCGAATTAGCGCCCCCGGATTTGATTCGCGGCTTCATGGTCCTAACTTCGCTTCATGGCCCTAGCTTCATGGTTCAGCCGCAAAGGCCTCGCGCAGCCGCTGCCAGCTCTGCTCCAGAATCTCCGGCAGCACACGCGTCTCGCTGGTCACGGTCATAAAGTTCGTATCCCCAAACCACCGCGGCAGCACGTGCATGTGCAGATGGCCGGCCACCCCAGCGCCTGCGGCCTTGCCCAGGTTCAATCCCAGATTGATGCCATCGGGTGAGTATGCCCGCTCCAGCGCCCGCGCGGTGCGCTGTGCCATCGTCGTCATCTCCTGCGCGGCCTCGGCCGCAAGTGCGCCCAGCGAGCCTTCATGCGCATAGGGAACAATCATCACGTGGCCGGAGGTGTACGGGTACGCGTTCAGGCAGATGTAGCAGCTCCGCCCGCGCACGACGATGTTTGCCGCGCGGTCGGCCTTCTCAGGTGCCATGCCGTGCTCGATGGCGTAATCCGCCGCGGCGATCAGGTTGCAGAAGACGCAATGATGGTCTCCCGGCCACGCCGTCAGCGCAGCGGGCACGCCGGCCCGCGCCTCCCGAGTGTCCTCTTGTGTGACGTATGCATATCGCCACGGCGTCCACAGATGATCCATGGTGGCGAGTATACGGGTCATCCCGCGGCATGATTCCGCTTCTCCGGCGTGCCGATTCACGCCCCGTTCATAAGCTCCGCTCGCGCTCAACTTTGTTTGACTGCCCTATGGCCGGTTGCTACACTCGTTATGAAGCCTTGTCTGCTGGATTCGCAGATGTGGTTTCCACTGCGATCCCTGCCCATTCCGAAGCCAAAGGCAACTCCCTCACTGGAGACCTGCAACGCGTCCGCTCCAGTTTCTGGCGGACTCCAGCGGGCCCAGCGGAATCGCCTCCGGTAAAGATGCAGGCGGCAGCAGCGAGTGCCCTGGGTTCGCCACCGTCAGGAAGCCGAAGCGAAAGCGAGGCGCACCGGTCTCTCCGGAACCGCTTTGCACGCTGCTCGACAAGGGCCTGACTTCCCCCCGTTTGGCGCACCTGGCCGGCGACTGTCCGATACGCCCCAATGCGGGGCTTGTTGCCAGAACGCCGAGGTGGCAGATGGGGCCGCCGACGAATCCGGAGCTGGTTGCTATGGCTGACGCCCAATATTCCGAACAAACCGAGAGCAAACCCCTGAACACCGAACTGGAAACCCCAACGCTTGATGCCGCGACGGAGCACGAACAGCCGTCGACCGAACCCACTTACAACCACCAGGACGCCGAGCAACGGAACACCGAACATCCGCATGGCGATGCTGACCAGGCTTCCGCGTCTCAGTCTCATGGCGCCTCCGTCGCCACTGCCGAAGCGGCAGACGAAGACATGAGCATGGAGGATTTTGCCGCGGCACTGGAGTCCTTTGACCGCGAGCAGGCCGCCGAGGCAGCCATTGCGCAGGGCGATGAAAACAGCATCGTCCAGGGCACCGTGGTGAAGCTGACGGACAAGCACGTGGTGGTGGATGTCGGGCTCAAGAGCGAGGGTCTCATTCCGCTGGAACAGGTGACCGACCACACCGGCCAGTCCAAGCTGCACCCCGGCGACGTCATCGACGTGGTGGTGGAGCGCGAGGAGGCAGAGGGCGGTTACCTGCTGAGCTACGAGAAGGCGCAGCGCCATCGCGTCTGGGACTCCATCGAGAAGGCTTACAGCGAGAAGATCCCGATCACCGGCACCGTGGTCGGCCGCGTCAAGGGGGGCGTCACCGTTGACATCGGCATCAAGGCGTTTCTGCCCGGCTCGCAGCTTGAAATTCGCCCCGTGCGCAACCTCGACGCCTACATCGGCCAGCCCATCGACGTCCGCGTCATCAAGCTGAACAAGAAGCGCGGCAATGTCGTTGTCTCCCGCAAGGAGATCCTCGAAGAGGAGCAGAACGCCCGACGCTCGACGACTCTCGAGCACCTGGAAGAGGGCGCAATCCTGAACGGCACGGTGAAGAATCTGACCGACTACGGGGCCTTCGTCGATCTGGGCGGCATCGATGGCCTGCTGCACATCACCGACATGTCCTGGGGCCGGCTCACCCATCCCCGCGACCTGGTCAATGTCAATGACGAGATCCAGGTAAAGGTGCTGAAGTTCGACAAAGACAAGCAGCGTGTCTCGCTCGGCTTCAAGCAGCTCACGCCTGACCCGTGGCTCGATGCCGTCGAGCGCTATCCGATCGGCGCGCGCGTCCGCGGACGCATTCTCAGCGTCACCGACTACGGCGCTTTCGTCGAGCTGGAGCAGGGTATTGAGGGCCTGGTTCACGTCTCTGAAATGACCTGGTCCAAGCGGATGAAGCATCCGTCCAAGCTGGTCAAGCCTGGCGACGAGGTCGAGACGGTCGTGCTCTCCGTCAACCCGAACGACCGCCGCATCTCGCTCGGCATGAAGCAACTGCTCGAGAATCCATGGGAGCATCTCTCGGAGCGCTACCCGGCCGGCGCAGTCGTCGAAGGCCGCGTGCGCAATCTCACCGACTTCGGCGCCTTCATCGAGATCGAAGACGGCATCGACGGCCTCGTCCACGTCTCGAACCTGAGCTGGACCAAGCGTGTGAAGCATCCCTCCGAGGTGTTGAAGAAGGGTGAGAAGGTGCGTGCCGTGGTGCTCGGTGTGGAGGCGGAAAATCGCCGCCTGTCGCTCGGCATCAAGCAGCTCCAGCCCGATGTCTGGGAGACCTTCTTCGATCAGCATCGCGTCGGCGACGTGGTGAAGGGCAAGGTGCTGCGCTCGGCGCAGTTCGGCTCCTTCGTCGAGATCGCCGAGGGCATCGAGGGCCTCTGCCATGTCTCCGAGGCAGCCGATACGCTGGGTCAGCCGGTGAAGCTCGAAGCCGGACACGAGTACGACTTCAAGATCATCAAGATGAACCCGGAAGAGAAGAAGGTCGGCCTCAGCCTGCGTGCCGTAGGCGAAGAGGGCAGCCGCGCCGATGTCGAAGCCTACAAGGCGCCGGCGGCTTCCGGCTCGACCACCACGCTGGGCGACCTGATGAACTGGAAGCGCGGCGAGTAACGAACTTAACTAGCAAGCGGAAAGGCCGCCTCACCCGAGGCGGCCTTCTTATTTGCCCTTACATTGTCATCCTGAACGTAACCGAAGGTGGGAGTGAAGGACCCGCTGTATCTTCCTGTTACGAATCGGCGCGTAGCGCCGCTCAACCAGTCCCATCCCTGTTCATGGCACTAAGAGCCGACCTTCAGCATGATGTTGAACACCTTCTTCGTGTCGAAAGAGCTGATTGTCTTCTCCTTCGACTTCTTGCCCTGGTACTCCGCCCACACCGTGTAATCGGCATCGGGATTCAACTGCCCGAAGCGGTAGCTGCCGTCATCGGTGCTGATGTAGGTGCGCACCTCGAGCGTCTTCTCGTTTTTGATGTAGACGATGGCGCCCTTCGCCATGCCGCCGCTCGAGAGCTCCACTTTCCCCTGCACCACGCGCTCCGTTATCTGCGCGATGGCAGCGGTGGGCAAAGCAACAAAGATCGCGGGCCCGGCAAGCAACCCGCTCAGAACAAGAGGCACGCCCAGACATCGAGCGATGCGCCGTGCGCCCCGGGAGCGGATTCCCCGTAGATGCGACCGGAGCCATCGAGCCTTGCGCGGACCTTCTGTAAAGAAAAGCCGCACGGTGCGGAATTTGGTTGGGCAAAGCAGTGGGGAGTCTGCTCTATCAGGCATCCTTACTCCTCTTCTTCATCTCGAAGCTCGTCGTCTTCATCATCATAGCCCGCGTCTTCCACTTGCGAGAGTTGCAGTGGGTCGGTGGCGACGACTTCGAATTCGGTCCCGCACTCTTCGCACGAGACCACGTCACCTTCTTCTACGTCATCGGTGTCGATGTCGAGCGCGTTTTCGCATTCCGGACATGCTGGCATTTCCTGCCCTCCAGGCTGGAGCATCTTTGCTATTACCGCGAACTGCGGATTGCATACTCTACGTGGCCTTTCTTCGCGGAAAGGCCACAAGAACTGTCACTCACCCGTCTACGCCTATAGCCATGCTCTAGGACGATTACTTAACGATGGGTGATGACGTGAGCGGCGCCGAGGGTGCCAACTCCGCTGTTTTTCCTGAAAACTATTTTCAACCGGTCGCAGCCGTGCATCGCCTCAACAGAGCTGGCCCCGATCGAACCGAGGCCGTTTACGAATCTCTCTAAAAACATCCCCCCTCAGGGACATCCGCTTAGGGCTAGTTTTAGAGGCAAGCCTTCGGGGCGTCAAGGTGCCCGGGGGTGATTGACAACCCGGTATGAGACCATGCGCATGTGAACCGGAGAGAGAGAGTGCATTGCTTTCGTGGCAGGGGGGCCGCCAGCGCCCTCACGTGTGCGGTCTTCACCTGCGCGGCAATCTTCGCAGCCGGGACCGTCCCGGTGAGTGCAGCGGACGCCCCCGCTCAGGGAAAAACCGTCGGCCAGCCCATCCCCGCAGCGCCCGCCGATCCCGCCCTCACCCACGCGCTCGCCGAGGTCTCCGCCGCGCCGATTCGCCACACCATCAGCACGCTGGTGGACTTCCGTACGCGCAACACACTTTCCAGCATGGATACCGATCTGCCGCCTAATACCGGCGTCACCGCCGCGGCAAAGTGGATCGAACAGCAGTTCACCGCGATCTCCGAAGCCTGCCACGGCTGCCTGGAGGTGAAGACCGATACCTTCACCGAGCCGGCCGACCCCAGCCCGCGCAGTCGCATAAAAGTGCCTACTAGGATTACAAATATCTACGCGGTTATGCGCGGCAGCGATCCCGCCCAGGCCGGCCGCATGTACCTGGTCAGCGGCCACTACGACTCCCGCCGCTCCGACGTGATGAACTCCCATGACTTCTCCCCTGGTGCAAATGACGATGCCAGCGGCGTCGCGGTGAGCATCGAATGTGCCCGCGTTTTGAGCGGCCACAAGTGGCCGGCCACCCTGGTCTTCGTGGCCGTTGCCGGCGAGGAGCAGGGCCTGAACGGCAGCAAGCACCTTGCAAAGCTGGCGAAGGACGAGGGTTGGCAGCTTGCCGGCGTGCTGAACAACGACATCGTCGGAGGCGATACCACGCCGGGCGATACTATGCAGAACAAGTCCCGCGTCCGCGTCTTCTCCCAGGGCATCCCCGCCACCGCCACGCCCGAGGAGATCAAGCGCACCCTCGCCCTTGGCCTCGAAAGCGATGGCCCCTCGCGCGAGCTGGCCCGCACTATTACCGAGGTCGCCCGCATCTACTTCCATGCCGGCACATTCCGTCCTGTTTTGGAATTCCGCCTCGACCGCTATCTCCGCGGCGGCGACCACTTCTCCTTCAATCAACAGGGCTTTGCCGCTATCCGCTTCACCGAGTGGCGCGAGAACTTCGACCACCAGCACCAGGACGTCCGCATCGAAAACGGCAAGCAGTACGGCGATCTGCTCAAGTACGTCGATTTCCACTACGTAGCGAATGTAGCCCGCCTGAACGCCGCAACCCTGGCAACGCTCGCCTCCGCCCCGGCTGCACCGGAGGAGGTGCGCATCGTCACCACCAATCTCGACAACAACAGCACGCTGCGCTGGAAGCCCGGTCCGGGCATGCCGGCCTCAGCCCACTTCGACATCCTCTGGCGCGACACCTCCGCCCCCGACTGGCAATTGCACCAGGCTGTCCCGGCGTCCGATGCCGCCAACGGCGCAGAACCCGATTCCATCACCCTCCCCGTATCGAAGGACAACGTCATCTTCGGCGTCCGCGCCTGCAATCGTGCCGGGCAATGCAGCCCAGCCGTCGCCCCATTGCCGCAGAGGTAGCCACGCGAATAGGGGATAGAGCACTTTTGGTATAAGTGCAGACCGGCAAAGGATCGCTCTGGCGGCCTTTCTTAACGGGAAAGCCACACCGGGTCAATCGCCGCACGCCAGCCTATTACCGAAAATGCTCTAATAGAGATCATGCCCGGTTCTCGACCGTTGACGCTGTCCTTCCCGCCCTTCGCTGGCATGACGAAGAAGCTGATCTTCATCAACCTCGCTGTCTACGCGGCGTGGCTGCTGGCGCGCTTCCTGCATCCGCTCGCGCTCATCCCGGCGTTGCTCGCCCTTACGCCCACCGCCGTGGTGCATCGCTTCTTCATCTGGCAGCCGCTCACCTTCGGCTTCGTGCCGGACATGTCTCTGCTCAGCATCCTCTTCACCCTGCTCTCGCTGTGGTTCATGGGCTTCTATCTGGAGGACGTGAAGGGCAGCAGGTGGCTGCTCGAGACCTATCTCGTCTCCACGCTCGCCGGCGGCATTCTGGCGACCGCGCTTTCCTTCACCGGCATCCTCGGCATGGCGCCCAATCTCACTGTCCCCGGCACTGACGTGGCGCTCTTCGGCCTCCTCACCTGCTTCGCCGTGCTCTTTGCCGACCAGCAGTTCTTCATGTTCCCGCTGCCCTTCGGCATCAAAGCCAAATACCTGGCCATCATCTTCATGCTGATCGCGGTCGTCATGCTGCTCGGCGGCGGAAACCCAGTCGAATACGTCGCCTACCTCGGTGGAGGCCTGGGCGGCTATCTCTATGCAAAGCTCGCGCCACGCCGCGGCTACGGCTTCGCCGCCACCGAGGGCTTCTACGGCATGCGCAACAGCTACTACCGCTGGAAGCGTGCCCGCGCCGCGCGCAAGTTCCAGGTCTACATGGGCAAGCAGGGTCGCGAGGTCCACTTCGACAAGGAAGGCCGCTACGTCGATCCCGACGACCGCCGCCGCATGCACTAACGCCGCGCGATCCTTCCGGAAAATGCAGCTCGCGATGTAACCTCGGGCCGCCTTGAGGCGTCGCATCGGCAGATGCATTCCATGGCCGATGACCGCTTATTTCCGGATTCCGACTCTCCGCGCCTGCAGCCGCTTCCGCCAACCTCGGAGCCGGTGGCCAGCGCAACCCCGGACGAGCCTTCCGTACCGCGTCTCACACTCCACGAGAAGCATCCAGTCGCCGAGCGCGTCGCGGGCTGGCGCTATCTCGGCCTTTCCGCATTCCTCTTCGCCTTCCTGCAGACGATCTGCCCCGCAGTCATCGCCATCAGCGCCATACGGGTTTTCATCGGGCTCGGCGCGCTGGCCGCTGCCGCCGGGTCGGATGTTCCGCCGCGCGGATGGCATGCTGACTGGATCCGCATCCCCATGATGCTGCTCGCGGGCTTGGCTGCAGCAATCAACCTCTTCGTGATCTGGCATGTGCGCCGGCTGCGCGCGCGTCCCGCGGCACAATGGCGCATCGCCCCGCTATCGGCGAAAACGCTGCGCAGCGAGCGTGTGCAGATCGTGCTCGCCGTCCTCACCTTCGTCTGCCTCGCCGCGGAGTCGATCGCCCACTCTATCCTGCATCATCCGCACTAGAGCATTTTCGGTATAGGTGTAGACAGTTCAGCGCCGCTCTTGTGGCTTTTCCTGAAGGAAAAGCCACGCCGGGTGCATCTTCGCCGGACATGGCATTACCGAAAATTCTCTAGCCGTCGCCATCCGGCGCGGCCTTCGCAAGCTCCGCGCCAATCCGCTCGTGCAGCCGCTCGCTGTAGCCCAGCGGCAGCCGGAAGATCCGATCATCCGCCGTCAACACCAGGATGTTGTGCACCGAGTCCAGAATCGCCGAGCAGATCTCGCACGTCTCCAGATGCTGCTCGATCGCGCGGCGCTCTTCCGGCGTCACCGTGTCGTCGATGTAATCGGAGATGTAGGGCCACACGTGCTTGCAATCCAGTTTCATGCCCTGCCTCCCATCCAGGAGAACCACCGCCGTCGCTGCGAAAGCTCGCGTTTCAGATACGGCGCCAACTGCTTTTGCAGCATCATTCGCGCGCGAAACAGCCGCACCTTCACCAGGTTCGCCGTCACCCCCAGCGCCTGCGAGATCTCCTCAATCGACATCTCTTCTTTATCGCGAAGCAAAAAGACCTCGCGATAACTCGGCGGCAGCTCCTCGATCGCTCCCTGGATGTGCTGCGCCAGTTCCTGGCGTTCCAGCGTCTCGCTCGGTATCTCCCGCCAGTCGGCCACCAGGAAGGGCGTGTAGTCCTGTTCCTGCTCCGTATCGTCCAGCGACTCCACCTTTACGCGCGCCGATTTGCGCAGCCGGCTGCGCGCCTCGTTCAGCGTGATCGTCGTCAGCCAGGTGCTGAACTTCGCGTCACCGCGGAAACTCGCCAGCCCGCGGTAGGCCTTGATCATCGCTTCCTGCGCCGCATCCTCCGCCTCCGCCGAATCGCGCAGGATCGAGATCGCTGTCATGTACACCGCGCGCTCGTAAGGCCGGATCAGTTGATGGAAAAGGTCGCGCTCACCCTTGAGGATGCGCGCAATCCACTCCATCTCCTTCGCCGGCGCCTGCACCATACGTGCCTAGTGTCTCTCCTGCTCTTCTAGTGCGGTGTCCAGGATGCGGCTCAGCACCTCCTCCGTCTGCTCGCCCGCCTGATTGTAGACAGGTTTGCCAGTGCCATCCAACACCACCAGATCTGGAATGGAGCCCTGGTAATAGCTCTGCACCAGCTTGAGCTCGGCCGGCGACTGAGGCTTGTCAAGATCGATGAGGACGAAGTTCACCTTGTCGCCGTAGCGCTCCGACAGCGCGACCGTGCGCCGTGCCTGCCGTTTCGAGTTGAAGCAGCCCTCGCCGTAGATCATCACGTAGTTCGGCTTGCCCGCGACCACGCCGGTCTCGGTGTCATTGCCGGCGATCAGCGGTCCATCCACGCTGTCGCTGTTGTAGTCCAGGTGCGGATTGAGCGTGAGCCGTTGCTCCTGCGCCAGCAGTGCGGCGGTAAAGACGAGCGCACACGCCAGCAGCAGCGCAGTCCTGATTCCCGTTCTGAAATAGCGCATCCCATCCTCCGGCAACGCGTGGAGCATGTTTCCTGATGCTTTAAGACGCACCGCAGCCGGCCCGGTTACAGCCATTTCCCCGGCCGCTACTTCCCAACTACTTCGATCAGCTCCGACTCCGAGCCTTCCCACGCCGCCGCGCCTGTATGGCTCAGCTTCTGCGCGGCCTCATCCCAGTGCAGATGCGTGATCCGGCGCTCGCCCTTTTCGTAACCATAGGTCTTGCCATCGTCGTTGTAGAGGGTGAAATCTGCATCCGCCCCGGGATAGACACGCAGCTTTTGAAGTCGCTGCGGCTGTGACGTACTCTCCACCGGCGCACCCAGCGGCAGGATCGATCCCGCACGCACAAACAGCGGAATCGTCTCGATCGGCGCAGCCGCGTCGATCCACTGGCCGCCGTGCAGCCGCTCGTTGGTCCAGTAGTTGTACCAGTCCGCGCCAGCCGGCAGATAGACGCGCTTCGTCGTCGCCCCCTGCTCTGTCACCGGCGCCACCAGCAGGTCCGGCCCGAACATATACTCATCCCCCAGCTCGGCGACATTCGGATCGTTCGGAAAATCCATGAACAGCGCCCGTATATACGGCGCGCCGGTCTCATGCGTCGTCCAGCCGAGCGAGTAAATATACGGCATCAGCTCGTAACGCATCCGCAGATACTTCTCCAGAATCGGCTCCGCCTGCTTCCCATACGACCACACCTCGTTGTGATTACGGCTGCCATGCGTGCGAAAGTTCGGCTGGAAGACGCCGTACTCAAACCACCGCGTGTACAGCTCCGGGTAGTCGTCGTAGTAGCCCACGTTGTCGCGCGCATCCGATGGATCGAGCAGCGGCTTGTGCAGCGGCGTATGACGATACGGCAGATACTGCCATCCGCCAATGTCGTTGCCCCAGTATGCAATCCCTGACGCCGTCACATCGAGTCCCGTCGGAATCTGCCGCTGCAGCGTGTCCCACGTCGGAAAAATATCCGACGACCAGAACATCGTCCCGTTGCGCTGCGCTCCCAGGTATGCATCGCGCGACAGCACCAGCGCGCGCGTCTTCAGATCGCGGCGGAAGCCGTCGTAAATCGACGCGGTGTGGAAGAGCGGATAGACATTGAAGTAGCGCGTCCCCGGCCCGATCGAGAAATAGCTGCCATTCGGCGGCAGGTCCGGCTCTGTCTCGTCCGCCCAGAATGCGTCGAAGCCCTTCGATACGAGATTGTCGCGGATAATGCCCCAGTACCAGCGCGCCGCCTCGGGATTCGTCGTATCGATGTCCGACCCCGCCTTGTCATAGGGCAGCCCATTGGTCGGCGTGCCGTCGGCCAGGTGCTCAAACCATCCCTTCTTCAGCAGAAAATCGTAGTAGCGCGAGCCCTCGGTAAAGCGCGGCCACACACTGATCATCGTCTGGATGCCCTCGGCGTGCAGTTGCTTATTCATAGCAACCGGATCAGGCCACTTCACAGGGTCCATGTCGAACTGGCCCATCTTCGTGTAGTAGAACCAGTCCACCACCAGCACATCGAGCGGCAGATGCCGCTCACGATATCCCTTCGCCACCGCCAGCAGCTCATCCTGCCTCATGTAGCGCTGCTTGCACTGGATAAACCCATACGCCGCCTTGGGCAACATGGGCGTCGCGCCGGTCAGCGTGCGGTATCCCTCATAAATCTCGTCCGTAGTCCGTCCGGCGATCACGAAGAACGACACGCGATTCCCTACCTGGGAAATCCACTTCGTCTGCTCGTTGAAGCCCGGCTCGACCGTCGTCTTCGACGGGTTATCCCAGATCAGCCCATAACCCTTATTCGTAACCGCAAATGGCACACAAAAGCTGGGTCCGCCGGTCGCGTCGTAGTCGTGCTGGCACGCCACCGTGTGGCCGCGATGATCCAGAAACCCATGCTGGTCCTGCCCCAGCCCGTAGTAGTGCTCATCCGGCGGCGAGACGAATGTCGCGCCCACCCGATAGAACGGCTCATCCTCCGGCCGCTTGTCATAAAGGATGTCCGCGTTGCCGTCCTTGTGGTTGGGCACCGACTGCTGCCACCCCACCATATCCACCAGCGTCGCGCCCTCCGGAGTCGTAATCCGAATATGCGCCCCCGGCGTCGATCCGATGAAGAACTGGCCGATACTTGATTGCGTCGCGCTGGGCTTGCCGCGGTGATGGCTGGCGTCGAGTGTCACCACCAGCCGCGTCGAGCGGTACGTGTCGCCGTGCTCATCGGCCGTGTGGGTCCATCCATCGCTATCCGGCTTCGCGACGAAGCCATAGCCCGGCGCGGCCACCGCAGGGTCATGCTGCATGCTCAGCGTCACCCGGATGATATTCGCCGCATACGGCTCGAACATCACCGTGCTGCCGTCGTGCTCCATCACCACCCGCTGCTGCTGCGCCGGCAATGGAATCCCAAGGCAAACAGCAGAGACAGCGGGCAACAGAGCGATACCAAGCATCGAGCGAAGGAACATCGGGAAGCCGCCTCCAGACGCCGCGCCGCTATAGAAAAGCGGGCGATGAGAAAACGTTGCGCCGATTCAGAGTAAGCCACATCGCCGCAGGCGCAAACCGCCGGCATCCTGCATCTTGCTATATATGCGTGCTCTCCCTGGAACGCTCGCTCTCGCCGTTCTCGGGCTGCTCCTCTTCGCCGGCTGCAATCGCAACGGAAGCCTCGGCGGCAGCTCGGCCACCGGCGACAACCAGAATCAGAATCAGCAGCCGCAAGGGAAGAAGCAACCAGGCGGTCAAGGCGGAACGAAGGAAACAGAGCCCACGGGCACCGTCAGCGGTCAGCCCTCCACCGCCTCGGACAACGGCAGCCCCAGTGCGGTGGCGCACCGCTCGGTGGCGGAGCCCGGCGCTCCGCAGGGCGCGGTTCCCGACAACTCCCGGAAGCACACGCCCAAACCAGCTTCGCCGCAGCGCTGACCGCGGCCGTCCGGCTGGGTCAATCCCAACCAGCCACGCCGTTTCCCGGCCGGCGCGGATACAATACCTCTACACTCCGTTTCGGTTGCGCTCTACTCTCCGTCTCGGCTCAAGCGTTTTCGGTAAGATGATGGTCGGCGAAGATTCTCTCGATGTAGCTTTTCCGTAAAGAAAAGCCACAAGGGTCAGTGCCGGATGCTCTAAACCAGTACCGAAAATGCTTTCAACGAGGGATTTGGATTTGCAGTCAGCTTCGCGCCGTACCCTGTCGTCTTCGCGCTGGACCTTCCGCGCGCTTCCGGTTGCCGCTGCCGTTCTCGCACTCGCGTCTGCCGCCTTCGGCCAGTCTCACGCCGTCGCCACCACCACGACCTTGACCGCTGCGCCGGCCACCGCCTCCGGCAAAACCACCTTCACGGTCCAGGTCTCGCCCGTGCCCCAGCCGGGCGACGCCGGCAACGTCACCCTTGAAGAAACAGGCAGCGATGGCCGGCCACACGCGCTCGGCTCCGCCTTCGTTGGCGCGGACGGCAGCGCCACCCTGACCGTTTCCGCTCTTTCCGCCGGCGACCATTCCGTCCGCGCCGTCTACAACGGCACGGAAAGCGCCGCAGCTTCGACCTCCGCGCCGGCCAGTGTCACGGCCGAAGCTACCGCGCCGACCTTCTCTCTCTCTGGCGCGCCTGCCACGCTGAATCTCACCGCGGGTGTAGCGGGCACGGTCGCCGTCACCATCACCCCAGGCGCCGGCTTCAACAATTACGTTGCCCTCTCCTGCGCCGGCCTGCCGCTCTTCACCTCGTGCAGCTTCCTGCCGTCGAACGTGGACGTCACCGGGGCCAACGGCCTCAGCACCATGACGCTGAACACCACCGCACCCTCCGGGGTGACCGGCTCGTTGCGGCATGAGACCGGCTTCGTCTACGCATTCCTGCTTCCCGGCATTCTGGGCCTCGTCGGCCTCGGCTTCGGCCGCAACCGAAGTCTGCGCATGTTGGCCATGCTTTGCGTTGTCGGCAGCCTCATCGGCGGGGCAAGCTCCTGCGCGCAGCGCTATCGCTATCTCAACTATGGTCCAACCGCCAATCCCGGCACGCCCGCCGGTCAGAGCATCATCCGCATTTACGGCACCGCGGTGAATGGCGCGCTCTCCACCTCCGAGTGCTTCCAGGTCACGCTCAACATGACCTCCACCAACACTTCCGGCACCTCAGGCAACAACCTCACGCCTTGCAGTTAGAGCAGAATCAGCATAGGTATAGCCGACCAGCATCTGTGAGGGTGGATTTTTCTTGATAAAAAATCCAATCCGGCATCTCCGCCGCTGGGTACAGTTGTGCTGATTCTGCTCTGGCCGGAAGAATTGCGTCAGTGCGGTTTGAATGTTTTTCCCGTCTCGATGAGTGTCTTCAGGCGTGACAGAATGCGCGGCCATCCATCGGCGCATGAGGCGTATCCCGGGTCGTCCTCAACCCAGTCATCGTGCGTCACCGCCACCTGGGTAGCTTCCGTCTCGGGTACCAGCTTCACCGTCACTCGGGACATCTTCTCGCTCTGACCCATGGCAAAGCTGTATTGCAGGAGCTTTGCCGGCTCATACTGCAGGATTTCGCTACGAACATAGATGGTTGGCTTTCCATCGGGTCCCGGACCTACCCAACGCATGTAGCCGCCAGGCTTGAGATCTGCCTCGAACTCAGCGCCCATGAAGATGATGCGGTTGGCCTCTGGCGATACAAAGCCCTCCCAAATCTTCTCCGGCGGACCGGCCATGTAGAAGATGAACTGCAATGGCAACGGGTCGGCCATATTCTCTCTCCTGAGTCTCGTCTGGAGTGCCAGTTCTCACCACATCCTACTGCGGGATGTCCTGCTTCGCAGCAATCTCATTCATCGCCGCCTGCTGAATCTCCGCATCATCCCCGAAGCCGGCCAGCCATCGCACCTCGGGCTCGCGCCGGAACCAGGTGAACTGCCGCTTCGCATAGTTGCGATGGCCGCGCTGTGCCGCCTCGATCGCCTGCGCTTCCGTCAGCTCACCCGCCAGTAGCTGCCGCGCCTGCCGGTAGCCCAGCGCGTCGAAAATCCTGCGCTCCGCGCCATACTGCTCCATCAGCTGTCGCGTTTCGTCCACCAGCCCGCGCTCGAACATCGCCGTCGCCCGCGCGTCAATGCGCTGATAGAGCGCCGCACGTTCCGGAGCCAGCCCGATGCGCAGGATGCGATAGCCGCTCAGCGCCTCCACGCCCGCCGTCCACGCCTCGGTGATCGGCCGTCGCGCCTCGAGCGAGACCTCGATCGCGCGAATCAGCTTCGGCGTATCGTTCGCGTGGATGCGGCTGGCCGCGTTCGCGTCCAGCCGGCCCAGCAGCCGGGAAAGCCAGCCCGCGCCATGCCGCGCCGCAGACCGTCGAAGCCGCGCCCGCAGCGGCTCCGACCGATGCGGCCCATCGAACAACCCCTCCAGCAGCGCCCGCAGATACAGCCCTGTACCGCCGGTGACAATCGGCAGTCGTCCCCGCGCGGCAATCTCCGCTATCGCCGCGCGCGCATCGCGCTGGTAGTCGCCGGCGCTGTAATCGCGCTCCGGCGAGACGATGTCGATGCAGTGATGCGGCACGGGCGCCCGCTCTTCGACGCTCGGCTTCGCGGTCCCGATCTCGAAGTCGCGATACACCGCGACCGAATCGCAGCTGATGATTTCTCCGCAAAACCGCTTCGCAATTGCCAGGGAAAGTGCGGTTTTGCCGCTCGCCGTCGGCCCCAGCAGGACGACGAGCAGCGGCAGTTGGTTTACCACCGCCACCAGCCGCGCGGAAACACGTCACCATGGCGGGCACGAACCAGCGCAACGATCAGCACCGCCAGCGCCAGCAGCAGCAGTCCCGCAATCTGTCGCTGCCGCAGTTGCACATCGCGAGATTTCAGTGGACCGGGCTCCTCCGCCATGGCTTATTCGATCATGGCCATGCGCCTACTTGTTGTCTTCGGGAATGTTGTAGTAGAAGCCGAAACGCAGCGCCAGATATGGGCCCTTGAACTCCTTCGGCAGCGGCGGATACGGCGATGCGCCGGTGATGCCGCCCCACGCCGCGCGGTCCAGCGACACATCGCCGGAGGGGAACTTTAGTTTCATTCCCTGTACGCTGCCGTCCTTCGCGATAACGAATTCGATCCCCACCTTGCCCGACTTATCCAGCGGCGGCCGCGCCGACTCCGGAATCAGCGGGATCCACGAACGGTACGTCGCCGCAATCACACGCTGCATGTAGGGACCAAAATCCACCCCCATCGTGTCGCTCAGGATGTCCGCCCCGGCATTCACTCCAGCGTGCTGGGGCACACGACCTGCGCCATAGTCGCCGCTCGGCTCCTGCGGCTGCGACGCGCCACGCGCCGCCTGGCGGATCTGCTCACCGGCAGACATGCCGGTGTTGAAGTTGGGCTTTGTCGGTGCCGGCTTCGGCTCCGGCGGCGGAGCCGGGTTGACGCCCTCCAGCTTCGGCTGCAGCGGCTGCGTTTCCCTGGGCTGCGCCGGCGCGGGTTGCGGCTGGACCGGCTGCGGCGCGGCCTGCTGTGGCGCCGGCGTCTTCTCGGGAGCCGGCTTGGGAAGCGGCGGCCCGGCGCGCCGCATCGCCTGCAACTGCTCCAGCGTCTTTTTGTCGAGCGTCGGATGCGGCGACTGCGCCACGCGGTTCTTGTCGGAGAGCGCCTGCGGATTCTTCGGCCGGATATTCTTCAGCGCATCCGGCGGCAGGCTCATGTAAGTCAGCTCTTTTTTCTGTCGCGCGCTCAGCACATCGAAGGGGCTGATGACCTTCGGCTGGTGCAGAATGTAGCGCGGTCCGAAGAGGATGAACAGGAAGATAAGGACGTGCGCCAGCAGCGAGATGTAGATGCCCTCGCGCACACGGGACCGCGACCGCTCGTCTTCGAGGTTGTCGATGAGGTGCAGCAGCTCATCGGCTTCCATGCCCTCGTAGCGGGTGGAGGATTTGCGGCGAAATTTAGGACCCGCTGGCGGCTCGGGCGGCGCGCTCTGCGGTGGTGGAACTTCAATAATCGCCATGCTCTATATGATGGAGGCCGGACGCGGTCTCTCACCTGGACGGCCCGCCAGGAACCCGCATTGCCGTTCGAATATTGTCTCATTCTTCGCTTTATTGGGTCCTGGCATCCTTTCGCTGCGTCATACGTAACAGGGTTTCCTTAACCAGCTTTCCCGACCAGCTTTCCTGCATCCGGATCAATCGGGCCGGAGCCGGAATTGCCTGCCACAGAGACCGCCCCCGGGGCGTATGCTTTGCCACGGGTTCCTGCCATATCAGAACGGAGGGCCATTGCCCGGCACGCTCGGCACATCCAGATCGACTCCCAGGCGCAAGCTGCGCGCCATACCACCTAGTCCGCGCTCCAGCGTCCACAAAGGCAGCGAGTCGATCGACGACTATCTGAAGGCTATCTTTGCACTCGGCGGCGCAGAAGGCCGCCGCGTCGGTTCGACCGAGCTTGCCGACCGCCTGCAAGTCGCCCCCGCCTCCATCACCAACATGCTGCAGAAGCTCGCCGCCGCGCAGAACCCGATGGTCGAATACGAGCGCCACCGCGGTGTCCGCCTCTCGCCCGCCGGCCGCCGTCGCGCACTCGAGATCGTCCGCCACCACCGCCTCATCGAGACCTTTCTGTACCGCATGCTCGACTACAAAGTCGACGAGCTGCACGACGAAGCCGAGCGCCTGGAGCACTTCATCTCCGAGCGCTTCGAAGCCCGCATCGACGCCAAGCTCGGCCATCCGGACCGCGATCCCCACGGCTGCTGCATCCCCGCGCTCGACGGCACCATGCCCCCCGGCCACCGCGCGACCTGCAACTGCCCGGAGTAGCTGCGAATTCCGACAGAGTTCCGGTTAGGCCATCACCCAATAAGTGCCAGCCGGATATACTCTCCCGGAAATAGGGAGGATCCACGCATGCCGTCGAAATCGCAGCCTGAAGTGCGCATCCGTCCGGCCTTGCCAGCGGACATTGCCGCCTGCGCTCAGGTCTGCTATCAGGCCTTCTCCACCATCAACGCGGCGCATAACTTTCCCAGCGATGTGCCCACGCCGGAGACGGCTCTCGGCCTGCTTTCACAGATATTTTCCACTCCCGGCATGTACTGCGTCGTGGCCGAAATCGAAGGCCGCATTGTCGGCAGCAACGTGCTCGATGAGCGCTCCGTTATCGCTGGCGTCGGTCCAATCACCGTTGATCCCGGCACGCAAAACCGTGGAGTGGGGCGCAAGCTGATGCAGGCCGTGATCGATCGCGCTAACCAACGTCACGCTGCTGGAATACGGCTGGTGCAGGCGGCATTTCACAATCGTTCGCTCTCGCTCTACCTGAGCCTGGGCTTCGATGTCCGCGAACCTCTTTCCTGCGTCCAGGGACGACTCTCCGAGCGAAAAATTCCCGGCTGCGTAGCTCGGCCGGCACTACCCGCTCATCAGGATGCCTGTAACGCATTATCCCAGCAAGTGCATGGATTCGATCGAGGCATGGAATTGGCAGAAGCCATCCAGCAGGGCGCCGCCATCGTTGTGGAGCGCGGCGGCCGCATCACCGGCTATGCCACGGCGCTGGCTTTCTTCGATCATGCAACGGCAGAGACCGACCTCGACATGCAGGCGCTGATCGCATCGGCGGAATCCTTCGGCGGCCCGGGCATCCTTGTGCCGTCACGAAATAGTGCACTGCTGCGCTGGTGTCTCGCGAATGGTCTGCGCGTCGTCCAGCCGATGACGTTGATGACTAGAGGGCTCTACAACCAGCCTGCGGGTGCGTGGCTGCCTTCCATCACCTTCTGAGTGTCGGCGCGTTATCGCACGCGGCATGGCGGGTTCTCATTCGATCTCACCGGCGCCCATTAAAATCAGCGATCGCTGCGCAAATATACTGGCGTCCACTCTCAATATGTCTTCGATAGCCTGTGCGGTGGTGGGCATACCGATCAACCCGCCCTTACCCCTCTGCGAACGCCGGAGTCGAGGAAATTGCCGCAGCCGTCCTGTTTCTCTGCAGCAGCCATGCGTCCTACATCACCGGAACAACTTTGATCGTCGATGGCGGTTACACTGCGCAGTAAAAAACGCGTGTCAGTACATCCCGCCATCCTCGAAGCATTGATCGGAAGCATTGATCGGATGCCTTGATCGCCCCTATACAGCTTTCAGCGACGCCATATCGATGGAGAAGCGGTACTTCACATCCGACTTCAGCAGCCGCTCGTAAGCCTCGTTCACCTTCTGTATCGGGATCACCTCCACGTCCGCGGTGATCTTTGTGCTTGCCGCAGAAGTCGAGCATCTCCTGGGTCTCCGCAATGCCGCCGATCAGCGATCCGGAAAGGCTCCTGCGCCCCAAGATGCACCGGGCTTGCGCTCATATGTCCCCGCGATCAACAGTCATTGCTGCCAGCCGCGCACTCAACGCGCCCGTACAATCAAGCAATGCCAAGCGCCTCGCCGCAGCCATTCCGCGCTGTGGTCCTCACCATCAGTGATTCCCGCACCCGCGGCGAGCGCCCAGACCTCTCCGGTCCCGCGGTCGCCGCATCTCTTCAGGCAGCAGGTTTCATCGTGGAAGGCCCAGACCTTGTGGCCGACGAGCAGCCCCAGATCGAGGCAAGGTTGCGTGAAGCCGCATTGCGCAATTACTCCGGCCACTCCGCGCTCGTCGTCACCACCGGAGGCACCGGCATCGCGCCGCGCGACGTCACACCGGAAGCCACCCGCGCCGTCTGCACCCGCATCCTCGACGGCTTCGCCGAGCGGATGCGCGCCGCCGGAGCCCGCCGCACACCGCTCGCCGCGCTCAGCCGCGCCGTCTCCGGAACCTGCGGCCGCGCTCTCATCGTGAACCTGCCTGGCTCGCCGGAGGGCGCCGTCACCTCGCTGGAAGCCATCCTTGACCTCATCCCGCACGCGCTCGCGCTGCTCAGCGGTGCTGATCCCCACATCGAAGCTGCCGGAGCGCCACGCACACAATGAAGGTCATCGGCAAATGGCTGCTCCGCTACAAAACATTCGTCCTCGGCGTCCTGGGGCCGCTCGGCTTCTGGGGTGCCGCGCTTATCTCCGCCGTCGATGCCGGCACTCTCCCCGTCCCCATGGACCTTCTCGTCGCCACCTATGTCTGGAACGATCGCCGCCACGCCTGGCTCTATGTGCTGATGGCCGCGATTGGCGCAGCCGTCGGAGGTCTTGTCCCGTTCCTGCTGGGCCGCGCCGGCGGCGAGCTTTTCCTGCTGCGCCGCATCGATCGCGCCCGTTACGAAGCCATGATGGCGCGCTTCGAAAAGCAGGAGTTCCTGGCCATGGCCATCCCTTCCGCGCTGCCGCCGCCCACGCCGTGGAAGGCCTTTGCCTTCGGCGCCGGCGTCTTCGAGATGAAGCTCTGGCAATTCATGCTGGCAGTCTTCGCCGGCCGCCTGCTGCGCTTCGCCGTGGATGCGATCCTCACCATCAAGTACGGCCCGCAGATCATGAATGTCGTCGCCGATCTCCTCAAGCACCACCTGACGATGACTCTGGTCATCGTCGCCGTGCTGCTGGGACTGCTGCTCTTCTGGGTGATCCGCAAGAGCTACAAGAGATCCGGCGACTCCGCACTGGACGAGGACGATGCGAACAACTCCGAACCGCGCCGCCGCAAGCGCCCCTGGGTATAAGAACGCTGCGTGCTCGTCTGCAGTGCAATCAAGTGTTGAGTACCTGATCCAAAAAGCTTGCCGAATGCCTCAGGATGACATTTTGGCGCCTGGAACTATCAATGGATCGGGTGCGGTGCTGCTCATGATTCGGGGAGAGAGTATCGGATGCACCAAAAAACCAGGCCCGGCAAACGCCGGGCCTTCTGACTTTCTTTCGCGTTGCTGACTAGACAGCAGCAGGCTTCGCAGCAGCGTCCTTCGCCGTCTTTACCAGTGCGCTGAAAGCGGCGGCATCATTCGTCGCGATGTCGGCCAGAATCTTGCGATCCAGCTCGATCCCCGCCACCTTCAGCCCGTGGATGAGCTGCGAGTAGCTGGTGCCGTTCTGCTTCGCGGCGGCGTTGATGCGCACGATCCACAGTGAGCGGAATTGGCGCTTCTTCTGTCGGCGGCCAACGTAGGCAAACTTCAGGCCGCGCTCCACGGCCTCCTGCGCTGCCTGGTAGAGCTTCGATTTGGTAAGGAAATAGCCGCTTGCCCTCTTCAGAATCTTTTTGCGGCGGGCAAGCCGTTTGGTTCCACGTTTGACGCGGGGCATCTCGTTGGTTCTCCTTTGCGTACTTCGTTATGCGGCTGGAGGCAGGAGGCATCGCCCGGGAAGGCGTTGCTTTTGAACCTCTTCACTCGCTCATCGCTCTGATCTCGGCTAATACCAGTGGGCTCACAGGGAACGCGTTACCCCGGCCCGGCCGACGATCAGGCGTACGGAATCATGCGCAGCACCTTGTCCAGGTCGGCGTCGGAGACCAGCACCGTACCACCGAGGTGGCGCTTGGTCTTCTTTTCCTTCGAGGTCAAGATATGGCGCATCTTCGTCTGGCCACGCAGCACTTTGCCCGTACCAGTCTTCTTGAAGCGCTTTGCCGCGCCCTTATGTGTCTTCAGCTTAGGCATGGATATCCGATCAATCGCCGGTATGGCGACATCCGCCAGTATACCTCGGGTATAGACAGCCGGGCAATCAATTGAGCGCCTGATAATATCGGGCCTCCGTCTACGCGCTACGCGAAGAATTCATGCCATGGAGAAGACAAGGACAACATCATGTCAAGGCGAGAGATTGTCGTATTAGTCAGCCGTGCGCTGGCTCTACCGCAGATCGTTTATGCATTGATTGACGCCACGTCGATTCCGGAGCACATGATTTGGCTCCAATACCGACTTCGATCCCATAGCGTTCTCGATCCTAGAACTCTTACAGGCGATCCCGAGTTTTATTCACTACTGCTAAACATCCTCCGGTTGGTCATCATTTCTACAGCAGTAATCTTGTTTTGGAGATGCGGTCCAAGGATAGCCAGCTGGCTTCTTCCCGAAGAGAAAACACGTGTGGAGACCGAATTTTGAGCCACATCACGTTCTCACGCCAAAATGCCCCCGCACCGTCTCCACAAACGCCACCGCCGTAGCACTCACCCCCTCCAGCCGCGTCCCGATATCCACCGAGGTCCACCGCTTCGAGCGTAGCGGCCGGAAGATCGCACCTGGGAAGGTCGCCGTCGCTACGCACGCCGGGACGATCGAGACCCCAAGTCCCGCTGCCACCAGCCGGACGAGCGTGGGAAACTGCGGCGCATACTGCACGATATTTGGCTGAAAGCCTGAATCCAGGCAGCAGCGAACTGTCCGGCTGTAGGCCAGGCTGCCCATGCGTCGCGCAAACAGCACGAACGGCTCTTCCGCCAGAGCACCCGGATCGACTGTCCGCTGCCGCCGCAGCGTATGGTCCGCGGGCAGCGTGACGTGGAACGGCTCACGCAACAGCGTAGTGATCGCCAGCTCCGGCCGCCGCTCGCCATCGCGCAGAAAGCCCACGTCGATCGAGCCATCGGCCAATGCGGGCAACTGCTCAGAGGTCCACATCTCACGCAACTGCAGCTCCACTCGCGGATACTCGCGCCGGTATCGCTGCAGCGCTGCCGGAATCTCCGTAAACATCACCGATCCCGAGAAACCCACACGCAGCCGGCCCTCCTCGCCGCGCGCCACCCGCCGCGTCTGCTCCAGGTCATCGGCCAGCCGCGCCATCGTCGCCGTAGCCCGCTCGCGCAGCATCGCTCCGGCAGCGGTCAGCCTGACACCGCGCGTCGTCCGCTCAAAGAGCGGCGCGCTCAGCATCTCCTCAAGCTTCCGAATCTGCTGGCTCAGCGGCGGCTGCGCCATCTCCAGCTTTTTCGCCGCGCGGCCGAAGTGCAGCGTCTCCGCAACAGCGAGGAAGTACCGCAGATGCCGTAGCTCGATGGCATCCGTCATACGCAGATCGTCTCAATCCAGAGCATTCGAATATTGGACATATCACTATCTCCGATCCTAACCTTGAATCAGAGATCGCGAATAGCCCAACGCCCCGCAGGCAGGAGGACCGAGCCCATGTCCGACGTCATCGTCAGAGAGTTCCAGCCAGCCGATGCCGAAGCCTTCTTCGAACTCAATCGCGAGTGGATCCAGCGCTACTTCTGGCTGGAGCCCGCCGACCTGGAGGTTCTGTGGCATCCCCAGACCGCGATCCTCGATTGCGGAGGCCGCATCCTCATGGCGGTGCGCAACGGCGTCTCGATCGGCTGCTGCGCGCTCATTGCCATCGGACCCGGCGAATACGAACTGGCGAAGATGGCGGTAACGCCCGCCGAGCGCCGCCACGGCATCGGCCGCCGCCTCATAGCCGCGGCCATCGCGCTGGCGGAGCGCATCGGCGCCACGCGCCTCTATCTCGAGACCAACCACACCCTCACCGGTGCGATCGCGCTCTACGAATCGATGGGCTTCCAGCATCTGCCGGCACGGCACTCACACTATTCCCGCGCGGATGTTTTCATGGAGCGGATGGTTCGGCCCGCGCTGCCGGTTTCTCCAATCTCCGGGGAAAGCTGCGCTCAGCTATCCGGCTCCTGAGCAAGCAGGCGCGGCGCTCATTGTTCCGCCGTGCGGTGGAAGTGCATCTTTACTTGCACCCGCGTCGCAACCGGTTTGCCATCGAGCGTCGCGGGCGTGAAGCGGAACTTCCTCACGCACGCCAGTGCGCTCTTATCCATCTGCATCGCGGCGTTGCGATCCGCCGCGGGCACGCCTGCCGCGATGGAGTGGACGGTCGAAAGATTGCGCGGCATTCCCTCCGGATCGATGACCAGGCTCACGACCGACACGCCCACTAGCCCCAGCCGTTGCGCCTCCGCCGGATATGCCGGAGTTTCCGAGTGAATCACTCGCGGTGCTGTCACACTCTCCATCCTCTGGCAGTTCTGAAACGTTGGCGGGTCGCAGACGATCCGGGTCAACGGATTGGCTGCCGCCGGCTTACTGGAGGCCTGAATCGGCTGGCCAGCATGGCTGCCAAATACGGCGCATGGCGGCAGCACGGCAGCGATGGCCGCAGCGTGCAGGAAGAATCGCGCGATAGTTTTCAACCACGCCCTCTACTTTGGAAACTGCTTCTTAAACGCATCAATACATCCCTTGCCGGTCGCCTTCTGCGTCATGCCGCCGCAGCCATCCTGCCAGAAGGGCAGCGAGCTAGACCCCGGCCCGTGCCCCTTCAGATACGCGCGCACCGTCGCCCCCGGCGAGAAACTCGCGCCATAACTCGTATCGCAGCAGGTGCCGTCCTTCTTGTTGTCGCTCTTCTCCGTGTTCTGGACGCCGTTCTTCGAGAAGACCAGGATGATGTCCGCACTCGCCTCATCATTGGCCAGCGTGAACCGCCCCCATTTCGACAGCTCCTCATCCGCCGCATTCTCCAGCTGTGCGCCACCGGTGTTGTTACGAATAAAGACTGTCTTCGCCCGGTACGCCTCCGGCGGAATCCCCTGCGCGAAGGAACCAGACGAAGCGAAGAGCAGGCACGCCGCAGCAAGAAGAGATGAAGAGAAAAAGCGCGATCGAAACATGGATGGCCCCATACCGGAAGTGCCCACCACTCTAACTCACTTGTCCGGATAGATTCGAAAATTAACTTCGACCGTGATCGCTACCGGCACGGGTTTCCCCTTGTACGTGCCGGGTTCAAAACGATACCGCTGCACTGCTTCGACAGCCTTCTCATCCAAGGTCGCCGCCGCCTTGCGTTCCTTGGGCTTGGTGAAGTCCTCTGCTGCCGAGCGCGTAACGTGGACATCCGTTGGTAGCCCATCCACCCCGACCTTGAGCCCCACCACAACCTTGGCGTTGATTTTCTTCCGCCGCGCGGCATCGCTGAACTCGGCATCGACAGCGTTTACAAGCTTCGGAGGCGTCACTCCATTCCCCACATGGTAGGCGCCATCCGAATCGATGATGGGCTTCGCATCGGAGGTCTGGGCCGTGTTGCTGGCTGCGGCGGCCCGCTGTATTCCGAAAAGTGGCGTCGCCATTACAGATACGAGCAATCCGGTGCCGAGCTTACGGGAGAAACATCGCATGGCTGATCTCCGTGAAAGCTATTGCTTCTTATTCTTCGCCGCCTTACCTTCGGCAAGCTCCTGCGCGCGGAACTTCGCAATGCGCGCAATCAGCTTTACCGGCGCCGGCTTTTCGAGCGGGAAGCGCAGCGTGCCCTTGCTCACTCGGTACGCATCCAGCTCGCCCTCAAACGCCGCCACCATTGCGTCGCTCGCCGGATAGATCGAAAAGTGCTCCTTCCACCCGGCGAAGTAAAGCAGGACGCGGCCATTTAGCTTGAACGCCGGTATCTGATAGGAGATGCACTCCTCTGCATCGGGCGCAGCTTTAGCGATCGCCCCTCGTACGCTCTCGAGCGCAATCTGCGTCGCCACCGGCTGCATGGCAATGTATTCGTCGATCGCCTTCGCGCGAATTCCAGGCATAGCGCGGATAGTACTGGCTAAATCTGCGGCTGCGCCAGCACCTTCTCCATCCGCACCACCGGCAGCTTTTCTCCACCCGGCAGGTCGACCAGGATCTCCGCCACCCGCCGATAGCCATGCCGCTCATAGAACGGCACGCCGCTCAGCGTCGCGCCCATCTCCGCTCGGCGGAAACCAGCATCCCATGCCGCCCGCTCGCATGCATCGAGCAGCCGCGTGCCCAGCCCGCACCGCGCCCACTGGGGATGGACAAAGAAGGCGCGAATCTTCGCCGCATCGGCCGATGGATCGAGCCGCGCGGCATCCCGCGAGGCATGATGATGATCGCCGCCGTAGAGTGTCCGCCGCCAGCTCCAGCCGCCACACGCGGCTAGCGTGAAGTCGTGAGCCGCGAGGACGAAATACGTCCCGTCCGCGATCAACTGTGTGTCCGGCGTAAAGACAGAAGCCAGCGCCTGTTCGCGCTGGCTCTCGGAATATTCATGTTGCAGGCCGCGAACGGATGCGGCGATCAGTTCCCGGATCGCTTCCAGATCGGCAGCCGTCGCCGTGCGCAGGGTCGGCTCACGCGATGCATCCACGCCGCCGTTTCGCTTAGGACTGCGCAGTAGCCTGCGCGTTCATCGGCGCCTGCTGCGCCGTGGGCGGCTTCGCTGCTATGGGCTTCGGCGCACGCTGCGCCTCGGACTTCTTGCCCGGCGCCAGGATGGCGTGCAGTGTGGTGCCCTCCATGCGCGGCATAAACTCCACAATGCCGGCATCGCCCATGTCCTGGATCAGGCGATTGATGATGGCATAACCCAACTCGCGGTGCGCCATCTGGCGTCCCTTGAAGCGCAGCGACGCCTTTACCTTGTCGCCTTCGTTCAGGAAGCGGACGGCCTGATTTTTCTTGGTCTGGTAGTCGTGCTCATCCACGGTGACGGAGAACTTGACCTCCTTCACCACGATGACCTTCTGCTTTTTGCGCGCAGCCCGCTCGCTCTTGTCTTTTTCGTACAGGAACTTGCCGTAGTCCTGGATGCGGCATACGGGTGGCACGGCGGTGGGGGAGACTTCTACCAGATCCAGCCCGCGCTCCCGCGCGATCTTCAGGGCTTCAAACGGCTGCATAATGCCGAGTTGCTCGCCCTGGTCGTCGATCACGCGAATCTCTTTCGCGCGAATACGCTCGTTGGTGCGGATGAAGGACTTGGCTGATCGTTTGTCGAGTGCTATGGGATTCCTCCGAAGTTGTCGAGGGCGCACCCTCGCTGGACGAGTATAGCATCGGGTCTAGAGCATTTTTCCTATAGGTCGAGACCGACCAGCAGCAGTTCTTGTAGCTTTTCCGTAAAGAAAAGCCACGCTGAGTGTCTCTCCGCAGTTCAAAGCATTACGAAAAGTGCTCTAAGTTCGGCCCCGGGATGACACGCCATCCAGTCGCGTTGTCACCCTCACTTTGCTTGGATGAGATACGGCAGCCCAGAGCATCCGGTTCGCAGGAAATTCGCCGACAATTTCCATAGAAAGAAAGTTATCGCTCAAGGCCGGTGTCACGCCCCGCCGGCGATGCTCCTCGGTCGACTTCAGCGTGACGACAGATAACGTCTTCTCGTCCATGCGGCGGCGAAACTCGGCATGTTTCTCGCCGATCAAGGCACGCAGCCGCTCCATCCGTTCACGGACTGCCTCGCCGCGCACCGGCCGCTCCTGCGCCAGCGTCCACGCCGCCGTTCCCGGCCGCGCGCTGAAGGGAAACAGGTGCAGGTACGTGAACGGTTGCGCTTCGATAAAGCGATAGCTCTCTTCAAAGAGCGCATCCGTCTCGCCCGGAAAGCCGACCATCACATCCGCGCCAATCGCCGCCGCCGGCATCGCCTCGCGGATCGCCGCCAGCTTCTCCGCGTAGTGCCAAGGCCGGTAGCGGCGGTGCATCGCGCGCAGGATCGCGTCCGCGCCCGACTGCAGCGGCAGATGGGCATGCCGCGCCAGCCGCGGCCCCATGACCGCCGCATCCTCGCGCCCATACTGCCGGTAAAGCGCCAACAGCCCGGCACTCCAGTCCATCGGCTCGACCGAGCTGACCCGCAGCCGTGGCAGTGCTGTCAGCTCCAGGATTGCGGCAACCAACTCTTCCAACCGCGCCCGCTGTTCAAAATCCGCCCCCCACCTGCCCAGGTTGATGCCCGAAAGCACCAGCTCCTTGCCTCCGCCTTCGACAAAGCGGCGCGCGCGCTCGAGAATCGTTTCACGGGGCACAGACCGGCTTCCGCCGCGCGTTGTGGGAATAATGCAGAACGAGCAGCGGTTCCCGCAGCCATCCTGCACCTTGAGGTTGGGCCGCGTGTCCTCGGAAGCGGCCAGGTCCTCGGCCGCCAGGTTGGCATGGGCGAAGCGATCGTCCACCAGCACGGGAATGCCGCCCGCGCTTGCGACATCGCCCAAGGATACGAAGTTCCGTTCGGCAAAACCGCTCGTCATCCCAGGCTGCGCCGGTCCGCTGCCGGCCTGCTGCTGCATGCGCGCCACCACCTGCCCCAGCAATCCCTTATGGCTGTTGCCGACGACGGCATCCACACCCGCCAGCCGCGCCACCTCCCCGGGGGCGCGCTGCGCGTAACAGCCGGTCACCACTACCTGTGCCTTGGGATTCTCCCGCTTTACCCGCCGTAGCCAGGCGCGTGCCTTGCTTTCCGCTTCGGCCGTCACCGCGCAGGTATTCAGCACTACCACCGCTGCATTCGCAGCCGGGACGGCGCTTCCGCCGGCGCGCCCGAGCTCCGCCGCCAGCGCGTCGCCGTCCGCCTGGCTGGCCCGGCAGCCGAAGTTTTCTACGTGATATCCTTCCACGTTCCCCAGTCTAGTGGAGTTCAGCCGCCGCCAGCGAAACCCTTCCACCGGCCTCCTGCTGGTATGGTGTTGTGAGGAAGTTACCTATGAAACGACGCATTCTGCTGGTCGACGATGAGCTCGCGATCCTGCTTACGCTGAAGGCCGTTCTCGAGCTTCATGGTTTCGATGTAGAGACGGCAGCCTCCGCACGCGAGGCCAAGTCCAAGCTTCGCGCTCACAGCTACCACATGGTCATTACCGACATGCGCATGGAAAACGAACGCGCCGGCATCGAGGTCGTCCGCGCCGCGCGCGAGGCCGAATACGAGCCCGCGGTCGCCATGCTCACCGCCTTTCCCGTGCCCGGTGAAGAGGGGGAGGACGCGGGCGCCGACCAGATGCTGGTAAAGCCGATGAACACCAACGACCTCGTGCTGCAGATCGAAGCGCTGCTGGTGACGCACGAGGACAAGAAGCAGAAGGCGAGGCCGGGCGTTCAGCCCGATTACGCGATCGCCGCTTCCAGTGCCAAGAAGGGGAACGGCATACGGCGCAAAGCCGCGGCGGAGCGCTAATCCGAGCCTGCCCCTCGACGCGCCACGCCGGCGGCAGTACCACTCAGTAGCCGCCGTGAGCGACATCTCTAACTCTAGCCTCTCGACTTCGCCTCAGTCTCCGGGACACTCGTGCCTGCGGGCTGGGCCATGGCTGCAACCGCTGACCCCGCCCCCTGCTGTGCCCCCGTCGACCGCCGGTTCTGCTCGAAGCAGGATCGGCACAGCACCGGCCGCCCCTGCGTCGGACGGAAGGGAACTGTCGTCTCCTGCCCGCATACCGAGCAGTGCGTCCGGGTCTCTGCCCGGACACTCGAGCCGCCGCCTCGCTTTAGCTTGCACGCCTTGCAGCGCTTGGGATCGTTATGAAACTGCTTGTCGTGAAAAAAGAGTTGCTCGCCGGCGGTGAAGACGAAGTCCTTCCCGCAGTCTACGCATTTGAGTATTTTGTCCTGGAATTCCATGACCCGGTTGATTGCCGCCGCATTGCGTGGCTGGCATCGCCCGCCCTCCTCAAAAAAATCGAACCGAACTGAATAGGGCCCGGCCACCGAAGCGGCTTACTGCAACTGCCAACAACCTTTGGGGGAGGAGAAGCTGGAGAGGGGGATGGATCGTAAACGCTATGGTGGTGAGCCGGAGACACCGCGGGCCCGCAATTATCTTGTGCGATCTGCGGGCCCGGGGGATTTTGTTAGCTCAATCCTGCTCTTTGCGCGCTTTCTTTCGGTTACGCTTCCGCGCCAGTGCTTCCTTGACGCGCTTCCGCTCACCGGGCTTCAGGTAAAAGGAGTGACGTTTTACTTCCTTGATGATGTCCTCCTGCTGCACCTTCCGCTTAAAGCGGCGCAAGGCATTCTCGAGCGGCTCGCCTTCCTGCACACGAACCTCTGCCAATGAACTACACCTCCAAACTTCCCAAATGGGGTCATTTCCTAGAATACGGCACGCGCTCACATGACAGTCAAGAGGTTTACTTCACGCGGTGGCAAGGTCACCGTCGCAGTTGCACCATCAGTTCACATCCGCTAGAACGGAAGGCACTTGCGGCGCCGCTCCGACGCGCGGAAAGTACCGCGCTGGATCGAGAGAGCAGCTCCGAGAGCGCCGAAGCACGCGCGGAATGTCAGGAATCTAACAGTTTCTTTATGTCTTTCCTTCGTTTTTTGCCCTAGCGCATAGCCCGAGCGCCGGTTTAGCGAGGAGGAACGCGCGGACGCGGGGGAAAGCGGATTCACGCTCCTTTAAGCCGCCAGACAGCAATCTGAACGCATGTACTGCAGGCTCTGTGGCGCCATGGTCGCCGTTCTGATCGCCGCAACCTCCACAGTTGCAGAGAGCCACGTGCCCTGCGACCGTCTCCCGCCCGCCGTTCTTCATCAGGCGAAGCTCGAGGCAGGGGACGCAACCATCCGCGGATGCGTCAAAGATAGAGAGAACGGTAAGCTCACCTATGAGGTGGAGACGCTGAAGGACGGCAAGAGCAGGGACATAGCGCTGGACGCTTCTGGAAGGGTCCTCGAAGTCGAGCAGGAGGTCGCGGGCAGCAGCCTGCCTCAGCCCGTCTCCGATGCGATCGCGAAGGCGGCAAAGGGAGGCAAGGTCGGCAAGATCGAGTCGGTGACGCGGGGAGGCGTAATCGCGAGCTACGAAACCACGATCGTGACCGAGGGAAAGCGTCAAGAACTCGCCTTCAACCCCCAGGGCGCGCCAGTAAAGGCCGATTGATCGATTGATCGCGACATCCCTCATTGCTTCCCGCTCGCTGCGCCGATTCCCGGTCCTCATGCTGTTGCTCGCCGGCGGCCTGTCCTGCTTCGCGCAGCCGCAGACACCTGTGCAATTGGTAACGGCGATGGTGCAAAACGAAAAGCACGCGCGGGAGCATCGCACATACTTCCGCTACATCTCGGTCGAGCGCTCCGCCCGCACCGGCGGCCACCTTTGGAGAGAAAACGTGGTCGAGACGCCGGACGGCCTGCTGCGCCGACTGGTTGCCGAAGACGGCAAGCCGCTCTCCCCCGATCGCGCTAGCGCGGAGGACCGCCGCATCGCCAGGCTGGCCGCCGATCCATCCACACTCCGGGCCGCGAACGCCGATCGTCGCGCCGACGAAGCACGCCTGGGCAGGCTTCTCGACATCCTGCCGAAGATATTCCTCTTCACCCCGGATGGTACCCAAGGCGGCTGCATGCGCATCGCTTATCGCCCTAACCCCGCGTTCACTCCGTCCACCTACGACGAGCGCGTTATCCACGGCATGGCCGGCACCATCCTCATCCGCGTGCCTGCCGATCGCCTGTGCGGCATTGACGGCCATCTCACCGACCGCGTCAGCTTCGGCTTCGGGCTGCTCGGCCACATCGATCAGGGCAGCCACTTCAGCGTGACACGCGTCCCCGTCACGCCCACCGACTGGAAGAATACGCACATCAAGGTGCAATTCGACGGGAGAGTCCTGCTCTTCAAGAGCATCTCGCGCGAGGAGGACGCAACCCACTCCGATGCCCAGCCGCTGCCGTCCAACCTGTCGCTGGCCGAGGCCGCAGCGTTGACCCGCCCGGGAAGCTCATGACTCCAAAGCAGTCACCTGCCAAGCGCGGCCGTCTCCGCCGCATCGCAGCCACTGCGCACCTCGCAACCACTGTGCACCTCGCAATCACTGCGCTCCTCGTAGCCGGGCTCTCCAGCACCCTGTGGGCGCAGCCCGCCACCCAGCCGCCGCCCGATCCCATCGCATCGCTCTCCATTCCGGCGGAGGTGCCGCTGCGCATCGCCATCCTCCGCACCATCACGCTTAAGGCGGGAACGCCTTTTCGCGCTCGGCTCACCGAGCCGGTTTATGGCCCGGACCGCCTGCTATTGCCCGCCGGCACCACGGCCGAGGGCCTCATCTCCGCCACGCCTGCCGCCGATCGCAGCACCCGCGTCAACGCCAAGCTCGATGGCGACTTCACACCGCTGCGTGTCCCCGTCGTCCGCGTCACGCAGCTTGTCTTACCATCGGGCGACGCGCTGGCCGTGGATGCTGTCGGCCAGATGCGCAATGCCGCCACCATCTCCCTCGCTGCGCACCCGCCACCGTCCTCGCTGGGAGGCCGCATCAAGGCGATGCTGCACGCGCAGATCCAGCAGGCGCACGGCATGATCCACGATCCGCACCGGGGCGATTTCCTGAAGCAGCTTCTCTTTCGCCAGTTGCCCTATCACCCGCAGCGCGTCTGGGCCGGCTCCGAATTCGATGCCGTGCTCCGTGAGCCGCTGCGTCTGCCCTCCGCATCCCCACCCATGCCGCACGCTGACGCAGTGGACCTCACCTCCGGCAGCATGCAGGCGCGCCTTACCTCGGGCATCAGCTCCGCCTCCACGAAGAAGGGCGATCCGGTCCATGCCGTGCTCGTCAAGCCCTTCTGCAATGCGCAGGGACACGTCATGCTTCCCGCCGGCACATCGCTCAACGGCATGGTGCTGCAGGCGCGTCCGGCGCGATCCTTCGCCCGCAATGGACGCCTGCGTTTCTCCTTCCGCTCCATCGGTACTCCTGCAACCGGCGGCCGCCAGAACATCGAGAGCAGTCTCTCGTCCATTCAAGGCCAGCAGGGGCAGAACGTCGCCATCGACGCGGAAGGCGGCACGCGCGCCCAGCCGGACAAGGGCCGCTTTGTAGCGCCGCTGGTGCTCGGCGGCCTGGCCGCCGTTGCCGCAGGCGGCGACAACGACGACATCATCAATCACGGCGTCACCAGCAATGGCTTCGGCATCCCTGCCCGCATCCTCACCATGGCCGCCACCAACAATGACGCTTCCCTGGGCTTCGCGATCTTCGCAACGGCGAAGTCCGTCTATCGCCGCTTCCTCGCGCGCGGACACGAGGTCAGCTTCCCAACCAATACCGAATTATCGATCGACTTAAGCAGACGCTGATACGAGGTTCACCCGCCTGGGCCGCAGGCCCAGCCATACCGAGCTCTCCATCGACCTCAGCCGGCGCTGACCTGCTGCAACGGCCAGCAACGTGGCCCGGTGTCGGCCAGCAATCTGGCCCGGTGTCGGCCAGCAATAGACTGGAAGCATGATCCGCAGCTATCTCGGTCACACACCCGTCATCCCTGCTTCCTGCTACGTGGATGTCTCGGCGCAGATCCTCGGCGAAGTCACTCTCGGTGAGCACGCAAGTGTGTGGATGAATGCCGTGCTTCGCGGCGATGTGCACTCCATCCGGCTGGGCGCCAACTCCAATGTGCAGGACTGCGCCGTGCTCCACGGCATGCGCTACAAGTGGCCGGTCGTCGTCGGCGACTGGGTCACCATCGGCCACAACGCCACCGTGCACGGCTGCGTCATCGAGGACACCTGTCTCATCGGCATGGGCGCCGTCATCCTCAACGGCGCGCGCATTGGCGAGGGTTCGATCATCGCCGCCGGCGCGCTCATCCCCGAAGGCACCATCGTTCCGCCGCGCACCCTCTGGGCCGGCCTGCCCGCAAAGCAGCGACGCGAGCTCGAAGACAAAGACCGCGAGCAGATCCTGATGTACGCGCGCAATTACCTCGACTACACGAATACCTATCTGGTCGCGCAGAAGCAGTGGGCGGGCCCGGCGGAGTACTCTCCAAGCGAGGGAGAGAAGCGATGAAGCGCTGCACGCACCTCGACCAGATTCAGCACGTCGAGCCGCACACCCGCGGCTGCGAAGAATGCCTGAAGACCGGCGACACCTGGGTCCACCTGCGCCTGTGCATGGAGTGCGGCCACGTCGGCTGCTGCGACTCCTCCAAAAACAAGCACGCGACCAAGCACTTCCACCACACCAAGCATCCCATCATGCGCTCCATCGAACCCGGGGAAACCTGGGGCTGGTGCTATGTGGACCAGCTGCAGCTCAACTTCGGCTGATCGGCATTGCTCCGGCTGTCTTCGAATCAGCGACTCGGCGGCGCGTTGTCCAGCGTGCCTTTGCCTGCATTCCTATCGATCACCTGCTCCACGAAGCCGCCGGCATCGAAGGCGTTTTGCGACACCGCACCGAGAAATCGGATCCTGCCGGTGCCATCTGTAATCACGAGAAAAGGGAAGCTCACTGCGCCGAAGCTCTGCAGCGTGGCCGACGGCGTCGTCAATATCGGAGTGTGCAGCAGCTCCTTGAAGCTATCGTCCTTGAAAGGATCTAAGGTCGCCTCGTCGGCATCTAGCGCCAGCAGTCCATACGCATGAACCTTCTCCGTGTTGTTGCGAATCAGGAAATCGCTGAGCGGCTGCATCATCTTCCTGCATTGCGCACACCACTCCGGAAACAGCAGCAGAACAGTGGCGCTTCCGGAGTCAGGATGGATGCGCGGGCGCGGGTTGCTGGGCACGGCGTAGCGCAGAAGAGGAATGCGCGGCAGTTTCTCTCCCAGAAGAGCGTACTGTTCGCGTGCGCGATCGATCTCCGCCTGGTTATCGATGCTATCCGCGGGCAGCTTTGTCAATACCCGATCGAGCATGGCGACGGTTTGCTGCGCCTCGCTCTCCCTGCCCGCATAACGCTCGAGAAACGCGAGATCGAGGCCCTCATCATAGAGCGCCGCCGCACCGACGATCGTGTCTCCCGGCTGCTCCTTGAGAGCATTCCCGCCCTCGAGCGCAGTCAGCAGATAAGGCTGCCGCTCGCGCGCCAGCGGCAGCGCGCCATCGTTCAGACTCATCGCGAGATAGTGGATGAGGTACGCCATTGACTGATCAACCGTCGCGTCATAGGGCACCGAGTGAAGCATGCTTCGTGCAACTTCGACCGCCATCGTCGTATCCTTCAGGTTCAGCAGTGCATTTACGCGAATCGCGTATGCATGTGCCTGATAGGGCTGGCTCGCGCTCTTGATGTAAGTGTCGGCTGCAACGTCCGCCGCATTCCACTGCCGCCCCACCGAGCAGATGCGCGCGAGCTGGTAGAGATCGTCGCCACGGACGCTCGCCGGCGCGACCTGCTCGCAATATTCCTGCGCACGCTTGATGCCCGCAGCGAGCGCGCCCAGCTCCGCGGGTGACCAGTTGTCGAGCGAACTGCGAACCTGGTCGAGCGGCCGCATCAATTCCTTATAGACATCGCCGGGGCGCTCCATGTCCTGCGCTCCGTCCTGCGCTCCGGAATTCTGCGCCGTAGATGGCGTGGTTTGTGCCCACAAAACAGCGGCGCAGAACACCAGAAGCAGCATGAAAACAAAACCGGGCGCGGCAGAGAAGATTCTGTCGGCCCGGTCGCGGTCTGCCATGGATATCTCCTAAGCAGTTAGGAGATTAGAATCACCGGCTGTCCTTTGTCAATAAAGGCCTAACTCTTCGTCTGCGTAGCCCGCAGCATCTGGAAGAACGTGTCGCCGCGCACCACCTGGAAATCCGCGCTGAGCGAGGCGACCAGGTTCTTCGCATCGGTTGGCGTCATGTTCCAAGACTCGAGCCCCGCGGCCACAAACAGCGGAGCCGTTCCGTCCCACGACGACGCGACCTGCGCCAGCTCCGTCTGTCCGCTGGCCAGATCGTTCACCGCCAGCAGCGTCGCCACCGGCAGGCCGTCGATGAAGCTCACCTGGCTCGACGACTCGTAGTTGTACACGATCCCCAGCAGCCCCGGAATATTGCGCACATAACGATCGACGATCGACGCCGTGAGCGGCAGATCGGTCGTGGCGTTGCGATTGTAAGCAAAGATTGTATCCATTCCGGTGGCTTGCATGTATGCGTTGCTGCGCTCGGTGTAACCCTCAAGCGCGGCCGCCGGCCATACTGCCGGGTAGGTGTAGCCCGCACCCGAGGGCCCGGTCATCAGCAGGTCGTTCGCCGTCGCCGTGCTCTGGTAGTAGGCAAAAATCGCCGGGCCGATGTCATAAAGAAACGGGCTGATGCTCCAGTTCAACACCACCGATCCGCGGCCAGAATCATCCCAGATGTCGCGCATGCGGTGCTGGTTGTACTGCGCGTTGTCGCCCTCCACCATGGTCAGCGTCAGATAAATTTTGTTCTGCACCTTCGGCACCGGCGGATGCGTGATGCGCGAGTTGATGGGCGCAGGCGCGCCGCCGGCGAAGACCGAGCCGTTGATGTAGAAGTCCGCCGCCACCACTGGCGAGGCATACTGCCCGCACAGCGCCACGCCCGGCTGCTCGTGACCTTGCGGGAACCAGCCCAGGTAAGGCGTATCCGGCTGCGCCCGCTCGAGAATCTGTGTAAACAGCGCGGTCTGCGTCGGGTCGTCGGGATCGAGCCAGAAGACCGGCGCCTGCGCCGCAACGATGTAATCGCGAAAGTTCGGATTGCCCTGCTGCACGCTCGGTGCCGTGCTGGTCGCCGTCACCAGATATTGGTTCCACATTTCGGTAGAAAGCGTCAGCTTTTTCGTACCTGCCGGAGGCACGAATTTGTAGATGAAGTACTCCGTGCCATCCGCGAAGCGCCATGCGCTGGCCACCTGCGAGCTATCCAGGTCGAAGACATACGGCGTCTCCCCGGAGCTGCCCGGCTGGAACGACGCGATGACATTGCCGTCGGCCGTCACCGTCACCTGATCGACAGACGGGCCCCAGCCAGTATTCGAATACGCATCCTGATAGCGAACGTAAACCGCTCCCCCGCTGGTCAGAAACGGAGTGAGGTCAGCGGTGTAGACCGCCTTGTTCGAGCCATCGGTGACCGGCTGCGTCACCTCGAGCAGCGTCGTCCACTGCACATTCGTCACCTGCACGGAGTTGGTTGGACTGATCGCTGTCAGGATGCGGTTGGGCATCTGCGGCCAGATGTTACTGAAGGCCCACTGATACGCCGCCATTCCATTCGCGAACTGTCCCGTCAGATCCTCAATGACGTTGAGCTGATGCGCCTTAGCCAGATCCGCTGTGCAGACGACGCCGCCGCGCATGCTGGCAATTGCAGTCGCCACATTCACCGTGTCCGGTACATTCACGTCGTAGACGACCGCGCCGCGAATCTCCGAGCGATACTTCGCCAGAAACTCCCACGGATCGGTACTGACCTGGTGCGGAACCGTGATCGTATTCAGCCACTCCTGGTTGGTCGTGTCCGTGCCCCAGTAGAGATAGAGTCGTGGCTGCCTGCGATTCACCTGACCCTCTAAGCTCACCAGCAGACATTGCTCGTCGCCGGTCAGCGCGGTCAGGTCTGCTGCATCCAGAAACTGCGCTCGGGGAAATGTAGGCAGCACGCCGGTCGAGGAGTTCGGCGCGGCCGCGGTGGCGGCAAAGCTGGAAATCGCGCGGCTGCCGGCGGCCGCGCCGGTCAAAGCCAGGAAGGTGCGACGGGATAACGTACTCAGGGATGCGGACATGCTCTCTCCTCAGGGGGGTTGGAGGCAGGTGCGGGGTTGCCGAGTTTCGGTGCCCTAAGATAGCGTTATCAGAGAGCAGGCGAAAGATAGAAAATCCGGCGGAAGGTTGTCAAATCCACAGACATAATTTTTTTCCACAGCACGCATCAGGAATGCAGTGCCGGCAGCACCTCGTAGGGCCGCATCATCTCGTTATCCTCGTGCTCCAGGATGTGGCAGTGCCACACATATCGCCCCGCATAGCCTTCAAAAGGAACAATGATCCGCGTCACCATCCCCGGATCGGCGCGCACCGTATCCTTCCATCCCGCCTCGTACGCCTCCGGCAGCGTAACCGGCCCGGTAAAGCGCAGCGTCCCCTTCGCCTGGAACTCAAACTGGTCGAAGCGCCGCCGGTCCAATATCTGTAACCGTACCAGATGCAAATGGATGGGATGCGAGTCGTCCGTCAGATTCACCAACTCCCAGATCTCGGTCGTGCCCAGGGTGGGCTTCTCGGTAATCGGCGCATGCCATGGCGTGTTGTTCAACAGCATGCCCATCGAGCGCTGAATATCATCCAGCCGCTCATCGAGCGTCAGCCGTCGCGTCCGCACTGCCGTCGCCTCAGCCAGCCGTAACGGCGGACGCAGCATCGGCGGGACGGCGGTTTTGTCATCCGCGCTTTTCGCAGCCACGCGAAACTCCATAATGTCGAACGAATCGCTCACCAGCTTCACGTGCGTGCCCGCCATCGCGGCAAAATCCACGATGATATCTACGCGCTCCGCCGGCGCCAGCGGCACGCGTTTCACCGCAACCGGCGTGCTCAGCAATCCCTGATCGTTCCCGATCACGTGCATCTCTGCCTTATTTGCCAGGGACAGCCGATAGAAGCGCCCATTCGATCCGTTCATCACACGCAGCCTATACCTGCGCGGTTCGACATCCAGATACGGCAGCAGCTTCCCATTCACCAGGATCGCGTTGCCGAAGACCTCCGGCACCCACGGCCGGTCGGGATGCTCAGACACCGGATAGACAAGCTGCCCATCTCTACTGAGCAGCCGGTCGGCAAGCAGCAGCGGCACCTCGTACTTTCCGGAAGGCAGCTTCAACGCCGCCTCCTCGGCATCGCGCACGAGAAACAGGCCCTGCATTCCGGCGTAGATGTTCAGCCGGTTTATCCCCATCGTGTGGTCGTGATAGAAGAGCAGTGCCGCGTCCTGTTTGGATGGATAGAAGCACGTCTGCGATCTGCCCGGCAGTACCCATTCTTCCGGATAGCCATCGCTCGCCGCCGGCGTTCTGCCGCCGTGCAGATGGATGACCGACCGCACCTCCGGCAGCGACCGGTCCGCGCCATGCAGCGTATGGTCGATGGGCAGAAAGTGTCGCGGCGGCAATTCGTTCGCCCATTCGACGATGGCGCCCTCGCCGCTCTTCACTTCGATCGTCGGCCCAGGGAAGCAATCTTCAAAGCTCCACATCCGCGTCGGCGGCAGGTCGCGATGCACCTTCTGCCGTACCTCGCGTATGGCCATCCTGTAGCAGGGAATCCGCTGTCCCGCATACTCAGGATGTGCACGCGTGCCCGCAGGCTTCATCACTCGCGGCACCGGCAGCGCATCGACGAACGGCGTCAGCGTGGAAGGATCGAGCGCATCCGCGCCGGTTCCGGTCATGTGGTCCAGCGCCATACCAGCGCCGGCGAAAGCAACTGCGCCGCTCTTCAAGAAATCGCGGCGCGTCAAGCGAAAGAAATCCATCATCGAATTGTGGTCCAAAAGAATGAGGATACCCGCCAGCTTAGTTCGGGTATCCTCACAATCACTCTGTCATCCTGAGCGTAACCGAAGGTGGAGCGAAGAGCCTGCCCTGAGCCTGCCGAAGGGACCTGCTGTACCTTTCGTTCCATATCGGCGCGAAGCGCCGTTTTTACAAAGGTCCACCTGGTGGAAGTACTGTCGACGCAGCTTTTCCGTCAAGAAAAGCTGCACATAACCGCCGCAAGTGAGGCACTGCATTGTAAAAACGGTAGCGCCGCTCGGCCAAATGCCTGCTATCGGCCGTGCCCGCCCGCAGGCTCTCCCGTGCTCTCGTCCAGGAAGAGCGGCCGGCCGTTGCCGCGCTGCGAGAAGTCGAACATCCCATTTACCGAGCCGGCAAGCGCGTCGAACGATCCATTGCCGATCCGCTGTCCGCCCAGCCAGTTGTCCTCGATGAACCGGATGATCGATGTCTGATCGGTCAGCGTGTGGTCCACATAGTTCTGCTTTGCGTAGGGCGAGATCAGCATCAGCGGCAGCCGCGGACCATAACCGCAGCGGCCCTGCGCATGCGCCGCCGAAGGTCCGGCCAGCGCGGAGTCCGTGCCGTTGCCGCACGCGCCCGGCCCGGTCAGTGCATCGGCCGCGGTCGTTGACTGGTTCACGATCTGGCCAAGCTGGTGGTCATACCAGCCGTCCGAGTCGTCGTAATTGATGAACACCGCCGTCGAATCCCAATCGCGCTGCTGCTGCAGGAAGTTGATTACCTTCACCACAAACGCCTGCTCATCCAGCGGATCGGAGTAGCCGGCGTGCGCATCCTGGAAGCCCGGCGCCTTCAGGAAACTCACCGCAGGAAAATTCCCCGCCTGGACCGCAGCGAAGAAGTCATCGGTGTCGTACTGGTGATTGGCCTGGTCTTCCTGACCGATCGCCGAGACCGACGACGGACGCAGGTGCTTGGGGTTCGCGGTCTGCACGTAGTACTGGAAGGGCTCGTGGTGCGGAATGTAATCCGCCTTGTTGGTCATCGTCACGGTCGAGGTATGCGACCGTGCACAGCCCGTGGTTCCGTTGGGATTCTTTGTGTTCAGGTTGAAGCCGCCCTCGAAAAATCCCCAGGTGATGCCGCGCGCATTCAGCAGGTCGCCGATGGTCTGTCCCGTGAGCTGCACTGCAGCGCCGGTGGTCGTCGAGCACATGTCGCCGATCGGGTCTGCGTCGCTGATCAGTGTAAAACCGCCTTCGCCGTCTTCGATCACATCGGCGCTGGCGTTCGACTGATCGGTCACGCCGTTCGTCTGTCCGGAGACCAGGTTGATTGCCCCCGGTGATGAAGGTCCGAAGGTCGTCCCGTAGGAGTTGTCGTTCATCGCGTAGTGCTGCGCGTAGTTCCACAGCGCGGTCACGGTATTCCCGTCGTAATAGCCCATCACCAGGCCCTTCGTCGTCTGCCCGTTCGGCGGCGGTCCCGGCGTGCCCGTGAACTCGGGGAAGGAATCCATCAGCCCACCGTGAAACGCCTGCTGCTCTGGACCATAGTCGTGGTCCTGGTCCGCGGTCGAGGCCTGCGAGCGGTCCAGGCGAAACGGATTGCTCGCGCCGCCCGCGTTGCCTGCCTTGTTCAGCAGATTCGGATTGCTGAACAGCAGCGCATCCGTAAAGCCGTTCACCGTAGGCGTGCCCGGCGCCGCGACAAAGCGCGGCTCGTTGCCCGGATTCGTTGCATTGGGATAGGTGCCAAAGTAATGATCGAAGGAGATGTTCTCCCCGAAAATCACCACCACATGCTTGATCGGGGTAGCTGTCGAACCATCATGCTCCGCGTGAACCGCGACCGGAGCCAATACCTGGGTGGCAATCATGAGCGCTGTCACCGATGTTGCGAGTACCTTTTGCATCACTGTTCCTCTTGCGGCTATTCAGCCGACATCAGAAGAAATAGCTGCGTCACACCCTCCGCGTGTCACGGGAGGGTTACAGTTCCAAGAAAAGATATAGAGGTGCCGAGCGAATCAGCCCCGCCTGCGTCGCGAGCCTCCAGTTGCGCGTGCCGGGACTACAAATCACGACCGCGAATTCCGATAGCTTGCCATCTCTTCACTGCGGTTGCTAACGTTTCCGCTGACAAAGCGGCAGACGTTGTCGCCTGCCGGAAAACCCGATCGTGTTGCAGCACAGATTGTAGGAGATTCGAAATTATGAGCAAGGTACGTGTACTGGTCGGCACCCATAAGGGTGCGTTCGTCCTCACCTCAGACGGCAAGCGCCAAAACTGGGAGGTCACGGGGCCGCACTTCGCCGGCTGGGAGGTCTACCACCTCAAAGGCTCGCCCGCCGATCCGAACCGCATCTACTGCGCGCCCTCCACCGGCTGGCACGGCCAGGTCATCCAGCGCTCCGATGATGGCGGCAAAAGCTGGGAGCCTGTCGGCAGCAAGTTCGCGTATGAGGGCACACCCGGCACCCACCAATGGTACGACGGCACGCCGCACCCCTACGAGTTCAAGCGCGTCTGGCACCTCGAGCCGTCGCTCACCGATCCCGACACCGTCTACGCCGGCGTGGAAGACGCGGCCATCTTCGCGTCCACCGACGGCGGGAAGAACTGGGCGGAATTTTCCGCTCTGCGGGAGCACGACACCGCGAAGGGCTGGCAGCCCGGCGCGGGCGGCCTGTGCCTGCACACCATCCTGCTCGATCCCGGCAATCCTCAGCGCATCTTCATCGCCATCTCCGCCGCCGGCGCATTTCGTACCGATGACGGTGGCAAATCCTGGAAGCCCATCAACCGCGGCCTGCGCTCGCAGTACATCCCCGATCCCAATGCCGAGGTCGGCCACTGCGTGCACCACATCGCCATGTCTTCTCAGCGTCCCGGCGTGCTCTTCATGCAGAAGCACTGGGACGTCATGCGCTCCGACGATGCCGGCGACAACTGGCGCGAGGTCAGCGGCAACCTGCCCACTGACTTCGGCTTCGCCATCGACGTGCACGCGCATGAGCCGGAGACCATCTACGTCGTCCCCATCAAGAGCGACTCCGAGCACTTCCCGCTTGACGGCCAATTGCGCGTCTATCGCAGCCGCAGCGGCGGCAATGAGTGGGAGCCGCTCACCAAGGGGCTGCCGCAGAGCAACTGCTTCGTGAACGTGCTGCGCGACGCCATGGCCGTGGATACCATGGACGACTGCGGCATTTACTTCGGCACCACCGGCGGCCAAGTCTATGCCTCCGCCGACGCTGGCGACTCCTGGGCTCCCATCGTCCGCGACCTGCCCGCCGTCCTCTCCGTGGAAGTGCAGACGCTCGCGTGATCTCGTGCCGCAGACTGTGACAATTCGCGTCATGCTGCCCGCCCACCTGCGCAACCTGGCGCGCGTGGGCGCGGAGGTCGCAGTTGAGGCCGCCGCTCCCGCGACCATCGATTCCACGCTCGATGCGCTCGAAGCCCGCTATCCCGTGCTCTGTGGCACCATCCGCGATCACGACACGCTCCAGCGACGCGCCTTCATCCGCTACTTCGCCTGCGAGGAAGACCTCTCCCACCAGCCTGCGGACACGCCGCTGCCCGAGCCCGTCCTCGCTGGCCGCGAGCCGCTCATTGTCCTCGGCGCCATCGCCGGTGGCTAGGCCGCCAGCGGATCATACGACCTTCAATCCGTTGCACCACTCTGTCAGGTCTCCCAGTATCATTTTCATTTTGTCGCTGAGTTCTCCGTTCTCAGAGCCCACAATGCATTGGATCCATGAACCAATCGTTTGAAGTGGCAACAGCTTCCAACCTACTTGTGAGTCAAACTGAGCAGTCTCTTGCCCAAGTGTTTGATAAACCACAGTCTTGAGTTTCTGGCCGATGGGCGCATCCGTTACCGCTATTACCCGAACAGCAGCGTCAGGGCGTAGCTCGATTGAAAATTTGAGATATGAACTTAAATTGTTCAGCTTTCTCATTCCGCCGGACCCGGCATAAGCGATATCGTCCATGACAATCAGGTATTTGGGGTTGGCGAGATTAGGTATGCCGAGCGCAAAATCGGCCCACTTGCCTTTGCCGTCCGTTTGTCCGCTTACCGGATATTCCCGCTTGATCGTACAAACTGCGTCTCGCTCGTCGAAGGCGTGGTTAACTAGCTGATTTCGCATGCGATCACCCACATGCCCTTCCTCCACGTTTAGCAGCCATTCAAATAAATGCCAGAATGCATCCCATTTAATGGCCTTTGCTCCTAAGACAGCCTGGAAAACGTTCGTGGTGCTCTCAGTGTCCATACGGCTTGACAGCCTACCATCAAGGTCATCGGCGATACTACCTTTTTCCGTGCAACACCTCATTTGCGACACCCCGACATCTCAGAGCCATCGCTGGAGGCTAGAAACGCAGTCGCGCCTCAAGCCCTCGCTGAACCATCCTGGTTTCTATCTCCTCCGAATATCACGCGCCGCGGTGGCCGCATCTTAGCGTGGCCGCATCTTAACTCGGCCGCATCTGAATCAAGAGAGGCGCCAAATGCTTACCTGGATCATTGCTCCCGCGCTCATCTTTGTCGGCTTTCTTGCTGCAATTGCGGCCACCGTCATCGCGCGCCGGCGTAGTGGACACATGAGGTAAAAACCATCCGTCCGGGGCGACCTTCCTGCAGGTCGCAGGCACATAGCTGGAAGTATGTGCCTGCCGTTATTCCATGTCTCGCAATGCGATCTCATCCGCCGCCGCGCGCATATTGGCGCATCAGAATTAGGCAGAGGTTCAGCACGATGGATACCCGCATTGTGCCGGCGGTTGAAGCCGGCAGCACGTCACAGCCGTTGCGCGTTATCGCCGGTCGGTCCGCTTCGGGTAAACGTTTCCATCGCCCCGTAGCGCAGTTGAGATGCGTCTCATCCTAGATAAGTCGCCCGGAATGACTATTTCCTTTAACTATCCAGTGACCACCCGGCTGCCGCTGCACACTTATCCCGCCCTGCAGCAAACCTGCAGGCATTTCTCATAAGTTATGCCCATTTTCCGCGTTGCGCAGTCATTTCTCCTCGGCCTCATCGCGTACACCTCCGAACCATAACTCATTTCTTATTGCCCGACATCATCCACCGCACCTTCCCGCATCAGATTTCCGGAGAGGCAACGTAATTTCCGGAGAGGAAACGCAATGGACACCAGGATTGTTATTCCCGCACTCGTAATCGTCGCCATTCTTATCCTTGTCGGGGTGGCGTTTGCCGTGCGCCGGCGCAGAAGCGATCAACTCAAACGCCGCTTCGGAGCGGAATATGATCGCACCGTGATCGAGCAGCACGGCGACGCACGCCGCGCGGAAGCAACGCTGGTGGACCGCGAAAAACGCGTGGAGCAGTTTCCCGTCCGCGCCCTCTCGCCCGTTGACCGCGAAGCCTACGCCATGGAATGGGCCGCCGTGCAGCGCCGCTTCGTCGACGATCCGTCAGCTGCGGTCGGAACGGCGGACCGGCTGGTCAGCCGCGTCATGATCGATCGCGGCTATCCCATGACGAACTTCGAGCAGCGGGCGGCGGATATCTCGGTAAGTTATCCGGCCGTCGTCGCGAACTATCGTGCAGCGCACGACATCGTCGTCCGTCACACAGACGGCCACGCAACCACGGAAGATCTGCGCCAGGCCATGGTGCATTACCGCTCACTCTTCGATGAATTGCTCGAACCCGCCAAAATCGAATCGATCGACAAGAAAGATAAAGGAGTTGCTCATGAACGCGCTTCCTAACGAAGAACCATTGACTACGGCAGATATCGCCAATCGGCAGCGCGTCAGCCGGGCATCGCGCGACGCTGTCGTCGACGAAACCGATGTGGATCCTGCCGATCGCCGCCCACCCCAATCCGTCGCCGGCCGCAATACTGCGGTAGATGACACCTACGATGGAGAGATCGTGAGCTCCAGTGCGGACCCGACAGAATCCACCGCATCCTCGCGTGCAGCGGGTCGGAATCCAGATCGGCAATCCGCGTATGAATCGCGAAGCGAATCCAGCTACGCTGCCCCCAGTACGGAAACTGTTACATCCGCGCAAGATGTACCGTCCACGCCGCAAACCGGCAACGGGCGCAGCGAAAGCCCGCTCTTCGCCGAAGATGAGTTGCGCGACTTTCGCGCACGCTGGGATCAGGTCCAGACCTCCTTCGTCGACGAGCCGCGGCACGCTGTAGAACAGGCTGACACGCTGGTCGCCACCGTCGTCAAACGCATCGCGGAGCAGTTCTCCGAGGAGCGCGCGAAGCTGGAAAAGCAATGGGATCGCGGCGACAACGTCTCGACAGAAGATCTCCGCCAGGGCTTCAAACGCTATCGCGCCTTCTTCGATAGGCTGCTCGCTTTCTAGCTCGCCAGCTTTCTTCGCGAACGCGTGTGGAATAGCTCCGGAAATACAAAACTGCTTCGTGTGAGCGCCCCATGGCGGAGCGCTCACACGTTTTTTGTGGCCACTACTTCATCGCATCGCGCAGCGAGATCAGCGCCCGGTCGCGGTCGCGCAGATGGATCAATCCCCGGCGCGGATACTCGACATCCAGAATCGTATAAACGGTCAACGTCACTGCGAGCGCCAGCGCAACCGAGTACACCCAGTCCTGGCCACCCGGCTTCATGCTGTATCCCGCCATCAGCGCGCTGCCGCCGCTGAAGAGAAACAGCAGCCAGTACACCACCGGCGGCGGATGCATGTTGAAGGCATTCTGCCGCGTCGCTGTGATGTCGATCATGTCGTTGATCGCCGGCAGCAGCAGCTTAACGGCATCCGGATTCGCTCCCGGCGATGCCGCGGCCGCGGTGGCCTGCTGCCATATCGCGCGTTGCAGTCGTGTGGTGTCCGGCGTGATCTCCGGTCCCACGCCATCGAACAGATGCAGCCGCGACGTCGTGTAATCGCGGAGAAGCTGCCGCAGCACCGGCTGCGTCTGCGGCGGCAGCAAGTCCAACCGGAGATATACGCTCCCGATGTCGTTCACCTCTTCGGTCAGCAGCAGGCGGTGATTGTCAAAGCGCGAAATCGCTCCCGAAAACGTGAACGCCAGCAGCAGCCCGAAGAGCCCGAAGATCGCGCCTTCGATCGCGCTGCTTCCCTCCGCTCCACTGCGCCGCCTGCGCAGATGCCGGCCAAATGCCAGCAGCAGAATCATCGCCGGGAAGAGCAGGAGCGCAATGATGGGATGGAAGCTCATCGCACTCGTCACTGCAATGGATACACTTTGATGTCACGGAAGTACACCTCCGCGCCCTCGGACTGGATCAGTATCTTGCCCTCTCTCGGAAACGGATCGGTGCCCTCGTTCACCAGCTTGCCGTTCACGTACTGCCGCACCGTGTTGCCCTCGGTCACCAGCTCCAGCAGGTTCCATTTGCCGTGCGGCCGCTCCACCTCGCCCGTCGGCGACCGGAAGCCGGTCACGTTCTGCACCGGGGCTTTGCCGAAGCGCGGAATGAGCAACGCGCTTCCCGGCGGCCCGGTCACGCGCTTGCCGTCGCGCCCGGTCAGCGCCGCGCCGTCCGTCATCCAGAAGTCGCCCGTCCCGCCCTCGGTGATCTGGAACTCAATCGAGCGCGGCCACACCTTCTGCGGGCCCTCGATGTTATAGAGGATGCCGCTGTCCCGCGCCTTTCCCGCACGCTCGCCGTAAGTGCCCTCGCCCCATTTGAACTCCGCACGCAGATAGTAATCGTGGAACGGCTGCTTCGTGATCAGGTAGCCCATCTCTTTGCCCGAGATGTGGATCACGCCATGCTCCGCCGTGAACACATGCTCCGGATCGGAATTCAGCCCCTTCGTTTTCAGAAAGCTGTCGAACGCATCGAGCCCATGCCCGTCGAACAGCACCTCCGCTGGCCCATGTGGCGGAATCGGCGGCTTGTCCCCGGCCCACGCCGTCCCCACCGCCGTGCAGCAAAATCCAGCCATCAACACCGCCAGCACTCTGCCGCTCCTCATCCTGCGTCTCTCCATCATGTCGGCCATTCTACGGCGTCGATCGCAACCCGCCTCTCTCCTTGACGCTCTACCTATCACGGTGCTTATATGTAGAACATCATAGAGAGCGCGCGATGCCCGCTGAAAAAGACAGATCCGACCTGCTCCAGGGAACTCTCGACATGCTCATCCTCAAGATCGTCGCCCTCGGTCCCGTCCACGGCTACGGCATCTCGCTGCGCATCCGGCAAATCTCGCGCGATGTCCTCCAGGTCCAGCAGGGCTCGCTCTATCCCGCGCTCCATCGCCTCGAAAAACGCGGCTGGCTGCGCGCCGAATGGGGCGAATCCGAAAAAGGCCGCGAAGCCAAGTTCTACCGGCTCTCCGTCCAAGGCAAAAAGCAGCTCTCCGCAGAAGAAGCAAGCTGGCGCCGCCTCGCGGAAGCCATAGGACTCGTCCTCGAAACCGCCCGCTAGAGAATTGTCATGCGATGGCTCTCATCCTCCCGCCGCAGAACAAAGCGCAATCGCGATGACGATTTAGACCGCGAACTCGGCTTCCACATTGACGCCCTCGCCCGCGACTACGAAGCCGCCGGCATGAGCACCGAACAAGCCCGCCGCCAGGCGCGCATCGACTTCGGCGGCCGCGAGCAGGTCACCCAGCAGCTTCGCGAACTCCACATCTCCGCGCTCGCCGAAGCCGCGCGCGCCAACGCCCGTGCCGCCTTCCGCTTCCTGCGCAAAGCCCCCGGCCTCTCCGCCGCCGTCATCCTCACCCTCGCCCTCGGCATCGGCGCCAACACCGCTGTCTTCTCCGCCATCGACGCCGTCATCCTCCGCCCACTTCCCTTCCCGCAGGGCGACCAGCTCATGGCGATCCGCCAATACAACGCCCGCACCAACGAGCCCTGGACCTTCACCGCACCCACCCGCCTCGAAGACTGGAACCGCCTCAACCACACCTTCCAGGCAATCAGCGGCTACTACACCGAGGACGAATCGGAAACCTCCGGCCCACTCCCCGAACGTATCGAGGAGGCCATCGTCGCCCCGCGCTTTCTTCAGGTATGGGGCATCGCTCCCGAGCTCGGCCGCGACTTCTCTCCGGCAGAAGAGCACTTCGCCGGCCCATCCGTCATGCTCATCAGCGACCGCCTCTGGCGCCGCCGCTTCCACAGCGACCCGAATGTCCTTGGCCAGCAGCTCCACTTCGGCAAGCACGCCTACTCCATCATCGGCGTTCTGCCCGCCTCCTTTCTCTTTCCCGATCGCGACGCCGACCTCTTCGAGCCTGGACCTCCCGACGCGCCCGTCGCCCAGGACCGTAGCTCCACCTGGTATCGCGTCATCGGCCGTCTCAAGCCCGGCGTGACCCAACAGCAGGCCCTCGCCGATCTCTCCACCGTGCAGCGACAGCTCGGCGTGCAATTCCCCAAAACCGACGGCGATCTCGGCATCCGCATTGAGCCGCTCAAGTCCGTCATCGTCGGCGACATCGGCAGCTCTCTCTGGCTCCTTTACGGCGCCGTCACCCTGCTCTTGCTTATCGCCTGCATCAACATCGCCGCGCTGCTGCTCGCTCGCACCACCGACCGCGAGCGCGAAATCTCTCTCCGCTTCGCCCTTGGCGCATCGCGCCGCACCATCCTCGCGCAACTTCTCAGCGAAGTTCTTCTCCTCGCGATCCTCGGCGCCATCCTCGGCCTCGGACTCGCCGGCGGCGCAGTCCAGCTCTTCCACCAGCTCGCCAAAACGCTTCCGCGCGCCGAAGAGATTACGCTCAACTGGCATCTCCTGCTCTACACCTTCGCCAGCGCGATCGCCGCCACGCTGCTCGCCGGCCTCTATCCCGCGCTGCGCAGCACCCGCCGCGAGCTCGCCCACTCGCTCGCACAGGGTAGCCACACCCAGGTCTCCACTCGCGGCAGCTTGCAGTGGCTGCTGGTCGGCGCTCAAGTCGCCTTCGCGGTTACATTATTGGTCGGCGCAGGACTGCTCCTGCGCAGCTTCGAAGAGCTGGGCCGCGTCTCACCCGGCTTCGACGCCTCCCACGTCCTCACCCTACAGATCAGCGGCGGCTGGGGCGAAACCGCCGACATGAAGCGCCTCAACCAGCGCGTCGACGGCGATCTCGACGCGCTCCGCGCCGTGCCCGGCGTCCAGGCTGCAGCCACCGCCGCCATGCTCCCCGGCGTTCCCGGCATGCAGCAGGCCGAGCTCACCATCGCCGGCCGGGAGAACAACGACCAGCAGAAGGTCTTCGCCGCCAGCCGCTTCGTCTCCGACGGCTACTTTGAGACCCTGCGCATGCCGCTGCTGCTCGGCGAAGGCTGCCGCACGAGTCAGAACCAGACCATGGTCGTCAACAAAAGCTTCGCCGATCGCTACTTCAGCCAAAGCTCCGCCATCGGCCACACCATCCAGACCCCCGCCACCAGCGCATTTCCGCTCTCCGCCATGATCCGCGGCATCGTCGCCGACGCGCGCGACGACGGCCCCAACACCGCACCCGCGCCCACTGTCTACTGGTGTCTCAGCGCGCCCGACCCCACGCCCTGGTTCCTCATCCGCACCCACGGCCAGCCCATGGCGCTCGCCCAGACCATCCGTCTCAAGCTCCATCAGATCGAGCCCGCGCGCTCCGTCTTCGGCATCTCCCCGCTTGAGGACCACATCAGCGACTCGCTCTCCGAGAATCGCCTGCGCACCACCGTCCTCACCTTCTTCGCCGGAACAGCCATCTCGCTCGCCTGCCTCGGCCTCTACGGCACGCTCAGCTATCTTGGCCGCATGCGCCGCCGCGAGATGGGACTCCGCCTCGCCATCGGCGCCACCCGCCCGCAGATCGTCGCGACACTCCTAGCCCAGGGACTCCGCATCGTCGCTATCGGCTGCCTCGCCGGATTAGCCATGGGTCTCGCCGCCAGCCATCTATTACAGGGAATGCTCTACGCCGTCGGCCCTACCGACCCGGAAACCTACGCCGCCATCGTCCTGCTCGTCGTGGTCGTCGCCGTGATAGCCAGCACTGGCCCAGCCCTGCGTGCCGCTTCCACTGATCCAGCCGAGGTGCTGCGCGAAGAGTAAGAGCGATCCATCACTACCGGCCATGGTTGAGAAAAACTTCGCAGCGCAACAAAAATCGGTGCTCTGCCTACGAAGCAGGGTAGGTAGTTCTCCTTGACAGCCGCCCGCATTGCGAGCACGATAGCAGTCCCCTCCCAAAGCCAGACAATCCCCGGGCCAAAATCTCTTCTTCAAAGGCAAATCATGATGAAACGTTACGGTACGAGCGTGTGCGCTCTCGCGTGTTTTACGGCCCTCACCCTTCCCTGCATCGCGCAGGACAGCCCCAATCCATGGAATGGATCGTGGAAGATTGATCGCTCCTCGTTGAAATACGACGGACCCACCGTCTCTATCGCGACCGACGCCGACGGATACACCCTCACCCGCGGTGGCAAGGCCAGCCCCAAGGTGATCTGCGACGGCAAGCCGAACGCGCCGGTCGATGGCATGGCCACCACCTGCACCAAAACCGACACCGGCTACCAGCTCGAGAACACCCGAGACGGCAAGACCATCAGCAAGGTAAAGATCGAGATATCCCCCGACGGCAATACGTCGACGCGGACGGTGGACGTGACTCCGCCCGACGGCGACCCCTACACCATCACCCTGGTAGCGAAGAAAGTTTCCGGCGGAGGCGCCGCGCCCACCGTCTGGAAAGAGACCAGCTTCACCGAGTCGCAAGACACCGGCATGCTCACCGTCCAGGTCAACGGCGACAGCGTCGACTTCAAGGAGACCGACAACGACAAGCCGATCACCTGCAAGCTCGACGGAACGCCGGTAAAGTTTGGCCGGGGAACCATTTCCGTGAAACAGGTCGGCCCCCGCACACTGAAGGTGACCTACAGCAGCGACGGCAAAGTTGCTCGCGAAAACACCTTCGTCCTCAGCAAGGACGGCAAGACGGTCAAGGAAACAGACGTCACCCCAGCCCCGTCGCCATCCACGATGTCAGTCATGTTCAACAAGTCGTAGCCAGCAACGAAGTGGGGTACCGTCCGGTACCCCACTGCACACGCACCGCCATAAGACGGTGTCCCATCCTGGCGAAGCCAGGGGTCTCACATTGCGCGTTTGAGATGCGGGATGGAATGAAGCAAGCACCAATCCTCCCAAATCAGGAACCCGGCGCAGAATTCTGCCAAATCAATCCCCTCGATTCGCTACACTGGAAATAGAGCAAAACATCCACAAAAGCCACGGCGAGCGTCGTGGCTTTTTCACGCCCGTAAGTCCTTTGGCAAGACATATTTACCGTTAAACTCTCTGGAATGACATTTTTAGCTCTCGGGAAGCCGCCTAAACACATCATTCGAGAAGGCTTACAGAAGGCCCTCCGGTGACGGGAGGGGGAGGGGGTCCCCCGGGAACGAGGCAGCTAGTCGAAGAGCTCCGGGCCGCGAGAGGCCTTCGGTTCGCGCTGCGCTGCGCGAGCCGCCTCGGCGGGTCGCGTCCGCCTTCCACCCGGAGCAGTGGACAGCATACCCAGGATCTCCTTCAGCTCCGAGCGCAGCTTCCCCAGCTTGGGCGAGGATTTCATCTCCCCCTCAGCCAGCCGAAGTTGACCGCTTTCGGCAGGCTTGCGCGCCTCCGACTGGAAGTGCTGGCGTGCCCCCGGAATGGTATAGCCCTGTTCGTAGAGCAGATGACGGATCCGCCGCGCCAGATCAACCTCCCGCCGGCGGTACAGCCGCTGTCCGGCGCCGCTCTTATTCGGCTTCAACTGCGGAAATTCCGTCTCCCAGAAGCGGAGCACGTAAGTCTCGACTCCACACAGACGCGCCACCTCGCCGATACGGTAGTAGAGCTTGTCCGGTATCTCCGGCAGCGTCTGCTTCTTGTGGCGCGGCGGACCATGCCGCTCCGCGGCCTTCTTCGCCGCCCGGGGCACGCTTCTCGCCGCTGTTGAGGATTTGCTCGCCATAACTCGACAGACCTTGATGAATGCGATGCGCCGCCCCGCCGGCCGGCACACGTTTCCCCGGCAGTATAGGCGCTGATCGCGATGGATAGCACGTTTTTCGCGGCTTTCGGTCTATCAAACGTCGCGATAAATATGGGAACACGCTCTTTCCGCATGGCGTATCTTGCTGGCGGAGGGTTTTTCGTCATGCCCACAGCACCACGCCGCGCCGCTGCCTCGCTCCTGTTTCTCGCTCTGCCGCTGCTGATGGCCGGCTGCTCCATCAACGTGGACAAGGGCAAGAATGGCGAGGACAAGAGGGTCAAGATCGATACGCCGCTGGGCAACATCCACGTGAATGCGGATAAGCCGGCCGACAATTTCGGGATTGCGCTCTACCCCGGCGCCATAGCTGAGCCCGATCATGACGGCGACAAGGACGCCGATGTGCAGCTCGGCTTCGGCGAATGGAAGATGCGAGTCCAGGTGGCCCATTACCGCTCCAGCGATGACCGCGACAAGGTGCTCGCGTACTACCGCAAGTCGCTGAGCCGCTACGGCGACGTGATCGAGTGCCGGGACAATCAGCCGATAGGTTCTCCGGAGAGAACCTCGGAAGGCCTCACCTGCTCGGAGAACGACAGGAAGAACAGCGATCAACACGTCAAAATGGATACCGGCGACCACGGCCTGACGCTGCGTGCCGGCTCGAAACGCCACCAGCATATCGTCGCCTTCGACAAGGATGACGCCGATTCCGCCTCCGGGCCGACGAAGTTCACGCTCATCGCGCTCGATTTGCCTGCCGAAACCTGGAAGAAGGACCGCCAGACCGACTGACCGCCTTCATTGCCCGCGGCTGTCGCTTCCTGTAGCTTCAACAGTGCATGGTTGTCCACTGCCACCGCTGCGGCGGCGTCCTGGAAGACGACGCCAGCTTCTGCCCCCACTGCGCCGCGCCGCAGCTCCGCGTCGCGCCGCCGCAGGAGACAGGCGAGCCCGCTGCGGCCGGCCCCATCCACCACTTCGTGCACCGGCGCGCCATCGACTGGCGCCGCCTGATCCAAATGGCGCTGTGGATCTCCATCCCGGTGGGGCTCATCGCGCCATTTTTCTTTCCCCTGGTCATCGCAGGCCCCATCGTTCTGATCGCGCTCTATCAAAGACGCCGGCCGGGCATCCCGCTCGATCGCAAAGTGGGGTTCCGCATCGGCGCGCTTACCGGCCTGCTCGCCGCGTACGTCTCCGCATTTGGAGTCGCCGCCTGGCAGCTCTTCGAGCACTACTCGCTGCACCAGGAGTCGGCACTGGACGCGTTGATTGCGCTGCAGGTGCAGCAGTCCGCTGAGACAGCGCAAAAGATGACGCAGACCAACGCCATGAATGCCCAGCAAGCGCGCGCCATGTTGGACTTCTTCATGTCCCCGGACGGCCGGGTCACGTACACCTTCTTCTACACCGTGGCGCTGGCCTTCGGCATCGTGCTGCTCGCGGGGCTCGGCGGCATGCTCGGCGCGCGCCTTACCCGTCGCTCCGCCCAGCAGTAGGTGCGCCGGTTGCCGCGCCCCGCAACCACCTCGTATCATCAGCGGGAACCCTCAGTCAGGAACCCCGGCAGGAACCCAACAGGTATGACCGCAACCACACCGCAACTGCGCGAAAAGGGCCGCATCATGTCAGCCTCCGAGATCGAGCGGACACTCGTCCGGCTGGCGCATGAGATCGTGGAGAAGAACTCCGGTGCGGAGCGCCTCGGGCTGATCGGAATCAAGCGCCGCGGCGTGCCCCTGGCGCAGCGCCTCACCCGCATGATCGCCGGGATCGAAAAGCATCCGGTCGATAGCGGCATGCTGGACATCAACTTCTACCGCGACGATCTTTCCACCCGCGACATCCGCCCGGTGGTGCAGCCGGGCGCCGTCGGCTTCGATGTGAATGAACGCGACATCGTGCTGGTCGATGATGTGCTCTACACCGGCCGCACCATCCGCGCCGCGCTTGACGCACTCTTCGACCACGGCCGCCCGCGCCGCGTTCAGCTCCTCGCCCTCATCGACCGCGGTCATCGCGAGCTGCCCATCGAGGCGAGCTTCGTCGGCCGCAAAGTACAGACCACGTCACGTGAGATCGTCGAGGTAAAACTCCACGAGATCGATGAAGACGAGCAGGTCCTGCTGGTGGAGCGGATTGATTAGTCAGCCTGCTGGTTCATGGCGGCCCTCGTCGCTGCTTTCTACCAGCGATCTCTCAGTTTCGGATATTGCCGTTCTCCTGCAGGCTGCCTCTTTCCTGGAAGACGAGGACCCCTTGCGGCGCGCCGATCGTCTTGCCAAGCGCCGGGTGGCCCTGCTTTTCTACGAGTCCAGCACCCGCACCCGCACCTCCTTCGAGCTGGCCGCGAAGGGCCTGGGCGCGGATACCACGCTGGTCAGCGCGCTCTCTTCGAGCATCGAGAAGGGCGAGAGCCTGAAGGATACCGGCCTCACTCTGCGGGCGCTCGGCGCGGAGTGCATCATCCTGCGCCATCCCAGCTCCGGCGCACCCTACCTGCTGGAGCGCGTCACCGGACTGCCCGTGCTGAACGCCGGCGACGGCATGCATGCGCACCCGTCGCAGGCGCTGCTGGACCTGCGGACTATCCTGCATCGCTTGAACCCCGGGCACACCAGCGCAGCGATCGACGAGAGCACGCTCGCCGGCATCACCGTGCTCATCACCGGCGATGTCCTGCACAGCCGGGTAGCTCGATCCAATGCGGAGCTGCTGCCGCGCTTGGGCGCGCGCGTCATCCTGTGCGGACCGGAAGCGCTGCTGCCGGAGTGCGCCGCGGGCATGGGTCCGGGGGTCACTGTTGAGCGCGATTTCGCACATGCCATGCGCAGCGCCCAAGTGGTGATGATGCTGCGCATCCAGAAGGAGCGGCTGGCCGGGCTCGAGCTGAATCTCGAAGACTACATCGCGAACTACCAGTTGAACGCGCAACGGCTGGCAGAGAACGCCCCCCGCGCGCTGGTAATGCATCCGGGCCCGATGATTCGCGGACTGGAGATCACAAGCGACGTCGCCGACGGACCGCAGTCCGCGATTGAGGAGCAAGTGCGGCATGGCGTCGCCATCCGGACCGCGCTGATCGCACGCGCGCTGAATGCGATGCCGGAAGGAGCGGCCGCATGAGCCAGCAGGTTGCGGACAGGATTCTGATACGCGGCGGCCATCTCATCGACCCCGCAAACAAGGTCGATGCACCGCGCGATCTCCTGATAGAGCATGGCCGCGTCGCAGCAGTCGAAGCGAAGCTGGAAGTCAATCCGCGCAATGCCGAAGTGATCGAGGCGACCGGCCTCATCGTTACGCCCGGACTGGTCGACATCCACGTCCACCTGCGCGAGCCCGGACAGAGCTATAAGGAAACTATCGCGAGCGGCACCGCCGCGGCCGCGGCCGGCGGATTTACCAGCGTGGCCGCCATGCCAAACACAGTTCCGGTAAACGACTCGCCCGAGATCACGCAGTGGATGCAGGCGTCGGAGCGCGGTGCGGAGGCGCGCGTCTATCCCATCGGCGCTGCGACGGTTGGCAGCATGGGCGAAGCTCTCACCCACTATGAGGCTCTGCGCGACGCAGGCGCCGTCGCGGTAAGCGATGACGGCAAACCGATCCTGGGCGACGAGACGATGCGCGCTGTGCTGCGCGCTGCGACCGCCGCGGGACTGCCGGTGATCCAGCACGCGGAAGACACACGCATGACCGGCGGCTGTTTCATGAATGCCGGCGCATTCGCCTTTCGCCTGGGGCTGCGCGGCATGCCGGTGGAAGCGGAGGCCGGCATCGTAGCGCGCGATATTGCGCTGCTGAGCGAACTGAAGGACGATCGCGCGCATCTGCACGTCGCGCATCTTTCGACGAAGAAGGCTCTGGATCATGTCCGCGCCGCTCGTAAGAGCGGGTTGCACGTCACCTGCGAGGTGACGCCGCATCATTTCGTGCTGACCGAGCAAGCAGTCGGCGAGTACGACACCCGCGCCAAGATGAACCCGCCGCTGCGCTCCGCCGAGGATCGTGATGCGATGATCGAAGGGCTGCTCGACGGAACGATCGACTGCATTGCCACCGACCATGCGCCGCACGCTGCGCATGAGAAGGAGCAGGAGTTCGAGCGCGCCCCGAATGGCATCACCGGCCTTGAGACTTCGCTCGGTCTCAGCCTTTCGGTTCTGCATCGCCAGCATGGCATGTCGCTTGCGCACGTATTCGCGTTGCTTAGTGCGCGTCCTGCGGCTGTGCTTGGCCTTGCGGCGGGAACACTTGCAGTGGGCGCCGACGCCGACGTGCTCCTGCTTGCGCCGGAGACGGAATGGGCCTTCCGCGCGAGCAACTCGCTCTCCCGTTCACGCAATACGCCCTTTGATGGCTGGTCCCTGCCGGGCAAGGTGTATCTCACGATGCGTGCGGGGCGTGTCGTCCACGGAGATATGCTTTCGACGCTGCAAGGATAGGCTTCGCAAAGTAAGATTGAGTCACGCAGTCTTGCATTCGAGGTGTTCCCCTGAGCCGTCTGTCTGGTTTTGCGGCACTGACCGCCGCGCTGTTCTTCAGTCTCACCTCCTATGCCCAGAAGTCCCCGGCGCCGATCGTTCTCTCGCCCACATATGACAACATCTCCGGCTCGGTTTATATCTCGATGGATAGCTGGATCTATCCGGCGATGGAGCGGCTCTACGCTCTGGGTTACATCGATACCGCGTTCCTCGGCCTGCGCCCGTGGACGCGCCTCAGTTGCCTCCACATGCTCGAGGCGTCGCAGACGAAGATCTTCCAGGGCGATTCCCCCGGCGACCTCGAAGCACAGGAACTCTTCTATTCGCTCGCCCGCGAACTCTCCAATGATCGCGATGCGCTCGATCCCGATCGCTCCAATGCCCACGCGGAGCTCGATCGTCTCTACGCGCGCGCTATGTACATCGGAGGGCGGCCGCTCAACGACTCAGCGCACTTCGGCTCCACGCTGATCAACGACTACGGCCGCGCCTACGAGGGTGGCTTCAATGGGCTGACCGGCTTCAGCGCGAGAGCGGAGGATGTCCGTCTGTCGCTGAAGGTGCGTGGCGAGTTCCAGCACGCACCGGGACGAGCAGCCTATCCGCTCAGCGTCCGGCAGACGATCGCAAACATGGATGGAGTTTCTTTGCTGCCCGCGACACCCGTCGACACAACGAACGAATTCCGCCTGATCGATGCGAATCTCTCGTACCACATCCTGAATCACGAGATCTCCGTGGGCAAAAGCGAGGACTGGTGGGGCCCCGGCGAAGGCGGCGCGATGGCCTGGAGCACCAACGCGGAGCCGGTCTACGGACTGCGCATCAATCGCATTGAGCCGCTCGAGATTCCGCTGCTCTCCCGGATCTTCGGGCCATTTCGCTACGAAGCCATCTTTGGCGATCTGAAGGGTCATCGCTATCCCAACGCGCCCTGGATTCATGCGGAGAAGATCAACTTCAAGCCGACACCCAACCTTGAGTTCGGCTTCTCACGCATCGTGGTTTTTGCCGGCGAAGGGCACGTGCCGCTCACCTTCGGGTCCTTCTGGCACAGTTTTACGAGTTTTCAGAATGTGCCTGCCTCGGAGAAATTCTCGCGCGACGATCCTGGTGCACGCCACGCCAGTTTCGATTTCAATTATCGGCTGCCCTTCCTGCGCAACTGGGTCACGCTCTACTCCGACTCGATCATTCATGACGATGTCTCACCCGTCGACGCGCCGCGCCACGCGGCGATCAACCCTGGCATCTACATATCGCACTTTCCCGGCGCACCTAAACTCGACTTCCGTGCCGAGGCGGTATCCACTGATCCACCGACCCCGCTGAGCAATGGCGGTGGCTACATTTATTGGGAAGTCGTCTACCGGGATGTCTACGCCGACAAGGGTTACCTGCGGGGCAATTGGATCGGGCGTGAAGGCAAGGGCGGTCAGGCATGGCTCACCTGGTGGCTCTCGCCGCAGGAGCGCATTCAGTTGAGCTATAGGAATGCGAAATCTGCTAAGGACTTCGTCCCCGGCGGAACGACGCAGAACCTGATCGCAGCCAACGCGATTTTGCGCGTGAAGAAAGATCTTGAGATCAATGCGTTGGCCCAGTACGAGCGCTGGACGGTCCCTGTGCTCGCACCGGGGCAGAAGAGTGACTTCACCGCCTCGGTGCAGATGACCTGGTATCCGCATCTGCGCGCCGGTCACTGAGTCCGTAGCTATCCCTGAGCACCGGCCGGATATGCAACTCTCTCAGTTGCGTATCGGAGACTGGCGTCGGCGCATCGACCATGAGGTCAATCGCCTTCGCCGTCTTGGGAAAGGCAATCACCTCGCGCAGGCTCGGCGCGCCGGCCAGGATCATCGCAATACGATCGAGGCCCAGCGCGATGCCGCCGTGCGGCGGAGTGCCGTAGGTGAGCGCTTCGAGGAAAAAGCCGAACCGCTCCTTCGCCTCTTCATCGGTCATCCCCAGCGCGCGGAAGATCTCCGACTGCACCGCCTGCTGGTGGATACGAATCGAACCCGACCCCAACTCCGTGCCGTTCAGCACGATGTCGTACGCCAGCGCGCGCACTGCACCCGGATCGCTGGTGAGGCGTCCCGCTTTGAGGTCGTCCTCATCAGGCGACGTAAACGGATGATGCGCAGCCACCCAGGTCTTCGTCTCCTCATCCCACTCGAACATCGGAAAATCCGTAACCCAGAGAAATTTGTAATCGTCCGCGGTGCCTTTCTTCTCGAATGCACGATGCCGCCCAGCGAACTGCTGCGCCAGTGCCAGACGCACATGGCCGGCCGCTTCAAAGATCTGGCGGTCGCGCGCGGGCAGGCGCTCGCCGATTATTTTCTGCTCCGGCACGTCCTCGCCGTCGGCGACCACCAGTACCAGTAGATCGCCCTCTGTCGCGCCAACGGTCGCGCGCACCTTCGCCATGTCGTCGGGGAAAGACTTCTCCAGCCGCTTGAAGTCGTCGAGCACCTTGATATTTTGTATCTGCAACTTTTGTGGATACAGAAGCCGCAGCTCATCGCGCTCCTTGCGCGAGAGCTCGCCCACATTCGGGATGCGGACGGCGATCACCGGCAGCGCAGCAGTCGTCTTCAGCGTTGCTGCGGTCTGCGGGCTCAGTGCGCTGTGTACATCGGTCATCGCAGGCAGCCGCATATCCGGCTTGTCGATGCCATACAGGCGGATCGCCTCGTCGAAGCTCATGCGCGGGAATCTGCCCGCCAGTTCGACGTCTGCCTCGTGAAACGCGGCCTTCAGGAAGCCTTCGACCACCGCGAAGATCGTCTCCTGCTGCGGGAAGGTCATCTCCAAATCGATTTGGGTGAACTCCGGCTGACGATCAGCACGCAGGTCTTCGTCGCGAAAGCAGCGCACAATCTGGAAGTAGCGGTCGAAGCCGGAGATCATCAGGATCTGCTTGAACAATTGGGGCGATTGCGGCAGCGCATAGAAGTGCGCCGGATGCACCCTGCTGGGCACGAGATAATCGCGTGCGCCCTCGGGGGTCGAGCGCGTCATGAAGGGCGTCTCGATCTCGAGAAATCCCTGCGCTGCAAGGTAGTTACGAATCGCCAGCGCGATGCGATGGCGCAGAGCGAAGTTCGCCTGCATCTCCGGGCGCCGCAGATCGAGGTAGCGATACTGAAGCCGCACTTCTTCGTTCGCGATCGCCTCTTCGGCCGGCGAGAAGGGCGGCACGCGGGAATCATTCAGGACCAGCAACTCTGCTGCCGCGAGTTCGACCTCGCCCGTCGGCATCTTCGGGTTGATCACGCCTGCATCGCGCCGGCGCAGCGTGCCCTTGGCCGCGACGACATACTCGGGGCGCACGTGCTCTGCCTTCGCGTGCCCTTCCGGCGCGAGATCCTTATCCAGCACAACCTGCGTGACGCCGGTGCGATCGCGCAAATCGAGAAAGATGAGGTTGCCGTGGTCGCGACGCCGGTTGACCCAACCCATCAGCACAACATGCTTGCCGGCATCGCCGGCGCGAAGCTCCCCGCAGGTATGGGTGCGCTCTAATGTTCCAAGAAAGTCGAGCAATTGCATGTCCCTTTTGGTGTATTTAATGCGGCAACAGATGCGCTTTCAGGTCCGCCCAGGGCACCTTCGTCTGCTCGCCGGTAGCGAAATCCTTCACAGTCAGGATACGGGAGACGGCCTCGTCTTCACCCAGGATCACGATTTTGCGCGCCAGCTTGTCCGCCGTTTCGAGCGATTTCTTCAGCCGGAAGCTGCCGTCGCCCAACTCCACGCGAAGGCCGCCAGCGCGCAGCTCGCGGGCCAGCTTCAGGGCTAGCGCGTTCTGCCCTTCGCCGATGGGCGCGATGAATGCGTCTGCAATTGCTAAACCCTGCTTCGCTTCGACCTGCGCCTGCAAGGTCAGCACCAGGCGGTCTTCGCCGATGGCGAAGCCGATGCCCGGGGCACGGGGGCCACCAATCGCCTCGGAGAGCCCGTCGTAGCGGCCGCCGCCCAGCAGCGCGTTCTGCGCGCCCAGGCCGCCGTGCTGGAACTCGAACGTGGTGCGCGTGTAGTAATCCAACCCGCGAACCAGCCGATGGTCGTGTTCATACGGCACGCCGCATGCGTCCAGCGCTTCACACACCTGCTGGAAGTGCGCACGCGACGCCTCATCCAGCGAATCCCAGATGCGCGGCAGGGTGGCGATGATCGGCTGGTCTTCCGGATGCTTGCAGTCCAGCACGCGCAACGGATTGGTCTCTGCGCGGCGCTGGCAGTCCGTACACATTTGTCCGACGACCGGCTGCAGGGCAGATCGCAGCGCCGCGATGTAGCGTGGCCGATCCGCCGGCGTGCCGACGGAGTTGATCAGCAGCCGCCAGCCGGTGATGCCGAGCTCATCGAGCAGCGTGGCCAGCATCTCCAGCACCTCGGCATCGCGCAGCGGCGACTCCGAGCCCGCGCTCGGCGGCCCGATGACCTCCGCGCCGATCTGGAAGAACTGGCGATAACGGCCCTTCTGCGGGCGCTCGCGGCGGAACTGCGGTCCAATGTAGTAAAGCTTCTGCAGCAGGCCGGGCTCGCCCAGCTTGTGCTCGATGTAGGCGCGCACCACGCCGGCGGTGTTCTCCGGCCGCAGGGTGAGCGATTGCGCCTTCTCCGACTGCGCGCGCGCCTTGTCCTCCCAGGTGTACATCTCCTTGGAGACGAGGTCCGTCTCCTCGCCCACGCCGCGCGCGAAGAGCTGCGTGTCCTCGAAGACGGGGGTCCGGATCTCGCCGAAGTTGTAGCGTGCGAAGACGCGGCGCGCCGTTGCGTCGATGTGGTTCCACAGCTCGGTTTCGGGCGGCAGCAGGTCGCGGGTGCCGCGCACGGCCTTAATGGCAGCCTTCGTCGGCTGGACAGTTTTCGTGGTCTCGCTCATGACTGGGTGCAGTATTTAGTGTATCCGCGCACAGCCTCGCCTCTGCTCGGCGGATAGAATCGCTGTCGATGCGCTTTCGTCCACTGCTCGCACTGCTTTGCGCGTCGCTCACTGTGAGCGCGCGGGCCGTGACCGTGCGCCTTACCGCAGCCGATCGCGCGCGCGTGCAGGTGGCCCTCCACCCGGGCGATGTGCTGCGCATCAACCTTGCGGCGGAGCCTTCTGCCGGGCGGCAGTGGGGCCTGCGGGGGCACGCGCCACCGCAGCTTA
>DASYBK010000052.1:0-10378 GCA_036500805.1 Acidobacteriaceae bacterium | reverse complement strand
CGTGCCGAAAACCGGTGGCAATCACCGTGATCTTGACCTCGTCGCCCATAGTTTCGTCAAGAACTGCGCCGAAGATGATGTTGGCGTCTTCGTGAGCGGCGTTCTGGATCAGCGTAGAGGCGATGTTCACCTCGCTCAGTTTGAGTGAGCTCGACCCGCTGATGTTGATGAGGATGCCGCGGGCTCCGTCGATGGCGCCGGCTTCGAGCAGCGGCGAGGCCATGGCGGCCTGGGCGGCTTCGACGGCGCGATTCTCGCCCGCGCGCACAGCGGTGCCCATCACCGCGTGGCCCATGCCGGCCATGGTGGTCTTCACGTCGGCGAAGTCGCGGTTGATGATGCCCGGGATGGTGATGATGTCCGAGATGCCCTGCACGCCCTGGCGCAGCACATCGTCCGCCACCCGGAAACTCTCGAAGAAGCCGGCGTCCTTGGCCACCACCAGCAGCTTTTCATTGGGGATAACGATCATGGTGTCGACCGCCTCCAGCAGCTCTTGCATGCCACGCTCGGCCTGCTGCATGCGCCGCTTGCCTTCGAAACCGAAGGGCCGCGTGACCACGGCAACCGTGAGCGCGCCCATCTCGCTGGCCAGCGACGCGATCACCGGAGCCGCGCCCGTTCCCGTCCCGCCGCCAAGGCCGGTGGTGACGAAGACCATGTCCGCGCCTTCCAGCGCCTCAATGATCTTTTCCGAATCTTCAAGCGCCGCGCGCCGCCCTACATCGGGGTTCGCCCCTGCGCCAAGGCCGCTGGTCAGCTTCACGCCAAGCTGCAATTTCACCGGCGCCTGCGAAAGCTGCAGCGCCTGCACATCGGTATTGGCGGCAATGAACTCGACGCCTTCCAGTTTGGCCGCAATCATGCGGTTCACCGCGTTGCCGCCGCCGCCGCCCACACCGATTACCTTGATCTTTGCGCCGCGCGGCATCTCGTCGTTGTACTGAATGCGGATCTCCTCTGGATTGCTCATCGGCTCACTGCTCCCGTCTCGCTGCGATATTCCGTTCTATTACTGCTTTTATTCCTGTTTCCTCGGGTTTTCCACTGCTTTTTCTCCACAGGGTAAAAACAGGGAAATAGGGAATAGGGAAACAGGGAGAAAAATTAGCAACCAGCCATTCTGCTCAAACTCGTACTCCCTATTCCCTCGTCCCTGTTCCCTTGCTCTACAAACTTCCAGCAAAGATCGCGCGCAATTTCGCCCGCAGGCTGTGGTCTTCCGCTGCCTTCAGCACCCGCGTCCGGTGCGTGTAGAGCAGCATTCCGATGGCTGTCGCGAACTCCGGCTGCACCAACTCCTCCGGCATGCGCGACAGCGCGGCCGGATAGCCGAGCCGCGCGGGCACGTGCAGCAGGCTCTCCGCCGAATCGAGCACGCCGGCCAGCCGCGCGCCGCCGCCGGTCACGATGCAGCCGGCGCCCAGCGCTTCCAGCACCCCGCCCGTGCGCAGGTTGTCGCGCAGCATCTGGAAGAGCTCGCGGGCACGCGGTTCGAGAATCTCCGCGATCTGCCGCTGCGGGATCGTGCGCGGCCCGTGTCCCGGCGTGCCGCTGATCTCCACCTCGGCGGACGATGAGATCGCCGTCACCACGCAGTTGCCGTAATGCTGCTTGAGAAACTCGGCTTCCTCCACGCAAACGTGCAGGCCGACAGCGATGTCGTTGGTGAAGTGATCGCCGCCGATCGGGATGACCGCGGTGTGGGCGACCGCGCCTTCGAAAAAGACGACAACCTCGGTAGAGCCGGCGCCGATGTCCGTCAGGCAAACGCCCAGCTCGCGCTCATCCGCGGAGACGGTCGCTTCCGCGGCTCCCACGCCTTCAAAGACCGTGTCCACTACCTCAAGGCCGGCCTTGTTCGCGCAGGTCACCAGGCTCTGCGCCGCGCTGGCCGAGCAGGTAGAGAGGTGCAGGTTCACCTCCAGGCGATTGCCGATCATGCCTACCGGATCGTGAATCCCCGGCTGCTCATCGAGAATGAACTGCTGTGGCAGCAGATGAACCAGCTCGCGCTCGGCGGGCAGCGAGACGGCCCGCGCGCGATCGACCGCAGCGCGCACATCCTCGCGCGTGATCTCGCGCATACGCGTTCCCAGGCTGATGCCGCCGCGGCTGTTGACCCCGCGCACATGCGGCCCGCCCACTCCGATCACGCAGTGGGCCAGGATGGCGTTCGCGTTCTGCTCCGCCATATCGGCGGCGCGGATAATGGAGCGCGCGGCGGGGGCAAGATCGGCGACCAGGCCCTTGCGCATCCCCTTCGCTGCGGTCGAGCCGTGGCCGCGATAGCGCAGCGCGCCATCCACCACTTCGGCCACCAGCACGCGCACCCGCGAGCTGCCGACATCGAGAACGGTGATGAGACTGTCATTCCGTTCGGGTGCGTTCATCCGTTCGTCCCTCGATGTGCGGGCGGCATGCTATGAACCGGCTTCTTTGCCGGGGATTTCTTCACCGGGGGCTTGCGTGTCGACAATACCTTGCCACGTTGGATGACAGCATGGCTGTGTACAGGCGGCCTGGCCGCTGCCTTGGCGGCGGTATTTGCAGCCGCGCGTGCCGATATGGCACTCGCACCAGCCGGTCCTGTGCCCTCGTCCGCTGGTCTGGCCATCTCGAGCACAGTCTGCCGCTGGTAACGCAGGTCCACCCCCGCAAGCCGCGGATACTGCTGCCGCCAGCCGGGAAGCTTCTCCTCGAGCCGCTGCCAACGGGCGGCGAAATCGCTGCTGCCGAAGTGCACCAGCAGATCCGATCCGGCCGACGGCAAAAGCACCCGCACATCTTCGGGATCGGTAAGATCGACCTCGCTCAACTGGGAAGTAGCTGCCCCGTCGCCGGGGGAGCTCAGAGCACTCATAAACTCGGCATAGAGCCGCATGCGGGACGCGCGCTCTTCCGGACTCTGCTGGGCGGTAACGCCGTTCACCACGGGGAACGAATAGCGCTTTGCCGCCATCATGGCCGGTGGCATATCGAGCAGAACGCCCTGCTTGTCCACCAGCCCGATCTGGTTGCCCGCCCGCACGAACGCGACGGGCACCCGCTCCGTCACGGCGATGCGAAGCTGGCTGGGCAGCAGGCGCATGACCGTGGCATGCTCCACCCAGGGAAGCTGCTCGAGCTCCGCGCGGCGCACGGCGAGCGGCACGTGGAAGATGTTGCGGCCGATGTCGCCACCGAAGACCGAGAGCAGCTCCGGCCGCGTGACCTGGCTGTTGCCGAGCACCTGGATCGACAACGCACTCTCGATGCGGAAGCGCGCATCGGTCATGAAAAAGCTGTGCACGGCGACACAGATCGCGATCACCACGCCGATGACACTCGCAATGCCACCGATGACCAGAATGCGCCCCAGACGCCCGCGGGGCAGGCGGCCGCGCTTGACCGGAACCCGCCGCCGCATCCGCGGCATCTCCCCGTCGTCTTCGTCGAGAAGAGGGCGTGTGGGATCGGCTTCCTGAAAGGAGGAAAGAGGTCGCGGCCGGCTGACCGCGTGGGGACGGAAGACGTCGTCGTACGCTTCCTCTTCCGCCAGAGTCGCTGCCGCGCGGCTGAATTGTCGTTCTACTTTCGCCACGCCCGAGCCAGGTCGTGAGAATCGCCTTCGGCCACTATACCCCGCCGCATTGCAAACCGCCCTGTGCATAGTGCAGTTGAAATGCGCAAGGTATCCGCCGAGCAACGAGCCACGTCCGCCGGAGATTGCGGCCTATCCGAACCGCCCGTTTTTATCTTGACGTGACCCGTGTTGATCGGCTTACAATCTGCCCGCCTCCCCAGCACAATCCATTCCCCACGATTGCGCCGAACACGACGCATCAACCGTTTCTCCAGAGGGAACCCATGAGATTGAACCTGAGGAGCATTGTTTGTGGCGCTGCCTTTCTGGCGGTGCTTGGAGAGCCTCTCTACGCCTCAACAACGGATACTTCCCAACAATCCGCCTCGGTCACTCCTGCCCCGGAGGCCGGACCAAACCGGCCGTCGAATGTGCCCGAAGGATATATCGTCACCCCGTTCGGCTATTTTCATCCCTCCTGCCTGCAAAGGCTTGCGAAGGGAGAACGGCTGCTGGCAGATGCGCGGGTGCAACATGCGGACGGCAGCGTGAACGCCAAGGCTGCGGTCTGCACCTATCCGCACTATCTGCAAAGCGGAATCTCTCCCAAGAGTGCGAAGTCTTCTGCGCCCAGCGCGATCAATGGCTGGGTAGCTTCCGCAAGCATCACCACGGGATCGGCGACGCAGTCGTATGGTGCACTCACCGCAAGATGGACCGTGCCCCCGCAGCCATATGTCGATAACGGACAGGTACTCTACTTCTTTCCCGGATTCGAAGATATCAACGATTCTCAGACCTCGATCCTTCAGCCGGTGCTCGGCTGGTATCAGGGGCAATGGACCATCGCGAGCTGGAATTGTTGCCTGAGTGGCATCGTGACCAGCAGCCCCAGCGTCAACGTAACGGCGGGTGACAGAATCTACGGATCCGTCACCAGCAGTTGCTCTCGGGGCACGCTCTCCTGCGCAACATGGAATGTTCTCAGCGTTGACCTCTCGACGGGGGAAAGCACGACTCTAGGCAGTACACCCAGCGACGGACAAGTCTTCAATTGGGCATTCGGCGGTGTTCTTGAGGCCTACTACGTCACTAGCTGCGACGATTACCCCTCGGATGGGCAGCTTGCATTCGACCAGGTCACCGTGTTCGATGAAAATTTGCAGCCGCTTGCCCATCAGAAGTGGTCCGAGGGCGTCGACACTACTGATACCCCACAATGCGGTTACAGCCTCACCACGGTGCGGCGGAAAATCACGGTCAGTTTTTAGCGATCAAGATGCTTCGACTATTTGGCTAGGGCTTCGAGCACCTGCGGCCCAATCTGCGAGACGCTGCCCGCGCTCATGCAGTGTATCCGCCGACCAACGGTTGCTCTAACCGTGGTGAGCTCACAGACCAAGCAGATGCACGCCTTCCGCAGCGGCTGCTTTTCTCAATTCGCGATCCAATGTAGCCAGCGGAAGATCGCGTCGCTTCGCCAGTTCGAGATAAGCCGCGTCATAGACGGTCAGCTTATGAAGAATGGCGAGGCGAAGCGTGGACGTCCAGGCCTGCCGGTCCGTTTCTGCATCGATAGAAATCGGGAATACGTCAAGATCCTCGAGCATTGCATCGCGAAACGCAGGATCGCGTCTGCCACGCCGAACATCCAGCTCCAGCACATTCGCGACTTCGAGCCGCCAGATCGAAGGAGCCCAGGCCCCACCGCTCTCGACCAGTTCGAAGATCTTCTGTACCGCTGGAGTCGTTTCCTCCGAGTACAGCCAGGCCATCGTGATGGAGCAGTCTAAAACAAGACTCATCGGCGCCCGCTGTCCCGCAAGGCCTTTAACTCCTCCCAATCGAATCCACCGCTATTTTTTGCCCGTTCGCGAATACGCCGGAAAGCGGCCCGCACAGCCGCCACATCCCTTTTCCCAGTCTCCGGCACGAGACGGGCGACCGGACGCCCATGCCGCGTGATGACGATCTCTTCGCCGCTCTCGACCAGGTCCAGGAGAGAGCCCAGCGTGTTCTTCGCTTTAAATGAACCAATCTGCAACATATAAGCCAGTATAGACCAGCTTAAGCTAGCCTATCCAAAATGCATCATCATATGATGCACAATATGATGCTATCTGGGATAATCCGGGTATGCGAACCACCGTCTCATTGGATGATGCGCTTCTCTCCGACGCGCAGAGACTGACCGGCCTCGAAGAGCGAACGGCCTTGCTGCGCGAGGCTTTGAAGGCGCTCATTGAACGCGAGAGCGCCCGGCGGTTGGCGCGCCTCGGCGGCTCGGAACCCGATCTGCGTCCCATCCCCCGGCGGCGTACCGACTCTCAGTGATCCTCGTCGATACATCCGTGTGGATCGATCATCTTCGGTCTCCAAACCAGCAGCTCTCCCTGCTTTTGACAAAAGATTCAGTGCTGGCACATTCGTTCGTGATCGGTGAGTTGGCTCTCGGCACTCTGCGAAATCCAGAAGCTGTGCTCGGCTCCCTCGGCAGGTTGCCACAGGCGGTAAAAGCCCAGGAGGATGAAGTGTTGCAGCTCATTCTCAGAAGCAACCTCGCTGGACTGGGAATTGGTTACGTCGATGCCCATCTACTTGCGTCGACCTTGCTGACCGGGGACGCTTCGCTGTGGACGTATGACAAGCGACTCACAGCAGTAGCAAGTCGACTCGGACTCGCAGCGCGATTCTCCTAAGCCGCTACTTTTTCAGCGCTTCAAGCACCTGCGGCCCAATCTGCGAGACACTCCCCGCTCCCAGCGTCATGATCAGGTCGCCGTCCTGGGCGCGCTTAGCAACTGCGGAGACGGCATCAGGGGCGTTGCCCGCATAGTGGACCTGCGGGCGGTGAATCTTTGCCGTCAATGCCTCGGCATCGATGCCCGGAATCGGCTCTTCGCTGGCCGCGTAGATGTCCAGCATCTCCACCGAATCGGCGTCATCGAAGGCGCTCGCGAACTCCTCCATCAGGTCGCGCGTGCGGGTGTAGCGATGTGGCTGGAAGATCACGTGCACCTGCCTGTAGCCGCAATCCCTGGCGGCGGCGAGGGTGGCGCGGATCTCTGTCGGGTGGTGGCCGTAGTCGTCGACCACGGTCACGCCACGCGCCATACCCTTCAATTGGAAACGCCGGTCGACGCCACGAAACTCGGCGAGGGCAGTCGCCATCGCCGCTGGAGCAATCTCGAGTTGCGTCCCGATCGCGATGGCGGCGGTCGCATTCAGCACGTTGTGCCGTCCCGGCACGTGGAGCATAAAAGCGCCCAGCACCTTTCCGGCGGCCACCACTTCGAAGCGCGAGCGCGCCCCTTCGCCGGTGGGCAGCAGGCGGCAGACAAAATCCGCGCCGGGGGTGAAGCCGTAGGTGTAGACGCGGCGGCGCACCCGCGGCAGCACTGCAGCGAGCAGCGGGTCGTCGAGGCACGCGGTGATCGAGCCGTAGAACGGCACCCGATCCATGAAGGCGACGAAGGCTGCTTCGACATCCGCCATGTCGCGATAGCAGTCCATGTGCTCGCGATCGAGATTCGTCACCACGGCGAGGATCGGCGACAGCTTCAGGAAGGAGCGGTCGCTCTCATCCGCCTCGGCCACCAGGTAGTGCGATTTGCCCAGCCGCGCATTCGAGCCCATGGCATCGATCCGGCCGCCGACGACGATGGTTGGATCGAGCGCGCCGGCCGCCAGAATCGCCGCGATCATTGAGGTGGTCGTGGTTTTGCCGTGCATGCCGGCCACGGCGATGCCATATTTCAGGCGCATCAATTCGGCCAGCATCTCCGCCCGCTGGATGACCGGCACCTTGCTGGCCCGCGCTTCCACCACCTCGGGGTTGGCCTCGTTCACTGCCGAGCTCACAACCACCACTGCGGCGCCCACGACATTCGCGGCAGCATGGCCTTCGAAGATGGTTGCTCCCAACCCGGCGAGGCGATCGGTGACCGGCGACCGCTTCAGATCGGAACCGGAAACGGGATAGCCGAGATTGAGCAGGATTTCGGCTATCCCGCTCATGCCGATGCCGCCAATCCCAATGAAATGAACGCGCTGCGCCTTGGCAAACATAGAGAGCTAAGCGCTACTCTAGCAGCCGTCGCATTTACGCAACTTTTATATGGGAGTTGGGTCAAATTGGTTGGGTGATTCAGCACTAACCGCTGAGAACCACGCACCAGGACGGCCACCGGGTTAGCAGCAAAAACGGGGCCGAATGGGGGAAGTTATATGAAGAAGCTCTTTGGATGGGTGCTCGCGCTTGGTCTGCTTGCGGCGCCATTGGCGCTTGCGCCGCGCGCCGAGGCGCAGATAGGCGTGGGTGTCGGGGTCGACCCCGGCTACTACGGTCAGGATTACGGATATGGAGGGTATGACGACTACGGCGCCGCACCGGTCTGCTCCTACGGCTACTACAGCTATTATCCATACGCCTGCGCGCCTTACGGATATTACGGTCCCAGCTGGTTCATCGGCGGTCTATTTATCGGAGCCGGCCCGTGGTATCGCGGCTACTGGGGTCATGGATATTGGGGTGGCGGCTACTGGCATAGCGGCTTTTATGGCCGGGGTTATGGATATGGACGCGGATACGGATACGGGCGCGGTTATGGATACGGACGCGGTGGCGTAGGCTATCGCGGCGGCATCGGGAGCCGCGGGTACGCTGGCTATCGTGGCGGATCGGCATTCCGCGGTGGCGGTAACGGCTTCGCCGGTCATGCCGGCAGCATGGGTGCCTTCCATGGCGGCAGCGTGGGCGGATTCCATGGCGGCGGCGGTGGATTCCACGGTGGTGGCGGCGGTGGATTCCACGGTGGTGGCGGTGGTGGATTCCATGGCGGTGGCGGCGGCCACGGCGGCGGTGGCGGACACCGTTAATCGACGCGAGTAAGCCAGGCGAGTCAGTCGAAGGGCCGGTAGCAATGCTGCCGGCCCTTTTGATGTGTCAGGAACGCGTTCCTACGGCAAGACGGAGCGCCATCGCGGCGATCCGTTGCAGGGCATCCGGATGAGCTAAAGTCCGGGCCTGCGAGCCCATCCGCCGCAACCGCTCGGGATCGCTCAGCAGGCCGGTCAATTCCCTCGTGAGCCGCTCGTCGGTAAGCTCGGACTCCGGCACCAGCACCGCAGCGCCAGCCTCAGCAAAGATCAGCGCGTTTTTGTGCTGATGATCGTCCGCTGCAAAGGGAAACGGCACCAGCAGCGATGGCTTCCCTGCCGCGGCCAGCTCGGCGACCGAGCTGCCGCTGCGGCAGAGAATCAGGTCCGCATCGGCGAAGCGCGCCGGCATATCGTCCAGAAACGCCCGCACCTCCCAGCGCGCCGGATCGGCGCCGCTCGCAGCGTAAGCTGCCTGCGTCGTCTCCGCATGCTTCGCGCCTGCCTGATGCAGGATGGTGAGCCTCGGCAGTGTGGTAAGGAGCTGTGCGGCAATGCGAGGCATCGCCTGGTTAAGCGCACGTGCCCCCAGGCTGCCTCCAAAGACCAGCAGATGTTGCGAACCGTCACTCGCTCGCTCGGGCAGCGAGAAGAATGCTTCACGTACCGGCACCCCGGTCACTTCGGCGTTGCGGAAGAAGCGGCGGGTCTGCTCGAAATTTACGGCAGCGGCGGCCACATGTTTGCCAATGAGTCGATTTGCGAGCCCAGGCGCGGCATTCGGTTCGTAGGCCATCATCGGGACACGAAGCAGAAAGGCCGCCAGCATCGCCGGGCCGGAGGCGTATCCGCCGACGCCGATGACGACATCGGGGCGAAATTCGCGCAGCAGCGAGATGCAGCGCAGGATGCCGCGCGGCAGATCGAAGGCGGTGCGCATGCGCGTTGCCAGGCTGACGTTCTTCAATTGCCCAGCCTGCACCAGTTCCAGCTTGAAACCGGCCTCGGGCACCAGCTTGGTCTCAAGCCCGCGCGCGGTGCCGACCATGCGCACCTCGGCGCCATGATGGTCGCGCAAGGCGCGCGCAATCGCGAGGGCGGGGATGACGTGGCCACCCGTGCCGCCGCCGGCAATCAGGACACGCAGGCTTCCAGACAAGCTAGTCGATCTCGCGGGAGAGATTCAGCAGCACGCCAACACTGGCCAGGGTGAAAAAAAGCGATGTGCCGCCGTCGGAGATGAACGGCAAGGTGATGCCCTTGGTCGGCACAAGCGCGAGCACAACGCTGATGTTGAAGAAGGCTTGGATCAGAATCGTTGCCGTGATGCCGAAGGCGAGGAAGCGCGCGAAGGGATCCTTCGAGAGGCTGGCAGTGCGCAACCCGCGGTACCCGAGCGTCACGAAGAGCGCGATCACGAAGACGGCGCCGAGCAGGCCAAGCTCCTCCGCGATATTCGCGAAGATGAAATCGGTGTGCGGCTCGGGCAGATAGAAGAGCTTCTGCCGGCCCTCCATGTAGCCCAGGCCATGCAGGCCGCCGGTGCCCACCGCGATCAGCGACTGGATGGTATGGAAGCCCGAGCCCTGCGGGTCCTTCCACGGATTGAGAAAGGCCAGCATGCGGGCGCGGCGCCAGGGCACGCGGAAGAGCATCCAGTACAGCACCGGCGCGGCAGCCACCGCGCCATAGGCGAAGTACTTCTTCTCCATGCCGGCGAGGTACAGCATCATCGCCGTGACGGTGGCGCAGACCAGCGCTGTGCCGAGATCCGGCTCCTTGAGAATCAGCACAATGAAGAGCAGGCTTGGCAGCGCCGCTGGGAGCAGGGTGTTACGCCAGTCTTCGATCTGCTGCATGCGGTCCTGCAGGAACCACGCGAGAAAGAGCACCAGTGCGGGCTTCGCGATCTCCGATGGCTGCACGGAGAAGATG
>DASYBK010000051.1:0-3796 GCA_036500805.1 Acidobacteriaceae bacterium | reverse complement strand
GACGAAAGCGGACAACGGGGCCGAACCGCTGTCCGCCCTACGCTGGCCGCTTCCTTGCCGGCCGTTGTATCGCTGGCCGCCCTTCAGCTGCGTTTCTACTTCTTCGCCTGCTCGAAGCGCTTGTTGATCTCGGCCCAGTTGACGGTGTTCCACCAGGCGGCGAGATATTCGGGGCGACGGTTCTGGTACTTCAGGTAGTAGGCGTGCTCCCACACGTCGTTGCCGAGGATGGGGAAGTGGCCCTGGGAGAGAGGGCTGTCCTGATTGGGGGTGGTGATGATTTTCAGCTTGCCGTCCCAGATGAGCCAGCCCCAGCCGGAGCCGAACTGCTTGGCGGTGGTTTCGTTGAACTGCTTCTTGAAATCCTCGAAGCTGCCAAAGTCTTTTTTGATCTGCTCGCCGATGGCGCCGGTGGGCTCGCCGCCGCCGCCGGGCTTCATGATGAGCCAGAACATGGAGTGGTTCACGTGGCCGCCGCCGTTGTTGCGGACGGTGGCGCGGACGTCTTCGGGGACCTTGGAGAGATTCTTGATGATCTCTTCGGGGCTTTGCTTGCCGAGCTCGGGATGCTTCTCGACCGCGCCGTTGAGTTTCTGCACGTAGGCGGCGTGGTGTTTGTCGTGATGCAGCTTCATGGTGGCTTCGTCGATGTGCGGTTCGAGCGCGGCGTAGTCGTAGGGCAGTGGTGGAACTTCGTATGCCAAAGCTTTCTCCTCAGTTGCGTGTGCCAAAGCTTCCTCCTTGGTTAGGGCCGGAGTTTGCGGCCCGGGATACGACTTGTCATTGCCGTGTCCGGCTCCGAGCCGAGCGATCAGCGGGGAATGGGAGACAGGCAGGCGGGCAAATTCTGTATACACGAGTATGGATGCAGCGTGGGGCCGCCGGGTTCACGAGCGGTCCGGCGGCTGCAAGGATATGGGGTTCCGTGCGAGTCTAACGCGCGGCTGCGCCGCGGCGCGGAGGATCAGTGCGGCTGCAAGGATATGGGGTTCCGTGCGAGTCTAATGAAGAGTAAAACCGTTTCCATTTGGCAAGACGACGCATAACCCGACGCCAACTGCTGCGCGAGGCTGGCGCAGCCGGCATGCTCGCCCTGGGGGCGCCCGCGACCATCGCGGACGCTCTGCAGAACCAGCCAACGGCGCCGCCGACCAACCAGGCGCCGAAGCCGCAGCAACAGGCGGCGGAGCAGTACCGGCATCCCCCGGGCGAGTTCATCAACCGCCCGCTGACCCAGGTGCCGAAGGCAGCCGAAGACCTGCTGGACGATATGGAGGGGCGCAACTGCGACTTCTTCTTCAATGAGGCGCATCCGAAGACGGGTCTGGTGCGGGACCGGGCGCCGTCGAATGGGCGGTCGCTGAGCCGCGCGGCATCGATTGCTTCGACCGGCTTCGGGCTGAGCGCGATGTGCATCGCGCACAAGCGGCACTACCTGCGGCCGCTGGACTGCGAGCAGCGGGTGGAGCGAACGCTGGCCTACCTGCTGAACGAGTGCCCGCACGAGCACGGATTTCTCTACCACTTCATCGACATCGAGAGCGGCAAGCGGATGTTCGGGTCGGAGCTTTCTTCGATCGACACGTCGCTCCTGATGTGCGGGATTCTGCACTGCCGGACGTACTTCGAGGGCAACACGCGCATCCAGAACCTGGCGACAACGCTCTACCGGCGGGTGGACTGGCAGTGGATGCTGAACGGCGCCGACACGCTTTCGATGGGCTGGCTGCCGGAGCAGGGATTTTTGAAGCACCGCTGGGACATCTATGCCGAGCTGACGACGATGTACCTGATGGCGATCGGATCGCCCACGCACCCGATCTCGACGAAGAGCTGGGAGGTGCTGCAGCGGCCGATCGTGCCTTACGGCGGGATCGATTACATCACCGGCGTGGCGCCCTTGTTCATTCACCAATATCCGCAGGCGTGGTGCGACTACCGCGGCGTGCGTGACAAACACGCGAATTACTTTACGAATTCGATTGCGGCGACGCGCGCGCACCAGTTGTGGTGCTTAGTGCTGGGGCAGAAGTTTAACTGGATCGATCAGGACCTGTGGGGCATCACAGCTTCGGACTCTCGCATGGGCTATCGCGTGTGGGGCGGCCCGCCGTCGATGGGCGATCCGGACGGGACGGTGGTGCCATGCGCGTGTGCGGGGTCGGTGGTGTTTCTGCCGGCGGAGTGCTCGCATGTGCTGCTGACCATGCGAAACCGCTATAAGGACCGGGTGTACCAGCGGTATGGGTTTGTGGATGCGTTTCAGCCGACGGCGGGGTGGTTTGCCGAGGACGTGATCGGGATCGATGTGGGGATTGGTCTGCTGATGGCGGAGAACCTGCGGACCGGATCGGTGTGGGAACAGTTCATGAAGAACCGCGAAGTCCAGCACGCGATGCGGGAGTGCAGTTTCCGCCCGGACCCGGACGCGAACACGCAGGTTTTGTGAGGGGACTAGCCGTCCGGGCAAAGGCGCCTGCGGCGCAGGTTGTGATGCTCGGTGCTGGCCGCACGGGCAATGGCGCCTTCGGCGCGGGTTGTGAGGTTCGCTCCCTTTGGTCGCTCACGTTTTGCCGGTCTCGCATACGCGAGACGGCTCCGGTCGGGATGGCAATCGAATTTGAGTTGAGGGCAATCCATTTTGTATCCGCAGGTGGTTGACCGGCGTCTTTAAACGTGTGGTGAATTTTTGCGCTTACTGTTGTGAGGCGACACGGCGAGGTCTGAGGATGTTCAGGCTTGGGGGAACTGGTGGCTGAAGAGCACGGGATGTACCGGTGGATCGATGGAAATGGCGAGGCGCCGGGTGCGCCTGGGCTTGAGCCGCGGTGGACGTCGAGTCAGAAATCGGTCGTAGGGACGGCGTATTCCACGTCGAGCAAGATCTGGTGGACGACCTCGCATGGGATTGTGAATGAGATCTACAACCCGACCATCGACAAGCCCCAGGTGCGCGACCTGGAGCTGCTGGTAACGGACGGCGAGAGCTTCGTCCATGAAGAAAAGCGGGATCTGAAGCATAGATTCAGCTACCTGTCGCCGGCTGCGCCGGCGGTGTGGATCGTGAACAGCGATCCGGAGGGGCGCTACAGCATTTCGAAGGAGATCATCAGCGATCCGCATGCGCCGGTGCTGCTGATACGGGTGAGGTTCTCCGGCGATGCCGATGTGCTGCGCAAGTTGAAGGCATTTGCGCTGCTGGCGCCGCACCTGGACGGCGGCGGCGCGCACAACAACGGGCACGTGCTGGATGTGGCGGGACGGCGGGTTCTGCTGGCGTGGAGGAACAGCTCGGCGCTGGCCATGGCGGTGAATTGCGGCTTTCGGAATGCGAGCTGCGGATTCGTCGGCACCAGCGACGGCTATCAGGATGTGACGCGGCACTACGGCATGGAGTGGCACTACGGTTCGGCGACAGACGGCAACATCGCGCTGATGGGCGAGGTCAACATTGCCGAGAACCCGGAGTTCGTGCTGGCGGTGGGGTTCGGGTCGGCGGCGCACTCGGCGCTGACGCGGACTGCGGGCGCGCTGAACACGGACTTCGATCTGCAGATGGAACGCTTCATCGAGCAGTGGGAACGGGTGAAGGCGCGGGTGGATCTGGCGGCCGCGTCCGAGGATGGCGGCAAGCTGTTGAAGGCCAGCTATGGCGTGCTGCTGACGCACGAGGACAAGACTTTCGCGGGAGCGTTTATCGCGTCGGCATCGATTCCCTGGGGGCAGGCGAAGGGCGACAGCGACCTGGGCGGGTACCACCTGGTGTGGACCCGGGACATGTGCCAGACGACCACCG
>DASYBK010000050.1:0-50589 GCA_036500805.1 Acidobacteriaceae bacterium | reverse complement strand
CTCGATTCGCCCAGCCAGGGCACTTATACGCTGAACGGACATCGGGTCAGCGACCTCAATGACGATGAGCTGGCACGCATCCGAAACCGCGAGATCGGTTTCGTCTTCCAGACCTTCAACCTGCTGGCACGCGCCACCGCGCTGCACAATGTGGAGCTGCCTCTCATCTACAACGGCACGCCGTCGGCGGAGCGCATAGAGCGCGCCAAGGGAGCACTCCGCGCAGTCAACCTCGAAGAGCGCATGAACCACAAGCCGAACGAACTCTCCGGTGGACAACGCCAGCGCGTTGCCATCGCCCGTGCTCTCATCAATCGGCCCTCGATCATTCTGGCTGACGAGCCCACCGGCAACTTGGACTCGAAGACCGGCGATGAGATCATGGCCCTGTTCGACGAGCTGCACTCGCGCGGCAACACCATCGTGCTGGTCACTCACGAGCCTGACATTGCCGAGTTCGCGCATCGCGTAGTGCACATCCGTGACGGCGTGATCGACTCCGACGTGCAATCCACGCGCGCCCGGAATCCACACAGCAAGACCCCGCAGAGTTAGTCGCTCTCCGATACGGCACAATTCCGCACATCGGCCCTCGCAGGGTATCGTGGAGAGACATTCAATCGAGGACCCTGCCTTCATGCTTGTCATCTCCTGTCTGTTCGCGGCTGCAGTCGCCTTCCCGCAGACGCTGCCGCAACAGCCGTCCACCCCTGCATCATCGTCGTCCTCCCCGGTCGTCCAGCGCGAGAAGGCGCTGAACACGGTTTTCTCCGACTATTGGGAGCAACAGCTTAAGGATTCCCCGGAGTTCGCCTCCACATTGGGCGACAAGCGCTACGACGACCAGCTCAGCGATTACTCGGTTGCCGGCTACAACGCGCATCTGGAGCATGACCGAGCATTCCTGGACAGGCTGGGCACGATCGATACCGCGGGCCTGCCTGCACAGGAACAGTTGAGCCAGGACCTGCTGGTGCGCAAGCTGGTGGACGAGCAGGAGGAGGCGCGCTTCAAGCCCTGGGAGATGCCGGTCAGCCAGTTCCGCGGCCTGCATCTGGAGCTGCCGCAACTGGTGCCGCAGTTGAGCTTCGATACCGCCGATGACTACGACCACTACATCTCGCGGCTGGGCAAGGTTCCGACGGCATTCGCCCAGGTCACCGACAACATGATGACCGGTATGGACGACAACCGCGAGCCGCCGAAGTACCTGTTGGAGAAGGCGCTCATCCAGGTCAACACACTAGCGCAGCAGAAGCCGGAAGACTCGCCTTTCGCGCTTCCGCTGAAGAAATTCCCTGCCTCGATTCAGCCGGCGCAGCAGGCAGAGATTCGTCAGCAGATGCTGAAGGCGATCGCGACGCAGGTGCTGCCGGCCTATGCGCGCTTCGGCCGCTTCCTATCGGCGCAATATATCCCGCACGGCCGCACCGAGCCGGGCATCTGGTCGCTGCCAGATGGCGATGCGTACTACAAGTTTCTAGCGCGACAGAGCACCACGACCGACATGACGCCGGAGCAGATCCACAAGATCGGCGAGCAGCAGGTGGCTGAGGATGAGGCGCAGATGACGGTGATCGCGAAGAAGCTTGGATTCGCGGATCTGAAGGCGCTGCGCGCTTCGATTCCGAACAACCCGAAGCTGCACCCTTCGTCGCCTGAAGCACTGATCGCGGTGTATCGCGGCTACCTGGACGGCATGAAGCCGAAGTTGCCGCAGCTCTTCGGCCGGCTGCCCAAGGCGCCGCTCGAGATACAGCAGGTGCCGGCCTATATGGCCAAGAACCAGGCGCCGGCCTACTACCAGCACGGCACGCCGGACGGCAAGCGACCGGGCATCTTCTTCGTGAACACCTACGACTATGCGCAACGCTCGCTGACGATGCCGGAAGACATTGCCTACCATGAGGGGCTGCCGGGACACCACCTGCAGATCTCCATCGCGCAGGAGCTGACCGGCATTCCGGAGTTCCGGAAGCACAACTACTACACCGCGTATACCGAGGGCTGGGGGCTGTATGCCGAGCGCCTGGGCAAGGACGTGGGCTTCTATACCGATCCGTACAGCGACTATGGACGGCTGGAGGGCGACATCTGGCGCGCGATCCGGCTGGTTGTGGACACGGGCGTGCACTCCGAGCACTGGAACCGGCAGCAGATGGTGGACTACTTCCACGCGCACTCGTCCATTGCCGAGACCGATGTGCAGGCCGAGGTGGACCGCTACATCGCGATTCCCTCGCAAGCGCTGGGCTACAAGGTGGGGCAGCTCAAATTCCTGGAGCTACGCGCCAAGGCGCAGCAGGCGCTGGGCTCGAAGTTCGACATCCGCGGATTTCATGACACCATCCTCGATTCAGGCGCGCTGCCGCTGGATGTTGTGGAGCAGCGGGTGAACGCATGGATTGCGTCGCAGCAGGGTAGCAAGGCACAGTAGATAGATGACGGACCCAACGCAGTTCTCCTCGCAGGAAACCGCTGGCACCAATCCAATCGACAAGCGCGTCGCTATGCTGGGCGCGGGCAAGATGGGCTCGATCCTGATCGAGGGCCTCCTGCGCAGCGGACGCTTCGCGCCGAAGCAGATCGCCGCAACGGTGCAGCATGAGAATCGCGCGCCCGCGCTGGCGGAGCGACTGAAGGTCTCGGTGACCACGAACAACGCCTCGGCGGCACGCGATGCGGACCTGATCTTCATCGGGGTGAAGCCGTTCACGGTGATCGACGTGGTGCGGCAGATCAAGCCGGTGCTGACGCCGGAAAAGCTGATCATCTCCTTTGCGGCTTCAGTGAAAACCAAGGCGATAGAGGATGCCACAGAGCTGTTGGGCATGCCGGTAGTGCGAGCGATGCCGAATACACCCGCGATGCTGGGCGCCGGCATGACGGCGCTGGCCGGCGGGCGGTATGCAACGGTGCAGCATCTGCAACTGGCGGCTTCGCTGTTTGAGAGCGTGGGCCGTACCGTGCAGGTGGATGAGAAGCACCTGGACGCAGTGACCGGGCTCTCTGGCTCCGGGCCTGCGTTTTTGTACATCGTCCTCGAAGCGCTGGCTGAAGGCGGCGTCAAGGTCGGGCTGCCACGCGACGTGTCCACGCTGCTGGCGGCGCAGACAACCTACGGCGCGGCGCGCATGGTGCTCGAGACAGGTGAACATCCGGCGCTCTTGAAGGACGCGGTGACGACACCCGCCGGCTGCACGGCCGATGGGCTTCTGGAACTCGAAGAGGGCGGCCTGCGCGTGACCCTGATCAAGGCGGTGATGCGGGCGACGGAGCGGGCCCGACAACTGGCTGACGGGTAGGTAACGGTACTCCCTACCTCCTCCGGCAGACGCTCGCATCGTTCTTCCAGACAATGGGACCGCTGATGGCCCGGCCGACGAGGCATGGTTTCGCTTAATGCGATTATTCCGCGCGGAGAGCTTGTGCGGGATCGAGTTGGCTGGCTCGCCAGGCGGGAAGGATGCAGGCGCATGCTGCGGTGATGGCGAGGACGACAACTACGATCAGAAAGACGCTCCAGTCGAAGGGGCTCATGCCGTAGAGCATCTCGCGCAGTAACTGGACGGTGGCGGCGCCGCCGGCGAGACCGGCGAGGAGACCGATGGCAACAGGAGCGAGGCCGTCGGTGAGAGTGAGGCGCATGACTTCCATGCGCTGCGCGCCGAGCGCGATACGGATGCCGAGCTCGCCGGTGCGCTGCGTGACCAGATACGAGAGCACACCGTAAAGGCCGACCGCGGCGAGCACCAGCGCGATGATGGCGAAGGCGAGGATGAGGATGGAGTTGAACTGATCCTGCAATGTGGCGACGCCGATGTTCTGTTTCATGGTGAGAACGTCGTGAACGGGCAGGTCGGGATCCATCTGGCCGAAGATCTTCTGGATGGGGAGCGCGAGCGATTCGGCATCGACATTGGGGTTGCCGCGCACGGCGAGGCTGACGCCGCCGGAATCGCCAGTGAAGAGCGGAAGATAGTAGGTTGGCCGGATGGGCTGCGAGATCATCCAGCGCGTATCGCCGACGACACCGACGATTTCGGAGGTCTCCTTATCAATGCCGGTCGTCAGATGACGGCCGATGGGATCTTCACCGGGAAAGTATTGTTTGACGATGGAGTCGCTGATGATGGCTACATGTGCATGACCGAAGCGCTCGCCGCTGCGGAAGTAGCGGCCGCGGATGAGGGGAATTTGAAGTGCGGCAAAGTAACCGGGATCGACGCCACGGCGAAGAAAATCGATCCACTGGTCTTTCGGAAGGGGCGGGTGTTCAACGACAGAGATGTCATCATCGCCGCCCCAACCCTCGCCAGGCAGCTTAGTAGAGAGGCCGGCGGCGCGAACGCCGGGAAGTGCGCGGACGCGGGCGAGGAGCTGCTCGAAGAAGGCGACCTTCTGCGTGGTCTCTTTGTAGTGCACATCGGGAAGGCTGAAGCCCATGGTGAGCACGTTGTTGACTGCGCAGCCGAGGTCGCGGGTGCGGAGCTGTTGATAGCTCTTGAGCAGGAGGCCCGCACCGAGGAGGAGCACAATGGTGAGCGCGACTTCCGCGGTGAGGAGAACTTTGCGCAGCCTGGCGCGGCTGCGGCCTCCGCTGTGCGAGCGCGAGGAGCTTTGCAGCGACTCGAGAAGCTGGCCCGCGTGCAGGCCGAGCGAGGGGATGAGGCCGGCGACGAGGCCGGTGATGATGGAGATGGCGATGACGAAGCCGAGCGCCCACCAGTCGAGGTGAATTTCCTCCGAGCGGGCAAGGGCAATTTTGGAATGCGCGAGCCAGGCGAGCGACGCCATGGCGAGCAGCAGGCCGAGGATACCGCCGGCGGTGGAGAGAACGAGCGATTCGGTGAGGTGCTCGCGGATGAGACGCCAGCGGCTGCCACCGAGCGCGGCGCGGATGGCGAGGTCGCGCTGGCGCGCGGCGGAGCGGGCAACGACCAGGTTGGCGACGTTGAGGCAGGCAATGAGCAGGACGCAGACGGTGGCGGCGAGCAGCGCGTATAGCGGCGTCCTGAAGTCTTCGACGCTGGAGTCGAGCAGCGAGCGGCCGATGGCGCGGTTGTGCACCGAGGCTTCAGGATGCGCGAGCTTGATGTGACGTTGAACGGTGTCCACTTGATTGACGAGGCCGGCGAGTGTAGTGCCGGGCGCGAGGCGCGCGACGACGAGGAATTCGTGATCGTCGAAGGTGCTCATGAGATAGGGAGATTCATGGGCGGCGGCGGTCCAGAGCTCCGTCTTCGAATTGAAGTTCCAGGCGAATGATGCGGGCATGACGCCGATGATGGTGTAGGGGTTGGCGTCGAGATAGACGGTTTTGCCGACGATGGCGGGATCGGCGGCGAAGCGGCGCTTCCAAAAGGCGTTGGAGAGGATGACGGTGGCCGGAGCGGAGGGCTTGTCATCGGAGGCGAGGAGGTCGCGGCCGAGCGCTGGCGCGACGCCGAGGACGCGGAAGAGATTCCAGGAAACCCAACTAGCGCTGACGGATTCCGGCAACTGGCCACCACTGGCTGAGACGTTGTAGCCCTGCCAGGGAGAGACGAGCGCCATCTGCGCGGCGCTCTGCGTGGCGCGTTGCCACTCGTGGAAGACGCCGCCGGCGACGGGGTCCCATGGTGTTGGGGTGCTGCTGACGGTATCGCTTTCGTAGAGCGACACGAGGCGCGAGGAGTGTGGATACGGAAGAGGACTGAGCAGGACTGATTTGACTACCGTGAAGAGCGCGGTGGTGGCGCCGATGCCGAGCGCCATGACGAGAACGGCGGTTAGAGTGAAGCCGGGAGTGCGCGCGAGGGTGCGGAGGGTGTAGGGGACATCGTGCGCGAGGTTCTCGAAGAGTGCGACGCTGTTCTGCTGCCAGAGATCTTCATGGACGCGGCGGACGGAGCCGAATTTGATGCGGGCGCGGCGGTCGGCTTCCTCGGGACTGAGGCCGCGGGCGATATTCTCTGCGCGCTCCTCATTGATGTGGACGGCAATTTCGCTGGCGAGGTCGCGGTCGCTGCGGCGGCGGAAGAGGCTGAGACGGAAGAGACGCTCAAAGATCATTCGGCACCTTCTTCGGTTACGTGTTCACCCATCACGAGCGCGATGGCTCGTGCCATCTGACGCCAGCGGCTGGCTTCGAGCGTGAGGCGGCGCCGGCCGGCGGCAGTGAGGCGGTAGTACTTGGCCTTGCGGTTGTTCTCGCTGGCGCCCCAGTAGCTGGAGAGCCAGCCACGGTCTTCCAGGCGATGGAGCGCCGGGTAGAGAGAGCCCTGCTCGACTTCGAGGACATCTTCGGAGGTGCGCTCGATGACCTTGGCGATGGTGTGGCCGTGCGCGTCGCCGGTGGAGAGGGTACGCAGGATCATCATGTCGAGCGTGCCTTTGAGCATGTCGCTGGAGAGTGGCTGGTTCTGGGCCATGTGGATGGCTGGCTCCCCTCGGAGTTCTATGGGGAAGAAGCATACACCACTCGGAGTTCTATGGGAAGGATTTGCCATCCAGGCAGAGGCGCCGATGGCGCGTTCTGCTGGATTCGCTTCCTTTGGTCGCTCACGTTGAGTGAATCGGCGCTAGCGAGCCAACTGCGGGGGCCTTCCCTTCTCTTCGTTCTGCGCTCAGGATGACAGCAGGCGGGGCGGCTTAGAATCGATGTGGGAGTGCTTGTGGCTACGGGTGCCGTACGGGCGGAAGTGGCGAGCGGCAGCGGCGAGCGCGCGCTGAGTGGCGTTTGGCTGCGGCGGTTTGCATGGGTGGTGGTGGTTTACAACGTGCTCGTGATCGTATGGGGTGCGGTGGTGCGCGCGACCGGGTCGGGCGCTGGCTGCGGCAACCATTGGCCGCTGTGCAATGGGCAGGTGTTGCCGCTGAATCCGCGTATGACGACGGTGATCGAGTTCACGCACCGCATGATGAGCGGCGGGACGCTGGTGCTGATTATCGCGCTGGTGGCCTGGGTGTTTCGCGGGACTGTGCAGCGGCACCTGGCGCGCGCGTTTGCCGTCGCTGGGCTGCTGCTGACGTTGAATGAGGCGCTGCTGGGCGCGATGGTGATTGGGGTGACGGGATCGCTGGCGGCGCTGGGGGATACGCTCTTCCCTTCCACGTCGCTGCGTTCGGCGCTGACGGCGGATTTTTCTTCTTCTGCGGAGTGGCTGGTGCGGCTGCGGATTCTGCATCCGGCGAGTGCGATCGTGGCTGGCGCGTTCATCCTGTGGCTGCTGCGGCGCGCGGTGTTTGCTGCGCGGGATGACGCGCACCGCAAGCTGGGGCTTTGGCTGGCGGGGTTACTGGCGTTTCAGTTTCTGCTGGGTGGGCTGGATGTGCTGCTGCGCGCGCCGGTCTGGATGCAGGTGCTGCACCTGGCGGGTGCGGATGCTTTTTGGTGTGTGCTGGTGGTGCTGACGTTCTCGGTGACGGTGGCTGCGGCTCCTGCCGCGCGTGCTTCCTAACTACCGGATTGTGGTGGTGCTCGCAGGGGTGGCGACCCCCTCCCCCCCGTGCGGGAGGTTACCTTGCTAAGTTGCTTCTATTCAGTTGTATGGGCGACCTCCCGAGGGCTAAATTCGCCTTTCCAAAAGAATTACGGCTAAATTCGTCTGGGCAAAGGGTTTAGCGCCCTTTGTTTTGAAGCCTAATGGAAAAGCAGATCCCTCCACTGCACGATGGCGCTTTGCGCCACGGCTCCGTCGGGATGACACGGTTTTCTGGCTGTTCGGTGACATCGCCGGAAAATGAGAACGCCCGCGGGATGATCGCGGGCGTTTATTCTTTCTATTTCCAGTGTAGCGAATCGGGTGGGGTGAAACGGCAGGTTTCAGGAGAAATCTCGCGGCTCGGTTTCAAAGTGGAACGGCGAGGATTTGCACAGGTCGACGCCGGGGGTGAATACGTACCGTTCTCTGGCACTTGTTTCCTGATTTTTGGGGAAAGGAGATAGCCAGTGGATATTGTCGCTTTGTTTGCTGCGATTGCTTCCATCTTCGAGGGCGGTACGGTTACGTCGGATACGACTGCGACACCGACTGTTAACCGCAGCGGTTAGAGACACAACAGGTGCCCATCCCGCTTTGCCGGGATGGGCACTTTGACGCTAATCAATTTCGAAAGCGGTCACTTCTTTGGCGAGCGCGTCACAGTGAGAGTAGCGCTGCCTGTGGTCTCCGTATCGTCATCGCTCCACTGATATGTACACGATGGAGCTGGGTCGGCGTTGACGTCAGCATCCTTTTCGCCATCCTTACCATTTGCTGCTGCGGGAACCGGATAGGAATTGCTAGTGAGGCAGGCGCTCAGACCTGAGGCTGTAGTCTGTTTGCTATGGCTGTTCTTCCATTTGAAGCTTGAACCGGTTACAGTTCCCCCCGTGCGGACATCGATCTTCTCTACGTCGCCCATCGCTACTCTCCTGAGAAACCTACTGTTGGTGGTGTGCAGACTGCATAAGTTGCTGGTAGCGCTGGTTGGAATGAAGGTTCACCAACGCCGGGTCTTTGGCCACCATCTCGGGGGAATAGCCTGCGGTCAAAGCTTTATCCAGCCACTCGAGGGCGGGCCCCGTTTGGTGTAACTGGTTATAGATAAGCGCTGCGTTGTACATCAAATTCGGATCGGTGTGATTGATGGTAAGCGCCCTGTTTATGAGGTCGATCGCCTTTGTTTCGTCGCCAATCATAGCGTAGCTTCCACCAAGATCGCTCAGGATATTTGGATTATTCGGAGAGGCCTTTAACTGCGCTGTGGCGAGTTCAATCGTCTTTTTGTAATCCCTCATCGCCTCGGCGCGATGACCTCCCTGATACTCAGCGTCAGCGAGCGATGACCATTTGTCATAAACATCTGGAGAAAGCTGAATAGCCTTCCGAAAACCTTCCGCAGCCTCATCGAATCGGCGCAGCCGAAAGAGCGCGACTGCGAGATTCCCGTATCCGCCTTCCGTGGGACGTATGGCGACCGACCGCTTTAGAGCCTCGATCGCCTCCGTGTCCTTTCCTTGAGACATCAGGGCTGCACCCAGGTTGTAGTAAGACCGGAAGCTCTGCGGATCCTTTTCTGTCGCAGCGCGGTACATCTGTTCCGCCTTGGAATAATCTCCCTGAGCGAAATAGAAACCGCCGAGCCAATCATAAGCGCGCCAGTAATTCGGGTGAAGGCTGATGGTCTGTTTGTAGACAGCCTCTGCCTTTTCCGGCTGATTTAACTTTTCATAGGCCATGCCGAGACTAAGTGCGGCGGTGTCGTTCGCTGGCTCGAGTTCCAGTGCTTTCTGGTATTCGATAACAGCATCTTCGAACTTCCTCGAGTACTGAGCGAGCCGGCCAAGACAGATATGACCTTCCACGCCTGCGTTACCAAGCGCGACTGCATCGCTGCATTGCTTACGTGCCTGCTCAATATCTGAGGGGTGACGATTTGCGTCGTAGTCGTAGAGCCAAGTTTCACCCAGACCAGCCTTTGCCGCGCCGTAGTTGGGGTCGATGCGTAACGCCTCTTTGAACATGGTCTGGGCGCTTTTGAACCTTTCCGGCGTGAAGGCTTCGAGGAGGTAGCCGCGGCCCTGGAGGAAGTACTGGTAGGCCTCGGGAAAGTTAGTGCCGTGGGCGGCGAGGGCGCGCTGCTCCGCGGCACGGAGCGGGATGTTGAGCGCTGTCGCGGTGGCGGTGGCGAGCTGGTTCTCGATGGACAACATGTCGCTGACGGGCGCCGTGACGGTGCCGGAGGCAAGCACACGTTCAGGCGCGGTGTGCCCGGCTGCCTGCGGCGCGGACTTATCCGGCTGGCTGATGGTGTAGGTGGCGTGGACGAGGTCGCCATCGCGGATGAGGGTTAGGGCGAGGGCGGAGGTGGCGCCCAGCTCGCGGGAGGCGTCGGCGAGGGTAGCGGCTTTTTTGTCCTGAAGCTGGCGGGCGGAGAGGACGGAGATGTCGTGATTGACGCTGAGGTCGGAGAGGCGCTGGGCGAGCGATTCGGCGAGGCCTCGGCCGAAGGTGGCGAGCTTGGTGTCGGCCGCGTCGGCGACTTTGGGGGGCAGGACGGCGAGGGTTCCGGCGGTGATGGCGGCGGGTGCTGAGGCGTTGGACGCCGCGGGCGCGTGGCCGCGGCGGTGTAGGAGATATGTCACCGATGCGGCGACGATTGCGATGATGACGGCGGCGATGACGAGAATGCGGCCGCGGTGACGTAGAGGTGAGAGACGCGCGGTGGTGGTGACGACAGGCGTGGATGGAGGATGTGCGGCTTCCGGACGCGCAAGTTCCGGGTGATTCAAGTCGTAGACGATCTCGTGCGCGGTCTGGTAGCGGTCGGCCGGTGATTTGGCGAGGGCGCGGCTGACGATGGCGGCGAAGGACGCGGGGATACTGGGGTCGAGCGGGCGCGGCGGCTGGTGGAGGACCTGACCGATCATCGCAGTCGGAGTCGGGGCGGCGAAGGGGTGGTGGCCGCTGAGCATCTCGTAGAAGACGACGCCGAGGGCGAAGATATCGGAGCGGCGGTCGGCGGGCTCGCCGTTGAGGATCTCGGGCGCCATGTACTGCGGAGTGCCGGCGAGCATGCCGGCGACGGTGAGGGCGGTGGCGGTTTCGAGCAGGCCGGTCTCGTCGGCAGCCTGCTGGGCGAGGCCGAAGTCGAGCAGCTTGACCTGTCCGGGGTGGGTGCCGGCGTTGGTGAGCATGATGTTTTCCGGCTTGATGTCGCGGTGGAGGATGCCTTTGTCATGCGCGGCGGCGAGGGCGGCGGCGGATTCCGTGGCGATGCGCTGGAACTCGGACTGGGAGATGGGGCGGGCGAGACGGGCGCGGAGGGTTTCGCCCTCGATGTACTCCATGACCAGGTAGACTTCGCTGCCGTCGGTGAAGACGTCGTAGATGGCGGCGATGCCGGGATGGTTGAGCGCGGAGGCGCGCTGGCCTTCATGGAGGAAGCGCTTGCGGTCGGCCTCGGTGGCGGCGCGCTGGGTGCGCTTGATGGCGACGAGGCGGCGAAGGGTGGTGTCGCGGGCGCGGTAGACCTCGCCCATGCCGCCGGCGCCGAGGCGGGCTTCGATGTGGAAGCGGCCGGCGAGGACGCCGTCGACTCCGGGGAACAGTCCGGCGCGAGGGCTCAGATCACGATCGAGCGGCGCAGGGTCGGGCATTGCGGGGTCTGTCTCCGGGTGGTGGGGATTTCTATCCTAGGATGAGACCGCCGCTGCGACAAGTGCAAGCAAGGTTTTGACAGCGAACGAGTTTACCCCTATAAAGCGAGAGCGAGTCGTAAGCGGTTACATACCGATGCATGCTCGCAAAGGAAGGCTATGACGCCGCGCTCTGCACTGCCCTGCCTGCTGAAGTTTGCCGCTGTCGTCTTTGCGCTGCTGCTGCCGATGATGGCGAGCGGGCAGGCGACACAGTATAAGGACGCGCCGCCGCTGCTCGTGGGCGCGGCTTGGTATCCGGAGCAGTGGGATGACGCGACGGTGGACCGCGACCTGGAGACCATGGAGGCGGCGCACATCCACGTGGCGCGGATTGCGGAGTTTGCGTGGAGCTCGATGGAGCCCTCGGAGGGCCGCTATGAGTGGACGTGGCTTGACCATGCGATCGCAGAGGCGGCCAAGCATCACGTGTTTATCGTGCTGGGGACGCCGACGGCGGCGCCTCCGGCGTGGCTGACGACGAAGTATCCGGAGACGTTGCGCATCGATGAGAACGGAAAGCGCGACGAGCATGGCAATCGCGCGCAGTATTCGTTTACGAGCACGAAGTATCGCGAGCTAGCGCATGGGATTGCCGAAGCGATGGCGAAGCGCTACGGGCATAATCCGAATGTGGTGGGCTGGCAACTGGACAACGAGTACGGGAACGAGTCGTTCGATCCGGAGACGCGGGCGGATTGGCATGCGTGGCTGAAGAAGAAGTACGGCACCATCGACCGGCTGAACACGCTGTGGACGACGCAGTACTGGAGCCAGACGTACGACAACTTTGACGAGATCCCGATGCACTCGAAGGAGGAAAATCCGGCGCTGCTGCTGGACTGGCGGCACTTCGTGAGCGATGTGTGGAAGAGCTATTCGGAGAACCAGATCTCGGCGATCCGGCCGAATGCGGACCCGCGGCAGTTCATCACGACGAACACGATGGGGTGGTTCGACGGCTTTGACAGTTACGTATTGCATAGCGTGCTGGATATCGCGGCGTGGGATGACTACGTGAGCAGCCCGGTCTTCGATTGGGCTCCGAATGCGGCGGCACATGACCTGACGCGCGGCTACAAGCAGAAGAACTTCTGGGTGATGGAGACGGAGCCGGCCTTTGTGAATTGGCGGAAGACGAACAATCCGCTGGCCAAGGGGCAGGTGCGCGAGATGGCATGGCAGGCCATTGGCCATGGCGCGGACGCGGTGGAGTACTGGCAGTGGCGCAGCGCGCTGAATGGGCAGGAGCAGTATCACGGCACGCTGGTGGGTCCGGATGGCAAGCCGGTTCCGGTGTATGCAGAGGTTGCGCAGATCGGCGCGGAGTTTGAGAAGGCGGGCAAGGCGCTGAGCGGGACGACGCCGGTGTCGAACGTGGCGCTGCTGCACGACTTCGACAGCCGCTGGGCGATCGATTTCCAGCGGCACTCGGCGAAGTTCGATCCGGTGGCGGAGCTGGTGGCGTTCTACCGCCCACTGCGGGAGGATGCGCAGGGCGTGGATGTGATTGCGCCGACGGCCGATCTGGATACGTACAAGCTGGTGGTGGCGCCGGCGCTGAATGTTCTGCCGCAGGCGACGGCGGAACATTTGATTGCGTATGTGAAGCAGGGCGGCCATCTGGTGCTGGGACCGCGAAGCGGGATGAAAAACGAGTACGACGGGCTGTGGCCGGAGCGGCAGCCGGGACCGCTGGAGGAGTTGCTAGGCGGGCGCGTTCAGGAGTTCTATGCGCTGGAGCAGCCGGTGACGACTACGCCGGTGGTGGATGGCGGTGCGGAGGGCAAAGGCGATGTTTGGGCGGAGTTGCTGGAGCCGATGAGCGGGAATGCAAACGACGGGGCAACCGCAGTGGTTGCGAAATATAAGACGAGCCCGGGGAGCGCGGGATGGCTGGATGGGCAGCCCGCGATCCTGACGCGGCAGGTGGGCAAGGGGCGCATCACGTATGTGGGGTTCTGGCCGGATGCGGCTACGCTTTCCGCGTTGACGGCGGAGTGGCTGAAGGATGCGGATGTCGCTCCGCTGGTGGCGAATGTGCCGGAGGGTGTGGAGGTGTGCGAGCGCGCGGGCGAGGGACGGCGGGTGCTGGTGCTGATCAATCACACGACGGAGACGAAGCAGGTTTCGCTGCCGGTGGGGATGACGGATTTGCTGAAGGGCGGGGAGACTTCGAGTGTGGAGTTGGAGAGGTATGGGGTGGCGGTGCTGCAGGCGGAAGGCCGCTGAGACGCCGCGGATTGAAAACAGCAGATCCCTCCACTCCGCCGATCGCTCTGCGAGCGATGGCTCCGGTCGGGATGACGATGGATTTCAGTTAGTGGGGCACGAGTCGTGCTTGCTCGATAGCTCTCCACTCCGCTATGCTTCACGCGATTCCTCTTCCCCACATCCCATCCCGGAGAGAGGCGTTATGCAACGCCGTTCGTTTTTGAAAGCTGCCGCAGCAATCGCGCCTGTTGCGGGTCTCGAGGATTTTCTTGTCAGCCAGGCGCGCGGCCAGACTACGCCGGTGCCAGCTTCCGGTGTTCTGCATGTTGTTGGCGACGGTGAGGACCGCTGCGGCCATCCTTTCCGGATGCCCACGAGTTCCCTTTCCGTCAAAGTCGCCACCAGCGAAACCGGCGGCGGGCTCTTCATCGTGGAGCATACGCACCTGCTGCCGGGCGGGCCACCCCTGCACCGGCACCTGTATCAGGACGAGTGGTTCTATGTGATGGAGGGGGAGGTGGCCTTTCAGCTAGGCGAGGAAAGGCTGCACCTGCATGCAGGGGAATCTGTTCTGGGTCCGCGCCTCGTGCCGCACACATTTTCGTCGGTTGCACCGACACCCGGCCGAGTGCTGATCGCCTTCTGTCCTGCGGGGAAGATGGAGCAGTATTTCCGCGACATTCAAGACCCCAAGGCACCTGCGGGGGATGCGGAGTTCATGCGGCGCTACGACATGGAACGGATTGGACCTTCTCCGTTTTGGAGGTCGTAGGGGCTAGAGCATTTCCTGATGCTATAGAGCACGAAGAGAAGCGTGGCGTGGCTTTTTCTCGACGGAAAAGCCATCAGAACCTCCACTCGACCCTGTACACCTACAGGAAAAATGCTCTAGCGGTGCTCCGGCAGGACATCTGCTGCTGATGGAACAGGGGATTGTGTGCGAGCAGATTTGCGGGCGATGAGGGTGGCTACGATGGCGGCGCCGAAGCCGTTATCGATGTTGACGACGGTGACGTTGGGTGAGCAGGAGTTGAGCATGCCGAGCAGTGCGGCGACCCCGTTGAAGGCTGCGCCGTAGCCTACGCTGGTGGGCACGGCGATGACGGGCGCGGGCACGAGTCCGCCGACTACGCTGGGCAATGCGCCTTCCATGCCGGCGCAGACGATGGCTGCTTCGCAACGCTGCAAAGATTCGTGGTGGGCGAGCAGGCGATGGAGGCCGGCGACGCCGACGTCGAAGTAGCGCTCGACCGGCGCGCCGAGGAATTCCGCAGTGACGGCAGCTTCTTCTGCGACGGGGAGATCGCTGGTGCCGGCGCAGAGAACGGCTACGGTGCCGGCGGGCGTTGGTTGCGATGTCGGTTGCCGGAGCGTCGCGGCGCGCGCTGTGGCGTGGAAGTGTGTGGCGGGCACGCGCGCGTGGATGGCCTGCCATGCCGCCTGGCTGACGCGGGTGGCGAGGACGTCTGATCCGGAAACCGCCGTGCGGGCGAAGATTTCGGCAACCTGCTCGGGCGATTTGCCTTCGGCGTAGATGACCTCGGGGATGCCGAGGCGCAGGCTGCGATGATGATCGATGCGGGCGAAGCCTGCGTCTTCATAGGGCATGGTGCTGAGGCGCTCGAGCGCGGATTGCGGCGCGAGCGCGCCGGCGCGCACGGCTTCAAGCAGCGCGAGGACGTCGTGCCTATTCACGTATCGCGGCCTCCTGGTCATTCGTAACTGTCCCCGGATCTTGACCGGACAGCTTCGTCTGCTCGCTCCAGGCTTGTAGTGCGGCATCGATGACCTGCTTGAGCGGGACGCGGTGCTCGAGGGCGCGGGCGTGGCAGTCTTCGTATTCGGGCTGCGCGTGGGTGACGACGCCGTCGAGTGCGGCAGTCTTGATGCGGACCTCACCATAGGGCGTGAGGACGGTCGCGTGCGCGCGGTCGAGGGTGCGGCGCTGCTCGGTGCGGCTGCGAACACCGAGCGTGGAGGTCTCGCGGAAGAGGAGTTCTTCGAAGCGTGGTGCATCGGCGGGGCGGCAGAGGATGGTGATGAGCGTGCCGATGCGGCCCTTCTTCATGACGACGGAGGCGGTCATGGCATCGAGGGCGCCGTGTTCAAGCGCGAGCTGCGTGGTGTGCGCGATGACCTGCGGACTTAGGTCGTCGATCGCGCATTCGAGGACCATAATCGATTCACGATCGGGGTCGCAAAGGACGGTTTCGCGCGCGATGGTGACGTCAGCCGCGAGAGAGACGGATTCGCCGATGCTGATGCGGAGGACGTTGGGGAAGCGCTCGGGGTTGCGCGTGCCGGCTCCATAGCCGATATGCTCGAAGGCAGCGAGAGGACGAGTGAATTCGCAGCCGAGCGCGCGAAGGAGCGCTGCGCCGGTAGGCGTGACCAGCTCCATGGCCGGGCCTTCGCTGTAGGAGGGGATGCCGCGCAGGAGCGATGCAGTGGCGGGCGCGGGAACGGGAAAGCGGCCGTGTGCACAATCGACGAAGCCCGAGCCGACATTGACGGGCGAACAATACCAGCGGTTGATGTGGAGCGAAGTGAGGCCCACGGCGGCGCAGGTGATGTCCACGATAGCGTCTACGGCGCCGACCTCGTGAAAATGTACCTGATCGAGTGGCACATTATGGATGGCGGCTTCGGCCTGGCCGAGGAGCTCGAAGGCGCGGAGAGCGAGTGCACGGGCATCGGATGGCAGCGGGGCTTGGTTCAGGATCTCGCGGATGGCGGGCAGATTGCGGCCGTGCTCGTGGGTATGGCTGGGCGCGTGATCGTGATCGTGGTCGTGTTCGTGATGGTGGTCGTGCGAGTGTGAGTGATCGTGGTCATGCGGATGGGCATGACTGCGCGGCGCGTCGGCATCCTGACCGTTGACGAGCACACGGGCCTTGCTGGCACTGATGCCGCTGCGGTCCACCGATTCAAAGGAGAGAGTTGCGTCGAGGTTCAGGGACGCCGTGGTTTGCTGGAGGAGCGCGGGCGAGACGCCGGCGTCGACTAGTGCGCCGAGCAGCATGTCGCCGCTGAGGCCGGCAAAGCATTCGAGGTAGCCGATGCGCATGATGGTCTCTCTGATAAGGATACCGGTTATCTAGAGCAGAATCAGCATAGGTATACCCGCCCAGAATCCGGGAGGTTGGATTTTTCTTGATAAAAAATCCAGTCCGGCAGCTCCCCCGCTGGGTACAGTCATGCTGATTCTGCTCTGGTGTTGCGCTGGAGCGCAGTGAGCGGCAGCACTTCGTTCATGGAACCGGAGCGGTAGCCGTCGCAGTCGATGGCGGCGTACTGGAAGCCGGCGGCGCGGACGGCGGCGCCGATGCGGTGGAGTATCTCGCGATTGAGGGCTGCGTCCATTTCTTCCGGCGCGATTTCGATGCGGGCGACACTGCCGTGATGGCGCACGCGGAAACGGCGCAGGCCGAGGGCGGCGAGTGCGTCTTCGGCGCGTTCGACTTGTTCGAGCACTTCGGGAGTGACGCGGCGGCCGTATTCGACGCGCGAGGAGAGGCAGGCGGAGGCAGGCTTGTCCCAGAGATCGAGCGAGGCGGCACGGGCGAGGGTGCGGACGTCTTCTTTGGTGAGGCCGGCATCGGCGAGGGGCGCGAGGACGGCGTGCTGCGCGGCGGCCTGCTGGCCGGGGCGGTAGTCGCGGGTGTCGTCAGCATTGAGCCCGTAGACGACGTGCGCGATGTTGCGCGCGGTGCGCTCACGCTCGAGCACGGTGAAGAGCTCGTCCTTGCAGTGGAAGCAGCGGGTAGCGTCGTTGCGGGCGTAGTCCTCGCTGGCGAGCTCGGCAGTGGCGACGGTGACGAGGGGGATGGATTGCGCGGTGGCGAAGGCGATGGCCTCGCGCAGATGACGGCGCGAGAGCGAGGCTGAATCCGCAATGATGGCGAGCGCGTTGCTGCCGAGAACGGCGTGGGCGGCGTACGCGAGATAGGCGGAATCCACGCCGCCGGAGTAGGCGACGATGAGGCTTTCGAGCTCATGCAGGCGGCGGTGGAGCGCGTCGCGTTTGGCGAGCAGCGAAGCACTGACTTCAACCGGATTCGCGATGGGGTTGGCGGACATGGGCATCTTCTCTTCTGCTAACCCAGATATTGCGGGTTGTGAATCGTGCCATCGAACATGTTGGAGGTTTTGTATTTCTCGAACTGACCGGCCATGGAGACGTTAGCGGTTTTGGCGAGCAGCGCGGTCATCTCCTGGTGCGGCAAGGGCTGGAAGTTGCGCGCGAGAGTGAGGGCCTGATTGAGGATCTGCATCGAGTCGCACCCTGTGATCGTGAGCGAAACGGGCAGGCTCATGGCGTAGTGCAGGAATTCGACCGGCGTGGCGGTGTTGCTTTGCAGAAGAAGGCCATCGCCCATCGGCTTCATGCCGAGGACGCCCATGTTGTGTTTGCGGGCGACGGGAAGCACTTTCGTAGTGAAGCTATCGTAGTGCGCATCCATGAGGTTGAGGGGCATCTGCACGGTGTCGAAGGTGAAGCCATGTCGGTCGGCGGTTTCGATCATGCTGAGGTGGATCTCCGGGCTCTTGTGGCCGGTAAAGCCGATGTAGCGGATTTTGCCGGCTTTCTGCGCCTGCTTGAGGACGTCGACGACATAGCCGGGGCGGAATGCCTGCTCGGGATCGCCGGGGCGGATGACTTCGTGAATCTGCATGAGGTCGATGTGATCAGTCTGGAGGCGGCGGAGCGAATCTTCGAGCTGCTTCTGGGCAGCGGTGGGGGTGCGGCCGTCGATCTTGGTCATGAGGAAGGCCTTCTGCCGGTAGCCATCGCGGAGGGCGCGACCCATGCGGCGCTCGCTTTCGCCGTCGTTGTAGTCCCAGCAGTTGTCGAGGAAGTTGACGCCGGAGTCGAGCGCGGTGCGGATGATGCGGACGCCTTCCTCCTCGGAGACATGGGGGCCACCGATGTGATAGCCGCCGATGCCGATGATGGAGACGGACTGACCGGTGCGGCCGAGGGTGCGACGGGGAATCTCGCCGGGGGCGGCGACGGCCTCTTCGCGCAGGGCCACGAGGGCAGCAAGGGCGGCGGCTGACTTAAGGAAATCGCGGCGTTGCATGATCTGCATCTCCTTCGGTATGCGATGCACACCTGAACCAGCATGGTCGCTTTGCCTGCTGAGCGGGAAGGTTACCGTTTTCACAAATGCGTATGTCTCCCCAGCACCTGAGAGGAGCAGCTTTTCTTAACGGAAAAGCTGCGTCAGTAGCTCTCATGCACTGGCGCCGTTTGTGAAAAAGGTTAGGCTTAGAGGAGAAAGCCGCAGTGAGAACGATTCCCTTTTTCCGTGCCAGCACTCCGCTGACGCCCGCCGAACGGTCGGCCAAGCGACACCTTGTCTTACAGGATACGCTTGCGCTGCTCAGTGTATTCGCGGTGACCTGCGTGCTGGCGGTGCTGACCTGGCTGATCTTCCGGTCCTATTCACAACATCAAAGCGATGCGGCGGCGCGCTGGAAGCGGCGCGGCGAGGATGCCCTGCGGCATCACAACGCGCAGGCGGCGGTTTATGACCTGCGGGCGGCACTGGGCTATGGGCAGGAAGACCCGAGCACCGAGGTGGAGCTGGCCGACGCGCTGGCCCAGGCGGGACGGCTGCAGGAAGCGACCGTTTACTTCAACACGCTGTGGGAGAAGGAGCCGGGCAAGGGCAACATCAACCTTCAACTGGCGCGGCTGGCGGCACGTCAAGGGCAGACGAGTGCCGCGCTGGAGCATTATCACGAGGCAATTTACGGCGTATGGGAGGGGGATGGAGCGATTCGCCGGCGGCAGGTGCGGTTGGAGCTGGTGCGCTACCTCATCCAACAGAAAAGATTCGCCGATGCGCGGGGCGAGCTGTTGATTGCAGCGGGAAACGACACCACCACGCCAGGGCTGCTGGAGGTAGCGGGGATGCTGGCGGAGGCGCATGCGCCTTCCGATGCGCTGCAGATCTATCGCGAGGTTGCCGGGCGGCGGCCGGTAGAGCCGCAGGCGTTGGAGGGCACGGGCCAGATGGCGTTCATGCTGGCGAGATACCGGACAGCGCGGACCTATCTGGACCGAGCGCTGAATGCGAGCAGCCCTGCGCATCCGCTGATGGACCGCGCATTGACGGAAAAGAATCTGCGGATTGCGAATGCGGTGATGGCGATCTATCCCTCGCCGGAGCTGCCGCAGCGGGAGCGGCTGCGACGGGTGGTGCGCGCGTATGAGCTTGCCCGGCAGCGCTACCTGGCATGCACAAACGGCACGGCAGGCCAGAACAATACTCCGCAGAACGGCAACATGCAGATACAGAACAGCGAGCAGATGACGGCGCTGGGCAATCGCTGGCAGAATGCCCGGCCGCGGCTGACGGTGGCCGCGCTGATGAACAATGCGCAACTGGAGCAGACTACGATGCAACTGGTGTACGACACGGAGCAGGCGACGGCGCAGGTATGCGGGCAACCGACAGGAGAGGATGCGGCTCTACTGCGCATTGCCGCGTCTCCGGATTCGATCGATCAGTAAATGCAGACGGGACGCATGAGCACGACAGAGACCACGGCGGAGTCGACGACAGGGGCACAGGAAGGGCAACTGCCCGAGCATGCGGTGAAGGACTCGATGCCGTCTGTCGAGCCGCTGCAGATGTCGCAGATCGACATGCTGAAGATCGCGCCGACGCGCGACGAGCGGCTATTCCTGGTGCTGTCGATTTTTATCGGCATCATCTCGGGGTTGCTGGTGGTGAGCTTCCGGATCGCGATCAACTGGATCCAGACGTTGACCCTGGGCTCGGTGCTGCAGCCGGGGCTGCTGCGGCTGATCTTCGTGCCCGTGATCATGGGCGCGGTGGTGGCGGCGCTGTGCCAGTGGTTTTTTCCGGCGGCGCGCGGCAGCGGCGTGAACCAGACGAAGGCCGCGCTCTACATCTACAACGGCTATATCTCGTTCAAGACGGTGATCGGCAAGTTCATCACGTCGGCGCTGGCGCTGGGCGGCGGCTTCTCGCTGGGACCGGAGGACCCTTCGCTGCAGATCGGCGCCGGCGTGGCTTCGGTGATCAGCCGCAGGCTGGGAATGAGCCGGCAGCGGCTGCGGCTGTTCGCGCCGGTGGGTGCGGCTGCCGGACTGGCAGCTGCATTCAACGCGCCGATCGCGGCGATTCTGTTCGTGATTGAGGAGGTCATCGGACGGTGGAGCGCGGCGGTGCTGGGCTCGGTGGTGCTGTCGGCGATCTCGAGCGTGGTGGTAGCACGGCGGTTCTGGGGATCGGAGCCGATGTTTCAGGTTCCGGCGGTCACGGTGACGGACTCGCGCGAGCTGCTCGCCTATGCGGTGCTGGGCGTGATCGGCGGGCTGGCGGCGAGTATCTTTTCGCGCGCGCTGGGCTATCTGCGGCCGCGGCTGCGCAATCTGCCGCGCTGGACGTTCTTTGTGCAGACGCCGGTCGCGGGGCTGGGAGTGGGGCTGATCGCTTTCTTCGGCTTCCCGCAGATCATGGGCCCGGGCTATGAGGTGATGAACCAGGCCATGCACGGGCAGTTCCTGTGGACCACGCTGCTGGCACTGGCGCTCCTGAAGATCCTGGCGACGACGATTTCGTTCTCGAGCGGCACGCCGGGCGGGATGTTTGCGCCGACGTTGTTCATTGGAGCGATGCTGGGCGCGTCCATTGGAACTTTTGAGAAGATGCACTTCCCCAACCTGCACATCACGGTGGGAGCGTATGCGCTGGTGGGCATGGGGGTGCTGTTTGCGGCGTTCCTGCGTGTGCCGCTGACGTCGGTGTTCATGGTGCTGGAGGTGAGCGGGAACTACTCCATCATTCTGCCGGTGATTCTGGCGAACACGATTGCGTACCTGGTGTCGCGCAGCCTGCAGCCGCATGCGATCTTCGAAGTCTTCACGCATCAGGATGGGCTGGATCTGCCTTCGATGGAGGAGCAGCGCGAAGAGGTAGTGCTGCACCTGGAGGATGCGCTGCGCCCATTGTCGGTGCCGGTGATTGACGCGCATACGACGCTGAAGGCGGCAGCGGGGGAACTGGATGCCACGCACGCCGATGTTTTCCTGATCAGGCTGCCGGGGCATGCGTGGTACTCGATGACGCGGGCGGAGCTGGGTTCGCTGGCTGCGGTGAGTGCGCCGGAGACGGTGTTGGCGAATGTGCTGAAGCCGGATCGGATACCGCTGCTGTTCCCCGATCTGCCGCTCGATTCGGCGCTGCCGCACCTGGCGCGCTGGCCGATCCTGCCGATCCAGAACCGCGCCAGCCGCGGCGCGATTGAGGGCACAGTGACGCTGGCGGACGTGCTCTCTCGCTACCAGGCCACCTGAGCTTTGCGTCCCATGGAGAAGCCGAAGCGGTGTGGCACACTGGGGAGACGCATCGCCTCGCATATGCCCACAAGATGAGCCTGAACCAGCGATTGATTTTCGGACTGCTGCTGCTGGTGGCCCTGGTCACCGCGGTGGCGCTGTCTGCGCTGAGCGCGCTGCATGCGGGCGCCGCACACAACGAGGCGGCGCGCACGGCGGCGCTGGTGGCTTGGATGGCGATACCATGCGCGATTGTCGTCGCCATCGGGTTTGCCATGGCCGTGCTTCGTCCGCTGCGGCGCGCGGCGGAGCAGGTGCGGGCGATCGGGCAGGGCAATCTGGAGCAACGGCTGGAGTGGAGCGCGGATGACAGTTTGGGACAGATCGCGAACGACGTGAACCGCATGGTGGTGCACGTTCGCGATCTGCGCGAGACGGAGTTTGGCCGCAAGCAGATGGAACACCAGCTCTCCGATGCGGTAGTGCAGTCGATCTTCGAGCCGGTGATTGTGACCGATGCGCGCGGGCAGGTGCTGAAGCTGAACACGGCGGCGGAACAACTGCTGGGCGAAGCGGCGGTCGATCGGAGGGCGCTGGAAAATACGCCGGGCGGACAAAAGATATTGAAGGCAGTGCGCGACGCGGTTTCGATGCAGCGGCCGGTGGCGCACGAGGGCGAGGCAGCGCTGCTGCCGATGTGGATCGGTCAAGCAGAGCGCAGCTACCGGCTGCGGACGACGCCGATCCGCGACAACGACGGCAAGCTGCTGGGGGCGGTGAGCGTGCTCGAAGACGTGACCGAGCTGCAGGACCTGGACCGGTTCAAGACGCGCTTCATCGCGGTGGCTTCGGACAAGCTGCGCACACCGCTGGAGCAGTTGCGGCTGGCGCTGTATTCACTGACCAAGGGATTTGCGGGCGACCTGCGGCCGCTGCAGACCGACCTCATCAACGGCGCGCAGGAGGAGGCGGAGCGGCTGAACGATCTGATGACGGACCTGATCGATGTAGCCGAACTGGATACCGGCAGCCGTCAATTACGGATGGAGCGGCTGCGGCCGATCGATATCCTGCGCGACGCGGCCCTGCGCTTTCAGGATGAGGCACGGAAGCGCGATGTGCAGATTCAGATCGAGGCATTCAGCGATCTGTCGCCGATCCACGGCGACCGGCGCGCGTTGAAGAGTGTGATGGATAACCTGCTGTCGAATGCGCTGCGGTTCACGCCGCCGAAGGGCACGATTGTGCTGCAGGCGGAGGAGCAGAAGAAGCGGGTGCAGTTTTTTGTGCGCGATACGGGGATCGGCATTGAGCCGGAGCGGCTGAAGCGCATCTTCGGGAGATTCGTGCAGGGCGCGCGCTCTGCCGAAGAGGTGCGCGGCGCGGTGGGCAGTGCAGGGCCGGATGGGACGGGGCTGGGACTGGCTCTGGTGCGGCGGCTGATCGAGTTGATGGACGGGCAGGTTTCGGTGGAGAGCCGCGTGGGACATGGCACAACGTTCAGCTTTACGTTGCCGCTGGCGCCGACGCGTCTTCCGCGGCACGCGATCGAGGTGGGCTGAGATGAGCGAGCCGATCGAGCCGCCGATGCCTGATCCGACGCAACCTGCAGAGGTTCCGGATGCGATGGAACGCGCGCTGCCGCCCGAACCGGCGAAGCTGAAGATCTACCTGGGCGCAGCGCCTGGCGTGGGCAAGACGTACCAGATGCTCGAAGACGCGCATCTGATGCGCAAGCAGGGCATCGATGTGGTGATCGGTTTTGTGGAACCGCACAAGCGGGCCGATACCGAGGCGATGATCCGCGACCTGGAGGTGATTCCGCAGCGCGCGATTCCCTACCGCTCGGTGATGCTGCACGAGATGGACCTGGAGGCGATCCTGGCGCGGCATCCGCAGGTCTGCATTGTGGATGAGCTGGCGCACACGAACGTGCCGGGATCGAAAAACCGCAAGCGCTACGAGGATGTGCTGGAGCTGCTGGATGCGGGCATCGACGTGATGACCGCGGTGAATGTGCAGCATCTGGAAACTCTGAATGATGCGGTGGCGCGCTCCTCGAACGTGACCATTCGCGAGACGGTGCCGGACAGCCTGCTGAAGCGCGCGGATGAGCTGGTGAACGTGGACCTGACGGTGGAGGAGCTACGGTCGCGGCTGCGCCAGGGAAAGATTTATGCGCCGGAGAAGGTCGAGCAGTCGCTGGCGAACTTCTTCCGCAAGGGCAACCTGAACCTGCTGCGCGAGCTGGCGCTGCGCACTACCGCGGCCGAGGTGAGCTCGCAGGCGGCGGACTACCGGCGGTCGCAGGGGCTGGAACAGGCGCCGATTCCGGAGAAGGTGATGGTGTGTCTTTCGCCACGGCCAGGCACGGACCGGCTGCTGCGCGCGGGAGCGCGGATTGCGTCGCGGCTCTCGACGATCTGGTATGCAGTGCGCGTGGAAACGCCAGAGGAGGAAGAGCATCCGAACCCGGAAGAGAAGCACCGCATGGAGGAGTACCAGCGGCTGGCGCGCGACCTGGGGGCGAAGGTGGTGGTGCTGAAGGACAAGAAGGTGTCGAATGCGCTGATCCAGTTTGCCAAGCAGGAAGGAATTTCGCACGTGGTCTTCGGGCAGTCGGCGCGCTCGCGGATGGATATCCTGCTGCGCGGCTCGGTGATCAACCGCTTTCTGGCGGAGGTGCGCGACGTGACGGTGCAGGTTGTTCCAATGCAGAAGGCGCGGCGCGCGGAAGCGAAGTAGAAGGACGCCGCGGCGCAGCGAAGAAACAGCAGATCCCTCCACTGCGCGGTGGCGCTGCGCGCCACGGCTCCGGTCGGAATGACAACTAGAATTTCAAGAACGAAAAGGAGAGAGAATGGCAGACGCAAATGTAACGATCACGGCAAGGCCCAACGGACCGCTGCGGGTGGAGGGACCGATCCGGCTGATAGATGTGGACGGCACGGAGATCAACCTGGAGGGCAAGCCTGCGGTGTCGCTATGCCGCTGTGGCGCTTCGACGAAGAAGCCGTTCTGCGACGGGACGCATTCTAAGATCGGATTTCAGGCGGCGGAGGCGGCGGTGGCTGCCGAGCAGAGGGCGGCGGAACAGAAGTAGTCCGCGGAGAACACCCGCTTGCACGATTCGCTTGACAGAAGGCTTCGCCGGGGGGAAGCTGAGCGTGCCCGGCGCGGTGCTCTATGAGGACGTGCAAGCCAGCCGCGCGCAAAGGAGAACACCGATGATAGGACTGAAGCGATGGATCCGGATCGCCTGCCTGCCCGTAGCTCTTGCCGCCGGCATGCTGATAACGCATGCGAATGCGCAGAAGACGAGCAACACCAAAAGCACCAATGCGACGGCCCCCATGACCGCGCAAGCCTCGAATCTGGTCGATTTGAACTCGGCGACGGCCGACCAACTGAAGGCGCTCCCCGGCGTCGGTGATGCCTATGCGCAGAAGATCATCGCCGGACGGCCGTATGCGAAGAAGACCGACCTGGTGACGAAGAAGATCGTGCCGGCGGCAACATACAAGAAGTTTTCGAGCTTGGTGATCGCAAAGCAGAAGTAGGGACTTGCCGTCCAGGCAAGGGCGCCTGCGGCGCGAATTGTGTGTTCGCTCCCGCCGGTCGCTCACATCCTGGTTTGTGGTCGATTGGGCAGACATGTTGAGTGCTGCTCTCGCGTAAGGGGCGCGGCCGCCGGAGCATAATGTTCCGGCGGCTGTTTTATTTCATAGGAGGATGATTCGCGGGATGCGACTTCTGCCGATTGCTTTCGCTGCTCTGCTCTTTTCTCCGATACAACTGCACGCATCTTCAGCATCTCGAACATTCACGCTGGAACAGGTGATGAGTGCGCCGTTTGTCTCGGACATGACGGCGGCGCCGGCGGGCGGGCGTGTGGCCTGGATTGCGAATGACGAGGGCAGGCGGAATATCTGGGTGGCGCAGCCTGATTCGCGTCTGGGATCGCATGCGAGCGCGCAGCAGATCACGCACTACACGGCGGACGATGGGCAGGAGATCAGCGGGCTTGCCTGGTCGGCGGACGGAGAGTGGCTGGCTTACACGCGTGGCGGCGATTCGGAGTGGCCGGAGCGACCTGCACCGAACCCCGCGCTGCTGACCGCGGGAGTGAAGCAGGAGATGTGGCTGATCTCCGCTAATGGAGGAACACCGCGCGATATTGGCGAGGGGAACGCAGGAGCGATCTCTCCAAGCGGCGATGTCATCGCGTATCTGCTGAAGGGACAGATCTGGACGGTGAGCCTGAAGGACGCCGCGGCCAAGCCACAGCAGTTGTTTCAAGGACGCGGGGAGGAGCAGGACCTGCGGTGGTCGCCCGATGGCAGCGCGCTTGCGTTTGTGAGCGCGCGCGACGATCACAGCTTCATCGGCGTGTATCGCTTTGCGACAAAGACGCTGGAGTACCTGATGCCCGCCACGTACTCGGATAGCGATCCGGTGTGGTCTCCGGATAGCAGGCACGTTGCCTTTGTGCGGCAGCCGCTGGAACCCGAGTATGGGTCGCGCTGGATGCGGGAGGCGGAGGTGCCGTGGTCGATCTGCGTGGCCGATGCCGGGAGCGGCGATGGGCGCGCTGTGTGGCAGGCTGAGCATGGCGCGGGCAGCATCTTTCATGAAACCGGCGGTGTGAGCGAGCTGTGGTGGAGCGCGGGTGGAAGGATCGTCTTTCCGTGGGAGCGCGGCGGATGGACGCGCCTGTATGCGGTGCCGTGGCAGGGCGGCGAAGCGGCGCTGCTGACGCCGGGTGATTTCGAAGTGGACCAAGTTGCGTTCAGCTTGGACCGCAAGCGGATCGTGTACTCCTCGAACCAGCATGGCAGCGATCCACTGGATGAGGATCGAAAACATCTGTGGAGCGTGTCCATAGACGGCGTGAGGGACGGCGGCGCGCCACAGGCGCTGACGCACGGCGATGGCATTGAGACAGAGCCGGCGATTGCGTCGGATGGCGCGATCGCGCTGGTGCGCATGGATGCACGCGTGCCTGCTCGGGCGGCGGTGCTGGAGGCGAGCGGGCCGCGTGATCTGGCGCCGCAGACGATTCCCGCGGACTTTCCGGCGGCAAAGCTGGTGGTGCCTGAGCAGGTGATCTTCAGCGCGGCGGATGGCATGCGGATTCATGGCCAGCTTTTCCTACCCGCAGATGGGAAGGAGAAGCATCCGGCGGTGGTGTTCTTCCATGGCGGATCGCGACGGCAGATGCTGTTGGGCTGGAACCCGATGGGCTACTACTCAAATGCGTATGCGATGAACCAGTACCTGGCGGGCCGCGGCTATGTGGTGCTCTCCATCAATTATCGTAGCGGCATCGGTTACGGATTGAACTTCCGGCAGGCGCTGCACTTTGGCCCCGGCGGAGCGAGCGAGTATAACGACGTGATTGGGGCAGGACTGTATCTGCGGAGCCGCGCGGATGTGGATGGCAAACGGATCGGCGCGTGGGGCGGGAGTTACGGTGGGTATCTGACGGCGCTGGCGCTGGCGCGTGCTTCGGACTTGTTCGCGGCGGGCGTGGACCTGCACGGGGTGCATGACTGGAGCCTGGAAGTCGATCTGTGGAAGCCCTCGTCTTACTTCACTTTTGACCGGGCCGCCGCTTCCCGGGTGGCGTGGGAGTCATCGCCAATGGCGTCGCTCGATACGTGGAGGTCGCCGGTGCTGCTGATCCAGGGTGACGACGACCGCAACGTGATGTTTGCGCAGACAGTGCGGCTGGCGAATGCCCTGCGGGCGCGCGGTGTGCCGGTGGAGGAGCATGTGTTTCCCGATGAGATCCATGACTTCCTGCTGCATCGCGACTGGATGACGGCTTACCGGCTGGGCGCGGATTTTTTTGACCGGAAGCTGGCGGTACAGCACTGATCCTAAATTCCAAAACTGAAGGGACGGTCGAAACCGTCCCTTCAGAATGATCAACGGGTGTAATGCTGCCGTGTAGCGCCGTCATACTTACCGGTTAACATACAGCACTTTTTGAAATCTTCGGCCTGAACCACAAGGACACAGATCGTTCCTGCCGAGTTTTTCGCAAAGCTCTTTATCTCCGTGTACTACTCGGAGGCCACGTTTCACTTTGGTTTCAGATGGGAAACCTCGGCGTCGTTTGCTGCTCGCTTCGTAGAAAAAATCCGCTTTTCACGGAAGTCTCTCCTTCCAGATGGATTTGCCCGTCACATCACGGAAGTGGAGAACATCTTGGTGATTCTATCGGTGCTGGTCAAGTTTGAGGTTTTTCAGGGCTGGGGGGTCTAGCCATAGGCGTCCAAAAACTGGCAGACGTTGCAATCGGGATGGTAGAAGCAGAAGAAGGCCCCCAAGATGATGAGGACTATTGCACCCAACAACCAGAAAGGGTGCGACTCCACGAACCAAAGGCGTGGATCGAAATCCATTCCGCCCATGCTCTCACGCCTCTAGCAGCCCCACAAGCTCTTCCATGCGTCAATCGTCGCGCCTTCCTTGACTCAGCGCAAGGCATGTGGAAATCCAACTTGACCACTACACTCTATCGCACTGCTTGTGCTGCCGCGTCCGGCCTGCTACTCTTTGGACAGTATGACTTTCCGCCACAGCTGTCGCCCCTGTTGTTGTGCTTGTCCATCAAGCCACGGGTGGCAGCTCGCGCGCACTTAGTCTCGCGACAACTCCTTCACAAAGACACCCGTTGCTGATTGGCACGGGTGTTGGTCATTTCAGGGCAGCATCCCGGCAAATCAGCATTCACCAAGGCACCCAACCGAGGTCCCGCAATGCTGGCAACCGAGAATGCTTCGCCGGACACGTCGCCGCCTCCCCTGAACTCACAGAGGCTGAGCCATCTGCGCCTGCTGGAAGCGGAGAGCATCCACATTCTGCGCGAGGTGGCATCGGAGTTCGAGCGGCCGGTGATGCTGTACTCCATCGGCAAAGATTCCTCCGTTATGCTGCGGCTGGCGCAGAAGGCATTCTTCCCGGGGGCAATTCCCTTCCCGCTGCTGCATATCGATACGGGATTCAAGTTTGCGGAGATGCTTGCCTTTCGCGACGCGATGGCGCGTTCGGTGGGTGCGGAGCTGCTGGTGTGGCGCAACGAGCCGGCGATTGCGGCGGGTACGAATCCGATCGTCCTGGATACGAAGCGGTGCTGCGGTCTGCTGAAGACGCAGGCACTGCTGGATGCGTTGAAGCATTACGGATTCGATGCGGCCTTCGGCGGTGCGCGGCGCGATGAGGAGAAGTCGCGAGCGAAGGAGCGGATTTTTTCTTTTCGCGACAGCGCTGGGCAATGGGACCCGAAAAACCAGCGGCCCGAGTTATGGAATTTGTATAACTCGCGCATTCATCCGGGTGAGAGTATTCGCGTCTTTCCGCTCTCCAACTGGACCGAGATGGATGTGTGGCAGTACATCCACGAGGAAGCAATTCCGATTGTCGATCTGTACTTTGCGAAGCCGCGGCCGATGTATGTGCGGGGCGAGGCGCTGCTGCCGGTGGAGCAGGCGTTTGTCGGCCGGCAGGGAGAAAAGCCGCAGATGGTGCGCAGCCGGCTGCGCTCGCTGGGCTGCAGTCCGTGCACGGGTGCAATCCGTTCCGATGCGGACACGCTGCCGAAGATCATCGCAGAGCTGCTGTCGTTTCGATCGTCGGAGCGGGCGAACCGCGTGATCGATCACGACCAGGAAGGCTCGATGGAGATCAAGAAGCGGGAGGGCTATTTCTAAATGGCTTGTACCTTGACGCAACCCGATTTGCGATTGGATACGGCGGAGCATGGCTTCTCTATCGACGCGTTTCTCAAGCAGGAACGCGAGAAGGACCTGCTGCGCTTTTCGACGGCAGGGTCGGTAGATGATGGTAAGTCGACGCTGATTGGCCGGCTGCTGTACGACACGCAGAGTGTGTATGACGATCAGGTGAATGCGATTCGCGGCAAAGGCACGACCGGAGAGCAGCTCGATTTTGCGCTGCTGACCGACGGCTTGCGGGCTGAGCGGGAGCAAGGGATCACGATCGACGTGGCGTATCGCTATTTTTCTACGCCGCGGCGGAAGTTCATCATTGCGGATACGCCGGGACATGAGCAGTACACGCGCAACATGGCGACGGGCGCCTCGACCGCGGATGCGGCGATCGTGCTGGTGGATGCACGCAAGGGCGTGCTGCCGCAGTCGCGGCGGCATGCGTACATCGCGACATTGCTGGGCGTTCGGCATGTGATTGTCGCGGTGAACAAGATGGATCTTGTTGGCTACGATGCCGGAATGTTTTCTTCGATTCGCTCGGAGTTTGAGAGCTTTGCGCGATATGCCGCCGCGGAATCCGGCCATGCGCCGGAATTGCATTTCGTTCCGGTGAGCGCCTTACTTGGCATCAATGTGGCGCGCCGTTCGAGCGAGACGCCGTGGTATGGCGGGCCTTCTCTGCTGGAGTTGCTCGAGCTGCTGCCTGCGGCGGCACATCGCGAGACGGCGGCATTTCGGCTGCCGGTGCAGCGCGTGATCCGACCGCACCACAGCTTTCGTGGATTTGCGGGGCAGATTGCATCGGGTGCGATTCGCGTTGGCGATCGCGTGACGGTACTGCCATCGGGAAGAGCGTCGCGGGTGGAGCGCATTGTTACGTACGATGGCGATCTACAGATTGCACATGCGCCGTTGTCTGTCACTATCACTCTTACAGATGAGCTGGACATCAGCCGCGGCGATCTACTGACACGCGCGGGCGACGAGGCGGGAGTGGCGCGGCGGTTTGTTGCCTCGCTGGTGTGGATGGATGCACATCCGCTCGATGCGGGGCGGCGCTATCTGCTGAAGCATGCGAGCCAGACGGTGCCGGTGGAGGTGCGGCTGCGGCAACGTGTGAACCTAGAGCAGGCGGTGAGCGAACCGGCGCGGGCGCTCGAGATGAACGGCATCGGCGTGGCGGAGATGAAGACGCGGCGGCCGATTGCTGTGGAGCGCTACAGCGAAAACCGCACGCTGGGCGCGTTCGTGCTGATCGATGCGGAGACGAATGCGACTTCTGGCGCGGGGATGATCCGGGACCTACTGGCCGATGATGCGGGCATCGCGACCGCCGCAGCTGTGACGCCACAGGAGCGCACGCGTCGATGGGGACACGCGGGCGCAGTGCTGCGGCTGAGCGCGCCGGCTGCCGTGGCGCATGCGCTGGAACGCGCGTTGCTGGAGGCGGGAGCGTTCGTTGTGCGGCCGCCTGACGACGATCCGGTCACGCCGGGAGTGCTTGCCGCGGCGGGTGCGCTGGTACTGTTGGCCGAGTTAAGCGGCGAGGAGATTTCGCTGCGCATTGGCAGCAACCGGGAAGAGTTCGTGAACTGCGCTGAGCCGGCGCAGGCGGTTGGTGCTTTGCTCGACCTGCTGTGGGAGGCGCGAGTTCTCGACCGCGAGCGTGTGCGATGAGCGATCTTTCTGCGCGAGTGGAAGCGAGGCTGGCGCACGTGCGGGAGCAATTGCGGCAGGCGTTTGCGGATGCTCCCGGTCGCGATGATGTGTGCCTTACGTGCAGCTTTCAAGCGGAGGATGTGCTGCTGCTGAAGCTTGCGCTCGAGTTGCGGCCGGCTTTGCCGACGCTGTTTCTCGATACCGGGTATCACTTCGCAGAAACGTATGCGTATCGTGATCGAATTGCACGCGAATGGGATGTGCGGCTGATCAATCTGCTTCCGCTGCAAACAGTAGCGGAGCAGGAAGCGCAGCATGGGCTGCTGTATCAGACCAGCCCGGACCGCTGTTGTGCTGCGCGCAAGGTGGAGCCGCTGTTTCGCGCGGTGGCGAACCATAAGGTGTGGATTACAGGGCTGCGGCGCGAGCAGGCGAAGACGCGCGCGGCGCTGGAGGAATCAGCGCTGTTCACGCTGCCGGGCGGCAAGCCGGTACTGAAGCTCAGTCCGCTGGCGCACTTCACCACGGCGGATGTGTGGCATGCGTGCGAGGCGCTGAACATTCCGTTGCTGCCCTTGTATGCGCGCGGGTATTCGTCGATTGGCTGCGAGCCATGCACATCTCTCCCGCTCGCTACCGGTGATGCGCGGTCGGGCCGATGGGGCGGGCGCAAGGTGGAATGCGGCATTCACATCGAGGCAGCGAAGTAAACGCAACGCGGGCTTCTGAGGATTGCTGCTTGGAATATCTCATCGGATTCGTGATCGCCGTCTTCATCGCGCTTACCGGCGTCGGCGCCGGCACCATCACGACGCCGCTGCTGGTGCTCATGCTGGGCGTGCCTGCCGGAATTGCGGTGAGCGTGGGGCTGATGTTTTCTGCAGCGGTGAAGCTGGTGCTGCTGCCCGCGCAGATCTGGCGCAGGCAAGTCTCGTGGCGGACGCTCGGCTACATGCTGGTGGGGGGCTTGCCGGGCGTGTTGGCAGGGGCATTCCTGCTGCATCGCTTTGTCGATTCCGGCGCGAAGCAACTGGTGAATGGGACGCTGGGAGTGGTCCTGGTCGCGACGGCACTGTGGCAGATTTTTTTCTCGTTCCGGCCGGTGAAGCAAGAGCGAGAGACACGCGATAGGGCGCGGCTGCTGCCGTGGCTCATGTTGCCGGTGGGCGCAGAGGTTGGATTCTCCTCCGCAGGCGCGGGTGCGCTGGGAAGCGCCGCGCTGCTGGCGCTGACACCGCTGGCACCGGCGCAAGTAGTGGGCACCGATATTGCATTTGGCTTTCTCACGTCATCAGTGGGAAGCGGCGCGCACTGGTTTGCGGGCGCGATGGATGCTCCGCTGCTGGCGCGTCTGGTGGCCGGCGGATTGGTGGGCGCGGCGCTGGGCACGATGCTGGCAGGCAGCGTTCCGCGACGTCCCCTGCGATTCGCGTTGTGGGTGTGGCTGCTGGTGATTGGCGGAATCTTTCTATACCACTCGGCGCAGCGATTGTAGCGTTGCGACAGGGCGACACGGCTACAGTGCAGGCGTGACCACGATGTTGCGGAAGGCGACGTGGCCCTTTTCGCTGCCCTGCAGATAGATGGGGCCGGGCATGGCTTCCTGACTGTCGAGCGCGCCGCCGGTGATGCCGGGAATCTCCTGATCGTTGATCACGGTTGTGCCGTTCTGCACCACGGTGACTTTGCGGCCGATGAGCGTGATGTCGAAACTCTGCCAGACGTCGGGACGGCGCGGCAACTCCGGTGACGGCGCGATGAAACCGTATATGCCGCCGGTGTGATGGCTGGGCGGCTCTGCTTCCGATTCGGTTTCGATCTGCACCTCATAACGGCCGCGCAGATAGACACCGCTGTTTGCGTCCTTGCCGCAGTTGAACTCGAGGTGAAGCTTGAAATCCTGGAACTTGTGATCGTTGATCAGCTCATGGCCGTGGCCGGGGCTGACGATGGTACTGTTCTCGACTGTCCACTCGGGTGGCCCGGGCTTGTCGGGATGCCAGCCGGTGAGGTCCTTGCCATTGAAGAGCTGGATGGGTTTGCCCCACTGCGGCGCGCGCGTGTAGACAAGCGAGGGCGCGCGGACGCCGATCCATTTCCAGGTTGAGCCATCCGGCGCGTTGACTGTGCCGGTGAGCGACTTGCCGGTGAGCTTGCCTTCAAAGACCATGTCGCTCTTGCTGTCTTCCTCTTCCTTGGGAGAGACGAAGGTGAGCTGGCCGTCGGCTATCTCGACCTTTGGCAGCGGGCGCGCGTTGCCCCAGCGGCCGGTGAACCGCGCTTTCAGCTGACCGCCTTCTTCGGTGATTTCGATCCACGAAGGCCACTCGCGGTCGGGTGCCTTCAACGTGAGGTCCCAGCGACCGAGGAAGGGTGACACAGAAGTCTTCGCGGCAGGAACAGCGGTGCGCGGCTTTGCGGCGCGAACCGGCACGGCGGCTGACGTGAAGCTGCATGCAACTGCCACGGCGACGATTGTCTTGAGTAATTTCACGATCCGGTCCCTCCTGCTCCGCTTTGCTTTCATGCGATGGACTCGATCTTCTGCGCGGAGGCGTTCCATCCGACCGGGGCTCCATGGAAGTAGGACTCGTTCGCGAGATGGCATGCGAGTGCCGCGTTGTTGCCGAAGAGAGCATCCTGAAGGACGGGCTGACGCGAGCGCACCGATTGGAAGAATTTATAGAGATGCGGCTTCAGGTCGTCGTAGTCGTTGCCGTTGAAGGTGATGGTTTCGGGCGCCGGCTCCTGGCCGGGCACGGGATCGTGCTCTTTGTGCCACTGGGCGACATACGCCGCTTTCATCGCTGCCGGAAACGAGCCCGAGTAATAACTGGGCGAGGTATCGACGCCGGCCTGCGGTGTGTAGCTGACGCTGAATTCACGCATCTCGATCATCCCCTTGGAGCCCTGGAAGCGCGTGACCTCGGCCGATTCACAGCCGAGCGAGAGGCGCATATAGAGGGGAACGCCCATGTATTCGAAGAGAACCGGCTGCACGTCGGGCATATTGCGGCCATCTTTCCAGCGATAGATTCCGCCGTAAGAGATGACGCGCTTCGGTACCTCGTTGATGCCGAGCACAAACTGCATGCCGCTGATGAGATGGACCATCAGGTCGCCGGCCACGCCGGTCCCGTACTCCTTCCAGCAGCGCCAGCGCGCGAAGGTATAGGGATCGAACGGCTTCTTCGGCGCGGTGCCGAGCCATGTCTCCCAGTCGAGGTTTTGCGGCGACAGGTCAGGCGGAGGAGGATACTCCCATGCGCCGGTGGGGTCGTTGCGTCCGAGGGTGCACTCGATGAGATTGAGGTCGCCGAGTGCGCCCTTATCGTAGAGGTCTTTGGCCTTGGCGCAGATGACGGAACTGGTGCGCTGCGCGCCGATCTGGACGATGCGATCCGACTTCTTTGACGCAGCGAGCATGGCGAGGCCATCGGCAGGATTGTGAGACATCGGCTTTTCGCAGTAGACATCCTTGCCGGCGGCGATGGCATCCACGACAACCTGCTTATGCCAGTGATCCGGCGTGGCGACGATGATAGCGTCGATGTCCTTCGCATCGAGCAGGTCCTGGTAACGACGCGTGGTACGAATCGGCCTGCCGACGATCTCCTTTGCAAGCTGGTGGCGGCCATCGTAGAGATCGGCGGCGGCAACACACTCGACGCCCGGGAGTTGGATGGCGGTGGCGAGGAGGTTCGAGCCTTCCATGCCGACGCCGACGATGCCGAAGCGAACGCGATCGCTGGGCGCGACCGCCTGATCGGCATATGCAGGCTCCCCAAGAAAGGCCGAACCGCCGACCAGCGAAGCGGGAGCCACGGAAGCTCCCGCGATAGCCGCCGTGGTCTGTAAAAAAGCGCGTCGTGACAAAAAACCTTTGCTCATCGTTTCGGCTCCTCCTTCGGAACCCGGGACACGAATTTTCGGACGAATCGATTGTTTACACCGCATTGAGAACGCCACGCGGTCTGATTTTTTGTCCGAAACGAAGGTAAGCCAAAATAAAGCGGCCGCCAACCCTGGCTCAGACAGCGCAACCGCAGTGATGAGCTATGAGCGGTGATGGCGGCCCGTGATTCAAGGTGCGCGAAAGGTCTACGGCGCGCAAAGTCAGTGCATTCCGTGGCAATCAGAAGCGAGTTATTGTCCGCAGCCCTTGCCGTGGTCCGGATGCGCTCCGGCGGCCTTGGCCTGCGCTTCCGTCATATACTTCCCTTCCTTGGTCTTGCCGTAATAGCGCGATCCGGGGCAGTGATAGACGTTGGTAGGGGTGTTGACCCAGACCATGCCGGCGCCACCACCGGGCGCCTGGGCCATGTTGGTTGTGGCTTTCGATGCATGGCTCGGCGTTGCTGCGGGAGCGGCAGCAGCAGGAGCTGCGGCTGCAGTTTTTGCGGACTTTGCCGGGGCTGATGGCGAGGATGCGTCCGCCACAAACCACGTCTGTACACCTTTGTGACCGCGGCATGCTCCGGCTTTCTTTGGAGCATTTGTATAACTGCCATCTTTGCATTGGCCGGTTGATCCGGCTGGCGCGCCCGCGGGTGTCTGTGCAATGCCGAACTGACATATCCCCACTGCGAGAGCGAAAGCGATGATGCAGCGTTGAACCTTCATCCAAACACCTTCCTCGTTCGAATTTTGGGGGATGAGCCCGATGAGGGGAACATCATACCAAGGGGATGGCAGCAGAGAAAGAGTTGTCGGTGTTAGCACCTTCAAGAGCTTATCTATGCATCATCTCCAGGCATGTCGCTACCAGGGCAGTCCATCCGGTCTGATGACTTGCGCCGATCCCTCGCCCCGTGTCGCCACAAAAGTATTCGCTAAAGAGAATCAGATCCCGCCAGTGCGGGTCGCGAATGTACCGCCATTCGTCTCCGTGAGTGGCGCGGCGGCCTGTCGCATCGCGCAAGAACAAGCTCGCGAGTCTGCGCGCGATCTCATCCGCTGCTTCGCGCAGGGTGATGAAGTTGCCGCTGCGCGCGGGGCATTCCACCTTCAGCTGATCACCGTAGACGAGGTGATAGCGTTCCAGCGCGTGAATCAGCAGCATATTGACGGGAAACCATACCGGCCCGCGCCAATTACTGTTGCCGCCGAACATGCCGCTGTCTCCTTCTCCGGGCACGTATTTCACGGTCAACGTTTGCCCGGCCAGTTCGATGCGATAAGGATCTTTCTCGTGTCGCTTCGAGAGACCGCGTACGCCGTAGCCGGAGAGAAATTCGGTTTCATCGAGCACGCGGCTCAGGATGCGAAGCAGCCGTTCTTTCGGCACGAGGGCAACGACGCGTGAATCAGCAAGAGCCGGATCATCTGTCTCTACCTGCTTTACATGTCTCGCAAGCTGCTCTTTATTTTCCAAAAACCATCGCATGCGCTTACGGAATCCAGGCAGCCGCTGCATGTCCTCCGCGTGCAGGATGCCGATAGCATAGAGCGGCACGATGCCCACAATCGAATGGACATGCAGCGCCTTTGGCCGGTCATTGTCGATCTGTATGTGGTCGAAATAGAAGCCGTCCTGCTCGTCCCACAAGCCTTCGCCAGCCTGTTCGTTCATTGCATCGATGATGGCGATGTAGTGCTCGAAGAATTTACTGGCGATATCCTCGTAGGCAGGCCGCGTCTGCGCGAGCTCAACGGCAATCGTCAGCATGGTGGAGCAATAGAGTCCCATCCATGCCGTACCGTCTGCCTGGCTCAGATGTGCGCCATTGGGCAGCTGAGTCGACCGGTCGAAGACGCCGATGTTATCGAGCCCGAGGAATCCGCCGCCAAAGAGGTTGTTCCCATTTTCATCAATGCGGTTGACCCACCAGGTGAAATTGAGCAGCAGCTTTTGAAATGCACGTTCGAGAAAGTCCACGTCTTTCACGCCGCCGTTTCGCAGCGCGGTGATTTCGAAGACCTGGTGTACCGCCCACGCATGCACCGGAGGATTCACATCACTGAATGCGAATTCATAGGCGGGCATTTGACCGTTGGGGTGCAGATACCACTCTCGCAGCAGGAGCAGGAGCTGGGATTTCGCAAATTCGGGGTCGAGGTAGGCCATGGGAATCATGTGGAATGCTGTGTCCCATGCGGCAAACCAGGGATATTCCCACTTATCCGGCATCGACAGGATGTCGCGGCAGAAGAGATGCCGCCAATCCGTATTGCGTCCTTTTAGTCGCTCGACGGGAGGCGCCGGCTGGGCGGGGTCGCCCGCGAGCCAGCGTTCAGAGACGTAGTAGTAGAACTGCTTGGTCCATAGCAATCCCGCATAGGCCTGCCGCGCAACGTTCCGTTCATCCGGGCTGAAGCTCTCCGGTATGCGTTGAGCGTAGAACTCGTCTGCCTCCTGTTGTCTGAGCCGAAAGATCTCATCGAAGCTTGCGCGGTTCATCACCGCCGGTTCGGCTTTGTCCTCGCGCACGAGAAGGAGACGCAGCACGACCGAGGTTCCGGGCTGAACTCGTAATCTGTAGATGAGCGCGGCCTTCGTGCCCGTACTTTCCGGATTGACAGCATCCTGCTCTCCTCGGACGAGATAGCGATCGAATGCATCCTTCGAGTAGCCCTGCTTGCCGCGATAGTTTGGATCGAGCCTTCGAATATTCGTGTCGTTTTCAGTGAAGATCACTTCATCCGGAGCTGCGGCGCCATCATCTGCAAGCGCATAAAACCGAAACCGGCCAAGCGTCTTGTGATTTGCGAGAACAATGCCGCTATTTTTCTCGAGTAGGCGCATCCATGGCCGCGTCTCCTCGCCGGACTCGGGGTTTCGCCATGACCAGTTGTTGCGCAGCGTAAGCGTCGGCGCCACGATCAGGTCCGCCGCTTCGGGACCGCGATTGGAGATAGTCAGGCGGATGAAAGTATCGTCCGGGGAGTTCTTCGCATACTCCACCTGCACGTCGAAGTAGCGCTCGGCCTCGAAGATTCCGGTGTCGAGCAACTCATACTCGCGTTCATGAAAGCCCCGGTGACGATTGGTGACGACGAGGTCTTGGTAAGGGAAGGCGCGCTGCGGGTATTTGTACAGCGCCTTAGCGTAGGAGTGCGTCGGTGTCGCGTCGAGATAGTAGTACTGCTCTTTCACATCTTCGCCGTGATTGCCTTCCGGATTGCCCAGACCGAAGAGCCGTTCCTTGAGGATGGCGTCTTTGCCGTTCCAAAGAGAGGTGGAATAGCACAGGCGACATTGGCGATCCGTCCAGCCAAGCAAGCCGTCCTCCCCCCAGCGATAGGCGCGATAGCGCGCCATGTCGTGGGTGAATCCCCAGGCATTGCCATCGGGTGAATAGTCTTCGCGCACAGTTCCCCATTGTCGCTCCGGCAAGTAGGTTCCCCAACGCTGCCAGTCTTCCTCCCGAGCAGTCGATTTCATCAGACGGCGGTCTTCGACTGTCCTCGGAATCACGGCTCTTGATCCCACTTCGTCACCTCCACTGATCTATTCATTCGCAGCTTCTGAGATTGCTTCGCCTGCGAGATTCTTCAAAGTAAAGCGCCCTCATCATTTTTGTATGAATGATTGGAATGTCTCTGTCACGGTTTGCGGCAGGTCGTCACGGTTTTGCTTCGTCATCAACTCGTGGCCTGCACCTGGAACGGGACGCAATTCAGTGTGTGCCGGGATGAGCTTCAGCGCTGCGGCCATTTCCGCGAGTGTGCCGAACCCATCGTGCGCGCCGTGAACGAAAAACGCAGGAGTCTGGAGTTGCGGGAAGTGTGCTGTTCGTGGCTCGCCGGGCCGCTGCGGAGGATGAAGCGGATAGGAGAGCAGCAGGAGCCGTTCGACGAGGCCGGGTTCGGCCGCCGCCAGCATCGATGCCTGCCTTCCTCCGTAGGAATGGCCGCCGAGAAAGACTCGGCCCGAAAGATGACGCCGCATCGACTCAACTGCGGCGCGAAGACCTTCCCGGTCACGCTCGGCGCTCCCGCGGGATGGCGGCCCTTGCGGTCGTGACTGGCGGAAAGGGAGATCGCAACGGAGCACCGTCAGGCCGGCTGCGCAAAATGCATGCGCCAGAGAACGAAGCAGCGGAGAGTTGCAGTTGGCGCCTGCGCCATGTGTCAGTACGAGGCAATCCTCACCGGATACCGCAGGTCGATGCAGAAAGCCTCGAACAGGCGTTTCCTTGTCGGAATCGTCCAGGAACTCTCGACAATCATCCATCCCTGAAGCTTATCTCTAGTCACGGATTTCACCGCTCCCCGATTCTTCAGATCGCTTTCCGGACGAATGCCCTTCGCGCCCCTCAGGTAGATCGTGCCATTCCGTACTTCGATTTATTTCGTTTTCATTGCTTCCCTGGCTAAAACTTCACAAGGATGGCACCAGTCATCCGGTTTTCGCTATTCCTCAGATCGGGTGCCCAGCCGGGGACCAGTGAACCTGGCGCTCCTGTATTGCCGCCCGGAGGCGTGATGCCACCCGGTCCAGAGAAATACGGCACGTTGGCAGCGCGATGGTTGTATTCCATACGCCAGGTAATGTACTGGCTCGGCATGTAGTCGAAGGTGACGGATGTATCCCACGCCTTGTACTTGTCGCCTGGATTCTCCGTAAAATACGGTGTGCCGGAGGTTGCGGTTGCGCCGTTGATCGGGGGCAGCAAAACGAGATAGCGACCCGGATTGTTGATCTTTCCACCGCCAAGCGTCACTCCGAACAGATCTCTGTCGAACCACAAGCGGTTATAGAGCATGAACCCGAGGAAGCTTTGTTTTGGCCCCTTCGCCGAGTTACCTGCGCAACTTACACCTCCGCCGTGCTCACAACCGGCATCGCCTGTGAGGGAAAAGGCTGCTTTATCCAGAAGCCGAGTGGGGTTGTCATAGTACTTGTACTGAATGCTGTCGTCCGTGTGATAACGAACCCGGCCAGGCGTATTGAGAGCATCCTCGCCCAATCCATATTGGTTGCCGAGAATGGAAAGCTTTCCATTCGGACGCCATAGAATCTGGCCGCCGATTCCTGGGCGGTTGTTGAACCGGCCGTATGATTGCCAGCCGTTGACAAACCACGGTTCGATCTTCAACTTGTCTGAGAGAAATATCTGGGTGCGAACTCCGGTGAAGAACCACGGCGTGTTCGAGGATACATAGGAAGGCTGATAGGCCCAGTTATCGAAATTGTAGTAACTGAACAGGCCTACATAGGACATGAAGATACCTGCATCTACATTGATTCCATGAAGAACGTTGAAGTGGTAGCCCCCGTAAGCCTCTGAAACGTAGCGGTAGGCATCGGCAAGGTCCCATTGTCCGCGGGAATAACTGGAATCATTGCGGGGGGTGGTCGTGGAATACATTCCGAACTGCGTCAGCACGCGGGCACGCACATTGTCGTAGTGGAAGTCTCCGCCAACACCCAGTTGCGTCAACTGCACTTCATTGGCCCGGAATATCTCGCTCGATCCTCCGATGGTATCGTCCTTCGGATGCCGGAAGTCATAGGTGTAGTCCACGTCGGCGCGAACTTCCGGGGTGAAGAACTTTGAGTCGAAGGCTGCGTCCTTCGTCCGCGGGTTGCCGTTCAGCCAGGTGAAGTCGGCAAAGGCAAATGGCGCCGCTTTTTCGGCAGACGTGTGCATTGAACCGCGTGTACCCTGAGTTGCGGCAGCGGCGGGTATCGCTGAAGCCGTGGTGATGACAGCAGGCGTGCCTGGGTCCGCCGACGACGAGCTTCCTGCCGGAATCTTCGGAGAAGCGGACGCGGAATCGTCAGGTTCTTTCGCGAGTTTGTCTTCCAGTGCGCTGAGCCGCAACTTCATCTCATGGATTTCGCGAAGCATCTCCGCCCGGCTCTCCGTCGCCGCTTCAGGCTGCACCGGAGCGCTTTCAGCCGGGTTGTCAGTTTTCGAAGCGGCCGGTGACGTCTGTGCGACAAGCGACGCAGAAGAGATCATGACCACCGCTGCATTCAAGAGAACTCGAAGAACCTGGGCCTTATAACGCCTGTATTCCATAAACCTCCTCCAAACGTTTGCTCAGGACAACGGCGACACCGAGGCGAGAACAAACACTTCAATCTACGTCGCAGATCATAAGGGAGGCGTAAGGAAGAGCGATATATGCAAGTGGTAACGAATCACTCGACTGGGATAACTATCGCCCTGACGATTCACGTGAAATTCTGATTACTATGAAGAGAGGCGATGCGGCGTCAATTCAACAACGTGAATGGATCGATACATCGGCGTAGATTCGGACCTATGACGATGCGGATCAGCATCGCGCTTTTGAGCGTGGTTCTCGTGGTGAGTGCTGCCGGCGCGGCCTTCGCGATGCGCTTCAACCTATCTACCGCGGGTTCGTTGGAACTGTTGCTGGTCGTGCTCATCGCTCTGCGGTGGGGTCGCTTTGCTGCCACGATTGCGTCTGTTGTTGCCGTCTTTTGCCTCAACTACCTCTTTATTCCGCCGATCTACAAGCTCACTGTAGCTGAGCCTAAGAATTGGGTCTCGCTTCTCACGTTCGAATCGACGGCTCTGCTGGTTGGTGCGCTTTCCTCGAAGGCACGCATCAACGCAGCCCAAGCTGACCTTCAACGACAGAGGATGGCAAAGCTTTATGAGCTCAGCCGCGCGATCCTGCTACTCGATTGGCGAGACTCTACCGCTGGTCAGCTTGCTTCGCTGATCCGGGAGATGGTGGGGGTAGAGTCGGTTGATCTGTGGGTGATCTACGATCCAGAGCGCAGTCCTACAGACCACGAGGATCTCCTCTCGAAAGATTCAGCCGAGCAGACCTACGAGGGAAATGACAGCGACGACATAGATGCCGGCACGTCCAGGCGCATCCTCCGTTTGGGTACGACACCGATTGGCACAATGGTTCTCCGCGGCTGGGAGATAGACCCCTTACTGGCAGATGCGGTCGCCTCTCTTGCGGCTATTGCCTTCGAGCGAGCGCGTTCTCTTGAAAATGAGAAGCGAGCGGAAGCGAGCCGCAATGTCGAGCAGTTGCGCACCGCTGTGCTCGATGGTCTGGCACATGCTTTCAAGACACCACTCACGGCCATCCAGACGGCGAGCTCCGGTCTGCTTGCAATCGGACAGATGACAGACACGCAGACAGAACTCGTCTCCATTATTGATGGAGAGGCGGGCATGCTGAGTAAGCTCGCCACGCGGCTGTTGCAGACCGCTGCACTTGAAGCGAAGCGAGTTCGCTTGAGCCGGTCGAAGTTCTCCGCTGTGGAACTATTAGAAAGGCTGATACAGACGCAGGAGCCGCATGTTCGCGATCGCATCGAGGTAATTGCAGCGTCGCCCATGATCTTAGTAGAAGCAGATGCTGAGTTGATCCGTCTTGCGGTGTTGCAGTTGTTGGATAATGCGGTCAAGTATTCAAAAGTTGATAGCACAATCCAGGTCTCAGTCATGCAAGGAGAGGTGGAAACGCTGATCCGGGTCGTGAATTGGGGCACTGCGATTCGGGCGGAGGAGCGCGACCGAGTCTTCGAGCGCTTCTATCGTGGTGCCGATGCGGTTCGCGGTCCCGCCGGCACCGGACTCGGGCTGTCGATCGTCAAGAAAATTGCCGAAGCGCACCAGGGCCGCACCTGGGTGGAATGCGAAGGAGACAAGACAACCTTTGTATTCGCTTTGCCGAACCACAAGGGAGTCAGCAATGGATAGCAAGCAAGGGACCGTTCTACTCGTTGAGGACGACACTTCGATCCGGCGTGGATTACGCGCCACGCTCACGGCTTTGCAGTTTGAGATTGGCGAAGCTTCCACGGGCGAGGAAGCCCTGATGCGTCTAAAAATGGTCGATTATGACGCAGTTTTGATGGATCTGAATATGCCCGGAATCGGTGGGGTTGAAGCTTGCCGACGTGCGCGGAGAGAGTTTCCCCAGATTTCAATTCTGGTGGTGACCGTTCGTGACAGTGAAGAAGATAAGGTGGAAGCACTGGATGCCGGAGCGGATGATTACATCACCAAGCCATTTCAGATACGCGAACTAGCGGCGCGAATCCGTGCCGCGGTACGCCGGCGGCGCACTCCGCCGAGCACGTCAGAGATACCGATTCACGTGGGCGTCTTCGAGTTGAATCCTGCGAAGCGTCTGGTCAGGAAGAACGGCCGGGAGATCCGGCTCACTCCAACCGAGTTCGATCTGCTGCGTGTCCTAATGACCCACGCGGGACATCCTGTTCCGCATGCGAAGCTACTGCACGCCGTGTGGGGGCCGGAGTACGGAGGAGAACGCGAGTATCTCCGCACCTTCATTCTGCAACTGCGGCGCAAGCTAGAAGATGACGCCTCCGAGCCTGCCTATCTGAAAACTGTGAACTATATCGGCTATATCTTCTCGGAGCCGGCCGAGAGTTTGTAGAGTGCTGGCATGGATGCTATGTGAGCTTCGCTGATCGTCACTCCTAGTGATTTGGCAGAGGTGCAGTGCGGTCTAAGTCCAAGTTCAACTGGAGCACGTTGACTCGCGGCTCCCCGAGAATGCCGAGCTGACGATGCAATGTGTGACGCGCCACAATCTGGCGCAGAGCATCCTCACTCAGATGACGCTGACTCGCGACGCGCGCTACCTGAAAGTTCGCAGCAGCCGGTGTGATGTCTGGATCGAGGCCGGAGGCAGATGCTGTTACCAGATCGATCGGCACCGGAGCGTTTGGATGATCGGTCTGCGCAGCGGATACGTCGGCCGCCACTCGGTCCACAAGTTTCTTATTGGTGGGTGCGTAATTGGATCCGGAAGACGAGGAGGCATCGTAGCCGGTACCTGCAGCAGATGGACGACTGTGAAAGTACGCGGGCCCGGTGAACGCCTGCCCTAGAATGCCTGATCCGATCAGCTTTCCATTGTGGACGATCAATTGGCCATTCGCCTTATCGTGGAAAAGCAGTTGCGCGATCCCGGTGACCGCGTATGGGTAGACGATGCCAAGCACGATCGTACCTAGAACCGTGTAAAGCACAGCAGTGATGATATTCCGGCGCATGGTCTGTCCTTCTATGCGAGGTGAAGCGAGGTGATGATGACATCGATCAGCTTGATTCCGAGAAATGGGACGATGACGCCTCCCACTCCGTAGATCAGTAGGTTGCGGCGCAGCAGTGCTTCGGCACTCATGGCTTTATATCCAACGCCGCGCAAGGCAAGAGGAATCAGCGCGATGATGATGATCGCATTGAAGATGACCGCCGAGAGCACGGCTGACTCCGGCGTCTTGAGATGCATGACGTTCAGCGCGTTCATAACTGGGAACGCGACGGAAAACATTGCGGGAATAATCGCGAAGTATTTCGCGACATCATTCGCAATGGAGAAGGTGGTGAGGGCACCGCGGGTCATGAGGAGCTGCTTGCCGATCTCGACGATCTCAATCAGCTTCGTCGGATTTGAATCCAGGTCCACCATGTTGCAGGCTTCCTTCGCCGCCTGCGTTCCGCTGCTCATGGCAACACCGACGTCGGCTTGAGCAAGCGCCGGCGCATCGTTGGTGCCGTCTCCGGTCATTGCAACCAGCTTGCCCTGAGCCTGTTCCCGCTTGATGAGATCCATCTTGTCTTTCGGTTTTGCTTCCGCGAGGAAATCGTCTACCCCGGCCTCGCGTGCGATTGCCGCTGCGGTAAGCGGGTTATCGCCCGTAATCATCACCGTCCGTATGCCCATGGAACGCAGTTGCGCAAAGCGCTCCCTCATACCGCCTTTGACAACGTCCTTCAAGTGGATAACGCCGAGGGCGCTTCGGTTCTCAGCGACTGCCAGCGGAGTACCACCGCTACGCGCAATGGCCTCGACTGCCTGGCGCATCTCACTGGGAAACTGCCCGCCGCCCTCCTTAAGGAAGCGCGCAATGGCATCGGCCGCGCCCTTGCGGATAACGCGGCCGTCCAGGTTTACACCGGACATGCGGGTGATCGCGCTGAACGGGATGAACTCCGCTTGAAGTTCAGCAAGCTCTCGGCCGCGCAGTCCATAGCGCTCTTTGGCAAGGACAACAATCGAGCGGCCCTCCGGAGTTTCGTCGGGCAAAGAAGAAAGCTGGGCTGCGTCGGCAAGCTGGTCGGGACTTACCCCTGGCGCGGGAATAAATTCCGACGCCTGGCGATTTCCCAATGTGATCGTGCCGGTCTTATCCAGCAATAGCGTATTCACATCTCCGGCGGCTTCTACGGCGCGGCCGGACATGGCGAGCACGTTGTGCTGTACTAAACGATCCATCCCCGCGATGCCGATGGCCGAGAGCAGTCCGCCGATCGTAGTGGGGATGAGGCAGACTAGTAATGAGATAAGAATGAAGATCGACTGCGATGCGCCAGAGTAGATCGCAAATGGTTGAAGTGTTACTACGGCAAGCAGGAAGACGATCGTAAGACCGGCAAGGAGAATATTCAGCGCAATTTCATTCGGCGTTTTCTGGCGCTCCGCGCCTTCGACCAGGGCGATCATCTTGTCGAGAAATGTCTCACCGGGATTCGATGTAATACGAACTCGGATTTCATCGGAGAGCACGCGTGTGCCGCCCGTAACGGCAGAGCGATCGCCGCCGGCCTCACGAATGACCGGCGCCGATTCACCGGTGATCGCCGATTCGTCGACCGAAGCGACTCCGTCGATCACCTCGCCATCTCCGGGTATGAGTTCTCCGGCCGTCACGAGAACGACGTTCCCCGTGCGCAACATCGAACTGGGGACATCTTCGACATTCCCTGCGGCATTCAAGCGATGCGCCGTGGTTTCCGATTTTGCGCGGCGCAGCGTATCCGCCTGCGCTTTGCCTCGGCCCTCCGCCATAGCTTCGGCGAAATTCGCAAACAGGACTGTGAACCAGAGCCATAGCGTGATCTGAGTTTCGAAGAGCAGTCCATGTCGGTGTGCAAGCGAGTCGCGGCCCAGGTAGGCCAGAGTGATGACGCTGCCAACCTCCACGACAAACATGACGGGATTCTTCATCATGGTGCGTGGATTCAACTTGCGCACCGAGTCGAGTGCCGCCCGGCTAATGATTTTTCCGTCCCACAGGGAGCGTCGCTTCTCTCTTGACATAGACACTCCTAGAAGGTCTTTCCCGCATGCAGCAGTAAGTGTTCGAGAATGGGTCCGAGGCTGAGGGCCGGGAAAAACGTGAGCGCGCCAACGATGAGAATGACGCCCACGAGCAGCACTGTGAATAGAGGCGTGTGCACCGGAAACGTTCCTGATGTAGCTGGAACGCTCTTCTTCTGCGCAAGATTTCCGGCGACTGCCAGCATCGGGATGATCATGAGAAAGCGGCCGACCAGCATGGCCATTCCGATGGAGAGGTTGTACCAGTGCGTGTTGGCATTGAGGCCGGCAAACGCGGAGCCGTTGTTGCCGGTAGCAGAGGTGAACGCATAGAGAATTTCGCTCAGCCCGTGAGGACCGCCATTGCTGAGGCTGGAAAGGCCTAGTTGAGGCATGAGCAGCGACGCCGCGGTAAGAGTGAGGATCGAGAGTGGAAAGATAAGCACGTAGAGCATCGACATTTGCACGTCGTAGGCTTGGATCTTCTTTCCAAGATATTCAGGCGTGCGCCCCACCATCAGGCCAGCGATGAATACGGCGAGGATGACAAAGATCAGCACACCGTACATGCCGGCGCCAACACCGCCGAAGATAATCTCTCCGAGCAGAATATTTGTAAGTGGGACCAGACCGCCGAGAGGCATAAAGCTATCGTGCATGGAGTTCACGGCACCGCAGCTTGCGTCTGTTGTCACGGTTGCGAAGAGCGCGGAATTGGCGATGCCGAATCGCACCTCTTTTCCCTCCATGTTTCCGCCTGCCTGAAACGCGGAGGCATGCTGGTCGACGCCGTGGAAGAGAGGGTTCGGTTGAGACTCGGCCGAATACGCCACGAGGACGCCTGCAAAAAACAGAACGGCCATTGCGGCAAAGACAGCCCATCCGTGCCGCGGTGAGCGAGTCAGGCGGCCGAGGGTAGCAGTGAAACCAGCCGGTATCAGAAAGATGGAGAGCATTTCCACAAAGTTAGAAAGCGGCGTCGGATTTTCGAACGGGTGCGCACTATTCGCATTGAAAAAGCCGCCTCCGTTGGTGCCGAGCATCTTGATCGCTTCTTGTGAAGCAACCGGACCTTGAGCGATGGTTTGTGTAGTAATGACCTGCGTGCTGGGCCTGCCATCCGCTCCAGTGGTCGCCACACGCTGGGGTTCAACCAGCGTCGCCTGATCGTAATGCCGGAAGTTCTGCACAACGCCCTGGGAGACAAGAAAAACGGAATACACAAGGCTGAGCGGCAGCAGTATCCAGAGGGTCGCGCGAGTCATGTCAACCCAGAAATTGCCGATCGTCTTCGACTCACGGCGGCTGATTCCTCGGATGAAAGCAATCGCCAGCGCCATGCCGACTGCAGCGGAAAAGAAGTTGTGTGTAGCCAGCCCCGCCATCTGCGTGAGATAGCTCATGGTGGTTTCGGGAGTGTAGGCCTGCCAGTTAGTGTTCGTCGTGAAGCTGGCCGCAGTATTGAAAGCAAGGTCGGGTGCAACCGCGGCGAGCTTCTGCGGGTTCAGTGGCAATAAGTTTTGCGCACGCTCGATGAAGTATGTAAGCAGAAGCGACACAGCGCTGAATAGCAGCATCGCAACGGCGTATTCGGTCCAGCGCATCTCGCTCTCAGCATCGACATGAGTGGCCTTGTATATAAGCCTTTCAACCGGAGCGAGCAGCGGGTCGAGCACCGTGTGCTCCCGCTGAAAGACCCGAGCCATGTAGGTACCCATGGGCTTGACAGTGACCAGCACCGCACAGAAGAAGAGAAGTATCTGAAGCCAGCCGCTCTGGGTCATAGTCAGAACTTTTCCGGGCGCAGCAGCGCGTATACGAGATAGACGAGAAGAGCAAGTGTGATCGCAAGGAGAAGTACCGACTCAGTCGTCATCTCACGTCTTCTTTCCTGCGCAGTTTGTCGCAGCCGTAGGTATAGGCGATTGCGATGATGAAAAAGAGCACAGTGATTAGCAGGAGTCCGATATCCCACATAGAATCTTCCTCTGGAGAGTTATAGTCAGGTCGTTTCGATCGCGAATGTCCACTATTGAGCCACCCTCACCCGCTAAGTCGCATATAGACCACGAGCGTCTCACCACAGGCCGCCGCAGACGACTAGCAGCCAGCACTTGCATGAGGAGAGACACCCACTCACTGCCGGTCTGGGGGCTGAGCCTTTACTAATCACATGATCAGGCTGGGTTCATCAGGAAGGCATAAGGATTGTGAGACTCTGGCCTGAAACGGCGGCCATCCTTATCTCGATTGCCTATTTGCAATATTGCTTACTATGTGGCCAAACAGACCCATAAAGATTTTGGTGAACGAAAACCCGACCCGCCCTGCCAGTCCATGGGGCGCGCAGGATTCGCCGAGGCAAACCCGTGCACCAGCGGACGGGTGATCACAATCGCGGCCATGCGAATCAGGTTGGCAGCCACACACGCGTGAGGACCCGCCCCCAGGGTCAGATGTCCCACATCGCGGCGCGTAACGTCGATCTGGTTCGGAAGGGAGAAGCGCTCAGGATCGCGATTTGCCGCGATGATCCTCAACAGGATGCGCTCGTCCTTGCGGATGAAAGCGCCGTTGAGGTCAATGTCCGTAGTGGCCGTCCTCGCGAGGATGCGTGCAAGACCAGCATAGCGTAGAAGCTCTTCGATCCCTTGCTCCATAAGTTCCGGCTGTCGATGCAGCAGACTCCAGACTTGCGGAAATTGCATCAGTGCGAACCACGCATTTCCCAAGATGCAGGGCATCGTATGTGATAGGGCAACGAATCCGGAGTCGCGCAAAGCTTCGGGTCCGGAGTGAAAATAACCCCGCAGTTCCGCGCTGGCGGACTTCGCACTCTCGCGCAGAACCGGATTAAAAGGCTCGGCGGCAGAAGCCGATACCCGTCGAGCGAGTTCATAGAAAGTCTCCGCATCGTCTCGGGAGACTCCCGTCACGATCGCCGCCAAAAAGAGACAAAGTGGCCGCGCGTACGCATCCATAAGATCCACCGGCTCTTCGATGGGCAAACTGTTGACCAATGCGCGAGCTTGGGGAATCAGTTGCTCGCGCCACACATGTATCTGTGCGGGAGAGAGCACACCCATTGCCTCCGCGCGCATCTTGAATCGCGCCGCTTCGTCGCATCTTGCTGAAGTCTGCTTGGTCGCGGGGCTGACCGGGAAAAGGCTAGAAGCACGAAACGCGGTCAGGATATCTGCATGTCTGCTGAGCACCCATGCATTGAGAGTGTCGTCAAAGTAGGGAGCTTCAATCGAGGGCGGAGAGACGGAGTCGAGTTGATCTCCGCTCCATGCGGGTATCGACGGATCATCTCTTCTGGTATGCATCGCAATCACCTGCCAACATCCAGTCGAGGATAGCGCGGCGGTCAACAGCGAATTGTCAGCGTCGTGTCATTGTCGTTCGCTGATGGAGGTAGTTCATGGTGATGACAATCCGATGACAGCATTGGGACGATAGCCTGACACGCGCGGACACTCAACGGAACACATTAGTGAAGAGCGACCGATGCCGAAATCCACTTCTTCTTCCCGGAAAGTCGTTTTCTTCTTTCCTTCTTTTGCGAGCTCGGAGGCGACAGCCCCGCTCGGTGTTCTGGCAGTCGCGACTCCACTGATTCGTGCCGGATATCAGGTTGTTCTCGTCGATTCTACGATCACGCCAGACTTCAAGAAGCGTGTGCTCGAAGAGGTTCGTGATGCTGTCTGCCTTGGCATCTCTCTAGTCACAGGACCCATGATTCGCGAGACGGTCGAGATTGCGCGAGCGGTCAAAGAATGGAATCCGGATTTCCCTATCATCCTCGGCGGATGGCATCCTTCGCTGCTTCCCGATCAGACCTTGCAGGCCGAATGCGTCGACTACATTGTGCGCGGACAGGGCGAAGACGCACTGCTGGAGTTGGTCAGGCATCTGGAAACGAAGGCCGCGCCGGATCTCATTCCGGGCATCGGCTTCAAGCGCGGCGGCAAACTCATCCTCACTCCGGAGCGGCCGCTGAGGCCTTTGGTAGACATGCCTCCGAAGGCTTACCACATCGCAGACTTCGACGCCTATGAACGTGGCTGCGGGAAGAGATGGGCGATGTACACCTCGAGCCTGGCGTGCCCGTTTAACTGCGCTTACTGCACCAACGCAGGGGTTTACGGACGCAAATGGAACGCTTTGCCGCCTGAGCAGTTTGTCGAAGAGACCGTCGATCTCACACGACGGTATCGTCTCGAGATGCTCTGGGTGGTTGACGACAACTTTCTCGTCGATCTCGACCGTGCGCGCGGCATCGCTGAAGGGCTCGTGCGCGCAGGCTCCCAGTTCAAGTGGAGCATACAGGCGACAACCAATATGGTCGCGCGGCTCTCGCCTGAAGATCTCAAGTTGCTTCGACGTGCGGGGCTGCACCAGGTCTGCCAGGGCGTCGATTCAGGATCACCCAAGATTCTGCAGTTAATGAACAAAACCTTTCAGGACTTCGA
>DASYBK010000049.1:0-22635 GCA_036500805.1 Acidobacteriaceae bacterium | reverse complement strand
CTCATTCGGCGTGTCGTTGTCCATCGGATGCCTGTCCGGCGTCGCATCGGGAAACTCGACAAACAGCGGCCGCAGGATCGGTACGCCAGTGCGGCTCATCTCCTCGGTCGTCGTGTAGAGATACGGCATCAGCCGGTAGCGCTCCTCGATAAACCTGCGGCGGATATTTTCCTGTTCCAAGCCGCTCACCCACGGCTCCTGATAAGCGGTGCCCTTGGCAGTGTGATCGCGATCGATTGGCTGGAAGGCCGCAATCTCCAGCCACTTCGTCAGCAGGTCCGCCTGCGGCGTTCCAGCAAATCCCCCTACATCCGCGCCCGCCATCGCAAAGCCGCTCAGCCCCAGGTTTTCGAGCATCGGCGTCGTCATCCGCAGATGGTTCCAGGTGCTCGAATTGTCTCCCGTCCACGTGGCGGCATAGCGCTGTCCGCCCGCATAGCTGGCGCGCGTCATCACAAACGGCCGCATATTCGGCGCAAGCTTCACCATGCCGTCATGGGTCGCGCGTATGTTCTCCATCCCGTAGACGTTATGGATCTCCAGGTGATTCGCAGTGCGCTTCCGGAAGCCCGGCTCATCGATGCGGTGCTGCACATCGTCCGGCATCGTCTTCGACGGCACATCGAAGACGGAGGGCTCATTCATGTCGTTCCAGAAACCGGCAACGCCATCCTTCATGAAGTCACTGAAGAGCGTGCCCCACCAGTCGCGCGTGCTCGCCTGCGTAAAGTCAGGAAAGACGGATGGGCCCGGCCACACCGTGCCCACAAACGTCGACCCATCCGGATTCTTCACGAAATGATCGCCCGCCACGCCGCTGTCATACGGCTTGTAGCCCGCGTTCGGCAGCTTGGCCACATGCAGATCGACAATCACAACCGTGCTGAAGTGCTCCGCCGCCAGATCCTTCACCATCTGCTCGAAATGCGGAAAGCGTTCGCGGTTCACCGTGAACGGGCGATTGTTCTGCTGATAGTCGATGTCCAGCCAGATCACGTCCGCCGGAATGTGGTCGGCGCGCAGATGCTTCGCAATATTGCGCACCTCCGACTCCGGATAGTAGCTGTAGCGTGACTGCTGATAGCCCAGCGACCACTTCGGCGGCAGCGGCGCGTGCCCCACCAGCCACGCCCACTCACCCAGCACCTGCTTCGGATCTGGACCATAAAGAATGTAGTAGTCCAGCGGCCCGTTCGGAGCCGCGAAGCTCCACGCATCTCGCTCCACCTTGTTGAACTCCCAGCTCGTGCGCCAGGTATTGTCCAGAAAGAGCCCCGCCGCGCGGCCCTCATTCATCGTCAGCACAAAGGGAATCGACTTATAGATAGGATCGGTCGACTCCTGAAAGCCGAACGAATCCGTGTTCCACATGGTGAACGCTTCGTTGCGCCGGTCCAGCGGCCCGGTCTTGTCCCCGAGCGCGAAGTAGTGCTCGTCCGGCGGTGACACCTTGGTCACGCGAAAGCCCGCCCCGTAATACTCAGTCGGCCGCCCCGTCTCGTCCTGATCGATGACATGCCCCTCCAGATCGGTCACCTTCAGGGCCATCGTCGCGCGATCCACGCTCACCATCAGCTTCGCCGTCTTGAACCCGACAGCATCGCCGCTATTTGCCGCCGTCACCGTTACCTTTGCCGTGCGCGCTTCCGGCAGCACTGCCCAGGAGGCATCCTCCGGCAGCGTTCCCTCCGGTCCCACGCGCACGCGCAGCACATCGTCACGTAGCGCCGTGATCTCCATCAGCGCCGGCCCGCTATGGATCTCAACGCCATTGTCCAGCGCCTTGCTCGATGTGACGCGGTCAAGCCTCTCAACCGCGCGAGCAGCCTTCGGAGCAGCGCACGCCGGCACAGTCGTGAAGCCCGCGAGCACCAGCACCGCGGCAGCGCCGGCAAGAAAGGAATAGAAAGTAGAAACGGGCAGGGCAGCGGAGCGGCGAACGATCAACGGGCGATCCTCTTCCACGAACAAGATTGCAGCGCTCGTTGGATTATCGTCCGCCGTGCCTGGTCCTGACCAGCTAGTCCTGACCAGCCGGAGGCCCGGTATAAGGCTGGTGCAGTTCTCCGGGCCCGGAATGCGCAGCGTCCTTGCCCTCCAGAACATCCGCGCAACGCTCCACCCACAGCGAAGGAACCGCGTAGAGCAGCGCCACCAGAAAGGTCAGCGCCAGCGAAATCGTAGTGCGGTAATAGGCAATCGGAATCGCAACTGCATAGATGCCAATCGCGATCAGGTTCTTGCGTTGCGCCGCCCGCTCCAGCAGCACCAGCTCCGGGCTCGCCACCGACTGCCGCCCCACCGCGCGGTTGAGCAGCGAAAACGCAGCGCCGTTCACCAGCATCGTCGCCGTATAGATCGCCGTCGGAAACGGGCTAAGCCGCGTGCTCTCCATCCACTCGGTGAAGAAGGGAATCAGCGACATGAAAAACAGCACCGCGATATTCGCCCACAGGATCAGCACGTCCACCCGCTTCACCCGATGAAACAGATGATGATGGTTGATCCAGTACACCGCGACATAAAAGTAGCTGATGATATAGCTGATGAAGATCGGCCACTCGTGCAGCAGTGTCCGCGGATCGGCGCTCGCCGGAGCCTTCAGCTCCAGCACCATGATGGTCAGAATGATGGCGATCACGCCATCCGAGAACGCCTCCAGCCGCCCCGGCGACAGCGGTTCGTCGCCCACCATCCGGTTCTTCGCACGCCCACGGCTCATGCCCGTCAGTAAAGCACCTTTTCTCCCCGGCTGCGAAATACCTGCAAGTTGCCGGGCGAAGCCGGTTGCTTTCTATCAGATGTGTCGCTCCTGCCCCAACCCTGGAGCATAGCGGCCGACACCTGAAAAGCCATCAACATGGGTCTGGACGGGGGAATGGCACCAAAAGGGTCGGCAATACCGCCTTTCGGTGATAGTCGGCTCTCCGTCACGTAACTAAGGTAAGGGTGTCAAGACCGAAGCGCCCCATCTCGGGACAACTCACTCACCGGAGAGATTCATGGCCACCACCGAACGCAGCCTGATTGGAAAGAACATCATCATCACCGGCGACATCTCCGCCACGGAGGACCTGGTCGTCGAGGGTCGAGTCACCGGCAAAATCCAGTTGAACGAGAGCCGTCTGACCGTCGGCGAAGACGGCTATGCCCAGTCGCACATCACCGCCCGCGAGGTCGTTATCTGCGGCCGCGTCGATGGCAAGATCCACGCCTCCGAGCGCGTCGAGCTGCGCCACACCGCGCAGGTCGCGGGCGATATCGTCGCGCCCCGCCTCGTCATCCACCAGGACGCCGTCGTCAAGGGCACCGTCGATCTCTCGCCTTCGATCGCCATCAAGCAGCAGAAGCAGGCAAAGAAGGACGCAGAGCTCCAGGCGCAGATGGACATCGCGCCGCCGCGCATCGAGCCCGCCGTCGCCGCCGCGTCGCAGGTCGCAGTCGCCGCTCCGGCATACGCCAGCTAGGAAACGGCGCGATCTTCTAATCAGGCTCCCCCAACGGGCGCAGTAGCCATCCTGCGCCCGAAAACTTTGTCTTCACTTGGCAGAAGGCCCCATGCGCGGGCCTTATTTTTTTGCACCCAGCAAGTCATTGCGCGGTCTGCGTCTCGCGCTCCGGCACCGTCAGCGTCACACTCGCCGCCTCCTCGCCGACATGTACCGCCATCTCCCCCTCGCCATAGCGATGGCCGGGTAATTTCACGTCGAACTTTGCCCCACTCGCATACTGTTCTGCTTCAGCCCCATCGGCAGCATCGGCCGTCTTCAAAACGTAATCGCCGTCCGGCACGTAGAGAAACCGGAAGCGCCCATCTCCTGCGATCTCCGTCGAGCGGGTTTCCTCCGCATCGTCCTTTGGCGACAGCGTTACCGTCCCCAGACTCACGCTATGCCCATCCGCGGCAGCCACCACACTTCCCGACACCGTCGTCAGCTTGCTCAGCGGCACATCCATATCGACGTCGGTGTCTTCGCCAGCGCCAAGCTTGATCGGCTTCGCGTCTTTTCGCCAGAAGGCATCCCCGCTGTAGAGGTCAAGCTGCACACCGGGGTGGTCATAGACGCCGAAGGTGCCTGTGCCGGAGACCGGCAGCGTAATCGTCTCCGGAGACAAATGCGCGTGCACGATGTATTCACCTGCCGGCATGCCATCGATATGGAAACGGCCCGCGCTGTCTGTCGCCTCGCTTCCATCGTGCGTCTTGGAAAAGAAGCTGAAGGTCTGCAGCGTGGATTGCAACGCCGGCTCCCACGCGCCCTTGCTGTTCTTCCGCTCCAGCCCCACCAGAATCCCAATCGCCGGCGAGCCATCGTCGTAGCGGATGGTGCCGCTCACCGACGCTCCTCGCTCCAGAGTCACATCCACGCTGACCGGAAGCCCATTCGCAACATCGACCACGGTCGACCCCTCCGGAGGCATCCTCGCCGCATCCTTCAGGTGCTCGCGCGCCTGCGTGTCCAGTCCGGAGATACCGGAAACGTAACCCGCCAGTTCCACCAGCACCAGGTAACGCCCGGGCGCTACCTCCGGAATGCTGAACCCACCGTCCATGTCTGTGGTCGCCCCGCGCGCCGCCTCACTGTCAAACGCCGTCTTCACGTCGATATTCTCAAGCGGGTTCAGCGTCACCTTCGCCAGGCGCGCCGGCGCATTCGTGTCCGCGCAAACAACATGCCCGCTCACCACACTCCGCGCCGCCTGCGCGGTACTCTGCGCTCGCATCGACAGGCCGCAAAGGGAAAACCACAAGACCATCGGCGCGACAAGGGAAGCGCGGACGCCGGCCTGGAACACGGTTGCCATACCGAGGAAAGCCCGATGCCAGCCATGCTACATGGAATCCGAAGCGGATGGATGCGACGACAACGGCACCTGCAGCCGTTCTACAGCCTCACCATTGCGGATGCGCCGCAGCTGCCGTTCCAGCACCTTCTGCGGATCGTCCGGGTCGCCTTCGCTGTCTTCCTCCGCTTCGTCAGCGTATTTCTCTTGAATGGTGTGATCGACCTCCGGATGCACGAAGACCTGCAGGCTCTGGAGCGCCAGGCCGAGCATCATGTTGGTGGGATAAAATCGGAGCCGTTTCCCCCCGCGCTGGCTGCGCCGCCACCGCGCCCGCTGGAAATAGACGACAAAAGCAAACAGCAAAGCAATGCCCGACAGCATCGCCCGTGCGACAAGTTCGAGATTCAGAGAGACCTCCGCCGCTGCACACGCGTTCGAGTAGCCGGGAGCCGAGCGGCTCCGGCGAATCAGGCGAGCGTGCCGGGAGGCGGAAGATGACTCAGGGAAGGAAGCTCAAGGAAGAAGCCCGGCGCAATGAGGAGTTCGTCCGTCAGTGCGCGGCGCGCCTGCGTGATCACGATGCTGAAAAGCAACAGCACCGGAGCCAGCGCAGCAAGGAGCAGGGAAGCATGCTGCCCCTGTGGCACAACAAGCAGCAGCGCCAGAGCAATCAGCACCGCAAGAGCCGCCGCAAATTGCAACCAGCGCCGATTCAGATCACGTGACGTCACCCCTATTGCGCCTCAAGACAAATTGTCATTATTGTCACTACTGTTCGTTTTACCCATCGGCCAGACGCTGCAATGTTTCCATGACGGCCTTCCGCATGGGTGGCAGCTCTTCTTTGACGGTGTCCCACACGATCTTGTCGTCGATACGGTGGTAGGCATGTCGCAGAATATTTCCCATTCCACGGAATCCTTCCCAGTCAAGGTCGGGGCAAAGACGCGATGCGTCGTCTCCCAAACGAATGGCCGCTTCTGTGATCACCTGCATCTTGCGCTCGACGGCGGCCTTTGTTTTCAGATCGACCTGATAGCTCTCGAAGGTCATAGTTCCCAGAAACGTGTCGATATGATCGATGGCTTCCACGATGTCGCGAAAATGAGTATTAGCGTCCCTAAAAGGCAAGAACGGCCTCACGCTCCGCCTTCGACCGTACCGGCTCTCGCATCCACGAAGACGACGATAGCTCTACCTCGGTGCCGAGCATCTTCGACAAGCGACCTTGCAGGCTTCCGAGAGTGACCAGCGTGAGCCGCTTCGATGGATCGAAGTCGGCCATCAGATCGATATCAGAGGCCGATGATGCTTCACCACGGGCGACCGATCCGAACAGGCTGAGATGGACAATCCCTGCTGTCTGAAGCTCTCCCTTATGGCTGCGGAGGGTTTCGATGATGCGATGCCTGTCCATGCCACTCATTGTGCACGATTCTCTCTTCTGCCTCAATCGCCTTCGAAGCTCCGTCTGCAACATGCAAAGAAAAAGGCCCCGCAGTTTCGCGGGGCCTTTTCATCGAATGATCCAACTTAGCTGAAGAGCAGAATCCCTTCCACCGGTGTCTCTTCGCCGTCCTGCACCACCGGACGATAGAAGAGCTGGTTATTCTCGAGATACACCTCGAGGAACGCGGGCCGCTGCGCGATGCCGCCGGCGATCAGCGCCTCCGACAACGGGTCCTCCACGTAGCGCTGTAACGCGCGCCGCAGCGGACGAGCGCCGTAGGTGCGATCGATCAGCGTCTTATCCAGGATCCACTTCTTGGCCTCCTCGTTCACGCTGATGGTGATCGCCTTCTGCGCCAGGTTCGCGTTGAGCTGCTGCACCAGCAGTTCGAGGATCTGGATCAGGTCCGCATCCGAAAGCGCCATGAAGATGATCACCTCATCCAGGCGGTTCAGGAACTCCGGATTGAAGGTCCGCTTCACCTCGTTCTTCACCAGGTCTTCGATCTTCTCGATCACCAGGTCTTCGCGGTCGCTCTGGAAGCCCAGCCCCTGCTTCTTCTGCAGGTGCCGCGCCCCGATATTCGACGTCATGATGAGGATCACGTTCTTGAAATCGACCGTGTTCCCCAGACCGTCGGTGAGCTGGCCGTCTTCAAAGACCTGCAACAGGATGTTGAAGACATCCGGATGCGCCTTCTCGATCTCGTCCAGCAGCACCACCGAGTAAGGCGAGCGCTTCACCCGCTCCGTAAGCTGACCGCCCTCCTCGTAGCCCACGTAGCCCGGAGGCGAGCCAATCAGCTTCGACACCGAATGCTACTCCATGAACTCAGACATATCGAAGCGGATCAGCGCCTTCTCCGAGCCGAAGAGGAACTGCGCCAGCGTGCGCGCCATCTCCGTCTTGCCCACGCCCGTCGGTCCCAGGAAGAGGAACGAGCCGATCGGCCGGTGCGGCGACTTCAAGCCCGCACGCGAGCGGCGAATCGCCCGTGCCAGCGCGCTGATCGCCTTCTCCTGCGAGATCACGCGCTTGTGCAGCTCTTCCTCCACCCGCAGCAGCTTCTGCGTCTCTTCTTCCTTGATCGAGGTAACCGGCACGCCGGTCCAGCGGCTCACCACGTCCTCGATGTCCTCGCGGCCCACAATGCCCGCCGTCGAGTCATCCAGGTGATACTTGTCGCGCAGGCCGCGCAGGTTCTCGCGCTCCTTGCGCTCCTCATCAGAGTAGAAACGTGCCTTCTCGAACTCGTGGTTCGCGATCGCGTTCTCCATGCGGTGCACGATGAACTTGATCCGCTTCTGCACCTCGGTGATCTCCTCCGGCAGCGAGGTCTGGCGCAGCTTCACGCGCGCGCCCGCCTCGTCGATCAGATCGATCGCCTTGTCCGGCAGAAACCGGTCCGGAATATAGCGGTTCGAATGCGACACCGCAAACTCGATCGCATCATCGGTATAGCTGACCGCATGGAACTTCTCGTAACGGTCCTTGATACCCATGATGATCTTGATCGCGTCCGCCTCGTTCGGCGGCGGCACCTTCACTGCCTGGAAGCGCCGCTCCAGCGAGCGATCCTTCTCGATCGACTTGCGATACTCGCCCGGCGTGGTTGCGCCGATGCACTGAATCTCACCACGTGAAAGCGCGGGCTTCAGGATATTGGCCGCATCGAGCGACCCCTCCGCCGACCCCGCGCCGACCAGTGTATGCAGCTCGTCGATAAAGATGATGGAGTTCTGGTTCTCCATCAGCTCCTTCATGATGGTCTTCAACCTCTCTTCGAACTGGCCGCGATACTTCGTCCCGGCGACGATCAGGGAAAGATCGAGCGCCAGCACCCGCTTGTCCGCCAGGAAGCTCGGCACATCGCCATCGGCAATGCGCTGCGCGAGGCCCTCGACAATCGCCGTCTTGCCCACGCCCGGCTCGCCAATCAGCACCGGGTTGTTCTTAGTGCGGCGGCACAGGATCTGCACCACACGCTCCAGCTCGGAGTCGCGACCCACCAGCGGATCGAGCTGCGAGTCCGTCGCCGCCTGGGTCAGATCGCGTGAAAACTCCGCCAGCAGACTGGACTCGCGATTCTGTCGCTGCGCCGGCACCTTTTCCTGTGTAGCCCGCGCCAGTTCCTCGCGAATCGCCACCAGCCGCAGCCCGCGCTCGTGCAGGATCTCCGCGGCAAAGCACTTCTCTTCACGCAGCAATCCCAGCAGCAGATGCTCCGTGCCGATATGTTTATGGCTCAGCCGCTCCGCCTCTTCAGCGGCATACGCCAGCACGCGCTTGCACTCGTTCGACAGGGGAAGGTCGACCGAAGTGGAAACCTTTTCGCGAATGGTTGTGTGGCCCTCGATCTGTTTGCGTATCGATTCGACCGATGCATGGGAGCGGAGAAATTTATTGGTGAGCGCCTTATCTTCGCGCAGCAGGCCCAGCAGCAAGTGCTCGGTCTCGATATATGGCGAGCCGAACTGGCTGGCCTCATACCGGGCGAAAAAGATAACGCGCCGTGCCTTTTCTGTATAGCGTTCGAACATATTTCCCCTCCGAGAACGGTTAGTGGAGTCGGTTAACGTCCACCACTGCCTCACTTGACTTCTCGTGTACAGAAATGTGAGTCGCCCTTACTAAAGATGCGCGACCCACGCCACCGGACTCACGTGCGCACTTCACCCCGCTCAACAAGCCCCATTGCCGGGAATTTTCGTCTCAGAAAGCCCGCTCGTATCGTGCAGATGTGGCTTCCCCGTCTTGGCAGCGTCCTCTTCGATCTGTCCCCCCTCCAGCCGCATTACACGGTCGCACCGGCTGGCAAGCTGCTGGTTGTGCGTCACCAGGATGGAGGTCAGCCCATGGCTGGCATGCACTCGTTGGATGAGCGAAAAGACCCGGTCAGCCGTTCCGGCGTCCAGGTCGCCCGTCGGCTCGTCCGCCAGCAGCATGCGTGGCTCGGTCACCAGAGCGCGCGCCAGTGACACCCGCTGCTGCTCGCCGCCCGAAAGCTCACCTGACTGGTGCTCCGCCCGGTCTGCCAACCCAACCTCGTCCAGCCAGACAAGTGCTTTTGTTTCAGCCGCTTTTCGTGTCTCGCCCCGGGCCAGCAGGGGCAGCGCCACATTCTCGGCTGCGGTAAACTCCGGCAGCAGATAGTGGAACTGCCAGACATAGCCAACTTCCCGGTTGCGGAAGTCTGCGGCCTGCCTGGATGAGAGTTTGTTCAAGGGAATTGAGGCGAAGTATAGGGCACCACTCGTTGGCGCATCAAGTGCCCCAAGGATGTGCAAAAGTGTGCTTTTACCCGCTCCGGAAGCGCCCACGATCGCGAGCAGCTCACCTTTCCTGACACTGAAGCTCAGATCATCGAAGAGCCGCAGCCGCCCCCGGCCGGTCATATACTCCTTGCGCAGCTCACGCACCTCCAGCAGGGCATCTCCCGTGCCCACCTCCTGGTGCAACTGCGATACAGAAACCACAGACCCGCCCATACCCATGTCTACCATTTGCGCGGGGAGTGCGAAAGTACAAAACAGTGCCACCCGCTCCCACTTCCGTGCAGGGAAGTGGCTGTTCCCGCCAAATAGGCTTCCCGCGTGCCGTCTAAGGATGACACCGGGTGCCCGGCACACTCCGGAAGAAACGGCAGTCACCAGCGAAGGCCACTTCCGTCACCGCCTCGGTGCCGTTTTGCCGGGTCAGGCGGCGGAATCGCATGTATTCTGCTCCCACTTCTCCCATGATGCTGCCTCGGCCACTTCGACATCATCTCGCGAGAGCGCTGCCAGTTCCGGCGCTCTTCCTCACTCTCTGCCTCACCTCTTCCGGCCAGACAAGCTTCAGCAGCAACCCGACACGTTTCGTGGTGTGCGACAAAGGCGTCGGCAGCTTCCGTGGAAAATTGCCGGACTTCTCCTCCCGCTCCGGCGTGATCGTCTCCGTCGCCGCCAAAAAGGGCAAAATCAAAGGATTCGCCATTCGAAGCTGCGAGGCAAAGCTGACCTGGGGCCGCCACGACGAAATTCTCATCGCACCCCAGGCTGCGCAGGTTGATATCGACGTGATGGGAGCGGATCTCGGCTTGGGTACGCCGGTCGTCGCCTTCCAGATCAGAACCACGGCTGCCGATCCCGGCGTACGGTACGAAATCTATTCGCTGAACAAGCCGCCCAAGCTGCTCCGCACCATCACCGGTCAGGACTTCTTCAGCGCCGCCGATACCCGGCTCGACGGAAGCGTGGAAATCTGGACCACCGACTCCGCCGCGGTGAATGGCTTCGAAAACCTGCCTCTCCGCGCCTTTGATTCTCCTCCGCCCGTGGTCTTGCGCTTCGAAGACGAAAAACTGATGGACGTCAGCTCAGAGTTTCAGTCTTACTTCGATGATCAGATCAGGGCCCTCCGCTCTGACTTGGGCGAGCGGCAGTTGAGCAACTTCAGGAACAGCGACGGAAAGCTCTCCGCAGAGCATCTGCAGGGCAATGACGAGCCCCGCGGCCTGCTGGCCACCAAGATCAAGGTGCTCGAAATTGTGTGGTGTTATCTCTCGAGCGGCCGCGAGCAGAAGGCGTGGGATGCGCTGGCCGACATGTGGCCGCCGTCCGACGTAGACCGGATTCGCGCCGCCATCAGCAAGGCCGCGACCCAAGGCATGCGCACCCAGGTGGACGGTGTTTCGCACTTGACGGCGCCTGCTTCATCCAGGCGTTCCAACATCTACGACACTACGTCGTCCTTCGGCGGATACGGCAAGGACACGTGGGAGCGGACAAAGCTTGCCGATACCGGCCCCGAACAGATTCTGCTGCGGCTGCCGTCACCCAACGATCCCCAGCACTGGGACCAGCAGAGACAAGTGGAGCTGGTGATCGACGAAGCTGGGAAGGTCCGGTCCGTCAGAATGCAAGGCGGCATCGTCAAAGATGTCTCCGCCGCATGGAAAGACGAGCCCAACCAGGACTGGATCGACACCGCACCGGGCTGGAAGTACATTCCCGCCTTCAAGGATGGCCATCCCATAGCCTTTCGCTCGAAGCTCGACCTCCGTCGCGACCAGTAGGGGAGCGCACGGCCAATCGGCGCGGCGTTCTCCGTTTTGGGACACGGAATCCAGCCGGCCTCACAAACCTGCCACTTTTATCCCTCCAAATTGCTACTCTTGAAATAGGGCATTCAGCCACGCAACCTGCGAATCGCAGCGCAGCCGAGCCCACAAGATTGTCATTCCGACCGGAGCGGCGCAGCCGCGTAGTGGAGGAATCTGCTCTTTGTAATCTGCGAATCGCAGCGCATCCGTAACTCCTTTGACTGGACAAATTTAGCCATAACGTATTTGAAATGTAGTCCTTACGAACCGAAGCTCTGGATTGCACAGAAAACGGTGCGAAATAGCGGCGGTAAGTCGTTTAGAAAGACATTTTTACGCTTAAATCCTTTGCCATGAATAATTTAACTGTCGGAACAGGCGCTAACTCACTGTAGTCAAATAAGTTAGAAGTCAGACTCCGGTGACGGGAGGGGGGTAGGGGTACCCTACTCGTAGCGCAGTGCCTCAGCCGGCAGCACCCTCGCCGCCGAGCGTGACGGATAGAGCGTCGCCACCAGCGAAACCCCCAGCGCCACCGCTGCTACGATCACGGCATCCGTGATCCGCGGCGCGAACGGCAAGTAGTCAATGGAGTAGACATCCCCCGGCAGGTGGATGAAGCGGTAGTGCCCGCCAGCCCACGAGGCCGCATAGCCCAGCACCAGGCCCAGGGCGGTGCCGACCGCGCTGATCAAGAGGCCCTGCAGCAGAAAGATCCGCCGCACCTGCTCGGCGCGCACGCCGAAGCTCATCAGCACTGCGATGTCGCGCGTCTTCTCCATCACCATCATGGTCAGCGCGATCAGGATGTTGAGCGCGGCCACGCAGACGATCAGCCCGATCACGATGAAGGTCACAATCTGCTCCAGCCGCAGCGCGCGGAAGAGCTCGCGGTTCTGCTCCATCCAGTTGTTGGTCAGGAAGCCCGGTCCCGCCGCCCGCTCGATCTCGCGGCCAATCGTATCCGCGTGGTAAAGATCGTCGACCTTGAAGGAGATCACGGAGAGGATGTCCGGTTCGCCGAGCAGGTGCTGCGCATCCGCGAGCCGCACGAAGCCTAGGCTCGAATCGTACTGGTAAAAGCCGGAGTGGAAGATGCCGGCAACGTAGAAGCGCTGGAACTTGGGCACGATGCCGAGCGGCGTCAGCTCGCCCTGCGGGCTGGTGACCAGCACCGTATCGCCCACGTTGGCGTCGAGCGTGGTCGCCAGGTCCTGCCCGATGACGATCGGCGGCAGCGGCGCGGTGTCGCCCGGGATGACAGCGGGTGCAGGCGCAAGCGCTTGCGCCGAGCCAAGCTTCACCATGTCGAGCAGGTCGCTGACGCGCCGCTCTTCGTCCGGCAGCACGCCTTTGATGAGCAGACCGCCGGAACGCGCCCCGCGCGACACCAGCACCTGGCCGTAGAGTCCCGGCGCGTCGGCCTTGACGTGCGGCAGCTTCGCCAGCCGCGCCACCAGCGGCCGCCAATCGCGCATGCCATCGCCCGCCGTGCGCATCAGCTCCACGTGCGATGTGGACCCAAGCAGGCGGTCCTGCAGGTCGCGCCGCATGCCGGTGGTGATCGCCAGCGCGATGATGAGCGCCGCCACCCCCGCCGCCACCCCGGCGACGGAGATCGCGGTGATCACCCCCACCACCGCCTGCCGCCGCTTGGCTCGCAGATACCGCGCCGCGATGAAAAGTTCAAAGCGCATCGGCGGTCATCTCAGAACTTGTCATCCCGGCCGGACTGAAGTAAGTCACGTTGTCATCCCGGCCGAAGCGGCGAAGCCGCGCAGTGGAGGGATCTGCTGTTTCAAACGTCGTCACCGCACGACCGTTTTCGCCGTAGCCGAATTATCGTAGCGGTCGAAGACGCGCAAGGTCACCGCGTGCTCGTTGGGATTCGCCGGCGGCAGCTTGGCTACGCGCAACTGATCCGACGGCTGCGGTAGCGGGGCAGAGAAGTCGTAGCGCTCCGTCTCGGAGTCGGAGATCTTGCCCACCGGCTCGATGTACTGCCACGGACCCGCGTCAATGGAATACTCCGCGCGCGCGATCGCCGAAGCCGGATCCTTCGCTTCGGCGGTCACATGCAGCTTGCCGCCTTCGAACTGCGCAACCATGTTCGAGACCACAGGCGTTGCCGTGTCGAGCACGAAGCGCTCGCTGGTGCGCTCGCCGGTCAGCGCTTCGCCGGGATTGTGTGACGGCGCATCGCTCGCAACCACCTTGATCTGATACGGACCGTCCGGTATCTGCGCCGCCTCAAAGGTGTAGTAGTGCTCGGTCACGTTGTCCTTGAGCAGTTGCCAGTTCTGCGCGCCAGCGCCCCGGTAGTAGAGCGCGAAGACCAGGTCGTCGCCATTGTCGTCGTGCGCCGCCCAGCGCACCGTCACTGCGCCTTTGTCCTTCACGCCTTGCAGCGGCTGCGAGTTGGCGTCCTGCTGGATGTTCACGACATTGGCCGACGCGGACGGCAGGTTGATCATCACCGTAGGCACCGGCGGCTGGAACTGGGCCTGCTGGTTCACCCGCGCGCCCGGCGCCACCACGATCTCATCGACCACGGGCGCCACGTTGACCGGCAAGTAGTTCAGCGACACAGCATTGACCCGGGTGCCCGGCTTAAGCGTGAGCTTCCACTGTCCGTACCGAGCCTCGGGCGCGGCAGTAGCCGTCTCCGCCGTCACCGGCTTCCACGTGCTCCAGCCGCGTGCCGCATTGCTGACGTTCCCCGTGCGTACGGAGAGCTGGTAGCCCGCGCCGCTTGCATCGACCTCAGCGCGGCCCCAGCGCGCGACCGCGCCTGCGTCCTGGACATCGCTCTCGAAAGTGCCCTCGGCGCTTTGTGCGCTCAGATGGTAGAGCTTACCGCCATTGCTGGTCCCGACATAAAGGCCGTCAGGCGCGGTAGCGAAGCCGGTCGCCTGCGATGCTTCGATGTGCGCGATGTCGGCGAACTCGCCGTTCTCCTGGATGCGGTAGATGCGGCCGCGATTGCCGGTAGCGGCAAGCAGGCCCTCCGGCGTCCAGCGCAGCCCGTAGACCACGTCGTCATGCGGTGCCCACAGCTTGCGGGCCGCACCGGAAGAATCGAGTTCATAGACCTCCGAGCCATCCGGCACCAGCGCATTGTTGTTCGAGGCCTGCACCGATCCCGGCGTGACGATGGTGATCGTCGCAGTAACGGTGGCAATCCCCTGGACCGGCAGTGGTGGCAGGCTGCTCTTGCCCTTCTCACCCACGGTGGCGACGTAGATCTGCCCCTCCGGCGACTCGGTCAGCGCCGTGACCTCGCGCTTCGGCGCGTTGAAGAGGATGAAACCTTTGCCTTCCTTGTTGATGCGGTAGACCAGCCCGTCGCCATCAGAGCCGGCGAGCAGACTGCCGTCCCGCTCGAACAGCAGCGCGCGAATGTGCTGCTCGTCGCTCTCAAAGAAGCGGTCAGTCTGTGCGGCGCCAGATGGTGTGCGAACGCGATACACGTCCGCCGGCCCACCGGTCGCGACATACAGTGCGCCATCCGGTCCGAAGGCGAGATCCCAAATGTACTTCGGAACTGCCTCCGGTTTCACGCCGTCCAGCTTCGCGGGATCGAAGACTGCCGTGGCTTTGTCCGCATCCAGATCGGTCGATCCCGCAGGAATGCGGTAGACCTTGCCATTCGGCAGCGTCGCCGCATACACCGAGCCGTCAGGACCGACCGCGATCGCCTGGACGCTCATGTCCTTGGTCTTGAACAGGGTGGTGGTCTTGCCGTCGCGTGCGATGCGCAGCACGGTCGCGGGCGATCCTGTGGCGACGTAGGCATTGCCGGAGGTATCGCTGGCGATCGCCCAGATATACGTGGACGGCGTGGTTGCCGTAAGCGTGCTCGCCGGCGCCGCGGCAAGTGAGCCGTCGCTCGAGATAGCCACTCCCTGGGGCCGCCCTTTCTCCCACTCCTCCATATGCGATTCAGTCCAGAGCTTGGTGCCCTGCGCGAGGCAGGTCAGGGAGGCAGAGCAGAGCAAAAAGGAGAGGCTCAGAGCGCGAAAAGACATGTGAATCAAGTCTAAAGCAGGGATGAGGGAGTTAGGACCAAGTCGCTTCAATCATCTGGCCCGAACCGATGAACTGCGACGTGGGATGGCCGTTAATTTGCAAGCACCGCGCGATAGCGCACCGAACCTTTGCGCACCTTAGCCACGGCCTCATTGACCCGGCTCATGGGGAAGCGCTCGGTCTTCGTCTTTATCCCGTGACGCGCGGCCACGTCGAGCATCTCGGCCAGCGCCAGCGGGCTGCCGGTATTGCTTCCGCTGACGGTCCTTGCCGCCTGAATCAGGAATGAGCCCGGAATCTGCAGCGGCCGTGCCGGTGCGCCGACCAGGCACAGAACTCCCTCCGGACGCAGCGCGGTCAGAAAGGCGCTCCAGTCCTGGTCCGCATTCACCGTGGAGACGATCAGGTCCAGCGAGCCGGCAAGCGTCTTCATTCCCTTGCTCTCGCGCGTATTGCAGAAGTGATGCGCGCCGATCGCCCGCGCCTCTTCTTCCTTGGCTGGCGAGGTGGAGAAGGCCGTGACCTCCGCGCCGAAGATGCGCGCGAACTGCAGGGCGAGATGGCCCAGGCCGCCGATACCCACGACACCCACGCGGGAGGCGGGAGAGACTCCGTAAGTGCGTAGCGGTGTGTAGACCGTAATACCTGCGCAGAGCAGCGGGGCGGCATTCTCGCTCTCCAGGGCCTCTGGGATCGGAATGACAAAGCGTGCCGGTACACGAACCGCGTCGGCAAAGCCGCCATTGCGGTGGACGCAGGTTGGCTGCGATTGCGGGCACAGATTCTCCTTGCCCTGACGGCACCATTTGCAAATGCCGCAACTCCCCGCCTGCCAGCCTATGCCGACGCGCTGGCCCGGCTGCAGGTTCTGGACTGCTTTGCCGACCGCCTCCACCGTGCCGACGATCTCGTGGCCGGGGACGAAGGGGAATCTGCTGACCTGCCAATCGTTATCAACCAAATGGAGATCGCTGCGGCAAATGCCACAGTGGCTGATACGGACTTCCACCTCTTCTGCGCCCAATTCCCCAACTTCATACCGGTAGGCGAGCAGCTCGGCCCCGGCAGCATGTGTTGCATAGCCTCGGATCTCTGGCATCGTTTCCTCGTCACACCTGGCAGTCTTGACCACAAGGGTCCGCCGCCTATTCCACCTGAATCGTGACCACTTGGTTGCCGGTCACGACTGCGTCCATGGGCACTGATGTTACAGCAACCGCAGACTCGCCATTCAGTGTGAGCGCGCGGTTGACGCGCAAGGGGTCTAGCACATTGGCCATCGAGATCGGAAGTTCTGCGAGAGTGCGCCCATCGAGACGCGCCTGCGGCTCTGGCATCAGCATGGTCACGTACACGCGATCATTGGCATGAGTGGCGTTGAGGGCGGCGACGGTCTCGCTCATGTCGAGATGATTCTCGGGCGTCTGCAACATATGGTCGACTGTCGACGCGTCGCTCACTACCAGGCGAATGGGACCGTCGGGCAGTGTGGCCGGCAGTTTGACCGGGATATCGAGGGTACGTGATGCGCCGTGCCAGGGCCGCAAGGTTGCGCGCAGGGAGACCGTATCGCCAGCGTGCACGGCGCCGCCTTCGCGCTCCGCGCTTTCAATCTCCACAGTCTGCCGGCCGGCCAGGGCGTCCACATCCAGCGAGACGCTGCGCAGCACACCGCGGCGTGCCGGATTTGCGTAGAGCTGGACCAGCGGCTCACCGACCTCGAGCGTCGCGCCAAGCGCCGCCGGTATCCCGCTCGTCGGTGCGGCGAAGCGAACCAGGTCCACGTCCGGCGCGCCGTCGATCTGGACGCGTTCCCGGATGCTGTACGTAGTCTCCGCTGCATAGCTGTTGCTCTCCATCAAGGACTGATAGATCGAGGTGAGCATCAGCAGGGGGGTCAGATCCGGGCTGTCCACTACGTCGAAATGCACGGCTCGTGCGCTGCTGCCGGTATGGAATGTAACCGTGACCGGCACCATATGAGCTTTCGTTCCGAACTCGCCGCGGATCGCTGTCTGCCGGTCTTCTGTGAAGGCGCCCACTTCTTCCGTCGTGTTCACGATCTTGAAGGCGTTGAGCGGCGACGGCAGCGTGGCCACCACCTCGTCTTTGGTCATGGGCACGGATACAGAGCCGGTCTGGGTAATGGGGTGACCGCAGGCCAGCAGGTGCTGCTTGTCCACATAGGTCGCGGTGCAGGTGGCAGCAATCTCCATGTCACCGCGCACCAGCAAGGCGCTGACCGAGGAGCCCGGCTCGATGGGCTCCGGCTGCTTCTCGGTGCTGGAGCCGCCACCCAGGCCGACCACCGGGGTTAACCCATGTGCGGTGAAGCGGTCCTTGAATGCGTCGACCGCCTGCTGGCTGAAGCCGCTGAAGAGGAGCGGAGTCTCGATTGGCCGAACCACGGCATTGCCGGAGTTGACTGCTTCAGTGTCTTGCAGATTTTTCACCTCTAACATTTGCTGAATGGGCGTGATGCCGGCGATCGGCTCCTTGCTGAACTGCCCGATACGGAAGGCCAGCGCCCCGATAAGCTTGCCGTCGATGTAGACCGGGCTTCCGCTCATGCCGGCCACCACGCCGGTATAAATCGCATCCTTGCCGCCAAGGCGGGCCAGGATCATGTCCTGATGAGGGCCCAGGGCGTTGTGCAGGATACCTAGAACCTCGACTTCCACCGCGGAGGGCAGAACGCCCTCAAAGACCGTATAGGCGACTCCGTGCTGCCCTCGATGGACCTGATCCAGCGGCAGGATGCCGGCCGTGACCGAATCGGGCGGAGTAGCCGGGGGTGGTGGCGTCCGCACCTCCGCGGGAACAGTTTCGGGCGCCTGAGCCGGCGGGGTGGTTTGCGCGCACACCGCGGCTGGGGCAAGAATAGTGAGCAACAAAGAGACGGCGAAGACGTCAATACGGTGGGCAGACACGTCTTTAACAGTAGACGGTTGCGTGCGGACCGCCAACTTTCGACCGTATCCTGCCGTTCTAAAATGGTGGCATCCCGAGGTTGGTTCCTTGCTCGTGCATCGATTCGCTCGTGTTCTTGCTGCTTCTCTGGGGATGGCTCTTGTCGCGGTGCCTGCTGCAGTCCTTGGGCAGAGCACCTCTTCCGACCAGCAGCAGGCGCCTTCCGACCAGCAGCAGGCGCCTTCCGCCCAGCAGCAGGAACCGCAGCACAATGGCCAATATCAGATGCCGGGCTCGCCGCCGGCACAAAGCCCGCCGCCGAAGCAGCCAGCGAATCAAGACCAGTCCGCGCCCGAAGCAGGCGGCCCAGGCGGCGATACCGGCGGGATTACTCTGCCCAAGAAAAATCCCACGGACAACGTTCCTCCGCCCCCGCCACCCCCGGTAGTGAAGAATCCGAAGGGCCTGGAAAACTTCTCGTTGCGCGTGAATGTGCCGGTGGTGACGGTAGACGTGGGTGTGCTGCTGCAGAAGACGCACCAGTTCGTGCCCAACCTGAAGGAGGAGAATTTCCGGGTCTTTGAAGACGGCAAGCCGCAGGAGATCGTCTCGTTCGGCCGCATCCAGGCACCGATCACCGCGGTACTGCTCTGCGAGTTTGCTTCGAACAATTACTGGTTCATCTATGACATGCGCAACACAGCGTATGCGTTTGCCCAACAATTGCATCCGGACGATTACATCGCTGTCGCTACTTTCGACATGCACACCCACATCCTGACGGACTTCACACGGGACAAGCGCCTGGTCTACGAATCCTTGAACTCGCTGCAGATACCTGGCTTCAGTGAAACCAACACCTTTGACGCACTCTACGAAACGCTGGATCGGCTGAGCCGCGTCGACGGGCGCAAGTACATCATCTTTATCGGCTCCGGGATTGACACCTTTTCCAAAATCAACCTGGACAAGATCATGCAGAAGATCAAGTCCACGCCGAACGTGACTATCTATGCCGTGAGCACAGGGCAGGTGGCGCGTCTTACGGGCAATGCACGCGGCGGCATGTTCGGGCCGCATGAGATCGATTATCTCCAGGCAGATAACGAATTACGGACCTTTGCCAGCATGACCGGGGGCAAAGCCTACTTCCCGCGTTTTGAGGGCGAGTTGCCGGAGGTCTTCCGCGACATCAACTCGGCGATCCGTAATCAATATGTGGTGAGTTACCGGCCCAGCAATGCGAAGGAAGACGGAACATATCGCAAGATTCGCGTGGAGCTGGTCGACAACGAAGGCAAGCCGCTGCAGATGCAGGACGAGAAACACCATAGCCTGAAATACGACGTGATCGCGCGCGATGGCTACAAGGCCCGGCAGGAGGTTGAGTAGAGAATAGGTTGAATACACCAATGGTGTGCAGGCAGATATGGCCGGCATTGCCGGCCATATCTACACTTCCGCTGGCGGTTGTTACTTCTGAGCCTGTTGTTGTGCGAAATCGCCGATGATGGGTACCTTGAACCACTTCCCCTGCGCCGCGCTGATGATGCAGATGAGCCAGAGGACAAAGAAGCCCAGGCTTACCAGGCTCGAGAGCATGAACGTGAATCCATGCAGGATGAACACCAGCATCGCGATGGCGAAGTGCAGTACGACGGAAGCCACAGTAAGGCCGATGCATTGCATTGCATGGAAACGCACGAAGGGCTTGCGGGCATAAGGCTCAATTAGCAGAAAGATAATTGCCGGGATGAAAGTCAGATATGAGATCGCCGCTGCTGCATTGTCTGTCAGACCCTGGACTGCGACGACAGCAGGAGCACCGGCGGGAGCCGTGGCGGGCTGCGGTACCTGGGTGTATCCGCCCCCTGGCGGCGGTGGTGGTGCCGCGGTTAAGGACGCGCCGCAATGCTGGCAGAACGTGGCACCGGCAGGATTTTCTGTGGAGCAGGCTGGACACTGCATGGTAGTTCCTCCTCGGAAGTCTTGTTGCGGTCGCGCAGTCCCGACGCCGGAGGGCCTATTGGTCCGCACCGGTCAATATCAGACTGGGGGACGGCAACCACGATACAACGGCTTTCCTCTATCGGCACGCGAAAATTACTCAACTGTCTTGTAACAGGACACCTGAAGCCGCATCTGATGTGGAGAAAGGAGTTACTTCATGGTTAAGCTCGCAATCTGGGCTACGGTGCAAGCCAAACCCGGGAAAGAAGCCCAGGTAGAAGCATTTCTCAAGTCAGCCCAGCCACTCGCCACGGCGGAGGCGGGGACCATCACCTGGTACGCAATCAAGATGGGTGAGGGACGATTCGGTATCTTCGATACCTTCAACGACGAGGCTGGACGCGATGCCCACCTGAACGGGGAGATCGCCAAGGCGCTCATGGCCAACGCTAAGGAACTGCTGGCCGGAGATCCGCAGATTCATAAGATCGACGTGCTGGCTGCGAAAGCCTAACGAACTGTGTGCGGTGACATAGGCGCGCTTGGTGAGCTAGGCGCGCTTATTGTCTGGGTGCCAATCAGCCGAAGAGAAATTCTTTCGTCTTCAACTCCTTCACGCGATCGCGCAGCTTGGCGGCCTTCTCGAACTCGAACTTCTTTGCCGCCTCGCGCATTTCTGTCTCCAGTTTGGCGACGAAGGCATCCAGCTCCTGCTGGCTGTGAAACTCTGGCGTAGTTTCGTCTTGCTCGGTTACGTCGGCATATTCGGCCTTCAGGATCTGGGCAAGCGACATATCGAGAGGACGGAGAATCGACTCTGGTGTGATGCCGTTCTCCTCGTTGTACTCCTGCTGAATCACTCGGCGGCGTTCCGTTTCGTCGATGGCACGGCGCATGGAGTCGGTCATCTTGTCCGCATACAGGATGGCGCGGCCGTTGATGTTGCGCGCGGCGCGGCCAATGGTCTGGATAAGCGAGCCCTGCGAACGGAGGAAGCCTTCCTTATCCGCATCGAGAATGGCGACCAGCGATACTTCCGGCAGATCCAGGCCCTCACGCAGCAGATTGATCCCGATCAGCACGTCGTACTCGCCTCTGCGCAGATCGCGCAGCAGGCGCACGCGCTCGAGCGTTTCAATCTCCGAATGCATGTAGCGGCATTTCACGCCGACTTCGGTGTAGTAACCTGCCAGGTCTTCGCTCATTCGCTTGGTCAGTGTCGTCACAAGTACGCGCTCGTTTACTGCCGCGCGTGCGCGTATCTCGGCGAGCAGATCGTCGATCTGTCCCCGGATCGGACGGATCTCGACCGGCGGATCGATCAAGCCCGTGGGGCGGATGATCTGCTCGATGACCACGCCGGAAGATTTGGTCAACTCGTAGGGCCCAGGTGTGGCGGAGACATAGACGACCTGGTTGGTGCGGGTCTCGAACTCGTCGAATTTGAGCGGCCGATTGTCCATGGCGGAGGGCAAGCGGAAGCCGTAGTCAACAAGATTCTGCTTGCGCGATCGATCGCCATGCCACATGCCATGCAGTTGCGGGACGGTGACGTGACTTTCGTCGATGAAGAGCAGGAAGTCGCGCGGGAAGTAGTCGAGTAGCGTGGGCGGTGCCTCGCCGGGCATGCGCCCGCTGAAGTGCCGTGAGTAATTCTCGATGCCGTGGCAGTAGCCGACAGACTTGATCATCTCCAGGTCGAAGCGCGTCCGCTGATGCACGCGCTGCGCTTCCACCAGCCGTCCCTGGCCTTCGAGCTCCTTTTCCCACCACTCGAGCTCGGCCAGGATTGATTCCATCGCAGAGCGCTTGCGATCCGGCTGCACCACGTAATGGCTTTTCGGGTAGATCGGCAATCGCGCGTACTTCTGCCGCACGGTACCGAAGAGCGGATCGATCTGCGAGAGCGCTTCGATCTCATCGCCGAAAAGCTCGATGCGGTACGCCATCTCATCGTAGGTGGGGAAGACCTCGATGACATCGCCGCGCACGCGGAAGGTGCCGCGGCGGAAGTCGCCATCGTTGCGCTCGTAGAGGATTTCGACTAAGCGCTTGGTGATGTCCTCACGCTTGATCTTCTGGCCGCGCTCGAGCAGCAGCAGCATGCCGTAGTAGGCTTCGGGCGAGCCGAGGCCGTAGATGCAGCTCACGGAAGCGACGATGATGGCGTCGCGACGCTCGAAGAGCGAGCGCGTGGCGGAGAGCCGCAGCTTGTCCAGCTCCTCGTTGATGGTCGCTTCCTTCTCGATGTACAGATCGCCGGAGGGGATGTAGGCCTCGGGCTGGTAGTAGTCGTAGTAGGAGACGAAGTATTCAACTGCGTTCGAGGGGAAGAACTGCTTGAATTCGTGAAATAGCTGCGCGGCCAGGGTTTTGTTGTGCGCCAGGATGAGTGCGGGCCGGTTCATTTCCTCGATCACCTTGG
>DASYBK010000048.1:0-7874 GCA_036500805.1 Acidobacteriaceae bacterium | reverse complement strand
CGTCCTATCGCAGATTTAACAGACTTCCGACAGCATCCTTATCCGGGGCGGCGTTGGATGGTGATGTGGAGGAACACGAATCTGTATGGGACTTTTTAGAACACACCGGCCGCTGCTTGTGGATGCGAATCAATGCACGATGCCTATGACGATCCAGACGGACAGAGGGCTGCGGCATGTGCGGCGCGGGGACTGGGTGGTACGCGGGGAGGGCGGCGAATGCTATGTGGTGGACGACGCATTCTTCCAGCGGACGTTCACGCGGGATGACAGCATCGACGCGCAAATGGAACCGGAGGGGCGGCAATACGGCTGCTGAGTCTGAGGGTTTTTCGTGGCCGAGTTGCGCCGGTTTACGCGTCCGACTGCAGCTCCTTCGCTTCGCCCAAAATGACAGAGTTTTGGAGTTTGGCTTGATTCATATCCCGACACCGGGACATGGGCGCGCGGACATGGCACGCGCCGGCTAATAGCTGCCGTTGACGTCGTGCTGCTTCTGGAATTTCAGCGGAGGCGGCGGGAGGGTTCGCCACAGGTCGTGGTTGTAGATGACGGGTGTCAGGGTTTTGTGCGCGTAGCGGAAGGTGATAGTTGAAGGGGTGGGCTGCTTCTCGACCGGATCGAAGATGAGCTTGAGAGTGTCGCCTTCGAGGGTCCAGTGGGCGAAGCTGGTGATCTCACTGGTGGCGTCGGGCGACTGTGTGAGGGTGGCGGTGCCGTCCTTGCCGAGGTCGAGCGTCATGGTGTGATGACGGATGGCGTAAGTGCCGTCCTGGCTCTGCGCGCGCGTCTCGTCCTTGGCTCGCGTCTCGCCCGTATAGGTGCCGGCCAGCTTCGATTGTTCGCTCTTCGGTTTGGCGTGGAGGGCGAGGGGCAAGGCAGCGAGAAGAGCGAGGGAGAGAAGGCGCTTCATGTATTTATGCTAACGGACTTGCCGTCCGCGGCAAAAGCGCTTGCGGCGCGGGCTGATGGGTTCGCTTCCTTTGGTCGCTCACGTCGGGATGTTTGGCCGAACTGGCTTACGAAGCAAATCCCTCCACTTCGCTTCGCTCCGGATGACGGCAATGTTGGAGATGAGTGGTGCCACCCTTCCCCTTTCACTTCGTTCAGGGTCAGGATGAAAACGCGGACTTAGCTACTTCTTGATGATGAGTAATACGACGCCGTGTTCGGGGACCATCCAGGGACCGTGGCCGCTGTCGGATGGATTCCAGACGTTGTGGACCTTGCTGCTGGCGGTGAGGCCGAGCTTCTGCAGGGGCAACGACATCTGCTCTGCGTCGTGGCCGCGGTTGAAGAGGCCGACGGCTAGCGACCCATCCTTGAGCGGCTTGGACCAGACTTCAAAGGGGCCTTCTGCACTGACGCGGTCGCCCTGCTTGCCGAGCGGATCCTGGTCAATGGCGATGACGTCCTTGTTCAGGAGGATGGATTTGGTCTCGGCTGACATCTGTGAGAGGTCGTTGCCGGCGAGCAACGGCGCGGCAAGGATGGCCCACAGGCTCATGTGGGTGAGGTACTCGTTGTACTTCATCTTTCCGTTGCCGACTTCGAGCATGTCGGGATCGTTCCAGTGGCCGGGGGCGGCGTATTTCGAAAGGCCGGCCTGCGAGAAGCCAATGTTGGACATGCTCATGTAGTTGTCCTGGATGTCATCGGTGGTGCGCCAGGAGTTGCCGCCGACCGTGGGACCCCACTTCCAGACGGAATCCCATCCGTACTGGCAGAGCGAGAAGTAGATAGGCCGGCCGGTGGCTTGCAGCGCCTTGTGCATTTTCTCGTAGGCGGCGTGCATCATCTGGTATTGCTTCGCCTGGTCGCCCGGCGCGGCCTTCTTCATGATGTCGTGATAGCTGCAGAGGTCGTACTTGAGATAGTCGATGCCCCATTGCGCGTACGTCTTCGCGTCCTGCTCTTCGTGCTGATAACTGCCGATGTAGCCGCCACAGGTCTTCGGACCGGGCCCGGAGTAGATGCCGATTTTTAGCCCTTTCGAGTGCACGTAGTCCGCGAGCGCCTTCATGTCGGGGAACTTGCTGTTGGGGACGATGTTGCCCTGGGCGTCGCGCTTGCCCTGCCATGCATCGTCGATATTGACGTAGATGTATCCTGCGTCCTTCATACCGGAGGCGACGATGGCGTCGGCGGCGGCGCGAACATCTTTGTCGCTGACGCGGGTAGCGAAGTGGTTCCAGCTATTCCAGCCCATCGCGGGAGTGGCGGCGACCTTGGTCTGCGCGGTGGCGGCGAAGGGGGCGAGCAGGGCGAGGGTGAGAAGGGTCTTGCGCATGGGCTCCTCGAAAAAACGGGCTGCTTTGTAACGGGTTACACGATAGTGGGACGACGGTCTGGCGTCAAGGCTGGATGCTCGGCAGGGACTTTGCTTCTATGTTTGTTTGTGTCGGAGTGTCCGCCTTGCGACCGATCTTACGAGCGATGCGGCCGAAGGTCGTTCCGTCATCCCAAAACAGCAGAGGCATCATCAGCAGCAATAGGGCGAGGATGATGATGACCGCAATGCAATTGACGATGGTAACGAGGAACTCTCTGAGCGCTCGCATGTCTGATTCACTCTGCAGGTATTCGAGTATAGTCGCCGCTTTTGCCGCCGGATTTCTTTTCCAGCTGGATGTGCTCGATGGTGATGGATTTGTCGAGCGCTTTGGTCATGTCGTAGATGGTGAGGGCGGCGATGGAGGCGGCGGTGAGGGCTTCCATCTCGACGCCGGTGTTGGCTGTGGTTGCGGCGGATGCGGTGATGGCCACGCCTTTATTTGTCACCGTGGTGATTACGTCGATGAAGGTGAGCGGGAGGGGGTGGCACATGGGGATGAACTCCGATGTGCGCTTGGCAGCCTGGATGCCGGCGATGCGGGCGACTTCGAGCGGATTGCCTTTGGGGTTTTGCGGCAGGGCTTTGAGGACCGCTTTCGAGAGCGCGACGAAGGCGGAGGCGGTGGCTTCGCGGCGGGTGGCAGGCTTGGCGCTGACGTCGACCATGCGCGCGCGGCCGGATTTGTCGTAGTGGGAGAGCTTGGCTGCTTTCTTCACCATGGAGTGAGTGTATGCGGAGAGGCGAGTCCGCGAGGATGGCCCTGATTGTATGCACTGTGGGCAAACAGCAGATCCCTCCGCTACGCTTCGCTCCGGTCGGGATGACAGTGCTCTTGGTTCAAGCAGTTGTGGCTATGGAAGAAGGACCTGGACGATGCTGTTGGCTTCGATTGCGGTGTCGGGGGGAAGGACTACGAAGCAGTTGGATTGGGCGGTGGCGGCTAAATCACCGGAACCTTGCCATGGGATGCGACGGACCGTGGCGTGGTCCCAGTTGGCGTCGAGGTATGCGGGGAGGAAGCGGGTGATGTCGGCGGGGGATTCCGGTTCCGTGAGGCTGGCCTGTGCGAAGCGGGGGGTGAGGTTCGATTCGCCGGCGAGTGCGCGCAGCATAGGCGCGGCGAAGAGCATAAATGTAACCATCGTAGATACGGGATTGCCAGGGAGGCCGAAGAAAGGAAGCGGGGCAGCGTCTTTACGTGGGAGCTCGCCGAAGACAGTGGGCTTGCCGGGCTGGATGCGCACGCCGGTGAAGTGGAAGGTGGCCCCGCGCTGGGCGAGCGCCTGCTCGACCAGATCGTACTTGCCGGCGGAGACGCCTCCGGAGAGCAGCAGCAGGTCGCAGGATTTTTGCGCGCTGTCGAGGATGGCGCGGAGATCGTCGAGATGATCGCGGGCGATGCCGAGGCGCTCCGGCTTACCTCCGGCTAGCGTGACCTGGGCGGCGAGCGAGGCGCTGTTGGAGTTGCGGATCTGGTGGGGCTGGGGGGTGGCGGCGATCTCGACGAGCTCGTCACCAGTGGCGAGGATGGCGACACGGGGTTTGGTGAAGACTTCGACCTGGGCAGCGCCGACGGCGGCGAGCGCGCCGATGTGGGTCGCGGCGAGGCGCGTTCCGGTAGAGACGAGCGGGTCGCCGCGACGGGCTTCGCTGCCGGTGGGAACGATGTGGCTGCCGGGGCGGATTTTGCGGCCTTCGCTGAGGCGGATTTTTGTGTCGGCTATTTCGACGTGTTCGAGCATGACGACGGCGTCGGCGCCTGCAGGGACGGGTGCGCCGGTCATGATTTCGAGTGCGGTGCCAGACACGAGGGGCGCGGTGGGAGGCGGCTCGCCGGCGCGGAGGATGCCCGCGATGGGGAGCCAATCGCCGGTCGCGAGTGCGGCGGATTGGACGGCATAGCCGTCGCGCGTGGAGCGGTGGAAAGGCGGGAGATCGCGGTCGGCGCGGATCGGCTGTGCGAGGACGCGGTGGAGGGCTTCGTGGAGCGGGACTCGCTCGGTTTGCCGTGGAGTTGCGGCGGCGAGATGGTGGGTTTGCTCCTGGGTCTGCGCCTGGGTCTGCTCCTGGGCTCGCTCCTGGGCTCGCTTCAGGACGAGGCTGGCGGCTTCGGCGTAGGTAAGGATGGTGGGCACGCTGCTCTATTTTGCGCTCGGATTGTGGGTGATACCAGGTTGTTGGTGACACCAGGTTGTCAGTGAGACAAGGAGCGGCTGGACTGCCGAGGTACTACTCCACCCTGCCTTTGCCAGACTAGACACCGGTTAGGTTTGCACTCCAAATACGACGGCGCCGCTTTTGGGGCGGCGCCGTGGTGGAGTGCTGAAGTCGAGCTACTTCGCTTTGTAGCTTTTAGCCTGCTTGCTGCCGATCTGGGCGAGGATGTTCTTCGCGTCGGCGGCCATGGGGCCGTTGGGGTCGAGCTGGAGGTACTTCTCGTAAGCCTCCTCGCAGCCGGGAGGCGCGACGATGCGGTTGGTCTTGGGATCGACGGTGGCCTTGGCGATAAGAGCCTGACCCTTGAGGTAGTAGGGAATGGGCTTGTTGGGATCGGCGGCGATGGCTTTGTCGGCCGCAGCGGCTACGGCATCCGCACTGCCGCCGGATTTGGCGAGCACGATCGCCTCGTTGGAGTAGAACATGCCGGACTGCGCGGGCTGTGCCTTGGCGGCGGCATCGTAGGCGGCGGTGGCGTCGGGAATCTGGTTCTTGGCGGCGTAGGCTTCGCCGAGGCTGTTGTTGGCCGCGCCTTCGATCTCGGGGCTGGGCTTCTTGGAGGCGGCATTGGTTTCAAGCGCCTTCTTGGCGGAGGTGATGGCGTCGTCGTACTTCTTCTGGCCGTTCTGGGCGATGGCCAGCTCGACCCACAGCACGGCGGCGTCCGGCTTGGCGGTGGTGTCTCGCTGCATCAGGGTGGCGGCGTCATCGAACTTCTTGTCCTTGATATCGGAGCGCGCGGTGGCGAGGTCAGCATTCAGGTTCTTAACCTGCGCGTTTTCCTTCACAATGCCGGCATTTTTGGCCTTGGCATCGGCAATCGCCTTCTGCTGATCGGGCGGAAGCTTCTTGATGTAATCGGGGCGCGAGAGGTCGAAGTCCTGGGTGACGTTCGCTCCAGCGTCAACCTTGACGTTCTCGAAGCGGTCAACCGGCTTCAAGTTCGCGTCGTTGGGACCTTTGACGAACATGGTCACGACGTAGGTGCCAGGTTTGATGTTGTCACCTTTGTAGTCGCCGTTCTGGTCGGCGTTGAAGGTGTACAGGGCGGTCTTGCCGTCGGTGGAGATCTGAATCTGCGCGTTGGCGAGCGGCGTGCCGGCGGGGTCCTGCGCGTGGCCATGGATAGAGCCCGTCTGCTGCTGGGCGTGCAGGGCCAGCGGGGCAATGAGGGCCGCGGCAAGCCAAAATTTCTTCGTCATACTCTTTCTCCTCGTCATTGCTTGGATTCTTTTGGGGCGTTGGCCGTCTGCTTCCAGCCGGTAGCGTACGGGATGGGGTCGTCGACTCCTGCTTCGGCGAAGGCGCGAAGGCGCAGGATGCAACTTTCGCATGTTCCGCAGGCGGCCTGATTGCCTGTATAGCAGGACCACGTTACATGGAAGGGCGCGCGCAGTTCAAGGCCGCGGCGGACTATCTCATGCTTGCGCATGGAGATAAGGGGCGTTTCCACGCGGATGGAGCCGTCGCGCGTGCCGGTGCGAATGAGCTGCTGAAAGGCTTTGTAGTAGGCGGGACGGCAGTCGGGATAGCCGGAGCTGTCCTGCTCGACGGCGCCGATGTAGACGGCACGGGCGCCGAGCACCTCCGCCCAACTGACGGCGGCGGCGAGGAAGTGCGCGTTGCGGAAGGGGACGTAGGTGACGGGAATGCTTCCGCCGATAGTGTTTTCGTCCGCCGGAGCGTCGGGCACCTCGATGCTGTTGTCGGTGAGGGCAGAGCCGCCAATGATGCGGAAGATGTCGATGGAGAGGGGGAGGAATTTGGCGAGCTGAAGCTCGGTGGCGATGGCGCGGGCACTGGCCAGTTCCTTCTGCTCGGTGCGCTGGCCGTAGCTGAAGTGCAGGGCGTAGGTCTCGTGATGCTGCGCGGCGATGGCGGCGCAGACGGCGGAGTCCATGCCGCCGGAGAGGCAGACCACAGCGCGGGAGCGTGCGCCGTTGGAGCGGGACGGAGGTGGTTGCGACATTCCCATCCCACTCTGATGCAGGAAGAGCACGAAAAGCAACGGGACCGCTCTCCGGGCGGATGCGCCGGCGGCGCGGGTGACGCGGTTCACTTCACCTTGTCACTCAGGGCAACAGTCGCGGATTGGCCCTCTGTGCCAGATCCAGGGCCTGTTGCGAAAACCAGGCTCCCGCAATCGGATCGTCGAGACCCCATAGCGGATCGAAGACCGCCTGGGCTGCGGTGCTGGTTGGCCATCCTGCCTGGGTGTAATCTGCATAGTCCCAGGCCCGCGCTCCGCCCGCTGCGTCGCAGGTTCCATCGGACTGGCCTGGCGTCTTTACCCAAAGATAGGCATCGAGGAGCGGAACCCCGAGCGGAACCCCGAGCGCAGCCGTATTTGCCGTGGGATGCGTTCCCAGCCCGCGTGCAGGAGGGTTGCACCAACTGCCGTTGGTGAGGGTCTGGACGACCGCGGCTGGCTGGCTATACGGTGCGGCGGCGTAGATGTTGGCATTGAGCGGCCCCTGACCGTTGCGACTGGTATCGATGACGAAGTGCGTGGTAGGGACGGCGGTTTCCAGGTTCTGCTGAAACCACTCGTCGGTGTAGACCCAGGTGGCGATATTGTCCGGATCGACCGTTCCGAGGGGCGAATAGTACTGGCTGGCGCAATAGGAATAATTGCCCAGCCGCCATCCGCCATCGTCCGGATTGTTGGCGAAGGCGATGCACTCAGAGACCCAGGTGTCGTACTTGGTTTCGTAACTGTTGAGGTTGTAATTAGATACGTTGGTGAAGAAGCCCTGCGCCTGCTGAACGCCGGCCTGGGCGAGGCGCGCCGCCATAATCGGCACCGCCTGCCAGTGACTGTTGCCGGCGTCGAGGTAGACCAGGGTCTGCGATCCGGTTTCCAGCTTCGTCACCGCATAGGTGATCTGCGTATATCGGTCCGCTGTCGCCTGCGGGACGTTCACCTGCGTCGGGTCGTACCCGCAGTCGCTGGGCAGATCCGCCAGCGCGTCCGGCTCCAGCACGATCAAGGCTTTCTGATCGCCGATGGCTGCCGCAATGGCGTCAATCCAAGTCTCATAGTCGGCGGTATTCTGCGCGCCGCCCGCCGAGTAGCTACCGCAATCCCGGCCAGGAATGTTGTAGAGCACCAGCACGGGTACCGCTCGCTCCACCTTGGCCTGCCGGAGCGCGGCGGTCACAGTGGCGCTTATTTGCGAAGGCGTGCCGCTGGTCAGCCAGACCGCCTGCGGAACCGTCTCCATGGCGGTGATCAGCAGAGCGTTCTTGAGTTGTCGCTGCCGCAGCAGGCTTTCCACCTGTTGCACGGCTCCCTGGGGCGGCACGGGGACAAAGAAGCGAG
>DASYBK010000047.1:0-5761 GCA_036500805.1 Acidobacteriaceae bacterium | reverse complement strand
ACTCACTGATCGCGGTCAGCCGCGCCGCTGCCCCGCTCATGACCGCCGGCGGCAGCATCATCACCATGACCTATTACGGATCCACCAAAGTGATTCCGCGCTACAACGTGATGGGCGTGGCCAAGGCGGCGCTGGAAGCGACGGTGCGCTACCTCGCCTTTGAGCTGGGCCGCAAGAATATTCGCGTCAACGCCATCTCCGCCGGCCCCATCAAGACATTGGCCGCGCGCGGCATCAAGGACCTAGGCGAGATGCTGAAGTCGCACGAGGAGCGCGCACCGCTACAGCGCAACGTGCAGCAGTCGGAGGTCGGGACAACCGCGGTCTTCCTCGCGTCGGACCTCGCCAGCGGCATCACCGGCGAAATCACCTACGTCGACTGCGGCTACAACATCATGGGGTTTTAGCAGCGGCAACCCCGGGCGACGGTTTCATCCTGAGGACGATCCGCCGCGTATCCCCATCTATCGATGTCATCACGATCTCGCCCTGGCTGCGCTTTACCACGCTGGGAAACTTCTCGCCCCACTCCACCAGCACAATGCTGTCCTCGGCCTGCAGATCGTCCAGCCCCAGCGTCTCCACTTGACGCTCGCTCTCGATGCGGTAGAGATCCAGATGATAGAGCCGCACCGGCGTGCGCTTCCCATTGTTTTCGCGCGTGCCTTCGTACTCATGCACCAGCGTAAAGGTCGGGCTCGTCACCTCGTCCGCATCCGCCGCGTCCAGCGCCTCGGCAATCCCCTTCACCAGCGTGGTCTTGCCCGCGCCCAGATCGCCGCGCAGGATCAGGAACTTCGGCGGGGTCAGCAGAGCAGCCAGCTTCCGTCCAACCTCGATCGTCTCCGCGCTGCTGTGCGTCACGAACTCCGTCTGGTTAGCGGTCATCGGTTTGCCCTCACGTGCTCACTGCTTCCGCATTCTGTGCTCCAGCATACCGGGCAGAGCATTTTTGTATTGGTGTATTCCGCTTTCGTGGCTTTTCTTAAAGGAAATGCCACACCAAGTGAACCTCCGCAGAGCACAGTATTACCGAAGATGCTCCAACCCCTGCAGCCAGGTAATTCCATCGGGCTGCCGGGCGCGAAAGCGGAATGCCTGGTCCAGATGCTCACACACCTCGGTCGCCAGCAGTGTGTGCTCGTCGCGCTCGGCGACGGCGAAGTCCGCCGCCAGCCCGTGCAGATAGACGGCCGCCTCGACCGCCTCCGCGGGATGTTCGCCGCCCTTTTTTCCGTACTGCGCGAGCATGGCGGCGACGATGCCGGTCAGGATGTCGCCGCTGCCGCCCTTCGCGAGTCCAGGATTTCCCGTCGTGTTGACTGCGATGCGCCCATCGGGATGCGCGATCAGCGTACGCCAGCCTTTTAGCACCAGCGTCACATGATGCTCGGTCGCGTAGGCGCGCGCGATGCCTTCGCGGTCTGCCTCGACCTCGGGAATAGTCTTGCCCACCAGCCGCGCCATCTCGCCGGGATGTGGCGTCAGCACGATGGTGCGGCCATGGCCATCGAGGTTGTACTTGTGCTCCGCGATCGCGTTCAGGCAATCCGCATCGAGCACCATCGGGATCGGCTTGTCTCCCGCGCCGCAAAGATCAATGAGCCGCAACGCAAACTGCTGCGCCTCCGGCTCCTGCCCCAGTCCCGGCCCAATCGCCACGACCGTCCTCTTGTCCAGCAAACCGCGGCCAGCCTCGCCATCCAGGTTGCGCGACGCAATGCTTCCCGTCGCCGTCTCGGCCAGCGGCTCAGTCATCAATTCCGGCGCGATCGCCGCAACCGTATTCAGGATCGACTCGGGTACGGCGGCAGTCACCAGCCCAGCACCGGCCCGCAGCGCCGCGTAGCTGGCCATCGCGGCTGCGCCGGCACGGCCGCGTGCGCCGGTGATGATGCCCACATGCCCATACATTCCCTTGTTGCTGTTTGGAGAGCGCGGCGCCTCGGCAATGCGCTTGGCGCTCCCAGCCCAATGCAGGTTCGTCTGTGACCGGACAACGTCCTCCGGCGATCCAATCCCGGCAACAACCACCGGCCCGCGCGTCAGAAAGCCAAAGACATGCGCCAGCTTCGGAGCGGTAAAGGTCACCACGGCATCCGACGGGTAGGCGCCCTCCTGGCGCATCGCACGGCTATCGGCATCCCCGCCCGAGGGCAGGTCCACACTCACCACTGGGCTCACCACCGGCGTCTCCCGATGCGCCGCCAGCCATTCGCCCAGCGCCACAGCCACACCGCGCATCGGCGGACGGAAACCTGTTCCCAGCACCGCATCCAGAAACAAATCTGCGCCTTCAAGCAATTCCATGATGCGGGGCGAAGCGAGGGCCGCTTCATCCGGAGCCTCTATCGGCGTCAGTTCCGCCGCGCTCAGCCGATCGAGCGCCAGGCGCGCATCGCCCTTGAGGTCCGCTGCGCTCCCCAGCAGCAGCACCGCGACATCGCAGCCCGCCTCGGCCAGAATGCGCGCCGCCACAAATCCGTCACCACCATTGTTACCTTTGCCGCAGAGCGTGACGATGCGCGCCCCATCCTGCTCCAGGCCAGGCTGCTGCTGCAGCACGAAGCGCGCCACCGCCGCGCCGGCGTTTTCCATCAACGTCATGGACGGTACGCCGTACTCCGCCGTCGTCGCCGTATCTGCGGCGCGCATCTCTGCCGCTGTCAGAATCTTCATGCTGATGTATGGATGCAGGACCACCCCAAATGATAACGGCCTCCCGATGGGAGGCCGCTATGACAATCAGATGAACTGAGGCTACTGAATAGCGCCGGTCGCTGTAGGCGCCTGGCTCATAGCGCCCGCCGCGGGTGCTTCCGAGGGGTTCTTTTCTGCAAAGTAGCTGTGATCCCAAAGATTACGGTAGAAGACGCCGGTCAGCTCCGCGGCCTTCGGTCCAAAGGTCGGCCGTCCGCCTTCGAGGAAGAAGACAGTCACAATGCGCCCGTAGTTGGTGTCCGCGTAGGAGGTAAACCAGCCAAAACGTGTCCCATCCTCGGAGCACGTGCCGGTCTTGCCCAGTACCGGAAGCTCGTTGAAGCTGGCCCGTAGCGAGCGCGCCGTGCCGTAGGCCACCGCGCCGCCCATGCCGCTGGCAACGTCCGGGATAAACGGCTTGATATTCAGCACGCGCTTCACCCGCGGCGTAAAGTTGACCGCCTCGGCCGGCGTTGTCGGATGCTGCAAGTAGTAGAGCGTGCCGCCGTTCGCAATCGCAGCGGTCAGCGCGCCCAGTTGCAGCGGCGTCATGGAGACGCTCTGCCCGAAGGAGCACATGCGGCCTACGCCGCCCAGCTTTTCCGGCAGTTCCTGGTTGGGATACACGCCCAGTTGCTCGCCGGGGATGTTCCAGCCGGCCAGCTCGCCCAGGCCAAACCGGTTGGCATAGTGGCGCACACGCTCGAAGCCGAGCCGGCGGCCCAGCGTTTCAAAGTAAAGATTGTTCGAGTGCGCCAGGGCCTCGGTCATGGTCATCGACCATCCGCCCAGGTTCACCGGTGTGTCCTTGGTAACGATGCCCTCTTCGAGTGCGGCCAGTGCGACAGAGATTTTGATGGTGGAGCAGGGTTCGGCTCCGCTCGAAAGCGCGAGCTTCTGGTTGACCATGGCGAGAATGCGCCCGTTGCTGGGATCAATCGCCAGCGCGGTGCCGTTCATGTTGCCCAGCGCGGAGATCAGCGCCGCGCGGACCACAGGGTCTTCACCCCCGGCAACATCGCCCGCCGTAATGTCGGTCGCGGCGTAGGAGTCGCCGGTGAAATGCTCGTAGTAGCGATGCCGCACGGCCACGCGATGCAGCCTTCCATCGCGGCCGCGGACCAGCCGCGTGCGCACCGTCACCGCGGCATGGTGAACCCGCCGGGTCGAGCGCATACGGGCCGTCTTCCGGTGATGAACCGTGGTGGTCGTCGCATGCGCCGGCGACACGGCGCCGGCAAGCCCGATGGCAACCACGCAAGCGAGAAAAGATGAGAAGATCCTACCCATTGAAAGAAGCCCCTGCTGGATGAACCCCGGATGACTGCCTCAGTATCGCAGGGATTTCCAGATCGGCAGATTCGCCGCCTCCGGAAACATTCCCACGCCTAATTTAGCTTACCGTCCCGCTGGTTGAGCGTTCTTGACATTACAACGCCGGTACTTACCTCGGTACTATTACCGGAACGAGGAAGTACCCTCAAGCTTTAGTGGGATGCTTCAGTGTATCAGCCGGATTCCCCCGGCATTGCAATTCGGCGGGCAAGGCTGCCGCGGTTCGCAGAAACAAACGAACCGCCGGACCAAACGACCGTCGCCTTGCCGCAATGGTTTGCCGGGAATATCCCCGGTCGCTGTCAGCGCCCGCCGTTCCGCATAAACGCGGGCACATCCAGCTCTTCAAGCTCCGCCTCGTCGGCGCGGCGCTGCTCCCGCGCGCGATTCTCATCCGCGCTCAGAGTTTCCAGGAAGCCGCCTATCGCCGAATCCTCCGCGGACGGAGCCTCGGCGGGACCCGTTGCCTCTTTCCGCCGCGGAGCAGGCGCTGGAGCATGCATGGCGATCGGTTCGAAACCAGGCGCGGATTCCAGGCTAGCAAGAGATTGGCTGCCGAAGCCGGACGCATACGCCGTGGCTGGTTCCGGCGCGTGGCTTGCGCGGGCTGTCTCTGCCGCCACTTCACTGGCAAAGCGCGGCACCGCAGGCCGCACATCCAGGTTCAGGAAGGCCGGCGCCTCCGGCTTGACCGAGCGAGCATCGCGCGACGACTCTTCCCGTTTCGGGAGGTCCTGGCGGAAGCCGGTCGCAATGACGGTGATCTTCACCTCGTCGCCCATGCTCTCGTCGAGCACCGCGCCGAAGATGATGTTTGCCTCCTCATGCGCGGCGTTCTGGATCAGCGTCGAAGCCTCGTTTACCTCGCTCAGCTTCAGGTTGCTGGAACCGGAGATGTTGATCAGGATGCCCTTCGCGCCATCGATCGCTCCCGCTTCGAGCAGCGGCGACGCCATCGCCGCCTGCGCCGCTTCGATCGCCCGGTTCGCGCCCGAGCGCATCGCCGTGCCCATCACGGCATAGCCCATGCCGTGCATCGTGGTCTTCACGTCGGCGAAGTCGCGGTTGATGATGCCCGGAATGGTGATGATGTCCGAGATGCCCTGCACGCCCTGGCGCAGCACATCGTCCGCCACGCGGAAACTCTCGAAGAAGCCTGCGTCCTTGGCGACCACCAGCAGCTTCTCGTTGGGGATGACGATCATGGTGTCGACGGCCTCCAGCAGCTCCTGCATGCCGCGCTCGGCCTGCTGCATGCGGCGCTTGCCTTCGAAGCCAAAGGGCCGTGTGACCACGGCAACCGTGAGCGCGCCCATCTCACTGGCGAGCGACGCGATCACCGGCGCCGCGCCCGTCCCCGTGCCGCCGCCAAGACCGGTGGTGACGAAGACCATGTCCGCGCCTTCCAGCGCCTCGATGATCTTCTCAGAATCTTCAAGCGCGGCGCGGCGACCGACATCGGGGTTCGCGCCCGCACCGAGACCGCTCGTCAGCTTGACGCCAAGCTGCAGCTTCACCGGCGCCTGCGAGAGCTGCAACGCTTGCACATCCGTGTTCGCGGCAATGAACTCGACGCCTTCCAGCTTGGCCGCAATCATGCGATTCACCGCGTTGCCGCCACCGCCGCCCACACCGATCACCTTGATCTTTGCGCCGCGTGGCATCTCGTCGTTGTACTGAATGCGGATCTCCTCTGGATCATTCATCGGCTCACTGCTCCCATCTC